>JAKFBZ010000111.1:0-19972 GCA_036676945.1 Marmoricola sp.
GATGGTGCCGTCTGCGGCGACCAGGAACTCGCACGTGCCGGCGCCGACGTACTTGGCCTCGCGCAGGATCGCCTTCGAGGACTCGTACAGGCGCTTGTTCTGCTCGTCGGTCAGGAACGGCGCAGGCGCCTCCTCGACCAGCTTCTGGTGCCGGCGCTGCAGCGAGCAGTCGCGGGTGGAGACCACCACGACGTTGCCGTGCTGATCGGCCAGGCACTGGGTCTCGACGTGTCGCGGCTTGTCGAGGAACTTCTCGACCAGGCACTCGCCACGACCGAAGGCGCTGATCGCCTCACGGACGGCGGACTCGTACAGCTCGGGGATCTCCTCCAGCGTGCGGGCGACCTTGAGGCCGCGGCCGCCGCCGCCGAAGACGGCCTTGATCGCGACCGGGAGGCCGTGCTCGGAGGCGAACGCGACGATCTCATCGGCGTCCTTGACCGCGTCCTTGAGGCCGGGGGCCAGCGGCGCGCCCGCGGCCAGCGCGATCTGCTTGGCCTTGGCCTTGTCGCCCAGGCCCTCGATGGCCTCGGGGGAGGGGCCGATCCAGATCAGGCCCGCGTCGATCACGGCCTGCGCGAACTGGGCGTTCTCAGCGAGGAAGCCGTAGCCGGGGTGCACCGAGTCGGCGCCCGACTCCTTGGCGGCGGCGATGATCTTGTCGATGACCAGGTAGGAGTCGCCCGGGGTGGAGCCGTTGAGCGAGTAGGCCTCGTCGGCGAGCCGCACGAACAGGGCGTCGCGGTCCGGCTCGGCGTACACGGCGACGCTGCCGATCCCGGCGTCCTTGCACGCGCGGATGACACGCACGGCGATCTCGCCACGGTTGGCGATCAGAACCTTCTGCAACGGGCGGGTCTGCGCTGATCCCTGGGGCACGCTCACTCCTGAAGTTCGGTCGAATCCTCCGGGAGTCTATTGGGCCTGGGCCGCCCGTTCGCGGGGGGTCTCAGTCCCCGGAGCGTGCCGGGAGCCGGGTGCGGGTCTGATCCAGGTCCTGGAGAACCCGGCGAATTCCCCCTCCGCTCAGTTAACGATCGTTAACCACAGGGTTTATGCTGGGTGCATGAGTTTCGAGTTGTCCGAGGACCACGAGCAGTTCCGTCGCACCGTCCGCGACTTCGCCGAGAAGGAGATCGCCCCGCACGCCGCTGCCTGGGACCGCGAACACCACTTCCCGGTCGACGTCGTGCACAAGATGGGCGAGCTCGGGTTGTTCGGCCTCACCGCGCCGGAGGAGTTCGGCGGCGCCGGGCTGACCGGCGAGGACGGCGGCTTCACCAGCCTCTGCCTGGCGATCGAGGAGATCGGCCGGGTCGACCAGTCGATGGGCGTCACCCTGGAGGCCGCCGTCGGCCTCGGCATCAATCCGATCCTCACCTACGGCACCGAGGCGCAGAAGCAGACCTGGCTGCCCGACCTGGTCGCCGGGCGCACGCTCGCCGGCTTCGGGCTGACCGAGCCGGGCGCGGGCTCCGACGCCGGCGCCACCCGGACCCGGGCGGAGCTCTCCGACGGCGAGTGGGTCCTCAACGGCTCCAAGCAGTTCATCACCAACTCCGGCTCGTCGATCACCTCGGTCGTGGCGGTCACCGCCCGTACCGGGACGAGGACCGGTTCCGACGGGACCGAGAAGGCGGAGATCTCCGCCCTGCTGGTGCCCGCCGGCACTCCCGGGTTCTCCGCGGAGAAGGCCTACGACAAGCTCGGCTGGCACGCCTCGGACACCCACCCGCTCTCCTTCGAGGACGTGCACCTGCCCGAGGACAGCCTGCTGGGCGAGCGCGGCCGCGGGTACGCCCAGTTCCTCGCGATCCTCGATGACGGCCGGGTCGCGATCGCGGCGCTGGCGGTCGGCTGCATCCAGGCCTGCCTCGACCACTGCGTCGCGTACGCCGGCGAGCGGACCACGTTCGGAGTGCCGATCGGGCGCAAGCAGGGGGTCGCGTTCCAGATCGCCGACCTGCAGGTGATGCTCGAGGCCAGCCGGATGCTGACCTACAAGGCGGCGGCGATGAAGGATGCCGGCGCTCCGCTCGCCGAGTTCAAGCACGCGGCCTCGATCGCGAAGCTGTACGCGACCGAGTCGGCGGTGACCGCGACCCGGATCGCCACCCAGGTCTTCGGCGGTTACGGCTTCATGGAGGAGTACCCGGTGGCGCGGCTCTACCGCGACGCCAAGATCCTGGAGATCGGTGAGGGCACCTCCGAGGTGCAGCGGATCCTGATCGCACGCGGACTCGGCCTGCCCGTCGAGTGATCGTTAGGGTGTGAGCCATGGGCGAACACACTCGGATCCCGTTCACGACGCCGTTCCACGCGCCTGGCGAGACCAAGTACGTCGCCGAGGCCCTGGCCTCGGGACTGCTCAGTGGCGACGGTCCGTTCACGAGACGGGCGACCGAACTGCTGCGGCCGCTGGTCGGCGGCGGCGAGTGCCTGCTGACGACCTCCTGCACGCACGCCCTCGAGATGACCGGGCTGCTCCTCGACCTGGAGGCCGGGGACGAGGTGATCGTCCCGTCGTTCACCTTCGTCTCCTCGGTGAACGCCTTCGTCCTGCGCGGCGCGGTCCCGGTGTTCGTCGACATCCGCGAGGACACCCTGAACCTCGACGAGCGCCTGCTCGAGGATGCGATCACCGACCGCACCAAGGCGATCGTGGTCGTCCACTACGGCGGCGTCTCCTGTGAGATGGACACGGTCCTGGCCGTCGCGGCCCGGCACGGGATCGCCGTGGTCGAGGACAACGCCCACGGTCTCGGTGGCCGCTACCGCGGGCGCGAGCTGGGCTCGCTCGGGGTCCTCGCGACGCAGAGCTTCCACGCCACCAAGAACGTCTCCTGCGGTGAGGGCGGCGCGCTGGTGATCAACGACCCGGCGCTGCTCGAACGGGCCGAGGTGATCCGCGAGAAGGGCACCAACCGCAGCCAGTTCTATCGCGGCATGGTCGACAAGTACCGCTGGATGGACGTCGGCTCGAGCTACCTGCCCTCGGACCTGCTGGCCGCACTGCTCTGTTCCCAGCTGGACGTGTTCGACGCGATCCAGGGCCGCCGCCACGAGATCTGGAGCGGCTACCACCGCGAACTCGCCGGATGGGCCGACGCGCACGGCGTCGCCCGGCCGACCGTGCCGGCCGAGTGCGAGCACCCGGCGCACGTCTACCAGTTGCTGCTCCCGACGCACGAGGACCGCACCGCGTTCATCAGTCATCTCGACGCGGCCGGGATCGTGGCCCCCTTCCACTACGTCCCGCTGCACGACTCGGTGGTCGGCACCAGGATCGGCAGGACGGCGGGCGGCGGCTGCCCGGTCACCGAGGACGTCGCGGCCCGGCTGGTCCGGCTGCCGCTCTTCGCCGGGCTCGGCGACGGCGACCAGCAACGGGTCCTGGACGCCGCGAGCTCGTTCGTGCCGGCCGGCTGAGGTCGCGCGATGAGCTGGGAAGCCCTGTTCGGCGACAGCGCCCCGGTGCTGGCGCCCTCGGCCGTGGAGTCCGCCCGGTTCGGACTGGACGTCGAACGGCTGCTGGTCCCGGACGCAAGCACGATCGCCACCGACGAGATCGTCGGCCTGGTCGCGCCCTCGGCAGCGGACGTGGTGGTCCTGCGCTACCCGGCCTCCCGCATCGACGTCTTCGGCGCTCTCCTCCGCACCGGCCGGCACGTGCTGTTCGCCGATCAGCTGGCCTACTGGCGACTGCCCACCGGCACCGGCCGGACGCCCTCGCCGCGCGCCGACCTCACCGTGGACGGCGTCGGGACCGGCGACGTGGACGCCCTGGTCGACGACCTGGTGGCGGACATCTTCGCCGGGTACGGCAACCACTACCTCGCCGACCCGGTCTTCGATCCGGGGCTCGCGCTGGCCGGCTACCAGGAGTGGGCGCGGACCAGCGCCGCGGCCGGAGGCGGCCTGGTGCTGCGCCGCGACGGGATCCCGGTGGCGCTGGCGACGACCGGCTCCGAGGGCGATCACGTCGAGATCGAGCTCGCCGGGGTCCTCGCGGCCGAGCAGGGTCGCGGGCTCTACCCGCACCTGCTCGCCGGGGTGGAGGAGCGTGCCGCGGGGTCGGGCGCCGTCGCGGTGGTGATCTCCACCCAGGCCCACAACACCGGCGTCCAACGCGCCTGGGCCCGGTACGGGTTCGAGCCGGTCGCGACGTTCACCACCGTGCACGTGCTCCGGCCGGGACTGCTGTCCGGCTGAGGATCAGTGCGGCAGGTCGGGATGCGCGTCGGCGTCCGTGCGCTCCCGTACGACGTACGTCGGCCGGCCGGCGTTCGCGTGGTGGATCCGGCCGATGTACTCGCCGAGGATCCCGATCGCGACCATCTGGGCGCTCGAGAAGAGCGCGACCATCGAGGCGATCGTGGTGAACCCGGCGACCTGGATCTGGTCGTCGAAGTACTGGTAGAGGATCACCCCGAGCAGGGTCATGCCGATCAGGCCGCAGGCGATGCCCAGGTAGATCACGAACCGCAGCGGCGCCGTCGAGTAGCCCAGCACCATGTTCAGCGCGTGCCGCATCAGCAGCTTCGGGGTGTAGTTCGAAGCGCCCTCGGCGCGGGCATCCATCTCCACCTTGACGCTGGTGGCCCGCGTCGTGGCCCAGGAGAGCGCGACATCGATGTTCACGTCCGGGCTGACCAGGCCGGCGAATGCGTCGCGCAGATAGGTCCGGAACGCGCGGAAGGCGCTGATGTCGTTGGCCCCGTCGATGTTCATGCCGGCGCTCATCGCCATCTTCACCGAGCGCGACGCGGCGCTCCGCAGCCAGCCGTGCTCCTCGACCCGCGGCACGCCGTAGACCAGTTCGACGTCGTTGGCGAGCGCCGCGACCAGGGTCGGGATCTCCTCGGGCAGGTGCTGGAGGTCGTCGTCCATCGTGACCGTGGTCTCGAAGCGGGCCAGGCGCACGCCGGCGAGCAGTGCGTTGTGCTGGCCGTAATTGCGCGACAGCCGCACGGCGCGGACGCCAGGGGTGGACGCGGCGATCGCGGCGGCGACGTCCCAGGTGTCGTCCGGGCTCCCGTCGACGACCAGGATCACTTCGTGGCGTTCGCCGTGCTCGGCGAGCACCGGGACCAGACGCTCGACGAGACGGGGCAGGGTCGCCGCGGAGCGGTAGCAGGGGATGACAACGGAGATCGACATTGGGCCGAGTCAATCATGATGGCTAGGCTGACCGCGTCATGAGTCATCTGAACCAGGCACCTTCCTCGTCCATCGCCCAGCCCGACTACTGGTGGTACCGCGCCCGCTCCGAACTGCTTCGCACCGTCCTCGAACCGCGGATCGGTGCTCCCGAGCGGGTCCTCGACGTCGGCAGCGCGGACGGGCCGAGTGTCGCCTGGATGCGCGAGCGCGGCCACCGGGTCGCGCTCGACGTGGACCTGGACGCACTCGGGCCCGGTGACGTCTGCGGCTCCGCTCTGGCACTGCCCTTCGCCGACGAGGTCTTCGACGTGGTCGCGGCGTTCGACGTGGTCGAGCACTGCGAGCCCGAGGGGCAGGCCCTGGCCGAGCTGACCCGGGTGCTTCGCCCCGGTGGCCGGATGTTCCTCGCCGTCCCGGCCTACCAGTGGGCCTGGACCCAGTTCGACGTCGACGCCGGGCACTACCGCCGCTACACCCGCAAGCGGCTGGCCGCGTCGGTGGCCGCGGCCGGGATCGAGGTCGAGCGGACCACGTACATGTTCGCGGGCACCCTGCCGATGTTCGCCGCGGAGCGGGTGCTCCGGAAGGTGCGGAAGGCAGGACCGGAACCGGACACGAGCCTGCCGGTGGTGGCGGCCCCGGTCGAGCGGATGCTGATGGCGCTGTGCCGCTGGGACCAGCGGATGCTGCGCAAGCGCGACCTGCCCTTCGGCTCGTCCGTCGTCCTGGTCGGGACCAAGCCGGCGTGAGCCTGCGGCTTCGGACGCCGTACTCGTCCGAGCCTCCGGATCAGACCTCCTCCGGCAGCCGTTCGCCGGACGGCGCGGGTCGCCGGAAGCTGAAGAGCAGGTGGCTGAAGTAGGTCAGCACGATGACCACTCCGATGGCGACCGTCTGCGCCAGCAGCACCGGCAGGTTGAGCAGCTCGACCATGAAGGCGAGGACGGCGGCGTTCATCCCGATCGCGCTGAGCTGGACCAGGCAGTACCGCGCGAAGTCGACCCAGGCGTTGCCGTGGGTGTCGAAGACCAGGACCCGCTGGGAGGTGAAGGCGATCGGGATCCCGATGCCGTACGTCGGGATCAGCAGCGCCAGATAGGGCACCGAATCGCCGAGGATCGCGTGCGACCCGGCGAACAGGAACCAGGCCATCAGCGTGTTGGCGCCGCCGACGATCAGGAACCGGACCTCGCGGCGCGCCCACAGCCCGGCGACCAGGCCGAACAGCCCCGTACGCGGGGGGCGGGACATGTCGTCGGGCATGTTCGGAACGCAGTCCTGTCGTCGGGAGGCTCGGGGTGGGCCCGTCGGGAGCAGGGCGAGGCTCTTGGATACCCCCTCGGGCCGACGGCACCCAGACTATAGTCCGGTCCGTGTCGACCTCCCCGGCCGTGCCGGCCACGCCTACGGACAACGTGTCGACCCACGTGATCTCCGTCGTCATCCCGGTCTACGAGGGCGAGCACTGTCTCGCCGAGACGGTGAGCGACCTGCTCCCGTACCTCGACCCGACCAGCACCGACGGCGGGCTGCGGTTCCGGATCGGCGAAGTGATCCTGGTCCACGACGGGGGCACCGACGACTCACCGCGGGTGATCCGCGAGCTGGCCGCGGAGCACGACTTCGTGCGGCCGGTCTGGCTCAGCCGCAACTTCGGCCAGCACGCGGCCACCCTGGCCGGGATGGCCTCGGCCGGCGGTGAGTGGATCGTGACCATGGACGAGGACGGGCAGCACGACCCGGCCTACCTCGGGACGCTGCTCGATGTCGCGGTGCGCGAACGGGCGCGGGTGGTCTACGGGCTCTCCGACAAGCCCCGGCGCTCCTTCAGCAGGTCGATCGGCCTGGTCGCGCGCCGTGCGGTGACCGCTCTGGGTGGGGGGCCGGACGCCGCCCAGTTCAGCAGCTACCGGCTCATCCTCGGAGAGGTCGGCCGCGGCATCGCCGCGTACGCCGGTTCCGGGGTCTACCTCGACACCGCGCTCGGCTGGGTGGTCGGCAGCGCAGCCACCGCACCGGTGACGATGCGGGCCGACCGCGACCACCGCTGGAGCTACTCGCTGCGCCGGTCCACCGCCGAGTTCGTCGGCATGGTCCTGACCGGAGGCACCCGGGGTCTGCGGATCGTCAGCATCCTCGGTGCCGTGCTCGCCGCGAGCGGCCTGCTCGCGGCCCTGGTCCTGGTGATCCGCCAGCTCATCGATCCATCGGAGGTCGCCGGCTGGACCTCGCTGGCCGTGGTGATGCTGGTCAGCTCGGGCGCGATCATCTTCACCCTCGGCGTCGTCGCCGAGTACGTCGGCGTCGCGGTGAACATGGCGCTCGGCAAGCCGCTCTACGTCTCCACCCAGGATCCTTCAGAGGGTCCCCTCGGCCGTGACCGCACCGGCTGAGGCGCCGCTGACCTGGGTGGTCGGTTCCTCGGGACTGCTCGGCGGTGCGGTCTGCCGGGCAGCGCGGGAGAGCGGCGGGCAGGTGCTCACCACGCGGGTCCCGTGGTCGGACCCGGACGCCGCCGTCGCGGCGCTGCTGGAGGCCGCGGAGTCATTGCCCGACGAGGGCTGGCGGCTGGCCTGGTGCGCGGGCTCCGGCGTGGTCAGCAGCACCGAGGAGCACCTGGCCGTCGAGTGCGAGACCCTGCGCCGGTTCCTCGCGGACTGGCAGCCGCGGGCCCGGCCCGCCGACTGCGCGATCTTCGTCGCCTCCTCCGCCGGTGGGGTGTACGCCGGTTCGGCGGGTGCTCCCTTCACCGAGTACACCGAGCCGGTCCCGATCGCGCCGTACGGTCACGCGAAGCTGAAGGTCGAGGGCCTCTTCGACGATTTCTCCGTCCGGACCGGAGTGCCGCTGCTGATCGGCCGGATCGCGAACCTCTACGGGCCGGGCCAGGACCTGAGCAAGGGCCAGGGACTGATCTCGCTGCTGTGCGAGGCGCACCTGAGGCACCGCCCGCTCTCGGTCTACGTGCCGCTCGACACCCGACGTGACTACCTGTACGTCGACGACGCCGCAGCGATGGTGGTTGCTGGTCTGGGCCTGCTCGCCGAGCGCCCGGGCCGACATGTGAGGATTCTCGCGAGTGGGCGTCCGGCGACCGTTGCTGAGCTCCTCGGCGAACTGCGTCGGGTCTCCCGCCGCCGGCCGCCGATGATCCTCGGCAACTCTCCGGTCGCCCGGTTCCAGGTCTCCGATCTCCGGTTCACGCCGGTGGTCTGGCCCGAACTCACCCGAAACGTCCGGACCCCGCTCGCAGTCGGGATTGCCGCCTCCCTGGCGGCAGTCGAGGCTAGTCTTCGATTTCCGCAGGAAGGAACAGAATGAAGCTCTTGGTCACCGGAGGCGCCGGATTCATCGGCAGCCATTACGTCCGCACGCTGCTCGCCGGCGCGTGGGGTCTGGCCGAGCCGGATCTGGTGATCATGCTCGACAAATTCACCTACGCCGGCAACGTCGAGAACCTTGCCCCCGTGGCCGACGACGAACGGCTGCGCATCGTCGAGGGCGACATCCTGGACCGCGACCTGGTCGACAAGCTGATGGGTGAGGTCGACGCCGTCGTCCACTTCGCGGCCGAGAGCCACGTCGACCGCTCCATCCTCGGCGCGCGCGACTTCGTGATGACCAACGTGGTCGGGACCCAGACGCTGCTCGACTCTGCGCTGGCCGTCGGGATCGACAAGTTCGTGCACGTCTCCACCGACGAGGTCTACGGCTCGATCGACGAGGGCAGCTGGGACGAGGACGAGCCGCTGCTCCCGAACTCGCCGTACTCCGCCTCCAAGGCCTCCAGCGACCTGCTCGCCCGGGCCTACTTCCGCACCCACGGCGTCCCGGTCAGCATCACCCGGTGCTCGAACAACTACGGGCCGTACCAGTTCCCCGAGAAGGTCATCCCGCTCTTCGTGACCAACCTCATCGACGGCGCGAACGTCCCGCTGTACGGCGAGGGCACCAACATCCGTGACTGGCTGCACGTCGACGACCACTGCCGCGGCATCCACCTGGTGCTGACCAAGGGCCGCGTCGGCGAGACCTACAACATCGGCGGCGGCACCGAGCTGACCAACAAGGAGCTCACCGCGCTGCTGCTCGAGGCGACCGGCACCGACTGGGACCGCGTCGAGCGGGTCACCGACCGGCTGGGCCACGACCTGCGCTACTCCGTCGACATCTCCAAGATCTCCGCCGAGCTCGGCTACGAGCCACTCGTGCCGTTCGAGCAGGGACTGGCCGACACGGTCGCCTGGTACCGGGAGAACCGATCCTGGTGGGAGCCGCTCAAGACCCGCGCCGCAGTGGGGCGCTGACTCTCCATGGCCAAGACGCTGAAGAGGGTCACCGGGGAGTTGCTCCGGTTCTCGGCGGTGAACATCGTCGCGACCGGGATCTCGCTGATCCTCTTCAACGTTCTGGTCCACGGGGTGAAGGGCTGGTTCGGCAGCCCGTTGAACGGCAGCCCGTACATCGGGTACCTGCTCGCCAACAGTGTCGGCATGTTCGTCAGCTTCTACGGCAGCCGGTACTACGCCTTCAAGCACCGGCACGCCGCCGGTCCCGGTGGCGGCCTGCTCATCTACGCCGTGGTGAACCTGCTGTCCTTCACGATCCCGATGACCTGCCTGTGGATCAGCCGCAACGTCTTCGAGTGGGACTCGATCTACGCCGACAACATCTCCGGCAACGTGATCGGGGCCCTGATCGCCAACCTGTTCCGGTTCTGGGCCTTCCGCCGGTTCGTCTTCACCCGGTCCTCGGCGCACGTCGGCGCCGGCCCGATCGACCAGATCACCCCGGAGTTCGACCCCGACCACGTGCCTGAACACCGGGCCGACCATGTGCCCGAGCACCTGCCCGGACAACAGGCCGAACACGCGGCCGGGCTCGAGCCCGAGCCGGCGACGGTCGCTCAGCCGTCTCCTCGCAACGAGCCGACCTAGGACCTCAGCGGTAGTCGTCCGACTCCAGCAGGCGCAGCAGGTACTTGCCGTACCCGGACTTCTCCAGCCGGTGTCCACGCTCACGAAGCTCGTCGTCGGTCAGGAACCCCTGGCGCCAGGCGACCTCTTCAGGGGCGCCGACCTTGAGGCCCTGCCGGTTCTCGATGGTCCGGATGAAGTTGCTGGCGTCGTTGAGGCTGTCGAAGGTGCCCGTGTCCAGCCACGCCGTGCCGCGGGGGAGGACCTCGACGTGCAGCCGGCCCTGCTCGAGGTAGGTCCGGTTCACGTCGGTGATCTCGTACTCGCCCCGGTCCGACGGCTTCAGGTTCTTCGCGATCTCGACGACGGTGTTGTCGTAGAAGTACAGGCCCGGCACCGCGTAGTGGGAGCGCGGGTCGGCGGGCTTCTCCTCCAGCGAGACCGCCTTGCGGTCCTCGTCGAACTCCACGACGCCGTAGGAGGACGGATCCGCGACCCAGTAGGCGAAGACGGTGGCCCCGTCGACCTGCTGGACCCGGTTGAAGTCACGCCCGAAGGACGGGCCGTGGAAGAGGTTGTCGCCCAGCGCGAGGGCGACCGAGTCGTCGCCGATGAACTCCTCGCCGATCGTGAACGCCTGCGCGAGACCTTCGGGCTTCGGCTGCTGGGCGTAGGTCAGGTTGATCCCGAAGGCGCTGCCGTCGCCGAGAAGCTCGCGGAAACGCTCGGTGTCACCGGGGGTGGTGATGATCAGGATGTCCTGGATGCCCGCCATCATCAGCGTCGAGAGCGGGTAGTAGATCATCGGCTTGTCGTACACAGGCACCAACTGCTTGCTCGTGACGAGGGTGATCGGGTGGAGTCGTGAGCCGGTGCCTCCGGCCAGGATGATTCCGCGCATAGGCCGTAGTGTGCCGTGTGCCGACTCAGCTGTCGGCAGGACCCCAGAACTCGTGCCAGACGAAGCCCAATTCGTCGAACATCAGGCGCAACAGGGGCACGCTGATGCCGATCACGTTGTGCGGATCGCCGGTGATCCCGGAAACGTAGGCCCCGCCGAGACCGTCGAGCGTGAAGGCCCCGGCCACCCGTAACGGCTCGCCGGTGGCGACGTACGCCTCGATCTCCTCGTCGCTGATCGGCGCGAACCGCACCTGGGTCGCGGCCGAGCGCCCGACCCAGACCTCCCGGTGGGTGTCGATCACGCAGTGGCCGGTGTGCAGCACGCCGGCGTGGCCGCGCATCTGCTGCCAGCGGGCGATCGCGTCCGCCTCGTCGACGGGCTTGCCGAGGATCTGGCCCTCGAACTCGAGGACCGAGTCGCAGCCGATGACCAGCGCGCGGGAGAGGTCCGCCGCGACCGCGACCGCCTTGAGCTGGGCGAGTTTGAGCGCGAGTTCGGCGGCGTTCGGCGCCTGGACGCCGTCCTCGTCGACGCCGCTGACGATCACCTCGGGGTCGAGTCCCGCGGCGCGCAGGGTCTTCAGACGTGCCGGACTGGCTGAGGCGAGGATCAGGCGGGCCGGCGCGGTCATGGACCGGTTCTAGCGGGGAAGGGCGCTGGCGCGCCAGCCGCCACGCCCGTGGGTCATCGGCGGGCGTGCCTTGCGGTCGTGGGCCGCCCACACCGGGACCGGCTTCCGCACCGGCGCCGGGGCGCTCTGCAGGGCTGAGAAGACCGCGACGATGGCGGCGATCTCCTCGGGCGTCGCGTCGGGGTTGACGACGCGCAGGACGGGAGCCGACGTCGCCCCGGGCGCGTCCGCGGTGCTCTGCTCGTCGTCGGTCACAGCGGGATGTTCCCGTGCTTCTTGGGCGGCAGCGTCGCGCGCTTGGTCGCCAGCAGGCGCAGCGCCTTGACGATCTCGGCGCGGGTCTCGTGCGGCGTGATCACCGCGTCGATGTAGCCCCGCTCGGCCGCGATGTACGGGTTGGCGAGCGTGTCCTCGTACTCGGTGATCAGCTCGGCCCGGCGCGCCTCGACGTCGCCGCCGTCCTTCTCGACCTTCGCGAGTTCCTTGCGGTGCACGATGTTCGCCGCGCCCTGGGCACCCATGACGGCGATCTGCCCGGTCGGCCAGGACAGGTTGATGTCCGCGCCGAGGTGCTTGGAGCCCATCACGTCGTACGCGCCGCCGTAGGCCTTGCGGGTGATGATCGTGACCAGGGGAACGGTCGCCTCGGCGTAGGCGTAGATCAGCTTCGCGCCCCGGCGGATGATGCCGGTCCACTCCTGGTCGGTGCCCGGCAGGAAGCCCGGCACGTCGACGAAAGTGAGCACCGGGATGTTGAACGCGTCGCAGGTGCGCACGAAGCGGGCGGCCTTCTCGGAGGCGTCGATGTCGAGGCAGCCGGCGAACTGCATCGGCTGGTTGGCGACGATGCCGACGGACTTACCCTCGACCCGGCCGTACCCGATGATGATGTTCGGCGCGAACAGCGGCATCACCTCGAGGAACTCCTCGTCGTCGAGGATCGCGGTGATCACGTCGTGCATGTCGTACGGCTGGTTCGGCGAGTCCGGGATGATCGTGTCCAGCGTCCGGTCCAGGTCGCTGACGTCCAGGTCGGCCACCTCGTCGAAGCTCGGCACCTCGTCCATGTTGTTCTGCGGCAGGTAGGACAGCAGCGCCTTGGTGTACTCCAAGGCGTCGTCCTCGTCCGCGCCCATGTAGTGCGCGTTGCCGGACTTGGTGTTGTGCGTCCGGGCGCCACCGAGGTCCTCCATGGTGACGTCCTCGCCGGTGACGGTCTTGATCACGTCGGGACCGGTGATGAACATCGCCGAGGTCTGGTCGACCATGATCGTGAAGTCGGTGACCGCGGGGGAGTACACGTGGCCGCCGGCGCAGTTGCCCATGATCAGGCTGATCTGCGGGATGACGCCCGAGGCGTGCACGTTGCGCTTGAAGATCTCGCCGTACAGGCCGAGGCTGACCACGCCCTCCTGGATGCGGGCGCCGGCACCCTCGTTGATGCCGATGATCGGACAGCCGGTCTTCATGGCCAGGTCCATCACCTTGGTGATCTTCTCGCCGTAGACCTCGCCGAGCGACCCGCCGAAGACGGTGAAGTCCTGGGAGAACACGCAGACCTGGCGGCCGTCGATGGTGCCGTAGCCGGTGATCACGCCGTCGCCGTACGGGCGGTTCTTCTCCAGCCCGAACGCGACCGAGCGGTGCCGGGCGAGCTCGTCGAGCTCGACGAAGGAGCCCTCGTCGAAGAGCAGCTCGATCCGCTCGCGGGCGGTCTTCTTGCCCTTCGCGTGCTGCTTCTCGACAGCCTTGGCCGATCCGGCGTGGACGGCCTCGTCGATGCGCCGATCAAGGTCGGCGAGCTTGCCCGCGGTGGTGTGCACGTCGATGTCGCTCGGCACGTCGGTGCCTTCGCCGGGGTGTGCGCTCACGCTGGATGACTCCTTCTGGACCGGCCAACCGATGGCCAGGGGTGGTTCAGGGGCGGATCGTGGGCCAATCTAGTGCCTGTGTCGACTCCCGGATCCCTCTGGTCACCCCTCGAACCCGAAGCCCTCGCCGCCGCGGCCGGTCCGGCGTGGAGCGTGCGCCTGCTGCCGACAGCGGACTCGACGAACGCGGTCGCTGCCGAACGCCCGATCGCGGGCACCGTGGTGGTCGCCGATCACCAGACCGCCGGCCGCGGCCGGCTCGACCGCACCTGGGAGACCCCGCCCGGCAGCGCGCTGACGTTCTCGGCGGTGGTGGATCCGCGCCTCGAGGACGCCTCCTGGCCGCTGCTGCCGCTCGCGACCGCCCTGGCGATCGCCGAGGGTGTCGAGCGAGCCACCGGCCTCACCGTCGGGTTGAAGTGGCCCAACGACATCCTGATCGAGGAGGAGAAGGTCGCCGGCATCCTGCTCGAGCGGGTGGTCGCCGACCGTCCGCTCGCGGTGATCGGGGTCGGGATCAACGTCGCGATGCGCCCGGAGCAGTTGCCGGTTCCCACCGCGACCTCGCTGGCGATCGCCGGATCCGACGCGAGCCGCACCGTGGTGTTCGGCGCCGTCGTCCAGGCGCTCGCGGCCGGCCTGGCCTCGCTGCGCGCGGACCCGCCCGCGATGCTCGTCGCCTACCGGCTGGCCTGCACGACCCTCGGCCGCGAGGTCACCGTGCAACTGCCGGACGGGTCCGAGCACCACGGCACCGCCACCGACGTCGACGACCACGGCCGCCTGGTCGTCGCCGGACGGGCGATCGGGGCCGGCGACGTCGTGCACGTGCGCGCCTGATCGGCACCGATCCCGTGACATGATCGCTCCGTGGCGATCAATCCGAAGTACTTGAACGAGGGTGAGCGCGTCATCTGGTCGACGCGCACGCATGTCAAGGCGCTCCTGGGGCCCGCGTTGGTGCTGCTCGCCTCCGCCGGTGTCGCGGGGTACCTCTCCAGCCTCCCGGACAGCGACAAGACGGTCTGGTTGAGCATCATCTGGGGCCTCGCCCTGATCGTGGTGGTGGTCTGGGGTCTGTGGCCTTTCCTGACCTGGTTCACCGCGACCTACACGGTGACCGACCGCCGGCTGACCACGCACAAGGGCGTGATCACCCGCACCGGCCACGACATCCCGCTGACCCGGATCAGCGACGTCTCCTACGAGAAGGGGCTGCTGGACCGGATCCTCGGCTGCGGCACCCTGGTCGTCTCGGACGCCAGCGAGCAGGGGCGCGTCTCCCTGACCGACGTGCCGCACGTCGAGAAGCGTCAGCTCGCCCTGTCCGATCTGCTGTTCCACGGTTCCAAGACCGATGACGGAGCCTGAGCCGGAGGCACCGACGGTCGCCGACCTGGAGCGGGCGATCCTGGGGGACGTCCCGGACCGGCGCGGCAGCGAGGTCGCCGCGGCGGCAGGCATGTCGATCGACCAGGCACGACGCCTGTGGCGTGCGCTCGGCTTCGCCGACGCCGCGCAGGAGCCCGCCTTCACCGCCACCGACGAGGCTGCCCTGAACCTGGTCACCCGCGCGGTCACGGAGACCGGCGTCGACTTCGAGACGATGCTGCGCCTCACCCGCGCCGTCGGGCACACGGTCGCCCGGCTGGCCGACTGGGAGGTGGCCACCCTGACGACCGCGGTCGAGGAGTTCGCCACCGCGACCGAGGCGACCGCGCCGGACGCGATGCGCTCGGCGCTCCACCTGATCGAGACGCTCGCACCCCACTTCGACGAGCTGCTGGTCTACGCCTGGCGGCGCCACCTCGCCGCGGCGGTCGGCCGGATCGAGCTGCTCGGCGCTCTGGACGAGGACCTGCACGTCGCCCAGGCGACCGTCGGGTTCGCCGACCTGGTCTCGTTCACCGCGCTGAGCAACGAACTCGAGGAGCACGAGATCGGCGACCTGGTCGAGGTCTTCGAGTCGCGCTGCTCGGACGTGATCGCCGATCACAACGGACGGGTGATCAAGACCCTGGGCGACTCGGTGCTGTTCCTCGAGTCCGATCCGGGGCAGGCGATCGACATCGCACTGGACATCATCGCGGTGATCGGCCGTGACGAGCGGCTCCCCGACGTGCGGCTCGGGCTGGCCACCGGCCCGGTCGTGCTGCGGATGGGCGACGTCTACGGCCCGCCGGTCAATCTCGCGGCCCGGTTCACCGCGGTCGCCCGCCGCAACCGGGTGATCATCGACAAGCGGACCGCCGAGCTCCTGCCCCCGGACGAGTTCGAGACCCGGCCGCTGCCGGCGCGTCCGATCCGCGGGTTCGGCGACCTCGAACCGGTGACTGTCCGCCGCACCCGCCCACGCCACTGAGCGTCGTCAAACCGGCTCGGTAGGCTCACCGCGTGGCAGACGAGCTCGCACCCAGGATCGCCGTGATCGGCGGCGGCCAGCTGGCCCGCATGATGGCGGAGCCTGCGGCAGCGCTGGGCATCCCGCTCCGGCTGCTCGCCGAGGCCGAGGGCGTCTCGGCCGCGCAGGTGATCGTCGACCACGAGGTCGGCGACTACACCGACCTCGCCGCGCTGCGGAAGATCACCGACGGCTGCGCGGCGGTCACCTTCGACCACGAGCACGTCCCGACCGAGCACCTGCACGCGCTGGCCGCCGACGGCCTCGCGGTGCACCCGGGACCGGACGCACTGGTGCACGCCCAGGACAAGGGCGTGATGCGGGAGGCGCTGGCCCGGCTCGACGTGCCGTGCCCCCGCAACGCGATCGTCACGGACGCTGCGGACGTCGCCGCGTTCGGGTTCCCGTGCGTCATCAAGACCACCCGCGGCGGGTACGACGGCAAGGGCGTCTGGTTCGTCGAGGCTGAGGACGACTGCGCCGAGGCCTTCGCGACCGCGGCCCGGACCGGCGTACGGATCCTCGCCGAGGAGCTCGTCGACTTCCGGCGCGAGCTCTCCGCGCTGGTCGCGCGTTCGCCCTCGGGACAGGTCGCCGCGTGGCCGGTGGTCGCCTCCGAGCAGCGCGACGGCATCTGCCGCGAGGTGATCGCCCCGGCGCCGGACCTCGCTCCCGAGCTCTCCGTCCAGGCCCAGCAGATCGCGATGACCATCGCGGGCGAGCTCGGGGTCACCGGAGTGCTCGCCGTGGAGCTCTTCGAGACCACCGACGGGCGGGTGCTGGTCAACGAGCTCGCGATGCGGCCGCACAACACCGGCCACTGGACCCAGGACGGCTCGGTCACCTCCCAGTTCGAGAACCACCTGCGTGCGGTCCTCGACCTGCCGCTCGGCGCCCCGGACGCCCGGGCGCGCTGGACGGTGATGGTCAACATCCTCGGCGGGCAGGACGGCACCGCCCGCCTGTACGACGGCTACCCGCACGCCCTGGCCCGCGACCCGTTCCTCAAGGTGCACCTGTACGGCAAGGGGATGCGACCGGGGCGCAAGGTCGGTCACGTCAACGCGTACGGCGACGACCTCGCCGACTGCCTCGAACGCGCCCGTCATGCGGCAGCATGGTTCGCAGGCGACCTAGGAGAAGAGAGCGAATGAGCCCCAGCACAGACACCACGGCACGGGTCGGCATCGTGATGGGCTCGGACTCGGACTGGCCCACGATGAAGGCGGCGGCGGAGGCCCTCGACGAGTTCGGGATCGCCTTCGAGGCCGACGTCGTCTCCGCGCACCGGATGCCGGAGGAGATGATCGCCTACGGCAAGGAGGCCGCCGGGCGTGGGCTCGAGGTGATCATCGCCGGCGCCGGGGGAGCGGCCCACCTTCCCGGGATGCTCGCGTCGGTGACGCCGCTGCCGGTGATCGGCGTACCGGTGCCGTTGAAGTACCTCGACGGGATGGACTCGCTGCTCTCCATCGTGCAGATGCCGGCCGGGGTCCCGGTCGCCGCGGTCGCCGTCGGCAACGCCCGCAACGCCGGCCTGCTCGCGGTCCGGATCCTCGCTTCCGGCGACGCGGACCTGCAGCAGCGGATGGTCGACTTCCAGGCCTCGCTCCGCGACAGCGCCCACGAGAAGGGCAAGGCGGTCCGCGACCAGGCGGCCAAGCCCCGCAAGCTCGGTTTCTAAACCGCTCCGTCGCGCCGTCCGGACAGGTCCGACGCCCGTTTCGTCGAGACGGATGTCACGCCCGGAGCGGTTAACGGGCGTTCACCTCGACCATAGGATGAACGCCATGTCTGACTTCCCGATGTACGGCCTTTCCGAGGAGCACCAGGCGATCCGCCAGGCGGTCCGCGAGCTCGCGGATACCAAGATCGCTCCGCACGCAGCAGCCGTCGATGAGGAGGCCCGCTACCCGCACGAGGCCGCCGCCGCGCTGCTCGCGAACGACTTCCACGCGGCCCACGTGCCCGAGGCGTACGGCGGCGCCGGTGCCGACGCGCTGGCAACGGTGCTGATCATCGAAGAGGTCGCCCGGGCGTGTGTCTCCTCCTCGCTGATCCCGGCCGTCAACAAGCTCGGCTCGCTGCCGGTGCAGATCGCCGGCTCCGAGGAGCTCAAGGCCACCTACCTCGGCAAGCTCGCCCGCGGTGAGGGCGGCTTCTCCTACTGCCTGTCCGAGCCCGAGGCCGGGTCCGACGCCGGAGGCATGACCACCCGCGCGGTCCGCGACGGCGACCACTACGTGCTCAACGGCGTGAAGCGCTGGATCACCAACGCCGGTGAGTCCGAGTACTACACGGTGATGGCGGTGACCGACGCCGACCTGGGCACCCGCGGCGGGATCTCGGCGTTCGTGGTGGAGAAGTCCGACGAGGGCGTCTCCTTCGGTGCTCCGGAGAAGAAGCTCGGCATCAAGGGCAGCCCCACCAAAGAGGTCTACCTCGACAACGTCCGGATCCCCGCAGACCGGATCATCGGCGAGGAGGGCACCGGCTTCGAGACCGCGATGCGGACCCTGGACCACACCCGGGTCACCATCGCCGCGCAGGCGGTCGGTGTCGCGCAGGGTGCGCTGGACTACGCGCTGGAGTACGCCGCCGAGCGCAAGCAGTTCGGCAAGTCGATCTCCGAGTTCCAGGGCATGCAGTTCCTGCTCGCCGAGATGGGCATGAAGGTCGAGGCCGCGCGTCAGATGACGTACGCCGCCGCCGGCCGCTCCGAGCGCGGTGACCACGACCTGACCTTCTTCGGCGCCGCGGCCAAGTGCTTCGCGTCCGACGTCGCGATGGAGGTCACCACCAACGCGGTCCAGGTGCTCGGCGGCTACGGCTACACCCGGGACTACCCGGTCGAGCGGATGATGCGCGACGCCAAGATCACCCAGATCTACGAAGGCACCAACCAGGTCCAGCGGATCGTGATGGCCCGCCAGCTGATCGCCGGGGTTCAGAGCGAGATCTGAGCCGGCCGCTCGCTACGCTGCCGGGGTGCACCTCTCCCCGCGGATGGTCCGGTACGCCAACTTCGTGACCGGGCACAAGATGACCGCCGGGGCGATGGCGGTCTGGGTCGACGGCGGTGAGGTGCTGCTCGTCCGCAGCAAGCACGGTGAGCGGCTCTGGGGCTTCCCCGGCGGCGTCGTCAACAAGCGCGAGGACCCGATCGCGGGGGCGCGCCGTGAGCTGGAGGAAGAGACCGGGCTGACCTGCTCGGTCGAGGACCTGGAGATCGTCGGGGTCCACGTCCAGGAGCACGGCCGTCACCTCGACTGCGTCTTCCGGGTACGACGGCCGCGTCCGGCGCTCAGCGCCGCCCTCGAGTCCGAGGACAGGTTCGAGATCGCCGAGGTCCGCTGGTGGCCGGTCGCGGACCTCCCGCCGCTGCGGTCCGAGGCGGAGCGCGCCCGCACTCTCTACCCGGGTCTGCTCGACGCGCGCTGAACTCCCTCGGCATCCGGCATCGGTGAAGGGCCCGGAGAGCAGGCGCTGTCCTCCGGGCCCTTCGTCCCCGTCACAGGCGGTGGAATCCCCCGGAACCCCAGTCCGACCACCCCCGGTCGGCGCCGGCACCACCGCCCTGCATTCGTTCAGGAGCGCGGCCGGGTCGTCCTGATACGTCCGACCCGCACTTTTTCCGGCACCTTTCCCGGAGCCCTACCAACCCGCTCCGAAGGTGAGCAGCGGGACCACCTCGTCGGTCGCGGCGGTGACCTCGGCGAGAGCGTCGGACGGCGGGGTGCCCGCCGCGACGAGGCGGTGCCAGGACCCGAAGACCTCGCAGGCGAGTTCGTCGGCCAGCAGCGCCGGCGACGAGATCACTGCCCGTGCGCCGGCGTGCAGCCAGGCGGCGCTCATCCCGACCGACTCCTCGCCGTGCAGCACCGAGACCCGGCCCAGGTCGCAGGCCGAGAGCACGACCACGTCCGGGGTCCGGGGGAGCAGGTCCACATCGTGTCCGAACCAGGGTCCGTCGGCGAGCTCGATCGCGGAGAACAGCGGGTGGTCCCCGGGGTGGAGCCCGTGCCCGGCGACGTGGAACATGTCGACCCGGGAGGCGAGCCAGCCGACCCTGGCCGCGTCAGCATC
>JAKFBZ010000112.1:0-38985 GCA_036676945.1 Marmoricola sp.
AGGAGACACCGTCGACCGCACGAACGTCACCGCGGGCGGTATGGAAGACGGTGCACAGGTCCTCGACGACGAGGAGGGGTTCGGTGGTCACAGCTTCGCGCTCCTCGGGTCCCAGCGCTTCTGAGCCTTCTCGCCCAGCAGGTTGAAGGCGAACACGGTGAGGAACAGGCACACGCCGGGCACGGCCACGATGTACGGGTGCTCCTGCATCACGGTGCCCTGGCCCTCGGCGATCATGTTTCCCCAGGTCGGCTCCGGCGGCCGGATGCCGATGCCGAGGAAGGACAGCGAGGCCTCGGCGACCACGAGCACCGAGATCATCACGACCGCGAGGCTGAGCACGGGCAGCACGACGTTCGGCAGGATCTCGCGGCGGACAAGCCGCAACCGGGAGGCGCCCAGCGCCCGCGCCGCGAGCACGTACTCGCGCTCGGCCACGGCGATCGTGTTCGCCCGCGCCAGGCGCACCATGCTCGGGATCGTCAGCAGCGACAGCGCGAGCGCGATGCTGCGCACGCTCGGGTCGAGCACGGTACCGAGCGCGATGAGCAGGATCAGCGGCGGCACGGCGAGCAGGGCGTTGGACAGGACCCCGGTGACCCGGTCGGTGGTGCCGCGCCAGAAGCCCGACGCGATGCCGACCAGGCCGCCGACGATGGTGCCGATGAGGACGGCCAGCAGCGCGACCAGGATCGAGGTCCGGGCGCCGTAGACGGTGCGGGCGAGCACGTCGAGGCCGTAGGCGTTGGTGCCGAGCGGGTGCTCAGAACCGAGCGCCGGGTGGGCGAACACGGGCGCGGTGAGGCCGGCGACCGAGTCGTCGGAGTTGCCCAGGGGGAGCCAGGGGGCGAGCGCGGCGGCGCACAGCACCAGGCCGAGCCAGGACATCGCCAGCCAGAAGACGAGGTCGACACGGCGGCTCCGGCGGACGCGACGGGGGCGGCGGGCGGCGAGCCGCGCGGGGTCAGGCGCGTGCACGGCGGGTCCGCGGGTCCAGGAAGCCGTAGCTCCCGTCGATGGCGACGTTGCTCAGCACGTAGATCGCGGCGATCACCAGCACCGCGCCCTGCACGACGGGGTAGTTGCCCTGGTTGGCGGCGTCGATGACGAGCTTGCCCATGCCGGGCAGGGCGAAGAGGTACTCCACGATCACGGTGCTCCCGACGAGCCGGCCGATGCTGAGCCCGAGCACGGTGATCAGCGAGAAGGACGAGGGCCGCAGCGCGTCGCTGAGCATGATCCGGCGCGGGGACATGCCGCGGGCGCGGGCCGCGAGGATGTAGTCCTCGTTGAGGGTGGTGACCAGGTCGCCGCGCAGGATCCGGGTGAACATCGCGGCTTCGACCAGGGCGATGGTGAGCGCCGGGAGGAACGCGTGCGCCAGGTTGCCGGGCACCGATTCGGTCAGCCGCACCCACTCGTTGCGCGGGAAGATCCCGAGGGTGTTGACCAGGACGCCGATCAGCAGCATTCCGAGCAGGAACGACGGCATCGAGAGCAGCGCGAACGTGAACGCGCTGATCGCCCGGTCCGCCCGCCCGCCCTGGTGGTATGCCGACCACATCGCCAGCGGCACCGCGATCAGCAGCGCGAGCAGCAGGCCGAGCAGCGCGAGCTCCAGGCTGACCGGGAGGGCGGCCTTGATCCGGTCCAGGACCGGGGCCTGGGGCGCGACCAGGGAGGTGCCGAGGTCGCCGCTGAGAACCCCGCCGAGCCAGTCGGCGTACCGATGCAGCAGTGGCTGGTCGAGACCGAGCTCGTGCCGAAGGCCGGCGTACTCCTCAGGAGTGTGCCCCTCGCCGAGGACCGCGACCGCGGGATCGCCGGGGACCAGGCTGAGCAGCCCGAAGACCCCGAGGCTGACCAAGAAGAGGACCGCGGTCAGCTCGAGAGCCGGGATCAGGATGCGACGCGCCACGCGAAGGAATCTCGCACCCGGGAGCAGTGCTTGGTGTGACCTGTCCCACTCACCGGAAGTCAGCGCGCTGCGTAGCCCTCGGGCTTGCCCCAGTCGGCGGTCCGGGGGCTGCGGCGGTCCACCAGCACGCACCGCGTGCCCGTGTAGTTGGTGGGCATGCACTTGTTGCAGTGGATGCACAGCGAGCGTGCGACCGGGTCGGCCTGGAGCCGGTTGACGAGGTCGGGCTCGCGCAGCAGCGCCCGGCCCATCGCGACGAAGTCGAAGCCCTCGGCCATCGCGGTGTCGATCACGGCGCGGTCGGTGATACCGCCGAGCAGGATCATCGGCAGGCTCACGTTGGCGCGGATCTGCCGGGCGTCGGCGAGCAGGTAGCCGTCGGTGTACGGGTAGGACTTCAGCAGCCGGTGCCCGATGGTCTTCACGCCGGCCCGGATGGGCTGCGGCATGACGCCGGCGAACTCCTGGAGCGGGGCGTCGCCCTTGAACAGGTACATCGGGTTGAGCAGCGAGCTGCCCGAGGTCATCTCGAGGGCGTCCAGAGTGCCGTCGGCCTCGAGCCATTGCGCGACCGGAATCGCCTCGTCGAGCCAGAACCCGCCGGGCACGCCGTCGTCCATGTTCATCTTGGCGACGATGGCGATCCGGTCGCCGACGGCATCTCGGACCGCCTGCATGATCTCGCGGGCGAGCCGGGCACGTCGGCGCAGGCCCCCGCCGTACGCGTCCGTGCGCTTGTTGAGCTTGGGGCTGAGGAACGAGCTCGCCAGGTAGTTGTGGCCCAGGTGCACCTCGACCGCGTCGAAGCCGGCCTCGACCGCGCGAGCGGCCGCGCGTCCGTGCGCGGCGACGATGCGTTCCAGGTCGGCGACGGTTGCCTCCTGCGACCTGTTCATCGCGATCACGTTGACGCGCGCCGACGGGCTGAGCGCCGGCGACCGGTTGCCCCGGGCCTCGGCCACCGGTCCGCCGTGGCCGATCTGCGCGGAGATCGCGGCACCCTGGTCGTGCACGGCGTCGGTGAGGACCCGCAGGCCCGGCATCGCGTCGTCTGTCCAGGTGATCTGGTGGCGGTCGGTGCGTCCGTCCTTCTCGACAGCCAGGTAGGCGACGGTCGTCATCCCGACGCCGCCCTTGGCGTAGGCGACGTGGAAGTCGACGAGGTCACGGGTGACCAGGCCGCGGTGCGCGAGGCCCTCGTAGGTCGCAGCCTTGACCGTCCGGTTGCGCAGCATGACCGGACCGAGCCGACCGGGGGAGAAGACGTCGGGCTGCTGCAGGCCGTCCACCTCAGACGCCCACGGCCGGACGGATCACCTTGCCGGTGGCGTTGCGCGGCAACGGCAGCGGGTCGATCCGCCACCGGGTCGGAACCTTGTAGTGCGCCAGCTCGCGCGCGGCGTACCCGGAGAGCTCTTGCTGTAGGGCGGCAAGGTCGGCCTCCGGGTCCGCCGGTACGACGACCGCGGCCACCTCCTGGCCGAGGTCGGTGTGCTCGACCCCGAGGACGACGCACTCCTGCACGGCCGGGTGGTCGGTCAGGACGGCCTCGACCTCGGCGGGGTAGACGTTCTCGCCGCCGCGGATGATCAGGTCGGTGCGCCGAGCGGTCAGCCGGATCCTGCCCTTCTCGTCGAAGCTGCCGAGGTCCCCGGTGTGCAGCCAGCGCTCGGCGTCGATCGCGGCGGAGCTCGCCTCCGTGTTCTCCCAGTAACCGAGCATGTTGTAGGCGCTGCGGACGCAGATCTCGCCCTCCTCGCCGACCGGCAGGACGCGACCGGCCGGGTCGCGCACCTCCATCTCGACGCCGACGATCGGGGTGCCGAGGGTGCCCGGCGCCTTGGCCAGGTCCATCGGGGTGGCCAGCGCGACGGCGGTGCAGGACTCGGTGAGTCCGTAGCTGTCGACGAGCGCTCCGGCGAACGGCAGGTGCTCGCGCAGCCGCTGCTTGAAGCCGGTCGAGGACGGTGCCGAGGCGAGTGAGAACGCGTAGAGCGAGGAGGTGTCGTAGTCGCCGACCCGGTCGAAGGCGAGCAACCGGTTGGCCATCGTCGGCACGGCGCCCCAGTGGGTGACCTTCGCGTCCTGGACCAGCTGGAGCACCCGGGCCGGGTCGAAGGCGCCGACGTGCAGCGCGGCGGTGCTGCCGTTGGCCAGCCGCGGCACGGCCAGGTTGTGCAGGCTGCCGACGTGGAAGAGCGGCATCGCCAGCAGGTACACCTTGTCCTGCGGAGGCACCGGGTCGCCGAAGGCGGCGGCGATCGTGTCGTTGTAACGGTGGAAGCCGATCACCGAGCAGAGGTTGCGGTGGGTGTGCACGGCGCCCTTGGGGCGACCCGAGGTACCGGAGGTGAACAGGATGACGGCGGGGTCGTCCTCGGCCACGTCGGCGGACGGGAGCGGCGCTTCCGGGTAAGCCGTCGCTCGCCGCTCGTGGTCGGCCTCCAGGTCCGCGACGGGCATCCTGGTTCCGTTCGGGACCTCCGCGGCAACCGCCTGGCGTCGGGCGTCGGCCAGGAGGAGCACCGGAGAGGTCAGATCGAGGGCGTGGCCGAGCTCGCGCGCCGACCACCAGGCGTTGCAGCCGACCGCGACTGCGCCGATCGAGGTGATCGCCCAGAAGGACTCGATCCACGCGGAGGTGTTTGCGGCCGCGATGGCGACCCGATCTCCCGGGCGGACGCCGTGCTCCTCACGGAGCGACTGGGCGAGCGAGGAGACGCGGCGCGCGTGCTCGTTGAACGTCAGCACCCCCTCGAGCGTGACCACGTAAGGGCGGTCGCCGAACCGCACCGACGCGGCCAGGACCTCGTGGAGGGCGTGGAACCGGTCGGCGAAGACCTGCACCGGCGCGCCGAGCACCTGCTCGGTCCGCAGCTCGCAGGGGCCGCCCGGTCCGGTGATCGCGGCAAGGGCTGCTTGTGCAGCGACGGCGGGGTCGGTCCCGGTGTTTTGCGTGCTCATGGCTGCAGTATTCGTCCGCGGCGGCGATCGTGACCGGTCTCTCTCCCACTGACCGGGACCGTCGGGCACGTGCGGGGCCGGCGAGCTACCTGGGCCGCCGTGACGCTGCAGCTCGACGACGGGCAGGCGCACTCTTGAGGAGCGTCAACGCCCGGCGGTCAGCACCTCGGCGCCGCCGTCGACGAAGACCATCTGTCCGGCCATGTGCGAGTTCTCCGGTGCGATCAGCCAGAGTAGAGCGTGCGCGACGGCTTCTGGTGGCGCGTAGCCGTTCAGAGGCATCGGGACCGCCGCGTCCATGACCGCCTTCCATTGCGGGTCCGAAACCAGCTGCGTGGTCATCGGGGTGAGCACCACGCCGGGGGCCACGGCGTTCAGCGGGATGCCGGCCGAGGCGAACTCAGGCGTGACGGCGATCCGGCGCAACCACTGCGCGAGCGCGGCCTTGGTGGAGGAGTAGATCTCGTGCGAGCGGCCGCCGAGCGCGACCTCTTCGGCCCGCACCAATCCGGCGGCCTCGTCGCCGGCCAGGCAGGCCGCGACCAGAGCCGCGTCGTGTGGCTGTGTGGCCGAGATGGAACCGACCAGGGCGACCCGCCCGGCCCCCGAGGCTGCCAACGCCGGCCGTAGACCGACGACCACCTCGGTCGTGCCGAAGTAATTGACGCTCACCTGCGGCGCACCGGCGCGGCTCAGGCCGGCGCAGGTGACCAGCCCGTCCAGGACGCCTCCGCACCGCTCGCGCACGCCGGCCACGGCGGCCGAGCGTCCCGCAGAAGTGGACAGGTCGGCCTCGACCTCTGCGTCGCGCAGGTCGACGCCGATGACCTCGTCTCCGCGCTCGCGCAGCAGGGCGGCAACGGCGGCGCCGATGCCCGAGGCCGAGCCGGTCACGGCGACAACCCGGGCTTTGACGCTCACCCGACCGCCTCGCCGTCGTAGCGCGGACCGAGGAGCAGGCTTGCCGCCAGGCGGACGTCCTCGTCGGCTTGGTCGTGATCGATGATCCCGTTGAGCAGGGAGACAAGAACGCCGTACCAGGTTTGCTCGGTGATCCGGACCATCCGGAAGTCCTCCTCGTCAGGCTCCGGCACCCCGAGGGCGTCGAGGAGGAGTTGGTGGAAGGCGGCGTTGGCCTCGGTGTACTCGCGTCCGCCGATGAGCTGGACGGCGTTGTTCGCCTGGAGCATGGCGGCGGCCAGGGTGGGGCGCTCCATCAGGCTGTGTCCGGCGCCGATGAGGACGTCCGCGACCGAGTTGGCCCGCGAGCCGTGCGGTGTTCCGGTGACGCGGTCGGCGCCGAGACCGGTGATCTGGCTGTGCAGGACACCGACGAGGAGGTCCGCCTTGGAGGGGAAGTAACGGTAGAGGGTGGCGATGGCGACGCCGGCCTCCTTGGCCACGTCGTTCATCTGCATCCGCTCCAGGCCGTGCTGCTCGCCCAGGCGAGCGGCGGCTCGCAGAATCCGTCGGTAGCGCTCTTTCTGCTCCTGGGAGTGCGGCTCGGCGGGAGGGCGGCCTTCGGCGACACGCGGCACGGTTCCTCCTGAGTTTCGAGTGGTTTCCGGGGCTCCGGATGCGACCATCCTGCGTTCCGTCGGGTCGAGCAGATGCGCAGGTTACCGCTGAGTGGGACCGCGGGCGCCACGAACCACGCCAACGAACCAGACTCCGCCGTAGTAGACCCATGACCCGAGCGGAGGGGCGAGATGAGCCAGGCGGTTCGACAAATCGAGGTGGACGCGACGGTTCGGCGTTTCGCGCGCGGCTGGCACTGCCTCGGCCTCGAGCGCGACCTCGCCGACGGCAGGCCGCACCAGGTCAACGCCTTCGGCCAGAAGCTCGTCGTCTTCGCCGGGGCGAGCGGGGAGCTCAGCGCCTTGGACGCCTACTGCCGGCACATGGGCGGCGACCTGTCGCAGGGGACGGTCAAGGGCGAGGAGGTCGCCTGCCCGTTCCACGACTGGCGCTGGGGTGGTGATGGCAAGTGCAAGGCCATCCCGTATGCGCGCCGGGTGCCGCTTCGGGCCCGCACGCAGGCTTGGCCGACGCTTGTTCAGGACGGAATGGTCTTCGTTTGGAACGACCCCGAGGGCAATCCGCCGCCGGCCGACGTGACGATCCCGCGGATACCGCAGGTCGACGACGAGCGGTGGACCAGCTGGCTCTGGTACGAGACGGTCATCGAAGGGGCGAACTGCCGCGAGATCGTCGACAATGTCGTGGACATGGCGCACTTCTTCTACGTTCACTACTCGTTCCCGACGTACTTCAAGAACGTCTTCGAGGGTCAGTCGGCCTACCAGTACATGAACGGCGACGGACGCGAGGACATTCGGCCGACCACGCCGTCCAAGAACAACCCGACGGTGCTCGGCACGACGTCGGTGGCGGCGTACCACGGGCCGAGCTTCATGATCGACGAGGTGACCTACCACTACGAGGATCTCGACGTGGACACCATCCTGATCAATTGCCACTACCCGATCGACGAGAACTCCTTCGTGCTGCAGTACGGGATCATCGTCGAGAAGAAGGAGGGCATCTCCGACGCGGACGCCGAGGCGATGGCCGCGAAGACCGGCAAGTTCATCAAGTACGGCTTCGAGCAGGACGTCGCGATCTGGAAGAGCAAGGCCCGGATCGACAACCCGCTACTGTGCGAGGAGGACGGGCCGGTCTACCAGCTGCGGCGGTGGTACCAGCAGTTCTACGTCGACGTCGCCGACGTGGACCGTGCGATGACCGACCGCTTCGAGTTCGAGATCGACACCACGCGTCCCAACGAGGCGTGGCGGGCCGAGGTTGCACAGAACCTGGCCGCGCGGGGTTGACCCGTGCGCCCTGACGTGCGCCTCGCCGAGGGGCCGATGGTGCCGGTGAAGTGCGTCTCCTGCGGTGCCGGGGTGCTCGCTCGTAAGAGCAGCTGGGACCAGACCACCGTGCAGTGGAGCACCGACGCGCTTGCGAGCTGCGTCGAGCGCGCACCGGTGCTGCCGCCGAGCGAACGACCCAACCGCAACGCGTTCCTCGGCTGCCCCAGGCTGACCGCGTCCTTGCGCGACGCCGCGGTCCGCGGCACATTGCCGATCCAGGACGAGGAACCGCTCAGGACCAACCCGGAGGCTTCACAGTGATCTCTTCTGACACCTACGGCCCGTGGGCCGTCATCGCCGGCGGTTCCGAGGGCGTCGGCGCCGCGTTCGCCGACCAGCTCGCTGCGGCCGGGGTCAATCTCGTCCTCGTCGCCCGCAAGCCCGGCCCGCTCGAGGAGACCGCCACCGCGGCCCGGAGCCACGGCGTCGAGGTACGGACGGTGGCGGCGGACCTGACCGACCCGGCTGGACTGGAGGCGGTGAAGGCCATGACCGCGGACGTGGAGGTCGGCCTGCTGATCTACAACGCCGGCGCCAACACCCACGGCGGCCCGTTCCTCGACGGCACCCTGGAGGGATTCCGCGGTGTCATCGACCTCAACGTCACCGCGATGCTCGACCTGGTGCACCATTACGCGCCGGGGATGCGGGACCGCCGCCGGGGCGGGGTCCTGCTCGTCGGCTCACTCGCCGGCTACGTCGGGACCTCCACCGAGAGCGTGTACGGCGGCGCGAAGGCGTTCAGCCGGATCTTCGCGGAGGGGTTGTGGTCGGAGCTTCGGGAGCACGACGTCCACGTCCTCGATCTGGTGCTCGGGCTGACCCGTACCCCCGCGATGGAACGTGCCGGGCTCAGCTTCGACCTCCCGGGACTGCATGTCGGTGACCCGGTGGAGGTCGCCCGCGAGGGGTTGGCCCACCTGGCCGACGGTCCGGTGTACGTGGTCAGCGGTAACGAGGCCGTCGTCGAGCACCGGATGACCGGGGACCGTGCGCGGCTCGTCGCCGGCACCGAGAAGATCATGAAGATGCTGGTGCCCGCGAGCCGCTGAGGGTCCGACCCCGCACCGGTGGCGGTGATGTTTCGAGCTGTGGACGGTGCTGCGCCTCAGCCGGCAGCGACGGCGATGCGGTGTCCGGTCCGCCGGGCGGAGTCTCCGAACACGTCCGCCGAGATCCGGCGGGCGGCGTCGAGGACGAGGGGTCCGAGCCGCTCGAGCGTGGTTCCGGCAGCTGCGACGACCGAGACGGCGCCGATTGGCCCACGCGGGCCGCGGACAGCCGCCGCGACGCAGGCGATGTCGGCGACGCACTCGCCGCGCTCGACGGCCACGCCGCCACGTGCGCGGATCCGGCCGAGCTCCTGGTGGAGTGCGCCGAGCCCGGCGATGGTGGCCGGGGTGCGGGCGGCCGGCTGGTCGCCGACGAGTTCGTCGACGTCCTCCGGGTCGAGCCAGGCGAGCATGGCCTTGCCGAGCCCGGTGCAGTGCGCGGGGGCCGTGCCGCCGACGCGGGACGGGACGTTCGCCGCGAACCGGCCGCCCAGCTTGTCGAGGTAGCGAACTTCGGCACCGTCCAGAACGCCGAGGTGGATGACCGCGCCCGTGCGCAGGAGCAGGTCGTGGAGATAGGGGGAGGCGGCCGAGCGGAGGTCGGCGTGGTCGCCACCCCCACCGCCAAGGACGCGTGCACGACGGCCCAGTCCGTAGCCGGCGGGCGAGTGCTCCAGCCACTCTAGGCCGACCAGCTGGTCGAGGATCCGGTGAGCCGTCGACCGGGGCAGCCCGGTGCCTCGAGCGATCCGCTCAAGGGACATCAGGGTCTCCCGGGTGGCGAAGAGGTCGAGGATCAGGGTCATCCTGCCGGCCATCGACGGGGGCAGTCCGGGGGCGACATCGACGTCCTCCCTCTCCGTTGCCAGCGCGCTCATGCATCCCTCCCGGATCCAAAACTGAAATGAATTCTTGGTGTCGACCGTAACACCAGACCGACCCGCGGCCAACCCTTTTCTGAAATGTATTCTATGCCGCTGACTGGGACCGAGCTCATGCCCATGAAGAGCGACGCGGTTGGATCTGCCGGATCAACTACTTCGAGGAGCCGCCATGCACGTCGGCATCACCAGCCCGATGGTCACCGCCCTGCCCGGTTTCTGCGCGCCGTGGGAGGCGCAGGCCGGCATCGCCGAGCTCGCCCGCATCGCCGAAGCCGCCGACCGGCTCGGGTTCGACCACCTGACTTGCTCCGAGCACGTCGCGGTGCCCGAGGCGATCGCGGCCGAACGTGGTGGGATCTATTGGGACCCGCTCGCCACGCTGAGCTACCTGGCTGCGCGGACCGAGCGGATCCGGCTGGCCACCCAGGTCCTCGTGCTCGGTTACCACCACCCGCTCGCGATCGCGAAGCGGTACGGCACGCTCGACGCGATCAGCGGCGGGCGGCTGGTGCTCGGCCTGGGGGTCGGTTCGATCGAGGAGGAGTTCGACCTCCTCGGTGGGCAGTATGCGGGCCGCGGCGCTGTCGCCGACGATGCGCTCGCGGCGCTCCGGGCAGCCATGGGCCAGCGGCTGCCGTCGTACGACGGGGAGCACTACGCCTTCTCCGGCCTGGTCGTGGAGCCGCACGCCGTCCAGCAGCAGGTGCCCTTCTGGATCGGCGGCTACACGCCGAGGAGCCTGCGCCGCGCGCTCGAGCTCGGCACTGGCTGGGTCCCGTTCGGCCTGTCGCACGACCGGCTGCGGGAGATGCTCGCCGAGGTGGACCTGCCCGACGGTTTCGAGGTCGTCCTCGGTGCCGGCCGCCCGGTCGACGCGATCGGGGAGCCGGAACGCACCGCGCGAGCCCTGGCCCGGACGCGCGACGCGGGTGCCACGATCGTCTCGGTCCACGTCGCGTCGGAGTCGGCGGACCATTACGTCGAGCAGCTCGAGGCGCTCGCCGCCATCACCAGCCAGATCGAGGAGCAGTCATGACCGAGGACCGGATTGCCGCGCTGGAGGCGCGTCTGCAGCTCCTGGAGGACGAGCGGGAGATCGCCCGGCTGGTCGCGTCGTACGGGCCTCTGGTGGACGCCGGCGAGGCAGTGCGCGTCGGCGCGATGTGGACCGAGGACGGGACCTACGACGTCGAGGAGCTGTACATGGGCAGCCGTGCTGAGATCGAGGCAATGGTCCGGTCGGACGCGCACCAGGGGCTGATCGGCGCCGGGTGCAGCCACTTCCTCGGTCCCGCGCACGTCACTGTCGAGGGCGACCGTGCCGTCGCGGTCTGCGAGTCGGTGCTCCTGGTCAAGCACAACGGCCGGATCATCCCGGCCCGGATCGGTGCCAACCGCTTCGAGCTTGTCCGGACCCCCGAAGGTTGGCAGATCAGCAAGCGCGTCACCCGGTCGCTCGACGGCGACCCCGCGACGCACGCCCTGCTCGCCGCGACCGAGGTCGGGAGCCCCGAGGGGAGGGCGGTGTGACCGGGCCGCTGGCCGGACGGGTCGCCGTGGTTACCGGCGCCGGTGACGGCATCGGCGCCGGGATCGCCCGCGCCTACGCCGGGGCCGGTGCCAGGGTGGTGGTTGCCGAGATCGACGAGCGCAACGGTCGGGCGGTCGCCGAGGAGATCGACGGGTTGTACGTCCCCGTCGACGTGACCGACCGCGACCAGGTCGAGGGCATGGTCGCCACTGCGACCGCCGAGCTCGGCGCAGTCGACATCCTGGTCAACAACGCCTGGGGCGCAGGCAACATCGGACGGGTCGAGAACAAGTCCGACGACATGCTCGAACGCGGCTTCGCGATGGGCTACTACGGGCCGTTTTGGGCGATGCGTGCCGCCTTCCCGCAGATGAAGCAGCGTGGCTGGGGCCGGATCATCAACATGTGCAGCCTCAGCGGCGTCAACGCCCACGTCGGCTCCCTGGAGTACAACTCAGCCAAGGAGGCGCTGCGCACGCTGACCCGCACGGCCGCCCGGGAATGGGCGCCGACCGGCGTGGTCGTCAACGCGATTTGTCCAGGTGCGAGGAGCGCAGCCTTCCGTAGGGTCGCCGAAGCCAACCCGCAGATTGCCGCGACCGCGGAAGCGGCCAACCCGATGGGGCGGCTCGGCGACCCGGAGAACGACATCGGGCCGGTCGCGGTGTTTCTAGCGAGTGACGGCTGCCGCTACCTGACCGGCAACACCTTGTACGTCGACGGCGGATCACACGTCAACGGGGTCGCCTGGGCGCCGGACCTACCCGATTAGGCTCCGTGGATGGCTCCGGCCCGGGTCAGTCGGGTTGCCGGTCCTCGGCCATACCGGTGACGCGACCGAGCGGGTGATGGGCTGGCGACTGCGGTCAACGTACGACGATGACCGGGCACGCGGCCCGATGCAACACCTTTTGGGACACTGACCCGAGGATGGTCTCCCGCATTAAGCTGCGGCCTCGGGAGCCCATGACGAGCAACGAGGCGTCGTCGGACAGACGTTTGAGAACCCCAACCGGACGGCCCAGAACCGCAGTCGCACGAATCTCGATGTCGGGGTGCTCGCTGGCGCACGTCTCGACAAGCCCTTCCACCCGAAGTTGGGCCTGAGCCTGTGCTCCGGCCTTGACGTCCTCGGCTCTGATGCCCAGTGCACCGCCCGCAGCAAACGCCCTGTGCCGAAAGGCCAGCACTGCCACTACCGCCTCGCCAGTAAGGCCGGCGCGTTCGACCGCGAACTCCAGGGCACGAAGGCTCTGCGGTGAACCATCGACCCCGACAACGATCTGCTTGCCGGTCGGAACCAGAGGAGGGCGCGGCACATGGGCCGGACTCCGGAAGTGCGCCGTGACCTGCTGACCTGTCGAAGACACCTGCAGCACCTCCACGCCGGACCATCGCGGCGATGGGCGAGCCAGAGAATTTCACCGGCACCCGTCCAGTACATACCCGCTTGAGGGGGCGCCGAAACCGCTGCGTTGCCCGAACTCTGGGACTGTGAACTGGAAACGACAAGGCTGCCGAATACCCGTCGCCCCAGTCGTGTTGCCGACAGCATCGCGGTTCTGCACGGACGACCAGATCACAATCGGAAGTCCACCTGCATGCGGATGACACACCTCATCGCGGTAGATCCGGACGTTCGCCCCGTGGCCTACCCTTCGACGCGACCGGTCAGGTGGCCGAGGGGGCCGATGCGGCCCGGGGCGAGGCGTGCCCATAGGTCGAGGGCGTGCGCGTCCGGGCCGGCGATGACCCGAGCACGGTCCTTCTCGATCGCGTCCACGACGCGGCGGGCGAGCCTGGTCGGTGACCGCATTCCGAGGGAGGCGAACCGTGAACGGCCCATGTCGGCGAGCTTGGCTCGCTGGCTTCCGCGGGCGCCCTCGGTGATGCCGGTTCTATGGGCGCCCGGGAAGACGGTGGTGAGGCCGATGTTGGTGGCGACGAGTTCTGCGCGGAGGGCTTCGGAAAAGGAGCGGACCGCGCCCTTGGTAAGTGCGTAGATGGCATTGTGGGGCAGGCCCATCAGGCCGACCATGCTGGAGACGTTCACGATGTGCGCCTCGTCCTGTTCTCGCAGTACAGGCAGGAACGCGTGGCACCCGTGGAGCACACCCCATACGTTGATGTCGACGATCCAGTGGAGGTCCGCGAGAGTTTCCTTCTCGAACGCGCCGGCTGAGGTGACCCCGGCGTTGTTGATCAGGATGTGACAGGCCCCATGCGCGTCAAGGACCTCGCCGGGAAGTGCCTGCATCCGCTCGGCATCCGCGACGTCGGCCACGTGGGTCGAGACGCTGGGTCCGATGGCCCGTACGAGTCGCGCGGTCTCCTCGATGCCCTCAGGGCGAACATCGACCGCGGCGATCCTGGCCCCGCGTCGAGCGAGTTCGAGGGCAAGCTCACGGCCGATCCCGCTGCCCGCCCCCGTGACGACAGCGACACGGTCTTGCAAGGTACGCATAAGGGGTTCCTCTTCAGTTCGTTCCGGGGTGGGTGCGGCGGCCGCTCGTCGGAGTGGCGCGTCGCAGAGAGCGGGTCGGTTCAGCTGATCTGGAGGACCTCGACGCAGCGGGTCCGGGTGTCGCCTACCTTGTCGGAGGTGGCGGCGGCCTTGGTCATGCACAGGTTGCAGTGGTTGCAGGAGCCGCGGGTGGTCTCGCCGGCTTGCATCCGGTTGATCAGGTCGGGTTCGCGCAGCAGGGCGCGTCCCATGGCGACGAACTCGAAACCTTCGGCCATGGCGCGGTCCATGGTGGCCATGTCGTTGATGCCGCCGAGCATGATCAGCGGCATCGAGAGTGCTTCGCGGAACGCCAGGGCCTTGTCGCGGAGGAACGCTTCCTCGAACGGGTAGGACTTGAAGAACCGCTTGCCGACCGGAGACTTCAGGCCCACCCGTAGGGCTGGTGGCATCGTCGCTGCGAACTCCTGGAGGGGCACGTTGCCGCGGAAGAGGTACATCGGGTTCAGCAGCGAGCTTCCGGCACTCAACTCGAGCGCGTCCAGGCAGCCGTCTGATTCGAGCATCTGGGCGAACTCGACGCTTTCGGGCATCGAGAACCCGACCGGGGAGCCGTCGGTCATCCCGATCTTCGCGGTGACAGCGACCGCGTCACCCACCTCCTCGCGGACCGCACGGGCGACCTGGCGGGCAAACCGGGACCGGTTTTCCAGCGACCCGTTCCAGCGGTCCTTGCGCCGGTTCTGGCCCTGGGCGAGGAAGGATGAGAGCAGGTAGCTGTGGGCCATGTGGATCTCGAGGACGTCGAAACCCGAGGCGGCCATGATCCGCGCAGTGCGGGCGTAGTCCTTGGTGATCCGGGTGATGTCTGCCTCGGAGCAGGACCGGATCATCTGCATGCTCATCGGCGAGGGCATCCTGGAGGCAGCCAGAGCGTGCACCCCGTTGGAACGGCCGTTGGCGACCGGCCCGGCGTGGCCGAGCTGGCCCGCGATCTTGGCCCCGGTCTCATGGATCGCCTCGGTCAGCCGCGCCAGCCCAGGGGCGGCCTCGTCGTTGACGACGATGACCTCCCGGTGAGTCCTGCCTTCGGGTGCCACCGCCAAGTACGCCACGGTCGTCAGTCCGACGCCACCTTGGGCCGGAGCGAGGTGGTACTCGATCAACTCATCCGTCACGAGGCCCTCTGGTGTGCGGCCCTCGAAGGTAGCGGCCTTGATCGTGCGGTTGCGCAACTGCACGGGTCCGAGCGTTGCGGGAGCGAAAACGTCAGGCGTCATGGGGAGAGGGTATCACCTAACGAGACGGTCCGTCTCGTCTCGCTCAAGGGTAGGGTCTTCCTTGTGAGGACCTCGGTACCAACTTCCGCTTCTGATGACGATCGGCCACGTCGGCGCAGCGAGCGCGCGCGCCTGGCCATCCTGCGGGCTGCCAATGAGCTACTCCACGAGAACGGGCTCGATCAGTTCAGCATCGAGGGCGTCGCTGCCCGTGCCGGTGTGGGCAAGCAGACCATCTACCGGTGGTGGCCGAACCGCGCAGTCTTGGTCGCCGATGCGCTCCTCGATCGTGATGACCTCGTACCAACGTCGCCGAAGAACACCGGAGACGCAATTGTCGACCTCGGCGATTGGGCCGGTGAACTGGCCGTGGCGATGGGGTCGCCTCGCGGCGCATCGACCATGAGGATGCTCACCGCTGCGGCGACCGAGAACGAGGAGATCTCGCACCGCTTGCACGACAAGTTCAGCGGCCCCCTTCAGGAGCAGGCCATGGCTCGCCTCGCCTCAGCTCCTGATCTGACGGCGACGTACGAGCAGCGCCGCGCCGCTGTCGACGCCATCATCGGGTTGATCCTGTTTCGCGTCCTGGCCCATCAGGAAGTCGGAGCGAGCACTGCTGAACTCGTTCGCGCTCTCAGCGTGGGATTGCGCGGTTCGACGAAAGGCTGACCGCTCGCGCAGAGAAACGGGCGGCGCGGGTACTCCAAGCGCTGCTGATCAGAGGCCATAGCGTCCGAAGGCGCAGGGTTACGCGCGGTCCTCTGCATCCCACGTCGGCGGGATTGCGCGCCACCAGTTTTCCATCGCCCAAAGAAGCTATCTGCGCTGCCTCAGAGCAGGCCCAGGTACTTCCCGGAGCCGGTGTAGGGGCTGACCGGAGTACAGGGGACGGGCTTGGCCTTTGCTGGTGCCAGTGCGTTGACGACGAAACTCCAGGTCCGTTCGCTGAACCCGATCGAGAGGTGCTCGGATTTGTCCAGGGCGCAGCCGTCCTGCAGCGTGATGTTGGTGGCGTTCGGTCCGTCCAGGTACTGGTTGGTGTAGGGCGTTGCGATCTCGTCGTACTTGGTGATGATGGTGGTGTAGTGCGGACCGGGACGGGTGTCGCCCTCGGCGTACACCTCGTTGGCGAGCTCGGTGCCGCCGACCTGCTGGCCGAAGGCGGGGAGAAGGGCGAGCATCAGCGGTCGCAGCACGATGCCCAGGCCGTTCATGTCGAACAGGCCGCTGCCGTCGGCGCCGTGGTTGCCCGGCGCGATCCCGACGAACTCGTGGACCTTCGCGGCACCGCCGAGGAAGTTGAGGTAGTAGTGCGGGGTCATCCCGCCGCCTTGGGACCAGCCGACCAGGTCGACCTTGGCGACGCCGCTCTGGCGGCGGACCTGGTCGACGAACGCGGCCAGCTCGGCTGCCGACTTGCGGATGTCGCCGACCGCCTGGATCGGGAAGTTCGGCAGCGGGGTGATGTTGCCGTAGGTGAAGGAGAAGACGCAGAATCCGTTGTTGCGCAGGTACGGCGACCCGGCGGCCCATTCCCAGCCGGCGCCGGCGGTGAAGTTGACCAGGATGACGGGGCGCGGCCGTGCGGGGGTGAGCTTGCAGGTGGGGTCGTTCGACCCAGCCGGGTGCCAGCCCGGGACCAGGGTGCGTGACAGGCCGCCCTGGAGGATGGTGAGGCTGTTCCAGGTCACGGGAAGCGGTGTGGGCGGGGTGTCGGCTTCGGCAGGTGTGGTCAGGCCTGTGCCGAGAACCAACAGGCTGATCGTCGCGGCGAGTGCGCCGCTGAGGCGGCGGGAAACGGTGGTCATCGGGCTTCCTTCGGGGTGCGTGTGACGGGTCGGCCTGCGAGTTGTTCGGCGAGGAGGCGGGTGAGGCGGTCGGGGGTGCGGCCGGCGATGCGAGCTGTGGCGAGGCGGTGCGGCGGCAGCTCTTTGAGAGGCCTGGGGAGAACGGTCTGGAGGAACCGGACGGCGCGCAGCATCCGGCGGTGTCGGCGCAGGGTGCGCGCGTCGAGGGTGGGGAGTCCAAGGACGGTGCGGGCGGAGTCGGGGAGCATCACGCTGTTGAAGGCCAACAGATGTGCCCGAGCGGGGCGCGGGATTTGGGCGGAGAGGAATTGCATGATGCGCCGGGAGTCCTCTGAGGTGGCGAGCACGCGGGGACGGCCCTCGCGCACGTAGGCGTCCCAGGCGTCATGGTCGGTCGGGAGTAGGTGCTCGGGGATGGCGAAGCAGTCCGCGAACCGCTTGGTCTCCTGGTAGTACTGCTCGCGCTCGTCGGCGGTGAGTGGTGCGACGATGTCTTCGTACAGGCGCAGCCTCACCCACCACATCGTGGCGTGCACCCAGAGCAGGACCTCGCCTTCGTTGGCCGTGTACTCCCGGCCGGTGGCGTACTCGCCAGTCTCTGCGCGAGCTGCCCCGTTCACCCGTTCGTGCCTGGTGAACAGTGCCCGGCTGGCGCGGGTGACGTCGTCGGTGGTGCCGAACACGATGCTGGTGATCATCGAGTAGGTCTGGTGGCCGCGGGCCCGGGGATCTGTGAACAGCGTCGAGTGGTCGGCGATGCCGTTGGCGATCGCGGGGTGGGCCACGTCGAGGAAGGCAGCCTGGGTAATTCCCAGGAGGTAGACCAGGGTGTGCTGGTTGACCCTCCACATCATCGATTCCGGGCCGTACAGGCCTGTCATCGGGTCGGCGGCAGCGACGACCGCGGCGAGGCGGGCGCGGAAGGCCTCGCGTGAGACCGGGTGACGGGTGGGCGAAGTCTCTGCCACCACGGGCGGGTACATGCACGAACCGTAAGCAATACGCTGCGTCTCGTGCAACATATCTCAGTTTGTTGCACGACCGGAATGGCATCCCTAGGGTGGTCCGGTGAACGCCGACTCCGCACTGGATGCGGCCCGCGAGATCTTCAGGGACGGCCGCCGGGTCGAAATGGGGGCCTTGGCGGAGGTCCTTGGGGTCAACCGAGCCACCCTGTACCGGTGGATCGGTTCGCGCGACGCGCTGCTCGGTGCGCTGGTCTGGGAGCGGATGGATCAAGGCCTGCGCAACGCCGCGCGCCGTGCCGACTCGGCGGGGGTAGTCGGCACGGCGCGCCTGGCCGCGCAACTGAGTGGCCTCTTTGCCGGCGCTGACCTGAAGTCCCCGGTTCGAACGTTCGTCAGTAACGAACCCGTGGCCGCCATGCGGGTGATGACCACCGGCCATGTCCACGAGCAGCTCATCGACCACTTCGCTCGCCTCATCGACGAGGAGACCATTGCTGGGACGATGTCCCCGCGCTACCCGTCGGGCCAGATCGCCGAGCTCGTCGTGAAAACCGGCGAAGCGGTGTTCTGGTTCGATGTCGCGAGCGGACGCGGACTCGACCAGGCGAACATGTTGGTCCTCCTCGACGCGCTCTGCGCGCCGACTGCTTGAAGCGGGACGCTCGAACAGATCGCCTGGATCGTGGATCCAGCGGGTCCGCATCGGGGTGATCACATTTGGGTTCCCGACAGTCCGTCGGTAACGTTGCTGACATGCCGTTGGTAAAGACTGTGATGCTGTGAAGCCGTCGTTTCTCGCTCTGCGTGAACTCTCGTTCGCTCGGGGGCGATTCGTACTCATGGGGGCGGTCGTCGCGCTAATTACCGTGCTGATGGTGCTGCTCAGCGGCCTCTCGGTCGGGCTCGTCAATGACGGCGTCTCCGGGCTGAAGCAGCTCCCGGTGACCTCGTTCGCATTCCAGGAGGGCGTTCAGAAGAGCTCGGCATACTCCCGCAGCGTTGTCCCGACAGCCGCGGCCAAAGAGTGGGCCATGCAGCCCGGCGTGGCCGACGCGGCACCGTTCGGCAACACTCTGGCCAACGGCCGCACCACTGATGGCGTTGAGATCGACCTGGCACTGTTCGGAGTGGTCCGCGGGTCTTTCTTGGACCCGAGGGTGGCTACCGGGGAAAGCCTTTTCGCGGACGGGCAGGTGGTCCTGGCTAAGTCCGCCGACACGCAGAACATGGCGGTGGGCGACATCGTGGTCCTCGAACCGAGCGGCCAGGCGCTCGCGGTCGTCGGGTTCCTCGACGGACAGCACACCTTTGGGCACGTCGACGTCGGCTACGTAACCCTGCGGAGCTGGCAGCAGGCGAAAGCCGGCCTGGGGGATGGCGAGGCACTCCCCGAACGCGTCCGGAATGAAGCCACCGCCATCGCGGTACGTGCAAAGTCCGGCGAAACGGTGAACCTGGCGGCGGGCGACGAAGCGGCCAACATGACGTCGATGACTCTCGAGGAGTCCTTCGGCGCATCGCCAGGCTACTCCGCGGAGACCTCGACGCTGCAGCTCATCCAGATCTTCCTCTACCTCATCTCCGCCCTGGTTGTCGGGGCGTTTTTCACCGTCCTCACCATCCAACGCAAGGGTGAGATCGCGGTGCTGCGAGCCATGGGAGCCAGCACTGCTTACCTGCTGCTCGAAAGCCTCAATCAGTCGGTGGTCCTGCTCGTGGCCTCGGCGGGCGTCGGGATCGCTGCGGGCCTCGGTCTGGGCGCTGCCATCAGCGCAACCGAGATGCCGTTCGCGCTCGAGGCCGGGCCGATCATCGGGGCAACGGTGCTGCTGCTGGTGCTCGGTGTCGTTGGCGCCGGTATCGCTGTCCTGCGCATTACGCGTGTCGACCCCCTGACCGCCCTCGGAGGAAACCGATGAATGTTGTACTCAGCCTCCAGCAGGTCACGCTTGTCCACGACGACGGCGAAGAGACCGTGATGGCACTGGATCACATCGACCTGGAGCTCCACGTAGGCGAGTTCGTCGCGGTCATCGGACCCTCCGGCTCGGGCAAATCCAGCTTGCTCGCCGTCGCCGGAGCGCTCACCGTCCCCACCTCCGGGCAGGTGCGCCTTGGGCAGACCGACCTCGTCACAGCCACCGCCAAGCAACGCAACGCCCTTCGCCGAGATCGGATCGGGTTCGTCTTCCAGAGCGCGAACCTGGTGCCAGCCCTGACCGCACTCGACCAACTTCGTCTTCCCTTGTCCTTCGCCCGCCGGGGCCAGCACCGCGACCCGCTCGAGCTCCTCGCCGAGGTCGGGATGGAGCACAAGGCACGCCGCCGACCCGACCAGCTCTCAGGTGGCGAACGTCAACGCGTCGGCGTCGCCCGCGCCCTGGTCACCCGGCCAGAACTGCTGCTCGTCGACGAACCCACCGCAGCGCTCGACCGGCAACGCAGTCACGAGATCGTCGAACTGCTCGCACACGAAGCGCGCGAGCACCAGGTGGCCACCATGATGGTCACCCACGACCATGACGTGCTGCGTCATTGCGACCGCGTCTATGAGATGGTCGACGGGCGCCTCACGCCGGCATAGGAAGACCAGCAGAAGGAGCTTGAGTGCCGCGCATCGACGCACCCACCGTCGCGGAGCACCACGACCGTCAGCGTCGTGCGCTCCTCGATGCGGCTCGTGCCCTGCTGGCCGAGACGGGCGAGGCTCCGTCAATGACAGCGGTGGGGCGTCGGGCCGGCTTGGCGCGCAGCAGCGTCTACCAGTACTTCAGCTCACCCGAGGCGTTGCTGCACGGCGTGGTTGCCGATGTCTTCCCCGACTGGGCTGCCCAGGTGCGGGAGCGCGTTGAGGCCGCCACCACACCCGGAGGGCGGGTGTGGGCCTACATCGAAGCGAACGTCGACCTCTTCGCGAGCTCAGAGCAAGCAGTCGCCGCCGCGCTCGCACGGGTGGTCGATCCGAGTGTTCTCCGTGGGCCGATGCAAGAATTTCACGCGCAACTCCAGGTGCCGCTGCGCGAAGCACTGACGGCACTCGGGGAGCCGGAGGTCGCGTCGATGGCTGAGACCATCGACGCCCTCATCGTCCAGGCTGCCCGAGTCGATGGTGACCGCGTCCTCTGTAGCGGTGGCGAAGTTCACCGCGCACGAGTGCTCTCCCGGCTGCGCCGACTCATCGGCGGCTACCTCGCCCTGGGCTGAGGTGACAATGCGCGGGCAACAACTCCACGTGGTGGGAACTCTTCGTTCCTAGGCGCGACTACCTGAACCGACGGCAACGTGTCTGTTCAGGCGTGCCTGCGGCGCGCTGCTCGACGCTGCGCGGCCGTCGCGGTGCGGACGGGGATGACCCGGGATGGCGAGCATGTCACGGATGCTTCTTGGGAGCGGCGCGGAGGTGTGCGCGTTCTCCCTGCTTGCCGACGAGGCTGAGGAACTCGACCGGGCCCGCACTGGTGGCTCCGAACCAGTGGGGTGTGCGGGTGTCGAACTCGACGGCTTCGCCGGGTACGAGGATCAGGTCGTGCTCGCCGAGCACCAGACGGAGCCGTCCGCTGAGCACGAATGCCCAGTCGTAGCCTTCATGGGTTCGTAGGTCGGGCTCTTCGCCGTCGGCGCCAGCGGGAAGGATGAACTTGTAGGCCTGAATGCCCCCGGGGCGCCGGCTTAGAGGGAGAATCGTGCGACCGTCATTGGTGGGGAGCGGCCGGAGATTGACCCGCGGGTCGCCGGTGGGCGGGGCGTCGACGAGTTCGTCGAGAGTCACGCCGTAGGAGCGCGCTAGCGGAAGCAGTTGCTCCAGCGTTGGTCGACGAAGCCCGGCCTCAAGACGGGACAAGGTGCTGACCGAGATGCCGGTTTCGTCCGCGAGTTCGTTCAGAGTGATGGCGCGGCGTTGGCGCAGTTCCTTGAGCCGCGGACCTACGGCATCGAGCGTGCGTTCGGCATCGTCCATGCCGCACAGTTTGCCATTCGGCAACAAGGATTGCGAATCGGCTAGATGTGAGTCACTCTCATTGGGCGGCCGCAGGCGACGCCGCCATAGACGGGGAGGCACTCATGAACCACACCTTCGACAAGAAATACTGGGACGACATCTGGTCCAGTGACCGCGCGGGAGCGATGAGCACCAGCGCTCCGAACCCCCACCTCGTACGCCAGGTCGAGGGCCTGAGACCGGGGTCAGCTATCGACGCCGGCTGCGGTGCAGGGGCTGAAGCGCTCTGGCTGGCCGGGGCAGGGTGGAATGTCACCGCTGCCGACGTGGCGGACGCGGCACTCGAGTTCGGAAAGAAAAGAGCAGCCGAATCCGGCCTGTCCGAACGCGTCAAGTGGATTCAGGCCGACCTTTCGTTCTGGGAGCCCGACGAGAAGTTCGACCTGGTCACCACCCACTACGCGCATCCCGCCATCCCGCAACTCGAGTTCTACCGGCGCCTCGCGACCTGGGTGGCTCCCGGAGGAACTCTCCTCATCGTCGGCCACCTCCATCACAACGACAGCATGACGGCCGGTCAGGACCAAAGTCAGGGGCACGGCCACGGCCACGACCAGGACAGCACCCCTCCGGCAGAGGCCTCCGCAACGGCCGCCGCCATCACCGAACTGCTCGACCCGGACTCGTGGGAGATCGCGACCGCCGACGAATCCACCCGCACCATGGCCGGCCCGGGCGGCCGCACCACCACTATTCACGACGTAGTAGTCCGCGCGTACCGCCGCCCTTGACCCACTCGCAGTCTCGAGATTCTGGAACGGTGCAAGTACTAGAGTGCGCCCGAAGGGTACGAGTTTGGCTGATCCCGCCCACCTGCGAAGTGCAGTTGAGCGACTCAGGGCGGTTTGCCGCAAGGACGGCGCGGGACACCTCGCCGGTGGTTCCCTTACCCAGGGACTTACCGTTCGGGGCGGGCGACGCCTCGCCTTCGGGCAACGCTGGGGCAACACGAGGTCCGGAAACAGCCGGAGACAACCAACGGCGTCCAATCGTCAATTATGGCTCTGACCTGCAATTTCAGTGATTCTCAACGTCGTCAGGTGACCCCTCGGTCGCCCTCTCACGGCGGTACCGCCGGTTCTCGAATCGGGGAGGCGAGTCACCCCCCTCCCCCCAAGTGGTGCTGCGGTCGCCCGTCGGACGGGTGCTGGCTAACGCTGAACGCCACGGAGGGTCTCTGAATGTCTTGTGTTGTCCGGCGGTCTGCGGAACCGGGGCCTTGACGAGCACGATTGTCACGTTCACGATGGAAGGTCCCTGCTGATCGTCGGCGGCAGGATGTCCCTCGGGAGCACCCCATGTCCGTTGCTGGTTGCCTTGGCCTCCTGGACTGCGACGGTGCGCTCATGTGCGAGACGCGAAGGGCCTGGCGCCGGTGGGCTCGGGAGAGGCCGGAGGTTGCCGTCGTGGAGGACTTGGTCGATCTGCCCGAGTGGGCGCTGGCGGCGCCGAGGGATGCGAATGCCGTACTCGGCGTTCTGGCATCCATGACTGAGTCCGAGCCGGAGGCGATCACTGCGCTCGTGTGGGCGCTGCTTCCCGGAGCCGAGAAAGTAGCCAGGCAGGCGACCGACCTCTCGGACGACATCGACGGCCTGGTGGCGAGCCAGCTCTGGGTCGAGGCCTCTGCGGCGTACCGACTGACAACGCCGAACATCGCGGGCGCCATCGTCGGACAGACCAGGCGCCAGGTACTGGCGGACCTGGGAGTCGGTGACTTCGCGAGACGTCGCGACCGGGCCATGACGTTCGCCACCGGCGATCCGGACCTGCTCAACGAGATCCCGTGCGATGAGCCAGAGCCCGAGCCAGGCCCGGTTCTCGCTGAGCTCTTCCACAACGGCTTGGAGGAGGGTGCGATCAACGGTCTCGACTACTGGCTGTTGTGGGCGCTCGCGGCCGAGGCGGACCGGCAGGATGTGCCGGCGCATCGTGGACGACTGGGGTTAACGGCTCCCGTTGTCGTGGAGGCGGTTGCGGATGAGGCCAATCTGGCCCCGCGATCGCTGAGGAAGCGGGCAACGAGGGCACTGGATCGGCTCGTTGGGTACGTCGACGCTCGGGACGACCCAAAGCGGTACGCCGAGTGGAAGGCGCAGCATCGCCAGCGCGAGCTGACCATCTGGGACGAGATGGAGCTCTGTGTCGTCGAGGCAGAACTTGAGCGGTTCCGCCTGGACCATCCGGGGATGACCTCGAAGCAAGTGCGCGTGGCGTTCAACGTTGTGCTCGGGACCCGGCTAAGGAGTCTCTCGGCACGGGAATGGCAGGAACTCCTAGAGTCCGATGCCGGCTGACCGTCGGCTCGGCTGATGGTCACCCGGCCGGAGGGCCGTGTCGTTGGCCGCGATGCGCTCGATCCGGTAGGCGAGCGCTTCCACCCTGTGTTCCTCAGGAAGGGGGCGCCGCAGATGGGCCGCGCGGCGGAGGATCTGGGTCGCGTTGAGGCCGCTGGCTTGCAGACGGGCGAGTTCGCGGGCCAAGTCGAGCATGTGGCCGTCGCGGCGCTCCGGATCGCCGATCGCCCTGGCGATCTCGGGCTCCCACTGGCGTACGGACGCCGGGTAGAGGGCGTCGACCTGGCGTTGCAGGTGACGGGCGTAGCGGGAGGCGGCGAGATCATTGGTTCCTGGGACGGAGCCCAGCAGGCTGCGGTCGTCTTCGTGGACGCCGTTGGCTGCCCGCCAGGTCAGGATCTCGCTGCGAAGTTCGTCGGTCAGGACGTCATCGAAGCAGCGCAGTGCCGGCGGGAGGTCGGCGTCGTGTCGTATGACCTCGACGAGATCGGTGACACGGTCCCCGCGCGCTGTCAGGTAGGCGGCCCACTCTCGGTGCTCGTGCAGATCGCCGGGAATGCCAGGCAACCAGGGGAGCGGTCCTGGTCCAGCGGTTTCGAGCGCATCGTGAGCTTCGCCGCGCAGGAGTTGGTGAGTGGCGGTGGTGACGGCGTCGGCGTACCTGATCGCTGCCTCGTGGAGCCGAGTGGCAGGGCTGGTGGCGTGCGCGAACTCCGTGGTCGCGGAGACCGCGGCGCCATCGTGGCCGACGATGCGATCGAGGGTCTCGACGGCCGTGAGCTGTTCATCGATGCCGGGCAAGAACTCCTCCACTTGGTTGGCTTCCTCGGTGATGAGGTGCAGGTAGTTTGCGCTCCGGCCGCGGGTGAGCATTGTGTAGAGCAGTTGCCGGTCTTCGTGGCCGGTGACGATGCCGTGCATGACGTCGGCCGTGCTGCCCTGGGCGGCATGGACCGTGGTGGCGTAACCGAGCTCGACGTACTCGCTGACGTACGCCGGCGGAAGGGTCGCCTGTAGGCCCGACCGCAGGTGACGGGCGCGGATCGTGCCGCTCGTGTCGACCGCGGTGACTGTCCAGCGGTCGCCGTTCTTGACCCAGTCGGTGCTGCTGATCCCGAGCCGACGGTCGTTGCGGCGGGTGAGGACGACATCACCCACCGACGCACTGTTGCCGTCCGCCAGCGCCACCAGGTCCTTCGGCTCGGCTCCGTTGAGGCGAGTGTTGCGCGCCGCCTTGTTCAAGCGGGCGACAAGGTCGCGAGTCGGAGCCAACATCAGGCACTCGCGCCCGGCCTCAGTCTCGTCCTGCCAGGCAACTAGGACCTCGGTGAGACTGGTGACCTCGTCACCAGAACGGATTCGGTCGTGGTCGAGGTAGAACCCGATCGCCGACTTGTCCCCGTTTCGCAGCGCGAGGGACGCCGAGGCTTCGATCGGGTCATCGAAGCGCACCACCTCACTGAGCCGGGCGGTGCCGTGGGTGGCGGCGATGTCGCGCAGGACGCCTCCGGCGCCAACGGCGGCGAGTTGCTGGTCGTCTCCGATCAGCCGCACTCTTGCGCCCATCGCGGTGATGGCCGAAATGCTCCGGTCCAGCGTCGGGGTGTCGGCCATCCCGGCTTCGTCGATCACGACGATCGTGTGGGCACCGAATCCGGGATCAAGACCAGCGCTGAGAGTGCGGTCGAGCATCGCGAGCGTGTCGGCGGGGATGCCGGTCGCCTCGGTGAGCACGGCTGCGGCGGCTGCGGACGGAGCCAGCCCCACCACCTCGTAGCCCAGTTCGTGGGCGGTGGTGGCAAGGACGCTCATCGCGGTCGTCTTCCCGGCACCTGCTGGTGCCAGCGCGAGGGCGACCTGTCGAGGGTCGGCTACGAGCGCCAGAACGAGTGCGCGTTGCCCCTCATTCAGACAGGGTTGCTCCAGGGTCGCGGCCATGAGCGCAAGCTCGACGTCCACCGGGTCCGGAGCCTGCGGGCCGACCGTGTCGGCCGCGTCCACGATGCGCTGCTCGGCGGCGAGCATCGCGGTGCTGGTGAAGCGGTCGGCGCCGGTGTGCCGGTACAGGCTCGCCCCGTCCGAGCGCCGCAGCGCTGTGGGCTCGGTGAGCGGGTCAAGATCCGGGGTCAGGTTGACGAGCCGGGCAGTGACGGCGTCGACGAGATGCTCCACCACCTCAGGGACCTGCTCGGGAGGGACGTCGAGGTCGCGCACCTGGCGTTGTGCTTCGGCGTACATGTGCCACGACTGCCATGTCGCACGATGCGCCTCGAGTTGGCCGATGACCCGATCGGAGGCCTGAGCGAGCCATGGGGAGGTGAACTGTGGTCGTGACCGCCGGTCCGGGGTCACGGCGGAGTCGATCATGACCCGGATGCCGCGGTCACCGAGGAGTTCCGCGGCCTGGTTGTGCCAGCCGTGGCGCTGCTCGGCCTCAGACCGCGGATCGTGCTTAGCCTCGCGGGTCTCCAAGTTCGCCCGCTGTGCCAACGCGATCAACTCCTTGTCGGTCGGCGGACGGCCATGGTCTTCGGTGAACTCGCCGGTGAGTGCGGCGACCCGGTCCTCGATATCGGCACGACGGCTCGACCACCGCTTCATCAACACCGGATCCACGCCGGAGATCTCCCGCACCGGCCGCTTCCCACCCGGACGAGCGACGTCGACGAAACGGACCCCGAGCTGATTGTGGAGGTGGGCTTCAAGGGCGGTGTTGTACGCCTCGGACGCGGCGACGACGTGCTCATGCAGGATCGTGCCGTAGATCGACAACCACTTCCCCTGTCGGGTCTGAACCTTGTTCGCGACCGCCACGTGGGTGTGGAGGTCGGGATCGCCGGCGCGCGAGTCGCGATGCATGAACGCAGCCGCAATCAACCCTCGCGTCTCGACCTGCCGGGCACCGCCGGCTCCCTCGCGGGTGAAGATCGCGTGCGTCTCCAAGAAGGCGAGAGCGTCGAGGACGGCGGCGTTGTGCGCCATCTTGATCTGCTCCGCGACCTCGGGCGATGCGACAGCCCAGAGGGTTGAGACCGACTTCGCGGGACTGAAGGTGAGGTCGAACCCGGCGACCGACCCCTTGCCGAACCTTCTTCCCAACGCGGTGCCGGTGACCGGATGGCAGCCCTCGCCGAACAAGTGCTGCATGTGCTCGGCTGTCACAATGTCGCCGTAATCGATGCTGCCGACCTCGGCAAGGCCAGAGCCGACCCAGCGGCCGGGGGCTTCGCCCTTTGCCTCGTAGTAGTCGGCCAGCGGCATCCCTCCGAGCTCCGTCGAGTCCGACGCTGCGACCTGTCGGATGAGGTACTCATAACCCGAGCCAGCGGCGAGCTTCTTCAACGACATCGTCACATTCCTCAAGACCGGGACCAGGGCGCGAGTGGCCACCCCGATTGCCAGTGAAAGAGGTGTGTCTGGGAAAGGGATTGGACTGGGAGGCGTCGAGGGTGAGGCGCAGAGGCATGCTGGGGGAGCGGGGCTGGGCGGAAGCTCAGGAGGGGCGAGGGAGACGGGGTGAGAATTGGGGTGGCCACTGGATGACAGATCGGGGCCTTGTGGGATGAAGGCGGCCACCCGGGCCGTCACCGACCCAGGAGTCCCTATGGCCATCAAGCCCCGCCAGCTCGTGACCCTTTGCGAGGCGGCCGAGATCCTCGCAGTCTCGGTCAAGACCGTCCGTCGCTACATCGCCGCCGGCGACCTCGACGCCGTCCGCCTCGGGCGTCGCACCATCCGGATCAAGGTCGAGTCGCTCGACCGACTGATCGACGCACACCCGGTGAACACCTGGCACCACAGAAGCGCGTGATCCGGTGTGCCATTCCAGCCGGACCCGTCAAGCGACGGCGTGGAACTCCAGCTTCAGCCCGAGGGCGCGGGTCACCCTGTAGATCGTGGCGAAGCTGGGGTTGCCCTCGTTGGACAATGCCTTGTAGAGGCCTTCGCGGCTCATCCCGACCTTGCGGGCGAGCTCGCTGAAATTCTGGGAGCGGGCGATTACGCCGATCGCGTTGGTGATGAAGGCAGGGTCGTCGCCGGCCTCCTCGAGGGCGGCCTCGAGGTAGAAGGCGATGTCCTCAAGCGAGTTGAGGTAGTCCGCCGAGTCGTACCGTGAGAACTTCTCAGCCATGGTCCTTCCAGTCCTTCGCTATCTCGTGGGCCTTCTCGATGTCCTTCGTCTGTGTTGACTTGTCGCCACCGCAGAGAAGGACGATGAGTACGTCACCGCGGTGTTGGTAGTACACCCGGTAGCCGGGACCGACATCGATCCGCAACTCCGAGATGCCATGGCCAACCGGCCTGGCGTCCCCTGGGTTGCCTGTGGCGAGCCGATCGAGCCGGACCTGGATTCGCGCGGCCCCGCGTCTGTCCTTGAGGTTCCTCATCCACCTGTCGAAGGTCTCGCTTCGAACGATTCTTATCGCTGTCAACTGTAGTTCACACTCCCGAGATTGCCAATGGCGTCGTCTCCCCGGAAGAGCACGACAACTCTGTTCATCGCGTCACCCCGCCGAAGTCGAGCCCGTCGAACGCGAGCGCGGTCAGGTCGTCCATGCGGCTCTGTGTGGCGCGCACGTACCTCTCAGCGGCCTGTGAGGATGAGTCACCGAGGAACGCTTGCACCTCGGCGACGTGGGCGCCACGTTGTGCCAGCCGGGTCGCGCCGGTCGCCCTGAGGTCGTGGAAGTTGATCGGGCGACCCACGGCCTCGCGTACGTCGCGCCAACCACCGGAGAGGTCGCGGAACCGCGTTGGCTGGAGCCAGCCTCCCGACGGCCCGGGGAACACAAGTCCGTCACGGCCGGTCATGTACGTGCTCAGGTGTTCGGTCAGCACCCCAGCCACGCTCATTGGGATGCGCTGGTCACGGATTCCGGCGCGGCTCTTTGGTTCCTTCTCGTATCGCTTGCCGCCGGGCCCGGTGCCGATGGCGCGACGGATGTGCAGCAAGGGCGGCGCCGACTTGAGGTCGATGTCAGAACGGCGCAGCGCCACGAGCTCGCCGAAGCGCAGCCCGCAACCCAGGGCGAGTGCCACCATGGCCCGCCACTCGGGGCGAATCGTGGCCATGATGGTGGTGAGGTCGTCGTCCTCCACTACCTCGGTCCGCTTCTCCGAGCGACTGCCGATCGTGCCCGCGCCGTCGATGGCGAACGGGTTGACGGCACCGGGCAGGATCCCGTCGGCAGCAGTCGCCGTCTTCATGATGGCCTTGGCCAGCGCGTAGGACTCGCGCACCGTTTTGGGCTTGTCGTGGGGGAGTGAGTCATACCAGCGCAGCACGTCGGCGGCGGTGATGGTGTTCAGCGGCTTGTCGCCGAAAGCGGGCAGCAGGTAGCGGCGCAGCCAGATGAGATATCCGCGGCGCGTCGAGTCCTGGAGCGGTCGCCCTCCCTTGACCTTGCGGGCCCGCAGCCAGGTATCGGCGTACTCTCCGAACGTCACGAGGCGCTCCGCCTCGGCGCGCAGGCGCTCGGCCTCGGACTGCTCGGCCAGCGTCCGCCAGTCGGGGCCCTCTGACTGCAGGCGAAGTTCCTCGGAGCGCAGCCAGTCGGCAGCGGCTTGCTTGCCGTAGGTGCCGGGCTCAAACGTGTGGGGCGCCGTCACGATGTGCCCACCGCGGCCGGACTCGTGAGCCAGCGGCACGGTGTAGCGGGCCTGCCAGCGACCCGACCGCATCTTGGTGATCTGGCCGAACCGGCGCCTGTCTGCCGTGCGTGCCATGCCGTTCTTGCCCTTCGTCGCTACCGATGCAAGCGGATTTTGCATCGGCTATGCATCGGAGCGTACGTCATAACCCGTCCAATTGTGGGCTGTTGGACTTGCATCGGTTGGACATGTTTGCGCAGGTCAGAGGTACATTTTGGCTCGCGTTGTCCACGTGTGTCCAACAGTCGTCCTTGTTGGTTCGAGTCCAACCGGGGGAGCCAGAGAAAGCCCGCACCGTGAGGTGCGGGCTTTCGTTCTACCCGGACTGATTCAGTCGCCCCAGCCCAGCGGCACGACCTCGAACGGCGCCGCGAACGCGACGCCCAGCCGCTGGCCGGTTGTCCGGGCCATGCCCTCGAGGAACTCCCGCGGGTCCCAGTTCTCCCAGCCGAGGCCGTCGATGTAAGCCGCGTGCGCCTTGAGCGATTCGACCCCGGCGTCGAAGGTGTCGGTGGTGTCCACCGCGTGCCCGGCTGCGGGAGAGCCGAAGGCCCAGACCGCCCGTACGCCGCCCCACGGCTGGAGGTCCTCGGTGATCTGCTCGGGGAAGATCCAGCGGTTGCCCGCGTCCCGGACAGCGTCCAGGACGGCTCGGCCGACCGCGATGTGGTCTGCCTGGTTCAGGTTCTGGCCGCCCCAGGTGTCCCGGTAGTTGCCGGTGATGACGATGTCCGGGCGGTGCCGGCGGACCTCGGCCGCCAGTGCGCGGCGCAGCGGCACGCCGTACTCGAGGATGCCGTCGGGCAGTCCCAGGAAGTCGACGGTCCCGACGCCGACGATCCGGGCAGATTCGACCTGTTCGGCCTCCCGGACCACGCGGCACTCGGCGGGGTCGAGGCCGTCGATGCCCGCCTCACCGCTGGTCACCATCGTGTAGCCGACCCATTTGCCCTGGCCGGTCCAGCGCGCCACCGCTGCGGCGGCGCCGAACTCCATGTCATCGGGGTGGGCGACGATGCAGAGCGCCCGCTCCCAGGTCTCGTCGAGGGTTTCCAGCGGCTCAGGCTTGTCCATCCTGCGACTGTAGGTCGCGACCGCAGGACGGCGCACCCCCGATTCGACCGGTCAGCGGGCGAGGGTGACCCGTCCGGCGGACTGGGCGGCGATCGCGTCGGCGAGCTCGTCCTCGGTCGGATCGGAGAGCGTGAACGGGATGTCGCTCGCCTTCAGCTTCCGCAGGTTGCGGTGCAGCCGCCGCGACACCGCGTCCCGCGAGCAGAGCACCGGCGCCGGATGCTCCATCCGGACCACGACCCGGTCGGCGGTCCGCTCTTTCACCCGGACCGACAGCGACTCCCAGGGGACCAGCACGTCGGTGCCGACCTGGAGCCAGCGCCAACCGGACTCCTCCAGCCGGAAGGTGAGCACCTGCTTGCCGCGGTCCTGGCGCAGATAGCGGTTGATCACGAGCCAGTTCGGCCACATGAGCCGACCGATCACAGCCAGGAAGACCAGGCCCACGCCGAGGACCACCAGCGCACGCCCGCGGTCGCCGTCCTCGGTCACGATCGCCACGGCCAGCCTGACGTCCTGCACGGCGAGGATCAGGAGCAGCAGGGTGACGGCGCCGGTCGCAGCCAGTGATCCCGGGCTGATCCGTGCCGGCGTCGACCGGATGTCGAAGGGCTCCATGGGGTGAGGTTAGGCAACTTCGTGGCCGGGGTGGGCCACGTCACTGGAATAGGCGGCAGCCGTGATGCCCACTACCCTTGATCAGTGACCGAGACTCCTACTTCCCTCACGTTCGACGACCTCGGTCTTGACCCCAAAGTGCTCAAGGCCATCAAGGACGTCGGCTACGAGACACCGTCCCCCATCCAGGCCGAGGCGATCCCGCCTCTTCTCGCCGGAGGGCACGTCGTCGGGCTCGCCCAGACCGGCACCGGCAAGACGGCAGCGTTCGCGCTCCCGATCCTCTCCCGGATCGACCTGAGCCAGAAGACTCCGCAGGTGCTCGTGCTCGCCCCGACCCGCGAGCTCGCGCTGCAGGTCTCCGAGGCGTTCGAGAAGTACGCCAACCAGATCAAGGGGCTGCACGTCCTGCCGGTGTACGGCGGCCAGGGCTACGGCGTCCAGCTCTCCGCGCTGCGCCGGGGAGTCCACGTGGTCGTCGGTACGCCGGGCCGCGTGATGGACCACATCGAGAAGGGCACGCTCGACCTGAGCGAGCTCCGGTTCGTCGTCCTCGACGAGGCCGACGAGATGCTCAACATGGGCTTCGCCGAGGACGTCGAGTCGATCCTTTCCGGCACTCCCGAGGACAAGCAGGTCGCGCTCTTCTCGGCCACGATGCCGAGCCAGATCAAGCGGATCGTCAAGAAGCACGCGCCGAACGCCACCGAGGTCAAGGTCAAGTCGTCCTCGACGACCGCCGCGAACGTCGAGCAGCGCTTCCTCAAGGTCGGCCACCCGCAGAAACTGGACGCGCTGACCCGGATCCTCGAGGTCGAGAACTTCGACGGGATGATCATCTTCGTCCGGACCAAGCACGCCACCGAGGAGCTCGCCGAGCGGCTCCGCGCCCGCGGCTTCTCGGCCGCTGCCATCAACGGCGACGTCGCGCAGGTGCAGCGCGAGCGCACCGTCGACCAGCTGCGCAAGAGCAAGCTCGACATCCTGGTCGCCACCGACGTCGCCGCCCGCGGGCTCGACGTCCCGCGGATCAGCCACGTGATCAACCACGACATCCCGACCGACACCGAGTCCTACGTGCACCGGATCGGCCGCACCGGTCGTGCCGGTCGCGCGGGCGTCGCGATCTCGTTCGTCACTCCGCGCGAGAACCACCTGCTGCGGGCGATCGAGAAGACGAACCGGACGACGCTGGTGGAGATGCGACTGCCGTCGGTCTCCGACGTCAACGCGTTCCGGGTCTCCAAGTTCACCGACGCGATCAGCCAGGCGATGAGCGACCCGCAACTGGGTCAGTTCCGCGAGCTGATCGAGGACTACGAGCGCAACAACGACGTGCCGGCGCTCGACATCGCCGCCGCGATCGCGGTGCTCTCCCAGGCCGGTCAGCCGCTCTTCCTCGAAGACATGCCCGAGCCGATGCGCGTCTCGCACAAGGAACGCTCCAACGACCGGGCACCGCGCTCCGGTGTCCGGCGCGGCTTCGCCAGCTACCGGCTCGAGGTCGGCAAGCGGCACCACGTCGAACCGCGCCAGATCGTCGGCGCGCTCGCCAACGAGGGCGGCCTGTCCCGTGAGGACTTCGGCAAGATCGAGATCAAGCCGGCGTTCTCGATCGTCGAACTGCCGGTCGACCTCGACCCGGCCGTGCTCGACAAGCTGTCCGGGACCCGGATCTCCGGTGTCCTGATCAACATCAAGCCGGACAAGTTCGACCGCGGGCACAAGCGCGGGCACACCGGTCCGACGGGCAGCCCGAACAAGAAGTGGAGCGCCACCGGGGGGTCGTCGTACTCGGGGGAGAAGAAGAAGCCGCGTCACAAGAGCGGCTGAAATTCCTTTCAGTTTCACTCCCGGCGTCCTAGGATCCCCGAACCACCTCTCCCAGGGAGCCTCATGCGCCGCCTCTCCGTCGTCCTGTCCTGCCTGCTCGCGACCGCGGCTCTCGCGCTCACCGGCCCGGCCGCCGCCACGGACAGGCCGCTCCCGGTGCCGTACAACTTCCTGCCGGCGGCGATCCTCGGCGGGCTTCCGGACGCTGACGCCCCCGGGACGAACGACTGGACCTGCAAGCCGACGGCTGCGCACCCGAACCCGGTGGTCCTGACCCACGGCACCCTGGGCAACCGGTCGACGAACTGGCAGACCTACGGGCCGCTGCTCAAGAACAACGGCTACTGCGTCTTCGCGCTCACCTACGGCGCCACGCTGCCGCTGCCCTTCCCGGGAGCGTTCGGCGGCCTGGGCGACATGAAGGTCAGCGCACAGCAGCTCGCCGTCTTCGTCGACCGGGTGCTGGCTGCGACCGGCGCCACCAAGGTCGACATCATCGGGCACTCCCAGGGCACCCTGATGCCCAACTATTACGCGAAGTTCCTCGGCGGCGGTCCGAAGATCGGCCGCTACATCTCGCTGGCACCGCTGTGGCACGGCACCGGAGCCACCAACATGGGTTCGCCGGCTGCGGCCTTCGGTCGTGGCTTCGACCCGCTGCAGCTGATCGGGCCGGCTTTCGGTCAGATGGGCACCGGCTCGGCGTTCGTGAACGAGATGCGCGCCGGGGGAGTCGCGGTGCCGGGCATCGAGTACACCAACATCATGACCAGGTACGACGAACTGGTGCAGCCGTACACGAGCGGCAGCGAGCCGGGGATGAACAACATCGTCATCCAGGACCTCTGCAAGCTCGACTACGCCGAGCACTTCCAGATCGCGGCTGACCGGAACGCCTCGGTCGTCGTGCTCAACACGCTCGACCCGGCCCACCCGCGCCCGGTCCCGTGCGTCCTGGTGCTGCCGTTCGTGGGCGGGCTCCTCTAGCGAGCGACGGCCACGGGACGCACGTTCTCACGCGAGACGCTCCGTATCGAGAACATTCCCGAACCGATTGACACCGTGCCGGGCGGACTCTACTTTTCACCTGGGCTGAGGGGCTTGTCGCACTACGGTGCATGAGAACGACGGAGTCGCTCGTGAAGCGTTTCATCCTGGCCCTGTTCGTGGGGTTGTCGGCAGTCCTGGCGGTCCCGCAGATCGCCGAGGCGCACGTCGAGCGGCCGGCGTACTGGCCGGACCCGAACCCGGACTGTGCGGTGACCCCGTGCGCCGGAGGGGAGATCCCGACGGCTCGCTCGCTGGCCTCGGCGCTCGACGACAGCCAGCCCGGCGAGACCAGGGTCGTCTGCAAGCCTGACTCGCTCAGCCTGCTCGAGGCGTCGATCACCAAGGCGCTCGCCGACGGCTACGACGTACGACCGACGGACCACCGCAGCTTCGGCGCTGCCGCCGCGGTCAGCCTGCGCACCCTGAACCAGCAGCTGTTCGCCCGCTGCGCCTACTCCGAGATCCAGCCGGCCGTGACCGACTCCGGCAACAACGACCGCGTCGTGGTGATGCCCGGGCTCTACACCGAGCCGACCGCGGCGGCGAAGCCGACCTACGACGTCGCCTGCGATCCCTACAAGACCCACTCCGACAGCGGCGACCCCGGTGCGCTGTCGCACGCCTACCAGTTCAACTGCCCCAACGACGCCAACCTGATCGCGGTGATCGGCCGCGGCGTCGGCTCCGGGACCGACCCGGTCCCGGCGCTCGAGGACCGGCACGGCATCCCGAACACGGGCCCCTGCATCCGCTGCAACATGCAGCTCGAAGGCTCCGGCGTCAGCTCCGACGACGTGGTCGTCGAGGCCGGTGACGCGGCCGCGGGCAACGGCGGTCCCTCCGCCGTCGGGCACCGCAAGGACGTCGGCATCTTCCTCGACCAGGCCGACGGCTTCGTGCTCCGCAAGATCAACGTCCGGCACGCGCGCGAGCACGGCATCTACGTCCTCGAGACCGACGGCTACCTGCTCGACCAGTTCAAGACCTACTACAACGGCGCCTACGGCGTGCTGACCTTCGTCGGCGACCACGGCGTGATGCAGGACTGCGAGGCCACCGGGAGCGGTGACTCGGGCGTGTACCCGGGTTCCGGTGCGCCGACGCTGACCAACCGGAAGGTCTCGTTCTACCCGGTCGCGCGGATCAGCCAGCGGGTCACCCGTTGCGATCTGCACCACAACACCGGTGGTTTCTCGGGCACCAACAGCCACGGCACCCGGATCGACCACAACAACTTCTACGACAACGCCCTCGGTTTCACCACCGACGTGTTCACCGCGGCCGGTCACCCGGGCTTCCCGCAGCAGGGCAACGTCATCGAGGACAACAACTTCTACGACAACAACTTCAACCCGTTCCTCCCGGGTTCCGAGGTCCAGCCGTTCATCGGCGCCCCGGTGGGCACCGGCCTCTGGCTGGCCGGCGGCAACGAGAACGTGGTCCGCAACAACAACTTCTGGGACAACTGGCGGCGCGGCATCATGCTGTTCGCCGTCCCGGACGCGACGGTCTGCGGCCCGATCCTCGGGGACACCGAGACACCGGTCCCGGGCTGCACGCTCACCGGCATCTCGACGTCGTACAACAACAAGTTCTACGGCAACACCATGGGCGTCGCGCCGGGCGGCGCGGCCAAGCCCAACGGCGTGGACATGTGGTGGGACGCGTTCCCGACCAACACCGGCAACTGCTGGTGGAACAACAAGGGCCCCGGTGGCAAGAACGCCACGGCCAACGGACTGTTGCCGAACTGCCTCAACGGCGCCCTCCCGGCGCTGAGCATCGGTCTCGGCAACGTCGCGGCGGAGGCCGAACTGGTCGCCTGCCTGGCCGGTTACACGGTCTCCGGTTACCCGAACGGCGAAGGCGCGATCTGCAGCTGGCCGAAGACCCCCGCCAAGCCGGGATCGCCTGCCGAGACCGTCCTGGGGTCGCTGCAGAAGCAGGTCTTCAAGGAGTACTGCGACGTGAACCAGGGCTCGAGGACCTGCGCCCCCTACCTGGCCGGGATCCTGGACCTGTCCTTCGTGGAGCAGTTGCTCGCGCCGTTGAAGCAGGTCCAGGCCGTCGGTACGACGGTCACCGACGAGCGGCTGAGCGCGTACACCTGCAGCTGGTGGCGCCAGGCGGACGCGAGCCACAAGGTCGGCCTGGTCCAGCGTCTGCGCGCCTTCACCGGTGGTGCGGTCGTGGGTGACGACCTGATCGGCTACGGCAACGTGCTCCCGAACGGGGGAGCGGTCCAGCTGCTCGACGACCGGTGCAGCACGTCGTACGCCGGCCCGCTGGCGCTCTACAAGATCTACGGAGCGGCTGCGGCGTTCGGAGCGGCCAACCGCTGATTCGACACCGCCCAGTAGCGAATGGATGCTATTTTTCGCCTGGGTTGAGGGACTCGACGCACTCCGGTGCACCGATGTGACAGGACAGACGGTTCATGCGACGTACCCTCCTTTCCCTCCTCGCTCTGCTCATCGCCCTCGCGGGGATCGTGATGATCCCCGCGAGCGCGCAGGCGCACGTGGAGAGGCCGTCGTACTGGCCGGACCCGAAGCCTGACTGCAGCACCAGGCCGTGCGCGGGCGGGAAGATCCCGACCGCCAAGACGCTGCGCTCCGCGCTCGACGTCAGCCTGCCCGGCCGGACCCGGGTGGTCTGCAAGCCGAACTCGTTGCAGTTGCTGGAGAGGTCGATCGTCCGGGCACGGACCTCGGGCTACAACATCCGCCCCACCGATCACCGCAGGCTGACCAAGGTGCAGGCCCAGACGCTGCGCACGGTGAACCGGAAGCTCTTCAAGCAGTGCCGGTACCGCCAGATCCAGCCGGCGGTGACCGCCTCGCGCAACCAGGACCGCGTCGTGGTGATGCCGGGCCTGTACACCGAGCCGACATCGCGCGCCGCGGCGACGTTCGACCCGAGGTGCGACCGGTACGAGACCAAGTCCGACGGTGGCGACCCCGGTGCCCCGTCGCACGAGTACCAGACCCGGTGCCCCAACGACGCGAACCTGATCGCCGTCATCGGCCGCAGCGTCGGCAAGGGGGTCGCCGGTGACCCGGCCAAGCCGTACGTCGACCGGCACGGAGTCCCGAACGCCGGGTACTGCATCCGCTGCAACTTCCAGCTCGAGGGTTCCGGCGTGAGCGCGGACGACGTCGTGATCGAGGCGGGTTCGGCCAAGGCCGGCAACGGCGGCCCGTCCGCGGTCGGTCACAAGAAGGACGTCGGCATCTTCGTCGACCGCGCCGACGGGTTCGTGCTCCGCAAGGTGACCGTCCGGCACGCTCGCGAGCACGGCATCTACGTGATCGAGACCGACGGCTACCAGCTCGACCAGTTCAAGGCCTTCTACAACGGCGCCTACGGCGTGCTGACCTTCGTCGGCGACCACGCGCTGGTGCAGAACTGCGAGGCCAAGGGCAGCGGCGACTCGGGCCTCTACCCGGGCTCGGGCGCCCCGACCCTCGTCAACCGGAAGGTGTCGTTCTACCCGGTCGCCCGGATCAGCCAGCGGTTCACCAAGTGCGACTCGCACCACAACACCGGCGGCTTCTCGGGGACGAACAGCAGCGGCACGCTGATCGACCACAACAACTTCTACGACAACTCGCTGGGTTACACCACCGACGTGTTCACCGCGGCCGGTCACCCGGGCTTCCCGCAGCAGGGGAACATCGTCCAGAACAACAACTTCTACTCGAACAACTTCAACTCGTTCAAGCCCGGATCCGACGTGGTCCCGTACATCCCGGCACCGGTCGGCACCGGCCTGTGGCTCGCCGGCGGCAACGAGAACGTCGTGCGCAACAACAACTTCTTCGACAACTGGCGCCGCGGCATGATGCTGTACGCCGTCCCGGACGCCACCGTCTGCGGTCCGGTGTTCAGTGACGGGACCCCCGTCCCCGGTTGTCAGCCGCTCGGCATCTCGACGTCGTACGGCAACAAGATCTACGGCAACAACATGGGCATCGACCCGAACGGCGCGGCCAAGGCCAACGGCCTGGACTTCTGGTGGGACGCCTTCCCGACGAACACCGGCAACTGCTGGTGGGGCAACAAGGCAGCTCCCGGCAAGACCGTGAAGACCTCGCCGGCGAACCTGCCGAGCTGCAGCAACGGCACCAAGCCCAACGAGAGCATCGGGCTCGGCGACATCCTGAACGAGGCCGAGTTGCTCGGCTGCATCGCCGGGTTCGAGGTCCTGGGCACCTACCCGACCGGCAACGACTTCGTCTGTGACTGGGCGATCACGCCGACCAAGCCGGGCAGCGCCAACCGTACGACCGGGACACCGGAGCTGCAGGAGCGCCAGCGCCAGGTCTTCGACGAGTACTGCTCGCAGACGCCGGGTTCCCGCACCTGCGCGCCGTACACGGACGAGCTCGGCGGCCTGGCCTGGCTCACCGCGATCCTCAAGCCGCTGATGCCGACCCCGAAGGTCACCGCGATCGAGTCCGACGGACGGCTGAGCTCCTACACCTGCAGCTGGTGGCGCCAGGCGAACACGGCCCAGAAGATCGGGCTCTCGCACCGCCTGCAGAACTGGGTGGGCGGTGGCGTCTCGCCGGCGAACGGCGACAAGCTCGCCGGCTACGGCAACGTCCTGAACGACGATCGCACCGTCGGGCTCTTCGACAGCCGGTGCTCCACCAGCTACGCCGGGGCGTTCGCGCTCTACAAGCTGTACGGAGCCGCTGCGGCCTTCGC
>JAKFBZ010000113.1:0-25048 GCA_036676945.1 Marmoricola sp.
CGTCTCCTCCGACATCGTCACCGACCCGGCGTCCTGCATCTTCGACGCGCCGCTGACCAAGGTCATCGGCAACCAGGTCAAGGTCGTCGGCTGGTACGACAACGAGTGGGGCTACTCCAACCGCCTCGTCGACCTGATCACGCACGTCGGCGCCACCCTCTGAGATGGCAGGGACCGACTCCCTGGCAGAACAGCTCGGTGACCTCCGGGGCAAGCGGGTCCTGGTCCGTTCGGACCTGAACGTCCCGCTGGACGGCTCCGGTGCCGATGCGCGCATCACCGACGACGGACGGATCCGGGCGAGCCTGCCGACGATCCGGGAGCTGGCCGCGGCCGGCGCCCGGGTGGTCGTGATGGCTCACCTGGGCCGGCCGAAGGGTGCACCAGACCCGGCGTACTCGCTGGCGCCGGTCGCCACCCGTCTGGCCGAGCTCCTCGGTAGCCCGGTGGCGTTCGCCACCGACACCGTCGGCGACTCGGCGGCCGCGACGGTCGCCGGTCTCGCGGACGGAGAGGTCGCCCTGCTGGAGAACGTCCGGTTCAACGCCGGCGAGACGAGCAAGGACGACGCCGAGCGCGGCGCCTTCGCCGACCAGCTCGCCGCCCTCGGCGACGCGTTCGTCAGCGACGGCTTCGGGGTGGTGCATCGCAAGCAGGCCTCGGTCTACGACATCGCCGAGCGCCTCCCGCACGCGATGGGTGCCCTGGTCGCAGCTGAGATCGACGTCCTGCGCCGGCTCACCGAGACCCCGGAGCGCCCGTACGTCGTCGTCCTGGGCGGTTCGAAGGTCTCCGACAAGCTGGCCGTGATCGACAACCTGCTCGCCAAGGCGGACACGCTGCTCGTCGGCGGCGGGATGGTCTTCACGTTCCTGGCCGCGCAGGGCCACGGCGTCGGCAAGAGCCTGCTGGAGGAGGACCAGATCCCGGTCTGCCAGGAATACCTGGAACGGGCACAGGCGTCCGGCGTCCGGATCCTGCTCCCGACCGACATCGTGGTCGCGCCCGAGTTCAAGGCCGATGCTCCGCCGACCGTCGTGGCCGCCGACGCGATCCCCGCCGACCAGCTCGGTCTGGACATCGGGCCCGACTCCGGGGCGGCGTTCGCCGACGCGATCCGCGGGGCCCGCACTGTGTTCTGGAACGGCCCGATGGGTGTCTTCGAGTTCGACGCGTTCGCCGGCGGCACCCGAGCGGTTGCCCAGGCGCTCACCGAGGTCGACGGACTCTCCGTGGTCGGTGGTGGCGACTCCGCTGCCGCCGTCCGGCAGCTGGGCTTCGCCGACGAGGCGTTCGGCCACATCTCCACCGGTGGCGGCGCCAGCCTGGAGTACCTGGAGGGCAAGCAGCTCCCCGGGATCGACGTACTGACCTGATCCGGAGATCGAACCTGATGGCCAAGAGCACTCGTACGCCGCTGATGGCGGGCAACTGGAAGATGAACTGCAACCACATGGAAGCGGTTCACCTCGTGCAGAAGCTGGCGCTCGCGCTCGCCGACAAGAAGCACGACTTCGACTCGGTCGAGGTCGTCGTGGTGCCCCCGTTCACGGACCTGCGCTCGGTGCAGACCACCGTCGACGGGGGCCAGCTCAAGGTCCGGTACGGCGCCCAGGACGTCTCCGTCCACGACAACGGCGCCTACACCGGTGAGGTCTCGGCCTCGATGCTCGCGAAGCTGGGCTGCAGCTACGTGGTCGTCGGGCACTCCGAGCGTCGCGAGTACCACCTCGAGGACGACGTTCTGGTGAACGCCAAGGCGCACAAGGCGCTCGCGGCCGGGATGACCCCGATCGTGTGTGTCGGTGAGGGCCTGGAGATCCGTAAGGAAGGCACGCACGTCGAGTACACGCTGGCGCAGGTCGACGGGTCGCTGGCCGGGTTCACCGCAGCCCAGGTCGCCGACCTGGTCGTCGCCTACGAGCCGGTCTGGGCGATCGGCACCGGCGAGGTGGCCACCCCCGAGGACGCCCAGGAAGTCTGCGCCGCGATCCGCGCCCGCATCGTCGAGACGCACGGTGAGGACGCCGCAGCCGGCCTGCGGATCCTGTACGGCGGCTCGGTGAAGGCCGCCAACATCGCCGGGATCATGCAGAAGCCCGATGTCGACGGCGCGCTCGTCGGCGGGGCGAGCCTGGACGCAGACGAGTTCGGCGGCATCTGCCGCTTCTACTCGATGCCGGTGCTCTGAAAGCACGCTGAGCCGGGCGTGAGGGGCAGCTCACCTGTCCAGGAACGCCCGTCGGGCGTGGCCAGTCGCCTGATACTCGCCCTCGTCAGTTAGGATTCCCGCCGTGGTCACATTGTTCGAGATTCTGCTCGTCATCTCCAGCGTCCTGATGATTCTTCTGGTGCTTCTGCACAAGGGACGCGGCGGTGGCCTGTCCGACATGTTCGGCGGCGGTGTCTCGAGCGGCCTGGGCGGTTCGTCCGTGGCCGAGCGGAACCTGGACCGGATCACGATCGGTATCGGTCTGATCTGGTTCGCTTGTGTGGTCGGCTTGGGCCTGTTGCTCAAGACCGGTAGCTGATCTCGTTTTTCTGTTGGTGCGGAACTGAGAAGGAGAACAGGTGGCTGGCGGAGGAAGTGCCATTCGGGGCAGTCGTGTAGGCGCTGGCCCGATGGGCGAAGCTGAGCGGGGAGAGGCTGCGCCGCGTCAGAACGTGACGTACTTCTGCTCGCGGGAGCACCGGACGATGATCGCGTTCGCGGTCGAGGCGCAGATCCCGGAGTCGTGGGACTGCCCCAAGTGCGGGCTGCCGTCCAGCGTCGACTCGGACAACCCGCCGCCGCCGACCAAGATCGAGCCCTACAAGACCCACCTGGCCTACGTGAAGGAGCGCCGCTCCGACGTGGAGGCCAAGGAGATCCTCGAAGAGGCGCTCCAGACCCTGCGTGCGCGCCGCAAGAGCGGCGAAGTCATCTTCTGACGCACTCGCGTCCCGCACGGCCCGTTCTCCCCGGAGAGCGGGCCGTTCGTGTTCTACCCCTGACCGGCCGCCGCCTCGTCGACGAACCAGGTCACCGACGGGCCGACGATCCCGCGGGCAGGGGTCTCGTGCACCGAGCCCTCGAACGCCCAGGCGCGGGCGGTGGCCGCTGCCTTCTCGGCGCCGGTCACCAGGAACCAGACCGCCCTGCTGCGGTTCATCGCCGGGAAGGCCAGGCTGATCCGCTCCGGCGGCGGCTTGGGGGAGCCGGTCACCGGTACGGCGATCGCGTCGACGTCGAGTTGCGGGAATCCCGGGAAGAGCGAGGCCACGTGGCCGTCCGGGCCCATCCCCAGCATCACCAGGTCGAACTCGCCGGTCCCGTCGCCACGGAGCTGCGCGGAGTACTGGGCGGCTGCGTCCTCGACGCCGGCGGAGTTGCTGGTGTCGGGTGCCGGACGGACCCGGGTGGCGCCGACGGCGTCCAGGAAGTCGGCCCGGGCCTGAACCTCGTTGCGCTCCGGGTCGCCGGGCGGCAGGTAGCGCTCGTCCCCGAACCAGAACACGATCCGGTCCCAGTCGACAGCGTGCTCGGCCGCGAGAGCGGCGATCTGGCGGTGCACTGAGCGAGCGACGGTCCCGCCGGTCAGGGCGACGTCGGGGACCACCCCCCGGGCCTGTGCCGCGGCGACCCGCTCCAGGAACCGGGTGGCCACGACGGCCGCGACCTCAGCCGGGTCGTGGAGGACGACGACGTCGCGCATCAGCGGCCCTGGTGGAGCGCGAGCATCCTCTTGGTCGTCGCCTGGTAGATCTCGTCCTCGTCGAGCCGGCGCAACTCCTCGGCGAGCAGGTCGGGCAGGTCCCGCCGGCGCAGTGCCACTGGCCGGTCGGGCCGGTCGGGCGAGCTGAACGTGGCCAGGCGTCCGTCGGACCGGGTGATCCGGATCGGGCCTTCCTTGGTCTCCAGGACGACCTCGGTGATCCCCGGGCCGGCGGAGTTCTTGCGGTCCACCGGGACCCGTAGCCGGTCACTGAGCCAGGCCTGCAACAGGTCCGCGCTGGGGCTGATCCGCTCGGCGGTCACCGCGGCCCGGCGTACCTTGAGCGGCTGCTGGTCCAGCGCCGCCGCGAGCAGGGCCCGCCAGGGCGTGATCCGGGTCCAGGCGAGGTCGGTGTTGCCCTTCGTGTACGACGCGCACTGGGTCGCCATCGCCCTGGTCTTGCTCTTGGTGGCGCCGGCGGCGTCGGTGATCCGGCGCTGCGCCAGCGCACCGAGAGGATCCTTGGCCGGGTCCTCCGGCGGATCGCACGGCCACCAGACGGCGACGGGGGAGTCAGGCAGCAGCAGCGGCAGCACGACCGACTCCGGGTGCCGGACGACCTCGCCCTGGAGCCGGATCATCGCGGTCTCGCCGCTCCAGTCGTCCCCGATGCCGACCTGGGCGTTCACCACGCCCTTGCCGCGGGCGTCACCGAGGATGATGCCCAGCACCCGCGCCGGGTGCTCCCGGGACGCCTGTCGGGCCGCCTTCAGGGCGTCGCGGGAGCTGTCCTCGTCGACGACGATGACCAGGGTCATCACCATGCCCATGGCCGGGCTGCCGGCCTTGGTGCGCGCCCTGACGAACTCGGCGGCGATCTGGGACGAGTTGGTGTCGAGGAGTTCGATCATGGCCTTCTCCAGGTCCGGCCGTCGCGGGCCAGCATCGCGTCGGCCGAGGCCGGGCCCCAGCCGCCGGAGGCGTAGGAGTCCGGGCGGCCCTTCTTCGCCCAGTGCGCCAGGATCGGGTCCAGGATCCTCCAGGACGCCTCGACCTCCTCGTGACGCGGGAAGAGCGGCGGGTCGCCGAGCAGGACGTCGAGGATCAGGCGTTCGTAGGCCTCCGGCGACGCCTCGGTGAAGGATCCGCCGTACGCGAAGTCCATGTTCACGTCCCGGATCTCCATCGCGGTCCCGGGGACCTTCGACCCGAACCGGATCGTCATCCCCTCGTCGGGCTGGACCCGGATCACGATCGCGTTCTGGCCGAGCTCCTCGGTGGCCGTCTTGGCGAACGGCTGGTGCGGCGCCCGTTTGAAGACGATCGCGACCTCGGTGACCCGTCGTCCGAGCCGCTTTCCGGTACGCAGGTAGAACGGCACGCCGGCCCAGCGGCGGGTGTCCACGTTCAGCGTCACGGCGGCATAGGTCTCGGTCGTGGAGTTCTGCTTGATGCCCTCTTCCTCGCAGAAGCCGATCACCTGCTGGCCACCGGCCCAGCCGGCGGCGTACTGGCCGCGTGCGGTCGCGAGGTCGAGGCGCCGGGGGAGCGTGACCGACGACAGCACCTTCAGCTTCTCGATCCGCAGGCTCTCGGCGTCGAAGGAGGTCGGCTCCTCCATCGCGACCAAGGCCATCAGCTGGAGCAGGTGGTTCTGGATCACGTCCCGGGCGGCGCCGACGCCGTCGTAGTACCCGGCACGGCCGCCGATGCCGACGTCCTCGGCCATCGTGATCTGGACGTGGTCGACGTAGTTGGAGTTCCAGACCGGCTCGAAGAGGTTGTTGGCGAACCGCATCGCCAGGATGTTCTGGACCGTCTCCTTGCCCAGGTAGTGGTCGATCCGGAAGATCGACCCCGACTCGAAGACCTCGCCCAGGATGTCGTTGAGCGCCCGCGCCGATTCCAGGTCGTGGCCGAACGGCTTCTCCACGACCACGCGGCGCCAGGACCCGTCCCTGGGCTCCGCCAGGCCGTGCTCCTTGAGCTGGCCCGCGACGGCACCGAAGAACGACGGCGGGATCGCCAGGTAGAACGCATGGTTGCCGCGGGTCCCGCGCGACTCGTCGAGCTCCTCGATGGTGCGCCTGAGGTTGGCGAACGCGGCGTCGTCGTCGAAGTCGCCCGGGACGAAGCGGAAGCCCTCGGCGAGCTGCTTCCAGACCTCCTCACGAAACTCGGTCCGGGCGTGCTCACGGACAGAGTCGTGCACGATCTGGGCGAAGTCCTGGTCGGCCCAGTCCCGGCGGGCGAAGCCGACCAGGCTGAAGCCGGGCGGGAGCAGTCCGCGGTTGGCCAGGTCGTAGATCGCCGGCATCACCTTCTTGCGGGACAGGTCACCGGTGACCCCGAACAGGACCATCCCGCACGGACCGGCGATCCGGGGCAGGCGACGGTCGGCCGGGTCCCGCAGAGGATTGACGTACGTCGCCTGGTCGCTCATCCGAGGGCCTCGCGGAGCGCCTGCAGACCCGCCTTCTGGTCGGTCAGGTGCAGCCGCAGGACGGGCCGGCCGTGCTCGGCCAGCACCGACGCGTCCCCGACGGCCTGCGCATGGATGAAGTTCGCGAAGGTGAACGGCCTGCCGGGGATCTCCAGGTCGGTCAGCGGCTCGGCGGTGACCTGCAGGAAGACTCCCGTCTCGGCGCCGCCCTTGTGGTACTGCCCGGTGGAGTGCAGGAAGCGCGGACCCCACCCGAAGGTCGTCGGCCTGCCGGTACGGACGGCGAGGTGGTCGCGCAGATGCGCCAGGTGGGCCTGCCGGCCGCGGTCGAGGTAGGCCATCACGGCGAGGTACCCCCGGTCCTGGTCGAGCCGGGCCAGCAGTGCGGCGACCGCCTCGGTCGCCGTACTGACGCCGTCGAGCAGGCCCTCGGTGCCGAACACCTGCAGCGGACCGTCGGTGAAGCTCGGCTCCGGAGCGGGCGCGCCGCCGTCCAGCATCGCGCGGGCGGCCTGCTTGGCGCTCTCGACGTCGGGCTGGTCGAACGGGTTGATCCCGATCAGGCGGCCGGCGACGGCGACGGCGTACTCCCAGAGCAGGAAGGCTGCCCCGAGCGGCGCCGAGACGGACGCGCCGAAGCCCGAGGCCGGCGGCACCTCGTCGTACGGCGACCCGACGGTGACCAGGACTTCGTCGGGGGAGTTCGGGGCGTAGTTCGGGGCGGACACGCCGCTGACGACCACCGGCAGGATCCCCTTCCGGTCCTTGCCGGTCGACTCGGCGATGAGCTGCTCGGCCCAGTCGCCGAACCCGGGGACCTGCGGGTCGGCCTCTCCGGCGTGCTCGGCGAGCACGACCTTGTCCGCACCGGCGTGGTTGGCGAGCCCGAGCAGCGCGCCCAGGCGCAGACCGGGGTTGTCGGCCGTGTCGGCCTCGAGTGCCGGCCTGATCGCCTCCGCCTGGTCGAGCAGGGCGCCGATGTCGGCTCCGGCCAGGCCGCTGGGCACCAGACCGAACGCGGTCAGCGCCGAGTAGCGGCCGCCGACCTCCGGGTCGGCGTGGAAGACCGTGTACCCGGCCGCGGTCGCCGATTCGTCGAGGGGCGAGCCCGGATCGGTGACGACGACGAGATGGTTCGCCGGGTCCCGGCCGGCATCGGTGAGGGCCTGCTCGTAGACGCGCTTCTGGCTGTCGGTCTCGACCGTCCCGCCGGACTTGCTGGACACGACCACGATGCTGCGCTCCAGGCGGTCGCCCAGTGCGGCCCTGACGTAGTCCGGGTCGGAGGAGTCCAGCACGGTCAACGGAACGCCGGCGGTCGCGGTGATGACCTCGGGGGCGAGCGAGGAACCGCCCATCCCGCAGAGGACGACATGGTCCAGGCCTGCTGCCGCGAAGGTGTCCCGGAGGGCCTCGATCTGCGCGACCAACGGCCGCGAGGCGGTGCTCAGCGCGACCCAGGAGAGCCGCTTCGCGGCCTCCTCCTCGGCGGCCGGTCCCCAGAGCGTGGGGTCCTGCGCCGCGATCCGCGACGCGACCCGGTCGGTGACGAGCAGGTCGACGGTCTCGTCGAACGCCGTGACATCGGGACTGCCGGTGCTGAGCTCGAACCCGCCCGAGCCCTGACTCATCGGGAGCCGGACTCCCCGCTCGCCGCGGCGCTCAGACTTTTCTCCACGGTGCCGAGCAGGTCCTGCCAGGATTTGACGAACTTGTCGACGCCCTCGCGGATGAGGACCGCGATCACGTCGTCGTAGTCGATCCCGGCGGCCGCCAGGGCAGCCATGGTGTCCTCGGCGTCGTCGTAGAACGGGCGGACCCGGTCTCCGGTGACCTCGCCGTGGTCGGCGACCGCGTCCATGGTCTTCTCCGGCATCGTGTTGACCGTGTCCTCGACGACCAGGTCGACGACGTACATCGTGTCGTCGTACTCGGGGTTCTTGACCCCGGTCGAGGCCCACAGCGGACGCTGCCGACGGGCGCCGTCGACCTCCAGGTCGGCCCAGCGGCCGGTCGCGAAGAACGCCTCGAACGCCTTGTAGGCGAGCCGGGCGTTCGCGACCCCGGCACGGCCCTTGAGACCGGCGTCGGCCTCGGCGTCGTCGAGGCGCTGGTCGATCTCGGTGTCGACCCGGGAGACGAAGAAGGACGCCACCGAGTGCAGCTTGCTCAGATCGTGGCCGTTGGCCTGGGCCTGCTCGATGCCGTCGACGAAGGCCTCCATCACGTCCTGGTACTGGTCGAGGCCGAAGATCAGGGTGACGTTCACGCTGATCCCTGCGGCCAGGGTCGCGGTGATCGCCGGGCAGCCCTCGGCCGTGCCAGGGATCTTGATCAGCAGGTTGGGGCGGTCGACCGCGTCCCAGAGGCGCTTCGCCTCGGCGATGGTCGCGTCGGTGTCGTGGGCGAGGTCGGGGGAGACCTCGATCGAGACCCTGCCGTCCACACCGTTGGTCGCCTCCCACACCGGGCGGAGTACGTCGCAGGCGTTGCGGACGTCGGTCGTGGTCAGCTCGAACACGGTCCGGTCGACATCGGCACCCTCGGCGGCGAGGGCGCGCACCTGGTCGTCGTACCGCTCGCCCTCGCTGAGGGCGGCCGCGAAGATCGACGGGTTGGTGGTCACACCGACGACCGAGGAGTTCTTCACCAGATCGGCGAGGTTGCCGGTCTCCAGGCGCTCACGGGACAGGTCGTCGAGCCAGATGGAGACACCTGCCTCGGACAGCTTCTTCAGACGATCGGACATTCGGTCCTCCCCTTCTCGTTGCTCCCATTGGTGCAGGTGCCGGCCTCAGCAGGCCGGTCTCAACGGCTGTGTGCCTCCACGGTCCTGATGCTCTCCTCGGCGGCCAGTACGACGGCCTCGGCGGTGATCCCGAACTCGCGATACAGGGTGTTGAAGTCCGCGGAGCCACCGAAATGTTCCAGGGAGACCGTCCGGCCGTGGTCGCCGACGATCTCCCGCCAGCCCTGGGCGATGCCGGCCTCGACGCTGACCCGGGCCTTCACCATCGGCGGGATCACGCTGTCGCGGTAGGCACGGTCCTGGGCGTCGAACCACTCCCGGCACGGCATCGAGACGACCCGGGCCGAGATGCCCTTCGCAGCGAGCTGTTCGCGTGCCGCCACGGCGAGCTGGACCTCGGAGCCGGTGCCGACCAGGACGACGTCCGGCTCGCCCTCGGCGTCGAGCAACACGTAGCCGCCCTTGGCGACACCGTCGGTCGAGGCGTAGCCCTGCTCGCCCCGCGGGACGGTCGGGACGTTCTGCCGGGTGAGCGCCAGCGCGATCGGCCGGTCGGTGTGCTCGAGCGTTGCCTTCCAGGCGGCCACGGTCTCGTTGGCGTCGGCCGGGCGGACGACGTCGAGGCCGGGGATCGCCCGGAGCGCGGCCAGGTGCTCGACCGGCTGGTGCGTCGGCCCGTCCTCGCCGAGGCCGATCGAGTCGTGGGTCCAGACGTAGATCGTGGGCAGCTTCATCAGCGCCGCGAGCCGGACTGCGGGACGCATGTAGTCGGAGAAGACCAGGAAGGTGCCGCCGAAGACGCGGGTGCCGCCGTGCAGCGTGATCCCGTTCATGATCGAGCCCATGGCGTGCTCGCGGATGCCGAAGTGCAGCACCCGGCCGTAGGGGTTGCCGCTCCAGTACGTCGTCTGCCACTCGGTCGGCGTGACGCTGGCCTCGCCCTCGATCGTGGTGTTGTTCGACTCCGCGAGGTCCGAGGAACCGCCCCACAGCTCGGGCAGGTGGGCGGCCACCGCGTTGATGACCTGGCCCGAGGCCTTCCGGGTGGCGACACCCTTCTCGTCGGCCGGGTAGCTCGGCAGGTCGGCGTCCCAGCCGGCCGGCAACGAGCGGCTCTTCAGGCGGTGCAGCAGCGCCTCCCGCTCGGGGTTCGCGGCCGCCCAGGCGGCGTACTGCTCGTCCCAGGCGGCCCCGGCCGCCTTGCCGCGCTCCAGCAGCGAACGCGTGTGCTCGAGGACCTCGGCGGGCACCTCGAAGGTCTGCGCCGGGTCGAAACCGAGGATCTCCTTGGTGGCGGCCACCTCGTCGGCGCCCAGGGCGGACCCGTGCGAGGCGCCGGTGTTGTGCGCCTTCGGGGCCGGGTAGGCGATGATCGTGGTCAGCACGATCAGGCTCGGCTTGTCGGTCACGGCCTCGGCCGCGTCGAGCGCGTCCCACAGCGCCGGCACGTCCTCGTGGTATCCGGCGAGGTCGGTGTGGTCCCCGTCCTTGGTCCAGTCGACGTGCTGCACGTGCCAGCCGTAGGCCTCGTAGCGCTTGGCGACGTCCTCGGTGAACGCGATCTGGGTGTCGCCCTCGATCGAGATCCGGTTGGCGTCGTAGATCATGGTCAGGTTGCCGAGCTGCTGGTGACCGGCGATCGAGGAGGCCTCGGCGCTGACGCCCTCCTCCAGGTCGCCGTCGGAGCAGATCGCGTAGACGTGGTGGTCGAACGGGCCGTCGACGCCGTCGGGGTCGAACATGCCCTTCTCGCGGCGGGCGGCGAGCGCCATCCCGACCGCGTTGGCGACACCCTGGCCGAGCGGGCCGGTGGTGGTCTCGACACCGGCCGTGTGGCCGTGCTCGGGGTGGCCGGGGGTCCGGCTGCCCCAGGTGCGCAGCGCCTTGAGGTCGTCCAGTTCGAGCCCGAACCCGCCCAGGTAGAGCTGCGTGTACAGCGTGATGGACGAGTGCCCGCAGGAAAGGACGAAACGGTCGCGGTTGGACCAGTTCGGGTCGGCGGGGTCGTGCCGCATCCGCTTCTGGAAGAGCAGGTAGGCGGCGGGAGCGAGGCTCATGGCGGTGCCCGGGTGGCCGTTGCCGACCTTCTGGACCGCGTCCATCGCCAGGCAACGCGCGGTGTCGACCGCTCGTTGGTCGAGTTCGGTCCAGTCCAACGGAGTGCGGGTGCTGCTCAAGGCAGAGGGTCCTCTCGGCCGCGTCGCGAAAAGTGCTGGGATACCCGCGTGATGTGATCTTCGCGGGATCTCCGGCGGCCGTCGTGGCCACCAGGTCCGAGCCTACTCACGGACGAGTAGACTCAGCGAGCCAGTACCCCTGAAGCGCGCACTGACGTGTGCGACTTCTCGCCCACGAATCGAGGCCTGCGTGACCGCGGTCGACTCACCGGTGTCCTTCTCAGGACCGGCGTCGGGTGATTCGAATTCCGGGGCGAGCCTGCGCGACGTGGTGGCGGCGTACGTCGGCCTGACCAAGCCCCGGGTCATCGAACTGCTCCTGCTGACCACCGTCCCGGTGATGTTCTTCGCCCAGGGCGGCGTCCCGCCGCTGGGCCTGGTGATCGCGACGGTCCTCGGCGGCACCCTGTCGGCAGGCAGCGCGAACGCGCTGAACTGCGTCTACGACCGGGACATCGACGAGCAGATGCGGCGCACCCGGCGCCGGGCGCTGCCGCGGCACATCGTCTCGCCGCGGGCCGCGTTCGTCTTCGGGATCGTGCTGGCGGTCGTCTCGACGCTGGTCCTCGGCTTCTGGGTCAACTGGCTCTCCGCCGGCCTGGCCCTGGCTGCCTCGGCGTTCTACCTGTTCGTCTACACGATGGTGCTCAAGCGCCGCACCACCCAGAACATCGTCTGGGGCGGGCTGGCCGGCTGCTTCCCGGCGCTGATCGGCTGGACGGCCGTCACCAACGAACTGGCCTGGCCTCCGGTGATCCTGTTCGGCGTGGTGTTCCTGTGGACGCCGCCGCACACCTGGGCGCTGGCGATGCGCTACCGCGAGGACTACGCCTCCGTCGATGTCCCGATGCTGCCGGCGCTGCGCACGGGCGAGGAGGTGGCCCGCCAGATCGTCGCGTACTCGTGGGCCATGGTCGCGCTGTCGCTGCTGCTGTGGCCGGTGGCCGACACCGGGCTCTTCTACCCGATCTCGGCAGTGGTCCTGGGGGCGCTGTTCCTGGTGGAGGCGCACCTGCTCTGGGCACGGGCCAAGCGCAGCGACGAGCTCAACGAGATCAAGCCGATGCGTCTGTTCCACTGGTCCAACCTGTACCTCTCCCTGCTGTTCGTCTCGGTCGCGCTCGACCCCCTGCTGACCCGCTGACGCCCATGACCGGTCCGGTCCTGGAGTTCCGCGACGCCCCGGTCGACGACGGGCACGGCCGTGAGCTGCTCGCGGCGTACGCCGCTGAACTGGCCGTGATGTACGACGGTGTCGACGTCAACGGCCCGGACATGCCGCAGGCAGGTCCGGCGGAGTTCGGCCCGCCGGGAGGACGCTTCCTCGTCGGCTACGACGCCGACGGGACGGCCCTGTGCTGCGGCGGGTTCAAGCGCCTGCCGGACGGGGCCGCCGAGATCAAGCGGATGTACGTCGTTCCCGAAGCCCGCCGCCAGGGGATCGCGCGGCGCCTGCTGCACGCGCTCGAAGCGGCGGCCGTCGACCACGGCTACACGGTGATCAGGATGGACACCGGTGCCAGGCACCAGCACGCGATCGCGCTCTACGAAGGCGAGGGCTACCGGCCGATCGCCGACTACAACGGCAACCCGCTGGCCGCCTGGTTCGGCGAGAAGCAGTTCGGCTGAGCGTCCTCAGCCGGGTGCCTGGACCCGGCTCCCGCGCAGCTGGTGGTCGGCGACGGCCCCGGTGACGACCAGGCCGATCAGCAGGACGCTCGGCCCGACGTGGTCAGGGTCCGCGGCGGTACCGACGAACGCGGCTCCGATGGTCAGCAGCGAGACCACGACCGGGCCGCTCAGCGCCCGCGGATGCCGGTCGCCGAACGCATGGATGGCTCCGAGGGAGAGCAGGTAAACCGACACTGCCGTCGCGAGGCAGAGCGCCGCGGTCCGTGGGTCGAGTCCGTGGGACTCGTGCTGGACGAGGTCGACGCAGGCGGCGAGCGCGGCGCCGACGGCCGCCACCGAGCCGAGCACGAAGTAGTGGGCGTAGCCGAAGAAGAACGCGCTCTCCTCGCCGAGCGACTCGACCATGGAGCGCTTGAAGTAGATCCACCACATGCTGAAGACCAGCAGCAGCGCGCCGCCGACGACCTGGAACAGGTCGGCGGACGAACCGTGCGCGTCGAGGCTCGCGGAGATGGCCTGGGTGGTGGCCAGGATGACCTCGCCGAGGACGATGATGGTGAAGAGCTGGTAGCGCTCCGCGATGTGGTCGGCGTGCCACGGGGTGCGCTGGCCGCTGTGCTCGGCCCACCACGGGACGGCCAGTTCGGCGAGTGCGAGAGCCACGAAGCTCGCCAGGACGATCGCGTCGTCATCGATCCAGAGCCGCCCGACCCAGAGGACCTGGACGACGCTGACGCCGATCGCGTAGCGCAGCGCGGTGGTCCGGCAGTCGGCGTGGTCGCGCGCGACCCGCAGCCACATCGGGACCAGCGCGAGCCGCATGATCGCGTAGCCGACGACCCCCAGTGTGAAGTCGCGCTCGGGGCCCGTGATGGCCGGGATCGCGGCCGCGAAGACGAGGACGCCGGTCATGATCACGAACGTGGCCAGCCGGAAGACCACGTCGCCGGTGTCGTAGGCGCTGGCGAACCAGGAGTAGTTGACCCAGGCCCACCAGATCGCGAAGAACACCATCAGGTAGTCGACGAGCCCGCGACCCAGGTGGTTCTCGGCGAGGTCGTGGTGCAGGACCGAGGCGGCGGCCGCGACGGCCACCACGAAGCAGAGGTCGAAGAAGAGCTCCAGCGGCGTCGACGCACGATGTTCCTCGCCCGGATCCCGCCCGGACAACGGACGGCGCCACGGGACGAAGGTGCTGCTCATCAGGGGTCCTTCCGGTCAGAACCACTCGGCGGCTCGATCTTGCAGGCAGCCGTTCCGCCGGGCATCCGGTGCCGGTTCGCGGCGATCCTCGGGTAGACGAGACCGGCGAGGCCACGGATGCCCGGGACGGTCAGCGCCCAGCCGAGGATCCGCGTCCCGCCACCGCGGGCGCGCAGGGCGGCGCCGATCGCCGGCGCCCCGAGAGCGGTGATCCGTCCGTCGACCAGCCAGCCGGCGTTCGCGTCCGCCTCGGCCTGGGTGACGTGGACCGCGTCGAGGTCGAGCGTGTGCCACGCGACCGGGGCCTCGTCGAGCCACTGTGCGCTCCGGGTGCAGAAGCCGCAGTCGGCGTCGTAGACCAGATGTCCGCGCATCGTTCCTCCTCCGGGCTCCTCGTCAGGCTTCGCGAGCCGCCAGCACCGTCCAGGTCGTCGCGGCCATGATCAGCGCCGCGCCGAGCATGTGGATGCCGACCAGGACGATCGGCAGGTCCGTGAAGTACTGCACGAAACCGACGGCGCCCTGGGCGAGCTCGATGATCAGGAGGAGTCTGGCAGCCCGCAGCGCTTCGGGACGCGCTCCGGTGGCCCGGAGGACGAAGAGCAGCCCGATGGTGAGGCCGACGAAGAGGAAGACCAGGTCGGCGTGGAGCTGGGAGAGCTGGAGCGGGTCCAGGCCGTTGCGGGGGGCTTCCTCGTCTCCGGCGTGCGGCCCGGAGCCGGTCACCACGGTGCCGACGTAGAGGACGGCGCAGGCTGCCGCGAAGGTCGCCCACGCGAGCCCGAGGACCGGGCGGCTCGCCGTCGCCGCGGGGAGCGGGGCACCGGAGTCGACCAGCCGGACGAAGACGACGGCGAGGGCGATGATCGCGAGCGAGCAGAGCAGGTGGAACGAGACGATCCACGGGTTGAGGTCGGTCAGGACGGTGATGCCGCCGATCACCGCCTGGGCGGGGATGCCGAGCGCGAGGACGAGGGCGACGGTGCGAAGTTCCGTCCGGCCCGACCGTTTCGCCTCCTGGTACGCCGCGACGAAGGTCGCCACGGCGATCGCGACCAGGACGAAGGTGAGCATCCGGTTGCCGAACTCGATGGCGGCGTTGAGGTCGAGAGCGCCGTGCGGGGTGAAGGACTCCTCGGTGCACCGCGGCCAGGTCGGGCAGCCGAGCCCGGAGCCGGTGAGCCGGACGGCGCCGCCGGAGACGACCAGGACCATGTTCGCGACCAGGGTCGCCCAGGCCAGCGGTCGCAAGTGCCGGGCCAGGTCCAGGCGCGAGGTGTCGGTCACTCCCACTTGAACGTCCTCGCGGTGAGCACGGTCCCGATGACCGCCCACACGAGCAGCACCAGCAGGTGCTGGGCGACGAGCTCCCCGTCGAGCAGTGCCGCCCGCATCGCCTCGCCCAGCGCCCCGGAGGGCAGCAGTTCCAGGAACCTGCCGAGGCTGCCGTACTCGGAGGTGGGGAGGATCACGGCGCCGCCGGCGAGCAGGAGCAGGTAGACCAGGTTCGCCGCAGCGAGCGTCGCCTCGGCGCGCAGGACGCCGGCCAGGAAGAGCCCGAGCGCGGCGAAGGCGGCCGTGCCCAGCAGGACGGCGAGGAGGGCGGCGACAGCGGTCTCGAGGCCGTCGTGCGGGTCCCAGCCCATCACCAGGGCCACGGTGGAGATGATGACGATCTGGAAGGCCTCGACCAGGAGCAGTGCTCCGACCTTGCCGGCCAGGAGGCCCGACCGGGGGAGCGGCGAGGCGCCGAGGCGCTTGATGACGCCGTACCGGCGCTCGAAGCCGGTCGCGATCGCGAGCGAGGTGAACGCCGTCGACATCACCGCCAGGGCGAGGACTCCCGGGGTGAGGACGTCGATCGGCCGGTCGGTGAAGTCGAAGCCGACGTGCTGGGCGCCGCGGACGCCGCCGACCAGCACGATCACCGGGATCACCACCGCGAGCAGGAGCTGCTCGCCGTTGCGCACCATCAACCTGGCTTCCATCGACGCCTGGGCGAGTACCTGGCGCAGCAGAGGCGCGCTGCCGGGCGCCGGCGTGAACGTTCCGAGGGCGGCGGGGACGGGCGTCATTGCTCCAGCTCCCGTCCGGTGATCTCCAGGAAGACGTCCTCGAGGTTGCGCTGCCCGAGGTTGAGGGACTCCGGCAGCACGCCCTGCTCCTCGCACCACCGGCTCACCGTCGCCAGCGTGGTGTGGTCGGCGGGGCCGGTGACGAGCAGGCTGAGTTCGCTGATGGCGGTGACCTCCACCTGCGGACCGAGGGCGGCCTGCAGTGAGGCCGGAGCGCCGTCGGGGAACGGCTTGGTGACCACCAGGCGGATCGTGGAGGTGCCCCCGCGGGTCAGTTCCAGCGGCGTCCCGGACGCGATCATCCGGCCGTGGTCGATGATGTGGATCCGGTCCGCGAGCCGTTCCGCCTCGTCCATGTAGTGAGTCGTCAGCACGACCGTGACGCCGTCGCCGCGCAGTTCCTCGAGGAGTTCCCAGGTGGTGCGCCGGGCGAGCGGGTCCATCCCGGCGGTGGGCTCGTCGACGAAGACGACCTCGGGCCGCCCGACGACGGCCATCGCCAGGCCGAGGCGCTGCTGCTGGCCTCCGGAGAGCCGCCGGTACGGCGTCCGCCCGCAGTCGTGGAGGCCGAGACGGTCGGCGAGCATGCCGATGTCGAGCGGGTCGGCGTGCAGGCGCGCGATGTGGTGCAGCATCTCCAGGGCGCGTACACCGGACCAGGCGCCCGAGCCCTGCAGCATCACGCCGATCCGCGGGAGCAGGTCACGGCGGTCGGCGACCGGGTCGAGGCCGAGGACCCGGACGGTGCCCTGCTGGGGGCGCCGGTAGCCCTCACAGGTCTCCAGCGTGGTGGTCTTGCCGGCTCCGTTGGGGCCGAGGACCGCGGTGATGGTGTTCCGCTCCACGGTCAGGTCGAGGTTGTCGACCGCCGTTTTGTCGCCGTACCGCATGACCAGGCCGGCGACCTCGACCGCTGCGGATGAAGGCACCTGCGGATTGTAGAAGGCAACGACTGGGCTGGCGCCGCGAGGTCGGCGTCGTGGACCGGCCCGGGTGTCAGGCTGGTGCGAGCGTGGCCTGGCGGCGCCACAGCCACAGGCTGAGTCCGCCGATCGTGATGGCGGGCAACCAGGCCAGCGTGGCGCGGATCGTCACCGCGGCGGCGGCAGCGACCAGAGGCAGCCCGAGAGCGACCAGGGCCACGACCAGGGCGCCGTCCTTCGGGCTCGCCCCGTTGAGTCCCGGCACGACCCCGGCCAGCTGGCTGGCGCCGAACGCAGCCAGCACCGTGAGCGGGGGGAGCGTGTGGCCCGTGGCGGCGATCGTCCCGAACAGGAGCCCGGCGATCGTGAGCTGGTATCCGGCAGCCAGGAGGAACGCGACGAGCAGCGCTCGCGGGCGGGGCAACGGTCCGCTGGGGAGAAGCCGGGGGAACAGCCTGCGCGCGACCAGCGCGACCGCCACCGCTACGACTCCGACGGCAGCGCTGATCACGAGCACCCGGGACGGGAGGCTGGTGGCCGCGAACATCACGAAGACGGTGACGCCGATGCCACCGACGATCCGGTCGACCCCGACGCTGATGAGTGAGTCGCCGCGGGCGAGGCCGGCCTTGTTCAAACGGCTCAGCCGCCAGATGTCGGCGCCGACATGGCCCGGCGTGAGCAGGCCGAGCAGTTCGGACTCCGCGTAGGCCCGCAGGTACCAGCGTCGCGCCCGCGGAGCCGCCGGGACGGCCGCGGTGAGCGCGCGCCAGCGCAGCGGGCAGAGGACGTACTTGCCGATCACCCACGGGACCAGGCCGGCCAGCAGCGGCCAGGGGCTCACGTGGGGGAGACGGGGCACGGTCAGCGCCGGCACGAGCACGGCCAGGGCGAGTCCGAGCGCGACCACGATCCGTGACTGCAGCACCCGACGCAACGCCATTCGATCCCCCTGCCTCGGGTGCAACATCGGCCGGGGAGGCGCCCACTCAAGGGAAACCAGGCACAAAGTCACCGGGGTGGCCGCGAGGCGGGTTAGGTGACCCTTATTTGAAACGGACAAAACATTAACGGCACACTGGTGTTGTGGAAATCGACCGGACGACGGATCAGCGGCACGCTGACCTCGGCGACGCGCCCACGCGCGAGCGCGTCGTACGGTCGATCCTGGAGAACGGACCGTCCACTGCTGCCGCCCTCGGGGAGCGTCTCTCGCTCACCCCGGCCGCCGTCCGGCGGCACCTGGACCACCTTCTCGCAGAAGGAGCGGTCGAGGCACGTGACCCCCGGGCCTCGGTGATCCGCGGTCGTGGTCGCCCGGCGAAGCTCTTCGCGCTGACCGAGACCGGTCGCGACCAGTTCGACCAGCAGTACGACGACCTCGCCGTCCAGGCGCTCCGGTTCCTCGCCGAGACCGGCGGGGACGCCGCCGTCAAGGCGTTCGCCGAGCGCCGGGCCGGTTTCATCGAGGAGCAGTTCGGCGGCCTCGCCGCGCAGCACCCGGAACTCTCCCCGGCCGAAGTGCTCGCCCTGATCTTCACCGGCGAGGGCTACGCCGCGACCGCGACGCAGCTCCCGGTCGTCGGAGAGCAGTTGTGCCAGCAGCACTGCCCCGTGTCCCACGTGGCCCACGAATTTCCTCAGCTGTGCGAGGCCGAGACCGAGGCCATCGGCCGGGTGCTCGGCAGTCACGTCCAGCGACTGGCGACGATCGCCCACGGCGACGGCGTCTGCACGACCTGTATTCCCCACCCCGACAAGGCAGAGAGGGCGGTCTGACATGACCTCCATCGAGGAGCTCAACCCCGAGCTCAAGGGCATCGGCCGTTACGAGTTCGGCTGGTCCGACTCCGACGTCGCCGGCGCCAACGCCAAGCGCGGCCTCAACGAGGACGTCGTCCGCGACATCTCCTCGAAGAAGAGCGAGCCGCAGTGGATGCTCGACCTGCGACTGAAGGGCCTCAAGCTCTTCCACCGCAAGCCGATGCCCACCTGGGGCGGTGAGCTGGACACGATCGACTTCGACAACATCAAGTACTTCGTGCGCTCCAGCGAGAAGCAGGCGACCTCGTGGGAGGAGCTCCCCGAGGACATCAAGAACACCTACGACAAGCTCGGCATCCCGGAGGCGGAGAAGCAGCGCCTGGTCTCCGGTGTGGCTGCCCAGTACGAGTCCGAGGTCGTCTACCACTCGATCCGCGAGGACCTCGAGGAGCAGGGCGTCATCTTCGTCGACACCGACACCGCGCTGAAGGAGCACGAGGAGCTCTTCAAGGAGTACTTCGGCACGATCATCCCGGTCGGTGACAACAAGTTCGCCGCGCTGAACACCTCGGTCTGGTCGGGCGGCTCGTTCATCTACGTGCCCAAGGGCGTCCACGTGGACATCCCGCTGCAGGCGTACTTCCGGATCAACACCGAGAACATGGGCCAGTTCGAGCGGACCCTGATCATCGTCGACGAGGGCGCCTACGTGCACTACGTCGAGGGCTGCACCGCGCCGATCTACTCGTCGGACTCGCTGCACTCGGCGGTCGTCGAGATCATCGTCAAGAAGGGTGGTCGCTGCCGTTACACGACCATCCAGAACTGGTCGAACAACGTGTACAACCTGGTCACCAAGCGCGCGATCTGCGAAGCGGGCGCGACCATGGAGTGGGTCGACGGCAACATCGGCTCGAAGCTGACCATGAAGTACCCGGCGGTCTACCTGATGGGCGAGCACGCCAAGGGCGAGACCCTGTCCATCGCGTTCGCCGGCGAGGGCCAGCACCAGGACGCCGGCGCCAAGATGGTGCACGCCGCTCCGAACACGTCCTCGAGCATCCTGAGCAAGTCGGTCGCCCGGGGCGGCGGTCGTACGTCGTACCGCGGCCTGATCCAGATCAACGAGGGTGCGCACGGGTCGAAGAGCAACGTGCTCTGCGACGCGCTCCTGGTCGACCAGATCAGCCGCTCGGACACCTACCCGTACGTCGACATCCGCGAGGACGACGTCTCGATGGGTCACGAGGCGAGCGTCTCGAAGGTCTCCGACGACCAGCTCTTCTACCTGATGTCGCGCGGCATGGAGCAGGACGAGGCGATGGCGATGATCGTCCGCGGCTTCGTCGAGCCCATCGCCAAGGAGCTCCCGATGGAGTACGCGCTCGAGCTCAACCGCCTGATCGAACTGCAGATGGAAGGAGCCGTCGGGTGACGGCAGAAGTCATTTCCCGTTCCCTCGAGGTCGACAAGGTGGACTCCCACCTGCACCCCGAGGGCTCCTTCGACCTGGCGGACCACCCGGTCCCCACAGGCATGGAGGAGGTCTGGCGGTTCACCCCGCTCAAGCGCCTGCGCGGCCTGCACGACGACGCCGCGTTCGGTGACGACGCGACGACCGTCAAGGTCGAGGCGGCCGACGGCGTCGTCGTGGAGCAGCTCGGTGCGGAGGCTCCTGTGCGCGGTCTCTCCGGGCTGGTCCCGACCGACCGGGTCTCCGCCCGTGCCTGGGAGGCTGCCGGCGGCGTGACCGTGGTGCGCATCCCGACCGACACGGTGGTCGACGGCGCGACCGTGATCCGCCAGTTCGGCACCGGTTCGCAGACGGCCGGCGCCGGTCACACGGTGATCGTCGCCGAGAAGTTCTCCAAGGCGACCGTCGTCCTCACCTTCGAGGGCTCGGCAACGCTCGCGGACAACATCGAGATCGTGCTCGAGGACGGTGCCGACCTGACGGTCGTCTCCCTCCAGGACTGGGCCGATGACGCCGTGCACCACTCGACCCAGCACGCGCGGGTCGGGCGCGACGCGCACCTCAAGCACGTCTCGGTCTCGTTCGGCGGCGACGTGGTCCGTCACGACACGACCGCCGACTACGCAGGCCCGGGTGGCTCGGTCGAGATGCTCGGCATGTACTTCGCCGACGAGGGCCAGCACATCGAGCACCGCCTGTTCGTGGACCACACCGCCCCGAAGACCAAGAGCAACGTGGTCTACAAGGGCGCGCTGCAGGGCCAGGGGGCGCACACCGTCTGGATCGGCAACGTCCTGATCCGCAAGATCGCCGAAGGCATCGAGACCTACGAGGAGAACCGCAACCTCGTCCTCACCGACGGCTGCCAGGCCGACTCGGTCCCGAACCTGGAGATCGAGACCGGCGAGATCGAGGGAGCCGGGCACGCGTCGGCGACCGGACGCTTCGACGACGAGCAGTTGTTCTACCTGCGCTCGCGCGGCATCGAGGAGTTCGAGGCCCGCCGACTGGTCGTGCACGGCTTCTTCCACGACCTGATCCGCAAGATCGGCGTGGAGTCCCTCGAGGAGAAGCTGACCGAGACCGTCGAGGCCGAGCTCGCCAAGAACGTGCTGAAGCCCTTCCTCGAAGGCACTGCCTGATGCCCTTCGTCCGTGCCTGCGCCCTCAGCGAGGTCGTCGACGGCGCCGCCCTGCGCGTGGAGGTCGACGGCCTGGATGTCGCGATCGTGCGCAACGGCGACGACGTCTACGCCATCGAGGACGAGTGCAGCCACGCCGCTGTCGCGCTCTCGGAGGGCGACATCCAGGGCTGCGAGATCGAGTGCTGGATGCACGGCTCGCGTTTCGACCTCCGTACCGGCAAGCCGCTCGGCCCGCCGGCCACCGAACCCGTTCCTGTCTTCCCGGTGCAGATCACCGGTGACGACGTACTGATCGACCTAGGAGACAAGTAAGCCATGGCAACACTGGAGATCAAGGACCTGCACGTCTCGGTCGACACCGAGGACGGTCCCAAGGAGATCCTCAAGGGCGTCAACCTGACCATCAAGGACGGGGAGACGCACGCGATCATGGGGCCCAACGGCTCCGGCAAGTCGACCCTGGCGTACTCGATCGCCGGTCACCCGAAGTACAACGTCACCAGTGGCTCGGTCACCCTCGACGGTGTCGACGTCCTCGCGATGACGGTCGACGAGCGTGCGCGCGCCGGGCTCTTCCTGGCGATGCAGTACCCCGTCGAGGTCCCGGGCGTCTCGGTGTCGAACTTCCTGCGCACCGCCAAGACCGCGATCGACGGCGAGGCCCCGAAGCTGCGCACCTGGGTCAAGGACGTCAACACGGCGATGGAGCGGGTCAAGATGGACACCGCGTTCGCCAGCCGCAACGTCAACGAGGGCTTCTCCGGCGGCGAGAAGAAGCGCCACGAGATCGTCCAGCTCGAGCTGCTCGACCCGAAGGTCGCCGTCCTCGACGAGACCGACTCCGGCCTGGACATCGACGCGCTCAAGATCGTCTCCGAGGGCGTCAACCGCTTCAAGGAGAACGGCGACAAGGGCGTCCTGCTGATCACGCACTACACGCGGATCCTGCGCTACATCAAGCCGGACTTCGTGCACGTGTTCGTCAACGGCCAGGTCGCCGAGGAAGGCGGCTCCGAGCTCGCCGACGAGCTCGAGGCGAACGGTTACGACCGCTTCGTCACCGCCCCCGCGGTCTGATTCGTTCCCCGAGCCTGTCGAGACGTGGTGTGAGAGGAGTGGCAATGGACGGCCTGCTGAACGACCTCGATGTCATCCGCAAGGACTTCCCGATCCTGGACCGCGAGCTCGACGGCGGCCACAAGCTGGTCTACCTGGACAGCGCCAACACCTCGCAGAAGCCGCAGGTCGTCATCGACGCGATGGTCGACCACCTCGAACGGCACAACGCGAACATCGCCCGGGCGATGCACCAGCTCGGTGCCGAGTCGACGGCTGCGTTCGAGGCCGGCCGCGACAAGGTGGCGTCGTTCCTGAACGCCCCGTCGCGCGACGAGGTGATCTTCACGAAGAACGCCTCCGAGGCGCTCAACCTGGTCGCCCGCACGTTCCCGCTCGGGCCCGGTGACCGCGTGGTCATCACCGAGATGGAGCACCACTCCAACATCGTGCCGTGGCAGCTCGCCACGGAGCGGTCCGGGGCAGAGCTGCGCTGGTTCGGGATCACCGACGAGGGCGAGCTCGACCTGTCGAACATCGACGAGCTGCTGGTGCCCGGCACCAAGGTGGTCGCGCTGACCTGGGTGTCGAACATGCTCGGCACCATCAACCCGGTCGCCGAGATCGCCCGTCGCGCCCACGAGATCGGTGCCGTCGTCGTCCTCGACGCCTCCCAGGCGGCTCCGCAGCTGCCGGTGGACGTACAGGCCGTCGACGCCGACTTCGTCGCGTTCACCGGGCACAAGGTGACCGGTCCGACCGGGATCGGTGTCCTGTGGGGCCGGACCGAGCTGCTGAACCAGCTGCCGCCGTTCCTCGGCGGCGGCGAGATGATCGCCACGGTCAGCATGGAGAAGTCGACCTGGGCGCCCATCCCGCACAAGTTCGAGGCCGGCACGCCGCCGATCGCCGAGGTCGTGGGCCTGGGCGCCGCACTGGACTACATCTCGCACGTGGGCCTGGACAGGATCCACGCCCACGAGCAGGCGATCACCGGTCACCTGCTCGACGGTCTGGCCACGGTGTCTGGTGTGCGGGTCCTCGGGCCGACCGACCCGACCAGGCGCGGGGGAGCGGTCGCGTTCGAACTCGACGGCGTCCACCCGCACGACGTCGCGCAGCTGCTCGACAGCCGGGGCATCGCCGTCCGCGCAGGGCACCACTGCGCCAAGCCCGCGCACAAGCGGTTCGGCGTGCAGAGCTCCACGCGCGCGTCGTCGTACCTGTACACGACTCCGGCCGAGATCGACGCTCTGATCGACGGCCTCGAGTACACCAAGAACTACTTCAAGGTCGGGTGACGTTCACCAGTCATGGATCTCGATTCCCTGTACCAGGAGATCATCCTGGACCACTACCGCAAGCCCCACCACGCGGGCCTGCGGGACCCGTACGAGGCCGAGGTGCACCACGTGAACCCGACCTGCGGGGACGAGGTCACCCTGCGCGTCCACCTGGACGGCGAGGGTGACGACCTCCGCGTGGTCGATGTGTCGTACGACGCCGAGGGCTGCTCGATCAGCCAGGCGTCGGCCTCGGTGATGACGGACCTGGTGATCGGCCGCGACCTGGACGACGCCCTGGCCACGCACGCGGCCTTCCTGGAGCTGATGCAGGGCAAGGGTCAGGTCGAGCCCGACGAGGACGTGCTCGAGGACGGGATCGCCTTCGCAGGCGTGGCGAAGTTCCCGGCCCGGGTGAAATGCGCACTGCTTTCCTGGATGGCGTTCAAGGACGCCGCGCTCCAGGTCCGAGCCCAAGGAGGAGAAGCATGACCGACCACAGTGATCTGCCCGAGGTTGACCTCGGCGGCAGCACCACCACCGCCACCGAGGACGACATCATGGAGGCGATGAAGGACGTCGTCGACCCCGAGCTCGGCATCAACGTCGTCGATCTCGGCCTCGTCTACGGCGTGAACCTGGACCAGGAGTCGAACCTCGTCCTCGACATGACGCTGACGTCCGCGGCCTGTCCACTGACCGACGTGATCCAGGACCAGACCAACACGGCGCTCGAGGGCCTGGTGGGTGACGTCACGATCAACTGGGTCTGGATGCCGCCGTGGGGCCCGGACAAGATCTCCGACGACGGACGCGACCAGCTGCGCGCACTCGGCTTCAACGTCTGAGGCATGAGCCCGTGAGGAACGAACGGGCTCATGACCCGAAGAGGTCGAGCAAGGCTCCGGGTGAGCTTGCGAACCTGGAACGCCGGGTCGAGACCCGGTGACGGTCGTAGCAGTGACACCAGCCCGGCTGGCACGTTGGATCGAGAACTTCACCGCTCGGCACGGTGACACCGCGCTGAAGGTGACCGGCGGTCGTCTGGCCGGCGACGCCGCCGACGGGTCGCACTTCGTCGCGACCCTGCCGTTCTCCCGCGCGTACGCCGGAGAACCCGACGTGACGGCGTTCGCGGAAGCCTGCGCACCCCCTGAGGCCTGGGGGATCCTGCTGGTCCGCAAGGGCGGCTTCGCGATCGCCCGCCTCGAGCGCGGCGACGTCGTGGAGTCGAAGGTCGGCCAACGGCACGTCCAGGGACGTACGAAAGCCGGCGGGCAGAGCCAGCAGCGGTTCGCCCGGCGCCGGGACAACCAGGCGCGCGTCGCGTACGAGGCGGCAGCGGATCATGCGGCGCGGATCGTGTCCGGCGTGCCGGTCCTGGTGGTCGGGGGAGATCACACGGCGGTCGAGGCCGTCCTGGAGGACTC
>JAKFBZ010000114.1:0-19158 GCA_036676945.1 Marmoricola sp.
GCGCTCGACAGTTGCCAGGTCGACAGAGCCGGGGAACATCAGCAATTGCCGGAACATGCGACGAGACTAGTCGCGGCGGAGTTGCCGGGCCATGGGCTAGACGTTGAAGCGGAACTCCACGACGTCCCCGTCGGCCATCACGTAGTCCTTGCCCTCCATGCGGACCTTGCCCGCGGACTTGGCGGCGGCCATCGAGCCGGCGTCCATCAGGTCGTCGTACGAGACGATCTCGGCCTTGATGAACCCCTTCTGGAAGTCGGTGTGGATGACGCCGGCCGCCTCGGGAGCGGTCGCGCCCTTCTTGATCGTCCAGGCACGCGCTTCCTTGGGCCCGGCGGTCAGGTAGGTCTGCAGGCCGAGGGTGTCGAAGCCGACCCGGGCCAGGACGTCCAGACCGGGTTCGTCGACGCCCATCTCGGCGAGCATCGCGCGAGCCTCGTCGTCATCGCCGAGCTCGACCAGTTCGGACTCGAACTTGGCGTCCAGGAAGATCGCCTCGGCCGGGGCGACGAGCGCGCGCATCTCGTCCTTGAGCGTCTCGTCGCCGAGCTCGTCGGCGTCGCAGTTGAAGACGTAGATGTACGGCTTGGCGGTGAGCAGGCTGAGCTCGCGGACCAGTTCGAGGTCGAGCTCGGACGCGATGATCGGCGTACCGGCCTCGAGCAGCTCCTTGGCTTCCTGCGCGGCGGCGAGGTTGGCCGCGATCGCCTTGTTGCCGCGGGTCTCCTTCTCCAGCCGCGGGATCGCCTTCTCCACCGTCTGCAGGTCGGCCAGGATCATCTCGGTCTGGATGGTGCCGATGTCCGAGGCCGGGTTCACCTCGCCGTCGACGTGGGTGACGTCCTCGTCGCGGAAGACCCGGGTCACCTGACAGATCGCCGAGGCCTCGCGGATGTGGGAGAGGAACTTGTTGCCCAGTCCCTCACCCTGCGACGCGCCCGCCACGATGCCGGCGATGTCGACGAACTCGACGGTCGCCGGCAGTTCCTTGGCCGAGCCGAAGACCCCGGCGAGCTTGCCGAGCCGTTCGTCCGGTACGGCGACGACGCCGACGTTCGGCTCGATCGTCGCGAACGGGTAGTTCGCTGCGAGCACATTGTTCTTGGTCAGCGCGTTGAAGAGCGTCGACTTGCCCGCGTTGGGGAGTCCGACGATGCCGATAGTGAGAGCCACCCGCGGATTCTACGGTCGCCGGGGGTCTCGGCAGAATCCACGTTCCGCAGTAGCGTCCTTCCATGGCTGTGATGAGCATGAACAGGGCGATCCACGGCGCGTTCCGGCGTGACCTCCAGCGGTTCCTGGACGCGACCTCGCGCTTCAACGACGGCGACGCGGCGCGCGCGGCAGCGCTCGGGACCGCCTGGGACAACTTCGACGCCCAGCTGGTCCGTCATCACGAAGGCGAGCACGAGATCGCCTGGCCCGGACTGCTCCAGATCGGGGTCAGCCAGGCGACCCTCGACGCGATGGACGCCGAGCACGAGGTCATGGCCGCGGCGCTCGCCGACGCCCGTGCGGCGATGAACGCCTTTCGCACCTCGGCCACGGCCACCGACGCCGCGGCCGCGCACACCGCCATCGCCGAGCTCGAACGAGTGACCATCGCGCACCTGGGGCACGAAGAAGCCGAGCTCGAAGCGCCGTACCTGGAGAACGCGGACGCACCGGCGATCAAGGAGATGGGCAAGAAGTTCAGCAAGGTCTCGCCGGCGGTCGGCGGCACCTTCTTCGCGTGGGTCACCGACGGGGCCACCGCCGACGAACTCGCGGCGATCACCGGCAACGTGCCGAAGCCGGTCCTGATGATCGTCAGCGGGATCTGGGGCCGCGGCTACCGCCGCGACGTGGCGTCGGTCTGGAAGGCGTCGTGACCGCCGGACAGGAGTGGGCGCGCGCCATCGCCGCCCGGGACCACGACGCGATCCGCGCCGTCCTGTCCCCCGAGATCGACTTCATGGCACTCACCCCGCGCAAGTCATGGGAGGCGAGCGATCCGGAGGCCGTGCTGGAGATCGTGCTCGACACCTGGTTCACCGAGCAGGACCGGATCGACTCGCACGATGCCGCCGACGGCGACCCGGTCGAGGACACCGATCAGGTGAGCTACCGGTTCGCGATCACCAACGAGGACGGTCCGCACACGGTCGAGCAGCAGGCGTACTACCGGACCGAGGGTGACCGGATCAGCTATCTGCGGGTGATGTGCTCGGGGTACCGGCCGCAGGAGTGAGCAGCTCGTCACGGTGCCGCCACGACCAGGTCGGCTGCTGAGCTGTCCGGTCCGGAGTACTAGTCTCACCGGGTGCGTATCGCCACCTGGAACGTCAACTCGATCCGCTCCCGCATCGACCGCGTCGAGGCCTTCCTGGAACGGCACGACATCGACGTGCTCGCCCTGCAGGAGACCAAGGCGCGCGAGGACCAGCTGCCGCTGATGGGACTGCAGGCGCGCGGGTACGACATCGCCGCGGTCGGCTACAGCCAGTGGAACGGCGTCGCGCTCGTCTCCCGGGTCGGGATCGACGATGTCTCGATCGGCTTCGAGGGCATGCCGGACTGGGAGGAAGCCGCCGAGGCCCGCGCCATCGGAGCGACCTGCGGTGGCGTCCGGGTCTGGTCGCTGTACGTCCCCAACGGACGCAAGGTCGACGACCCGCACTACCTCTACAAGCTCGCCTGGCTCGAGCAGCTCCGCGCTGCCGCGTCCGGCTGGGCCGACCAGCCGACCGCACTGGTCGGCGACTGGAACATCGCCCCCACAGACGACGATGTCTACGACATCGCGGCGTTCGCGAAGGACACCCACGTCACCCCGCCGGAGCGCGCCGCCTTCCAGGCCTTCCTCGAGGCCGGGTACGTCGACGTCGTCCGACCGCACGTCCCGGACCCCACGGCGTACACCTACTGGGACTACTACCGGCAGCGCTTCGAACGGAACCGCGGCATGCGCATCGACTTCGTCCTCGGCTCGCGGCCCTTCGCCGAGCGGGTCACCGGTGCGTTCATCGACAGGGACGAGCGCGATCCGCACCAGGGGTCGACGAGTCCGTCGGACCACGCGCCCGTGATCGTGGATCTGGCGGACTGACGTCCCTACTGCAGGACGCCGGTCGCCGTACTCGGCTTGTAGTCCTGGGAACCGGCGTAGGTCGCGGTGTAGCTCTTGTACTTCAGCGCGGCCGACAGCCCGATGGTCGCCTTGCAGGTCGCGACGGCGGAGCCGGGGAAGGTGCCGGTGTCGACGTACACGGTCTTCGCGGTGCAGACCTGCTTCCCGCCGACCGAGAAGGCGACTTGCGCGTCGACGAACGGCAGGATCCCCTGGCTGGGTCCGAACCAGCCGTCGCGCATGAGCGACGCCCGGAAGGTCGTCGGGCTCAGGCCGAGCACGCCCTTGGAGGCCTTCGTCGCCGTCAGGTAGGTCTCCTCACGGGCGATCTCGAAGGTCATGCTGATCCGCTGTGCCGGGGCGTACTCGTCGTTGCCGGCCTGGTCCGCGAAGATCGTGCACGGGCCTCCGTGCAACAGCAGGACGTTCCCGTAGATGAGGACCGGACCCGAGCCGGCCAGGCACGCCGGGGTGTTCGGGTCGGCGGAGATCGTCACCGGAAGACCCGAACTGGACTCCGCCAGCACCACGGCGCCGTAGCGGTGGAAGACGACGGCGTCGGTCGGGACGTCAGTAGTGAAGTGGAGCGTCTGCTCCTGCTTCACGACATCGTCGGCGGCCGCCGGCGCCGAGGCGGCGAACGCGCTCAGTCCGAGTACGACAGCGAGGGCAGAGACGGCCGGGATCGTGCGGGCACCGAACATGGGAGGGCTCCTGAGACGCCGGGGGGGTGCGTGCCCCGTCACGTTAGCGAGACTCCTGGGTCTCCGCAGGATTAGCCGCCACTGGTCCAGACACGGGATCGTCCGGTGATCATCGTCCGTGTCGCCACGGACCCGCCCGCTGTCAGCCCGCCTGCTCGGTCATCGGCGCAACAGGGTCGCGATCTCGTCGTACCCGCGGCGCTGAGCGTGCTGGAGCGCCGTGATCCCGTCCTGGTCCGCGATGGTCCGGTCGGCGCCGGCGGCGAGCAGGATCCGGACGACCTCCTGGTGGTCGGTGCCGCCGTCACCGAGGATCACGGCTTCGAGCAACGCGGTCCAGCCCAGGTCGTTGACGTGGTCGAGGTCGACCTCGGTCCGCGCGACCCGCCGGATGTAGTCGACGTGCCCGCGTTCGCCGGCCGGGATCGGCGAGAGACCTCCGTACCGGTTCGTGATCGTCAGGTCGGGATCCGCCGGCAGCAATGCCTCGAGCATGGCGACGCTTCCGGTGACTCCGGTGACCAGCCAGGGAGTGTCGTGCCGGTCGTCGAGGGCGTCTGCGTCCGCGCCCATCGCGACCAGGACGTTCGCGACAGCGACGTGGTCGAACGTCGCCGCGAGGAGAAGCGCGGTTCGGCGATGTGAGTCGCGAGCCTCGATGTCGGCGCCGGCGCGGAGGGCGAGTGCGACCGCATCGGCATCGCCGCGCTCGGCGGCGCTCAACAGCGCGCGGTCCGGATCGGCCGGCGGCTCGGTGGTGGTCATCGTCCTCAGGATCCTCTCCAGTCCGTCGAACCCGCGCTCGCGTGCCATCTCCAGCGGGGTGAGTCCAGCCGACGTCGACCGGTCGGTCAAGCGCACCCCGCCTGCGCCGAGCGCGCGCACGGTCGTCGCGTACGCCGGGGTGTCGGCGCCGAGCCAGACGGCCTCGTGGATCGCCTGGTAGCCGATCCGGTTCACATGGTCGCGGTCGATGCCGGCCCTGAGCAGTTCGCCGACCACGAGGCCGTGGCCACGCTCGGCGGCCCGGATCAACCCGGTGCCGTTCCAGCTGTCCTTGTCGTCGATCCGCGCGCCGTTGCGCAGCGTGAGCCGGAGCAGGTCGAGGTAGCCCTCGCTGGTCGCGACCAGGTACGCCGACTGCTCCGTGTCATCCTTCGCGTTGACGTCGGCGCCCTGGCGGATCAGCCGGCGGGCGCCCGCGACGTCGTTGCTCCAGGCCGCGGCGAGCAGCCGCCGGTCGAGCCGGGCCTGCTCCTGCGGGCCGGGGGTGGCGGGCGCCGCGGACGGCGCAGGTCGGGTGACCCGGCCGGCGTCGGTGCCCGGATCCGGCGCCGCGGCCGGGTCGCCGCCCCCGCACGCGCCCAGGACGAGTGCGAGCGGGAGGACGGCGATCAGGCGGCGCAGCGTCATCGCGCCGGGTCCGTGACGACCTGGTACGGGCCCGAGGCGACGGCCTCGTCGAACTTGCTGTCGACGTACAGGACCCGGCCGCGCAGGGTCTTCGCGGTCGTCAGCACCCGGTCGGCGGCGCTGGCCCGCTGGTCGAGCAGCACCAGGCTGCCGCCGTCGGCCGAGACCTCCAGGGTGGCGATCATCCTGGAGAAGTTGCGGACCACGGTGAGGCGGTTGCCCCGCCGGACCAGGCCGTCCGCATTGACCAGTTCGGCGCCACCGGTCTCGATCGCGCGAACGTCGCCGGTTCGAGCGTCGAAGCGCCACATCGTGCCGACGTTTCCTTGCGCGACGACGAATCCGGTCCGGTCGGCGGAGAGCACGATGCCGCCCAGGTTGAACCCGGCCCGCCGCACGATCGTGGCGGTGGCGTCGGCCCACAGGCCCGCCGTCCACCCGTCGCCGTCATCGGCGACCCGGAAGATCTGAGCGTCGTTGGAGTTCGTGAAGTACGCCGCACCGTCCGGCCCGATCGCGACGTCGTTGAGGAAGACGTCGTCGCCCGGGGCGCGGAGCGCGGCGAGCAGGTCGCCGTCCGGGGAGTAGACCCACAGGTCGGGGCGACCCGTGCCGATCCCGTTGGGACCACCCGCGATGTAGACGTTCCCGGCGTCGTCGACCGTGATCCCACGGGCGGTGTAGCGGCCGTCGGTGCCGTCGCCGGCGATCCACTGCTCAGTGCCGGCCGCGCGGACCGAGCCACGATGGATCTCGCCGCCGGTGACCTCGCTGACGTAGAACAGACCGCGGCGCTCGTCGGCGCCGATGCCCTCGAACTTCGATCCGACCGGGCTGTTCGCGTCTCCGTCGAGGACATAGGTGGCGGGACGGCCACCGGCGTCCGCGGAAGCGGGGGTGGTGGCGCCGGCGGTGGCACCGAGGATGCCGGCGGCAACGGTGGCGAGGATCGTCCGGGTGAAGGGGGTGGCGCGGTTCATCGGTTCTGCTCCTAGGGGCGTCGATCGGGGTGATGCGTCCACTGTGCGTCCCTGGCCGGGGCGCAGGCGTCGGGCAGCCGGCTACCCCTCGATAGCCAATTGGTTGATGCCGCCGACAGCCCTCGTCCCTACGCTGGTTCGACCATGACCGCATCCAAGACCGACCAGGGCGACCGGTCCGACCGCCGGCCCGGCGTGCACGGCATCCTCGCGCCTGCCGTCCGGCTGGACCGCTGGCTGCTGCTGGTCCTGGTGGTCCTGCTGGTCACCTGCGCGATCCGCTACGTCGACCGGCACGGTCTCGGTGCGACCGGGGTCGCCGTCCTGGCCGGCGCTGCGGTGCTCGGGCTCGCCTACGCGACCCGCGACCTGCTCGGGGGACACAGTTGGTGGCCGACCGTCTGGGTCACCGGGATGGTCCTGGTCTGGTGCGCGCTGACGGCTGCGGCGCCGTCGTTCGCCTGGTGCGCGGTGCCGGTGGCGTTCGCCGTGCTGCGGGTGCTGCCGTTCGCCTGGGCGGTCGGCACCGTGTTCGCGATGACGGTGCTGCTGACCGCGGCCTGGGCCCGGATCACCGACGGGACCGACCCGGTCCAGATCGCCGGTCCGATCGGCGTTGCCCTGATCACCGTGCTCGCCTACCGCGCGCTGGATCTGGAGTCCCGCGCGAGGCAGGACCTCCTCGACCAGCTCCTCGACGCACAGGCCGACCTGGCCGAGGAGCAACGTCGCACCGGCGCCCTCGCCGAGCGGACCAGGCTCTCGCGGGAGATCCACGACTCGGTCGGGCAGGGCCTGTCCAGCATCAACCTGCTGCTCCAGGCTGCCGAGCACGACTGGGACGCCCGACCAGCCGCTGCTCGCGATCACGTCCACACGGCCGCGGCGACAGCGCGGGACGGGCTCGACGAGGTACGACGGGTCGTGCGCGACCTGGCGCCCGCCGACCTCACCGCCGATGCGACCGGTTCGGCGCTCCCCGCTGCGTTGCGCCGTGCGGTGGACCAGGCGGCCCCGGGTCTCGACGTCGAAGTGCGCGTTCACGGGACTCCCACCGCGGTGCCCGCGGAGGTCGGGGCCGCCCTGGTGCGCACGGCCCGGGGAGCGCTGGCGAACGTGCACGAGCACGCCGATGCCGGGCGGGTCGCGGTGACGTTGACGTACCAGATCGACGAGGTGGTGCTCGACGTGCGCGACGACGGTCGCGGCTTCGACCCCGCGCTGGTGCGGGCGTCCGGCGCGCGCGGCCGCGGTCTGAGCGGCATTCGTGATCGGGCCGCTTCGCTGGGTGGCCGGGCAGACATCGAGAGCGCACCTGGCGAAGGCACGTCCGTCTCGGTGCGCTTTCCGCTGGCAGCGGGAGGTGCAGCATCGTGATCCGGATCGTCCTGGTCGACGACCACCCCGTCGTACGGGCCGGACTGCGCGCGCTCATCGACGGCCAGGACGACCTGGCCGTGATCGGTGAGGCCGACGGCCTCGACCGAGCGATGAGCGTGGTCTCGGCGGACCGGCCGGACGTGGTGCTGATGGACCTGAGCCTGGGTGCCGGCGAGGCCGGCGGCGCGCAGGTGACGGCCGCGCTCCGCCGCCTCGACGACCCGCCCGAGGTGCTCGTGCTGACGACCTACGACACCGAGTCCGACATCCTGCGCGCCCTCGAAGCCGGCGCTCGCGGCTACCTGCTCAAGGACGCGCCGCCCGAGGAACTGTTCGCCGGGATCCGGGCCACAGCACGCGGCGAGACGGTGCTGGCCCCGTCGGTCGCCGCCACGCTCGTCCGCCGTACGACGCCCGGGGCGACCACGATCACCGAACGCGAGGTCGAGGTGCTCGAACTCCTCTCCCGCGGGCTGGGCAACAAAGAGATCGCTCAGGAGCTCTTCGTTTCCGAGGCGACCGTGAAGTCACACCTCTCGCACATCTACACCAAGCTCGGCGTCGACACCCGGGCCGGAGCGGTCGCGGCCGCGATCGAGCAGCGCGTCATCCGATCCTGAGGCCGATCCGGACCGAGTGGGTGACGTCTCGGTCCTCGGGCTCACCGTTGCGGGGCGACGGTCCCTCGTAGTTGCCCGGCCACCGTGCGCGGGTCGTCCACCCAGAACCCGACCCGGTCGGCCACGATCTCGCCCTTCGACGTGTGCAGGACCGTGGGGCCGGTGAGGGTGAGCTCGAGGTTGGTCCGGCTGCTGACACCGACGAGCAGCAACCCGTCCTCGAAGTGGAGTGCCTTGATGACGCCCGGGAGTTCGTGTTCGTCGGCACGGGTCCCCGCGACCGCTGCCAGCGGCACATCGACCCAGGTGCGAGCGCCGTTGCGGATCCGCAGGCGGTCACCGGTGAGCAAGTGCGGCCGCACCCGGTAGGACGCCAGCATCCCGAGCATCCACAGCACTCCCCAGATGCCGAGCACCAGGAGCGGGGTCCGGATCGCCGCGGCCCACGCGGCATCGGACTGGCGCAGGAGCACCTCGACGACCACCACTTCTGTGGCCGAGCCGAAGATCCACAACCAGAGCATCGGACCGACCAGCTGGGCATAGGTGATCGGCGTCGAGCCGGACGGCACGTCCGGGCGGCGGGCGATCCAGCGTCCGAGAGAGCGGTAGAGAGCCAGCTCCAGGAGGAGTGCCTCCCGCGCGAAACCGAGCGAGTGTCGCAGGTTCACGCTTCCTCCTCCATGAGTCTGCCGAAGATCGCGATGGTGTCGTCGAGGGTGGCCACGAACCCGGCCAGCTGCCGGGCCGGGACGTTGCCGAAGAGTTGGCGCGCGAGGTCGGCGTGACTCTCCCGGAGCTGGCTGATCGTCCGGCTGCCCAGCTCGGTGGCCGTGACCAGGGTGGCGCGGCGGTCGGTCGGATGCGGCTCCCTGGTCACGTGCCCGGACGCGACCAGGCCGTCGACCAGGCCGGTGATGTTCCGCGGCGTCACGTCCAGCGCCGTCGCGAGAGCACGCTGCGTGGTGGGCCCGCTGAGACCCAGCGTCCAGAGGAACTGGACGCGGGGGCCGGTGAGCCCGGACTCCTTCTCGAACCGCGCCATGTCGGTCGCGACGAGGATCGAGAGATGGAGCACCTTGTCCAGCGCTGAGGTCAGCCGTTCTTCCATAATGTGAAGTTACTTCATTATGTGCTGCCTTCGCAAATTACGTAGTGAAGTCAGTGAGAGTCGACGCGCTCCCCGGGCGGAACGAGGACGTCGACGAGAGCCGCCTGGTCGACTCAAGCACTGGCTCGGAGACTTCCTCGACATCTGACCTGTCGCAGGCTCACCTGTGAAATCGTCGCCGCATGGAACGCGTCGTATCCCGGGTCTTGTTCGTGTTCGCTGCCGGCTTCGGATTCATCGGCCTGACCGTCGGAGTGCTAGAGGTCAACACCGACGTCTACTGCGGTTCCGTGCTGTGGCACGACGAGGGTTGTTCTCAGCCGACCAGCATGATCGCACTGGTGATCGTCCTGCTCGGGCTGGCAGTCACTTGCTTCATCGCGGCATTGATCGCTCGTGAGCCAGCCGCAGCCGAGGAGCCGCCGGTGGTCTATCCGGGGGGCGCTCAGGTCTGACCCGATCGGGAGGCGGGTTCTGTCGGGGGGTGCTGTCAGCCTCGACGCATGGACATCATCCTTCCCCTGATGACCCTGATCATCGGCGTACTGCTCGGCGCGGTCGGCATCCTGGTGCTGCGTCGCGACGACGTGGCGTCCGGCGCTCCAGCCGCCGATCAGGCGCTGATCCGCGACGGCCTCGACCGGCTCCACGACAAGATGCGCGACCTGGAGCATCAGCGGGTCTCGTGGCAGAGCACGCTGCACCAGCAGGTCGACGAGGTGCGCCATTCGACGGACTCCCTACGGCGCGAGACCGGTGCGCTCACGACCGCGCTGCGCAAGCCGCACGTGCGCGGGCAGTGGGGCGAGTTGCACCTGCGCCGCAGCGTCGAGCTCGCCGGCCTGGTCGAGCACTGCGACTTCTCCCAGCAGGTGCACCTGGTCGGTGACGACGGGGTGCGGGAGGTGACCCAGCGTCCGGACCTGGTCGTGCACCTCGCCGGCGGCAAGAGCATCGTGGTGGACGCCAAGGTCCCGCTGGCGGCATACCTCGACGCCGTCGCGACCGAGGACCCCGACGCCCAGGCGACCGCGTTCGCGCAGCACGCGCGCCAGCTCCGCACCCACGTGGACCAGCTCTCGGCCAAGGCGTACTGGCGCGCGCTGGACCGGACCCCCGAGTTCGTCGTCCTGTTCGTTCCCTCGGAGTCCTCGCTGTCGGCGGCCCTGGACGCCCAGCCCGACCTGCTCGAGTACGCCGCGAGCCGCAATGTCGTGCTGGCGAGCCCGACCACTCTGATCGCTTTGCTGCGCACCGTCGCGCACGGCTGGACCACCGAGACGCTCGCGGAGCGCACCCGGGAGATCCACCAGCTCGGCCGCGAGCTCTACTCGCGTCTGGGCACCGTCGGCCGGCACCTCGACAAGCTCGGCCGCTCCCTCAAGGGCAGCGTCGAGGCCTACAACAACGCGATCGGGTCGCTCGAGCAGCGCGTCCTCGTGACCGCCCGTCACTTCAGCGACGTCGCCGATCTCGACCAGCCGCTCGAGTCACCCCGCCCGGTCGAGGAGGCACCCCGTCCGTTGAGCGCCATCGAGCTCCTCGACGCCGTCGCGGATCCGCGCCCGGAGCTCCCGGGCCTGCACACCAGGGATCGCGGCGAGCCTCCCGCCGAGGGGCGCCGAGCCCAACTACCGTGACGGACGTGAGCGCACCCACGCTGTGGGAAGAAGGACGCTGGTCCGCCTCGCGGATCACGCGGTTCTCCGTGTTCGCCCTTTTCCTGCTCACCGTCGCCGATCTGGCGATCTCCGGCAGCCTCGGCATCATCTTCGACGCCGGTTTCGTCGTGCTCTGTGTCGGCATCGCGCTGGCGGTCCGCCCTGCGGACTTCTTCCGGGTGGGTGTCCTGCCGCCGATGCTGCTGCTCGGCTACTGCGCGGTGCTCGCCGTGTTCCACCGCAGCGCGATCGCACCCGCCGACGACGGTCTGATCCAGTCACTGATCTCCGGACTCGCGCACCACTCGGGCGCGCTGTTCATCGGGTACGCCCTCTGCCTGCTGGTGCTGGCGATCCGTCAGCGCGTGCTCGCGCGCCACGGCGTCGAGGCAGACCTCACCGGCGAGCTCGCCGACGAGGCTCACTCGAACCTGGAAGCGTCTCCCGATCCGTACCTGGTGACCTCGGAGGCGCCCGAGGTGAAGTCCACGACGGTGGTCGGCAACGAGCCCGACTCACCTGCGAGGACCGCGTCCAACAGCTGATCCAGCTCGTCCTGGACCAGCCAGCCCTCGGTCAGTGCTTCGTCCTGTCCCGGCAGCAGCAGGGTGCTGGACAGGATCGGCTCGCCCAGCTCCGCGAGCAGCGCCTGAACCAGGGTGTGGTCGGGGATGCGCACGCCGACGGTCCGCTTCTTGGGGTGCATCAGGCGCTTCGGCACCTCGGAGGTCGCCGGCAGGATGAACGTGTACGGGCCCGGGGTCGCCGCCTTGATCGCCCGGAACGCGGCGTTGTCGATGTGCACGAGCTGACCGAGCTGGGCGAAGTCACGGCAGACCAGGGTGAAGTGGTGCTTGTCGTCGAGCTGGCGGATCGACCGGATCCGTTCGAGACCGTCGCGGTTACCGAGCTGGATCCCGAGCGCGTAGCCCGAGTCCGTCGGATAGGCGATCAGCCCGTCCTCGCGCAGGACGGCGACCGCCTGAGCGATCAACCTCGGCTGCGGATCGACCGGATGGATGTCGAGGTATCTGGCCATCGAGAGAGTCTCGACTACCCGCGGCCGGCCGACGTCTCCGCGGCCCGGATGTCGCGGCGCAGCTCGGGAGGCAGCGCGAAGATCAGCGACTCCTCGGCGGTGTGCACCGCTTCGGCGTCGGGGTAGCCGCGCTCGGCCAGGAACGAGAGCACTCCGTCGACCAGGTCCTCGGGGACCGAGGCGCCGGAGGTCACGCTCACCCGGTCGACTCCCTCGAGCCAGGCCTCGTCGATCTCGGAGGCGTCGTCGACCCGGTACGCCGCCTTGGCGCCGGCTTCGAGGGCGACCTCGGCCAGTCGGACGCTGTTGGAGGAGTTCGCGGAGCCCACGACGATCACGAGATCGGCGGCCGCGCTGATCTCCTTGATCGCGAGCTGCCGGTTCTGGGTGGCGTAACAGATGTCGTCGCTCGGCGGGTCGAGCAGATCGGGAAAGCGCTCCCGGATCGCGTCGACGGTGGCCATCGTCTCGTCGACCGACAGCGTGGTCTGGGACAGCCAGGCGACCCGCTTCGGGTCGCGCACGACGATGTTGGGCACGTCCTCGGGGCTCTGCACCAACTGGATGTGGTCGGGGGCCTCGCCTGCGGTGCCCTCCACCTCTTCGTGGCCTTCGTGCCCGATCAGCAGGATGTCGTAGTCGTCGGAGGCGAAGCGCTTGGCCTCGTGGTGCACCTTCGTGACCAGCGGGCAGGTGGCGTCGATCGTCTTCAGCCCGCGGTCGGCTGCTTCGGCATGCACCGCCGGGGAGACGCCGTGCGCGGAGAAGACGACGGTCTCACCGGCCGGCACCTCGTCGAGCTCCTCGACGAAGATCGCGCCGCGGGACTCGAGGTTCGCGACCACGTGCTTGTTGTGGACGATCTGCTTGCGCACGTAGACCGGTGAGCCGTACAGGTCGAGCGCCTTCTCGACCGTGATCACCGCCCGGTCGACGCCGGCGCAGTAGCCGCGCGGCGCGGCGAGCAGCACGGCCCGCTCGGCGTCGGTCGCGACGCGGGGCATGGCGAGGTCGATGTCCATGCCTTCGATCCTACCGAGCGCCCACGGACCGCCCGACCACGCTGCGCCCTAGAGTCTCCCCATGGCCCTGTCGACCTCACCGGAGTCCCCGATCCCGGTCCGGCAGGTCGTGTCCATGATCGGCGGCTGGGTGGACCGGCTCGGCGCGGTCTGGATCGAGGGCCAGGTCATCCAGTTCAACCGGCCGGCGAACTCCGGCACCGATTTCCTCACCCTGCGCGACAAGCTCGCGGAGGTCTCGGTCCAGCTCACCGCCCCGCGCGCGGTCGTCGACTCGCTGCCGACCCCGCTGGTCAACGGGGCCCAGATCGTCGTCCACGCCAAGCCCACCGTCTACCCGAACAAGGCGACCCTCTCGCTGCAGGTCCGCGAGATCCGCCTGGTCGGCGAAGGCGAACTGCTCGCCCGCCTCGAGCGCCGCCGCCAGCTGCTGGCCGCCGAAGGCCTGTTCGCCACCGAGCTCAAGCGACCGTTGCCGTTCCTCCCGCACCGGATCGGACTCGTCACAGCGCGTGACTCCGCCGCGGAGAAGGATGTCCTGGAGAACGCCCGGCGCCGCTGGCCGGGCGTGGACTTCGCCGTCGAGCACGCCTCGATGCAGGGACCGAACGCCGCCGCGCAGGTGATCGACGCGGTGCAGAAGCTCGACCGCGACCCGGTCGTCGACGTGATCGTGATCGCTCGTGGAGGCGGTTCGGTCGAGGACCTGCTCCCCTTCTCCGACGAGGCCCTGATCCGTGCCGTCGCCGCCGTCACGACTCCGGTCGTCTCGGCGATCGGCCACGAGCCCGACAGCCCGATCCTGGACCTGGTGGCCGACCTGCGCGCCTCCACGCCGACGGATGCCGCCAAGCGGATCGTCCCGGACGTGGTCGAGGAGTCGCAGCGCGTCGTACAGGCTCGTGACCGGCTCCGGCGTTGGATGACGAGCCTGGTGACCCGCGAGCAGCTGCACCTCGACGGCCTCCGCTCGCGGCCGAGCATGGCCGACCCCCGTGGGGACCTGCTCGATCGGGGCAACGAGGTCGCGGTGCTGCGCGACCGGGCCCGGCGGGTGATCGGGCACGCCCTGGACCGCGCCGAGGACGACCTCGAGCACCGGCTGGCCCGGGTCCGGGCGCTCTCCCCGCTGGCGACGCTGCGCCGCGGGTACGCCGTCCTGTCCGACGCGGACGGCACGCTGTTCTCCAGCGTCGCCGACATCGGTCCGGGCCGGTCCGTCACGATCCGGGTGGCCGACGGCCGGATCGGGGCTGACGTCACCGAGGTGGAAGCGATCCCGCTGCCACCCACGTCCCACGATGAACCCGCAGTCGCCGCCAACGCAGAGGAGTCCGATGAGCAAGGCTGAGAAGGGCCCCGGGACCACGCCCGAGCTCACCTACGAGCAGGCCCGCGAGCAGTTGATCGAGGTCGTGCGCACCCTCGAGACCGGCGGCACCACGCTCGCCGAGTCGCTGGCGCTCTGGGAGCGGGGCGAGGAGCTGGCTCGCACCTGCCAGGACGCGCTCGACGGAGCGCGGGCGCGTCTGGACGCCGTCATCGGCGACAGCGAGGACGACGAGTAGGGCCTAGTCGGTCGGCGTCGAGGTGTCCGACAAGGACGCCGCGAAGTCACGGATCTCGGCGTCCGCGGCGCTCCCGACCACCAGGAGACGTTCCTGTTCCCCGTCCGGGGCGGCGAGGGTCCGGATCAGCGCGTAGTCGCCGCCGGCGTCCGTCCACACCTGCCAGGTCTGCCCGCCGACGTTGACGTCCTCGCCCTGGGTCGCGTTCTCGTCGACGTACTGGTGGACCAGGTCCTCGGTTCCTTCGCGCGATTCCTCGACCCCGACGTACTTGTTGTTGTCGGTGAGCATGCCGAGGTGCCAGTGCGGGGACACGCCCGTCACGTACTTCGCGGACGTAGCCCGCCAGTCCGACGGCAGTTCCTCGGGGGCCATCACGACGAGCTTCCCGTCGGCCCTCCCGGCCTTCACCCAGGTGGCCCAGGGCTCGGTCTTCACCGGCCGCGTGGACTCGTCGGGGCGTCCGAGGTAGTACCAGCCGACCGCCACGACGGTCGCGACCACCATCGCGATGACCATGCTCGCCACGGGGCGCTGCCTGCGCGCTTCGGCCTCGGTCGTCATGGCTGCATCCTTCCAGTCGGCCTGTCCTGGCCGGGAAACGGGCCCAGCAGCGCCGGACGGCCGGTCCATCCACCGTGTTGCCGGATCCCTGACCCGGGCTGACCGATAGCATCGGCACCATGTCCGAATCCCACCTCCCCGAAGAGCTCGCCGTCGCCCGATCGGCACCCGATCGCAACCTCGCGCTGGAGCTCGTCCGGGTGACCGAGGCAGCCGCGATGGCCGCCGGTCGCTGGGTCGGCAAGGGCGACAAGAACGGCGCCGACGGCGTCGCGGTCAACGCGATGCGCACCCTGATCTCGACCGTCGGTATGCGCGGCACCGTCGTGATCGGTGAAGGCGAGAAAGACAACGCCCCGATGCTCTACAACGGCGAAGAGGTCGGCGACGGCGACGGCCCCGAGTGCGACGTCGCCGTGGACCCGATCGACGGGACCACGCTGACCGCCAAGGGGATGGCGAACGCCGTCTCGGTCCTGGCCGTGTCGCCACGTGGCTCGATGTACGACCCGTCGGCCGTGTTCTACATGGAGAAGCTGGTCACCGGACCGGAGGCCGCCGATGTCGTCGACATCCGCTACCCGGTCGCCGAGAACATCCACCAGGTCGCCAAGGCCAAGGGCGGCAAGCCCGAGGACGTCACCGTGGTGCTGCTGGACCGGCCGCGGCACGAGCAGCTGGCCGCGGAGATCCGCGACACCGGCGCCCGGATCAAGTTCATCACCGACGGCGACGTCGCCGGCGCGATCATGGCCGCCCGCGCGGACACGGGCGTCGACCTGCTCCTGGGCGTCGGCGGCACGCCGGAGGGCATCATCACCGCCTGCGCGATGAAGTGCCTCGACGGCGTCATCCAGGGCAGGCTCTGGCCGACCAGCGACGAGGAGCGCGAGCGCGCCCTCGCTGCCGGCCTCGAACTCGACCGGGTCCTCTACACCGACGACCTGGTCTCCGGCGACGACTGCTTCTTCGTCGCCACCGGCATCACCGACGGCGAGCTGATGCGCGGCGTGCGCTACCGCGCCGGCGGCGCCTCGACGCACTCACTGGTGATGCGCAGCCGCAGCGGCACGATCCGCGAGATCATCAGCGACCACAAGCTCAGCAAGCTGCGCGCCTACGCGAACGTCGACTTCGAGCGCTGACCGGCCGTTGATCGTCGTCGCCGGCGAGGCGCTCGTCGATCTCGTGCCGGACGGCTCCGGAGGCACGACGTCACGTCCGGGCGGATCGCCGCTCAACGTCGCCGTCGGCCTGGGCCGGCTCGGCTGCGAGGTCACGCTCATCACCGAGCTCGGCGACGACCCGGCCGGCCGGTTGGTCCGCGACCACCTGGACGGCGCGGGCGTGCGGGCCGAGGTGGTCCCCGCGCTCCGGACGTCCAGCGCGAGGGCCGATCTATCCGGGCCGGATCCGGTCTACGACCTCGATCTCGTCTGGGACCTGCCGTCCCTGGCACTGCCGCACTGCTCCGCCCTCCATGTGGGCTCGCTGGCAGTCCTCACCTCCCCCGGCCGGGACGGGGTGATCGACCTGGTCGGTCAGGCGACGCGGTCGCACACCTTCATCAGCTACGACCTCAACCTCCGCTCCGCAGACCGCGACGACGCCGCGTCGGCCCACCTCGACCATGTCGCCGCCGCCTCGACCCTGGTCAAGCTCAGCGAGCAGGACGCCGCACTCCTGGCGCCGGGCATCGACCCGGACGAGGTCGCCCAGGCGTTCCTCGGAGAACAGACCCGGCTGGTGGTGCTGACCCGCGGCGCGGCCGGAGCGACGGCCTACACCGCGTTCGTCGAGGCATCGGTGCCGGGAACGCCCGTCGAGGTCGTCGACACCATCGGAGCCGGGGACGCGTTCATGGCCGGGCTGCTCGCCGCGCTGGCCGGGGACGGGTTCGCCCTGCCACGCAGCCGCGAGCACCTGACGCGCACGATGAGCGCAGCCTTGGAGGTGGCGGCGCTCAGCTGCACCCGCGCGGGAGCTGATCCGCCGTGGCGAGCAGACCTCGCACCGTCGTGGCCTGGTGCGCCGTCGAGCGCTTCTCAGGCGGGCGAGTAACGCAGGCGTGCCGCCGTCACCGGTGCCGCAGCTGCGGCCGCTCGCACGGCGCGCTGTCCTTCGAGGGCTTCACGGACAGCGTCGAAGACCAGCGGGTCGAACGCCATCCCGACGTGACTCGCCGTCACCTCGACCGCGATCGCGGCCGGATCGATGCAGGCTCGCCAGTCGACGATGCCGTCGCGCTGGGAGTAGATGGCCGTGAACCCGACCGCCGGGTCGAGCGGCGCGTGCGTCTCGTCGAAGCTCGCCCTGGCGCACTCCCCCGCGATGCAGTCCTCGCTCATCAGGCCGCGCACGCCCGCACGGGTGAGCTTGGTCAGCAGCTCGGCGTCCCAGGCGAGGACCTCGTGGACGGCTCCGGGGGCCATCATCGGACTCCCCATCGACACGATGCCCGCGATCAGGTCCGGGCGTCGCGCGGCGAGGCCGCGGGCGAGCATGCCGCCGAGGCTGTGCCCGACGATGGTGACCTTGCGATCGCGGCGGACGGCGATCTGCTCGAGACGACGCTCCATCCGGTCGGCGGTCTCGCGTGTGCAGCCGTAGTTCACGTGGATCCCGGAGCGGTACGTCCGGTAGCCGGCGCCGCGCAGCAGGTTCGCCATCCCGGCCAGGGTGGCGTCGCCGGCCATGAACCCGGGGATCAGGAGCACCGGCTCCACCGGCTTCGGCCGGGCGTGGTCGACGTACGGCCTCCGGGCCGAGATGCGCTTGTCGGAGCGGCTGCGACGCAGATAGCGGGCCGCCTCGGCTGCGACGCTGCCTTCTCGGGAGAGTGCTTTCAGGCCGGCAGGCCCGACGAAGCCTTCGGGCTTCAAGAAGTCGCCCATAGGTGAGTTCACGGGGCCGAACGTAACGGAAAGCACACCTCTACTAACGAAACTCGACTGATTTCGTGATGGGTTTCGGTGAGGGTCAGTACGTAGCATTCAGTACCAATCCGTCGAAAGGCGCCTCGAATGCCCCGCAGCACGTCCCGCCTGCAGAGCCTGTCCCGTCGGGCAGCCGCGCGCACCTCGCCCGAGGTCGCCGTCAGCAGCGAGCTGTTCGCCCCGGTCAGCCCCGAGATCGAGCTCTGCTACCAGACCTTCGGCGACCCGGCTGCCGAGCCGCTGCTGCTGGTGATGGGCCTGGGCGGTCCGATGACCTGGTGGGACGCAGGCCTGTGCCGGCTGCTCGCCGAGCACGGCTTCTTCGTGATCCGGTTCGACAACCGCGACACCGGCCGGTCGAGCCGCCGTACCGGACGGGTCACCCGCCCGATGCTGGTCCGCGCCTTCCTCGGACGGAAGTCCGAGGCGCCGTACTCGCTGGCGGACATGGCCGACGACGCCTTCGGGCTGCTGGACCACCTCGGGATCGAGGCGGCGCACGTCACCGGGGTCTCGATGGGCGGCATGATCGCGCAGACGATGGCGATCGCCCGGCCCGAGCGCGTGCTCAGCCTGGTCTCGATCATGTCGACCACCGGGAAGCGCTCCGTCGGCTACCAGGATCCGCGCCTGTTCCCGGTCCTGCTCGGCGGCAGGGGCAACGACCTGGACTCGTACGTCGCCGGAGCCGCCAAGGTCGGTGCCCTGATCGGCTCGCCCCGCTATCCCGAGGCGCCGGAGTCGTCGCGCGCCCGCGCGGAGGAGACCTACGAACGCGGCCTGAACGCCGCTGGAGTGCTGCGCCAGATGCTCGCGGTGCTGACCCAGCCGGACCGGGCTCCGGCGCTGCAGAAGCTCGACCTCCCGGCCACGGTGATCCACGGCATGAACGACCGGATGGTGAACCCGTCAGGAGGCAGGGCGACCGCCGAGGCCATCCCCGGCGCGCAACTGCTACTCATCCCGGGAATGGGCCATGACCTCCCGCCCGCGCTGTGGGAGACCTACGTCGACGTGATCCGGCGGACCGCCGACAAGGTCTGAGCGGATC
>JAKFBZ010000115.1:0-1591 GCA_036676945.1 Marmoricola sp.
GCGCCACGGCTTCTCCGACGAGCAGATCGGCGCCCTGACGCACAACTCCGAGGACGTCGTCCGCGGCGTCCGGCAGGCCCTCGGCATCCGCCCGGTGTACAAGACCGTGGACACCTGCGCCGCCGAATTCGCCGCGTACACCCCGTACCACTACTCCTCCTACGACGAGGAGGACGAGGTCGCGCTGCACGCCAAACCGTCCATCATCATCCTCGGGTCCGGCCCGAACCGGATCGGGCAGGGCATCGAATTCGACTACTCCTGCGTGCACGCCTCGATGGCGCTGCGCAAGGCCGGCTACGAGACCGTGATGGTCAACTGCAACCCCGAGACCGTCTCCACCGACTACGACGTCTCCACCCGGCTGTACTTCGAGCCGCTCACGCTGGAGGACGTGCTCGAGGTCATCGCGGCCGAGGAGCGCACCGGCGGCGTGATGGGCGTCTTCGTCCAGCTCGGCGGCCAGACCCCGCTCAAGCTCGCCCAGCAGCTCGCCGACGCCGGCGTGCCGATCCTCGGCACGTCCCCGGAAGCGATTGACCTGGCCGAGCACCGCGGCGCCTTCTCCCGGGTGCTCGACAAGGCCGGGCTGATCTCGCCGAAGAACGGCACGGCCGTGTCCTTCGAGGACGCCAAGAAGATCGCCGACGAGATCGGCTACCCGGTCCTGGTCCGCCCCTCCTACGTGCTCGGCGGCCGCGGCATGGAGATCGTCTACGACGAGCCCAACCTCTCGCGCTACATCGCCAACGCCACCGAGATCACCACCGAGCACCCGGTGCTGATCGACCGGTTCCTCGAGGACGCCGTCGAAATCGACGTCGACGCCCTCTACGACGGCACCGAGATGTACCTCGGCGGCATCATGGAGCACATCGAGGAAGCCGGCATCCACTCCGGCGACTCGGCCTGCGTGCTGCCGCCCATCACCCTGGGCAACAACGTGCTGGAGCGGGTCCGCGCCGCGACGCTGGCGATCGCCGAGGGCGTGGGTGTCCGCGGCCTGATCAACATCCAGTTCGCCCTGGCCTCCGACGTGCTCTACGTCCTGGAAGCCAACCCGCGGGCCTCCCGCACGGTGCCGTTCGTCTCCAAGGCGACCGGCGTGCAGATGGCGAAGGCCGCTGCCCTGATCGGCACCGGCGTCACCGTCAACCAGCTCCGCACGGCCTACAAGATGCTGCCGGAAACCGGCGACGGCTCCACGCTGCCGCTGGACGCCCCGGTCTCGGTCAAGGAAGCCGTGCTGCCGTTCAGCCGCTTCCGCACCCCGGAGGGCAAGGTCGTGGATTCGCTGCTCGGGCCGGAAATGCGGTCCACCGGCGAGGTCATGGGCATCGACAAGCACTTCGACACCGCCTTCGCCAAGAGCCAGGCCGCCGCCAACAACGCGCTGCCCACCGAGGGCAAGATCTTCGTCTCGGTGGCCAACCGGGACAAGCGCTCGGTCATCATGGGAGTCAAGCGGCTCTCCGACCTCGGCTTCGAGATCGTCTCCACCGGCGGCACCGCCGATGTGCTGCGCCGCAACGGCATCCAGGCCACCCCGGTCCGGAAGGTCGCCGAGGGCTCCAGCGCCGAGGGGGAGGGC
>JAKFBZ010000116.1:0-3586 GCA_036676945.1 Marmoricola sp.
GTCCGACTAGACATCACGCACCACCCACCATCCAGGCCCCGACACAACCGGCGACCGCCCCACTCCAGGTGTCAAATGACCCATGCCTGTGCGCGCTCATTGCGGCAGATCGAACCCGTGTCCGAAAGATGTCTCACAATCAGCGACGTCCACGGTTTGTGAGACACCCTCGCGAACAGGCGTGCCGGCTGGGCTAGGGGACCGCTCTTTGGCAGATTCGGACGGGGCCGCAACGCGGAGCACGGACTGACCGGTCTGGCTGATCACGCGCGGTCGCCGAGCTGACCCAGGATGGGTGACCTGGCCGCCGCCCTCGCGGATTTCTGGATCGCTACTCGGCAAGTGCGGGCGTTTCCAAGCGCTCCGAGCGGGTGTTCCAGACCTCGGTCGCTAGCGACCCAGATCAGGTTGAGGTCCGTTCTCGACTGGGTGCAAAGCCGCAGGTCGAAGCACTTCTTTCCCTACGCCAGAGGCCCGGCGCACGGAGACCTGGGGTGAATCCGTACCGGCGAAGCCTAGCCAAGTGGTCGGTGCTTCTCTGACGCCGACCTGGCAGTCGGCGGAGGGGATCCAGTTGACCAGGGTCGGCGCCCGAGCCCGGCGTCCGTGGCGGCGGCGAACGCGACGGCACAGCTGTCCACCTCGAGCATTGCCGAATGGGGCCGAGACCACGTCACGTAGGGCGCAGGCTCAGCTCGTGCCGCCGACTGCGCCCGGGACGGCGTCGACCAGGTCGTGGGTCATCGAGTGCTCCGCCTTGAGGCGTGCCAGCTCGCGCTCGCGGTGGGCGTACCCGCGAGCAGTGACTTTCTCGCGCCCCAGCGTCAGCAACCGGGCCTGGTCCGCCAGTGTCAGGGCCGGCCGGAGCGCCCGGACGACGTGCTTGGCGGGACCGTCCGGGATCCCGAGCCCGTCGGCGGCGTCGTCGCCGAGGAAGACCCGGGACATGCCGTACATCAGGCTCTTCGCGGTCCGTTCGCGCCAAGCGGGCGTCCCACGGAGGATCGTGGCCAGCTGCGGGGCGAGATAGTCCTCGGTCAGCCCTTTGACGAAGTCACGGCTGTATTCGTCCGGGCCGGGAGCGGTCAGTGAATAGAGCTCCTCAATCCGGATGTGGTCGGACTCGGTCACCGGGTTGAGGTCGTCGACGACGCCGATCACGTGACCGACGTACCGCCAGAGGTGGTAGATGTCGTCGAGCTCGTCGTCGCGTAGCCGGACGCCGAGCTTCTTCATCGCGGCCAGGGAGATGTGCCCGAACTCAGCGAGGGTGAACGCCATGTAGGGCTGCGGGATCGGCACGCCCCAGGCATCGAGATCCCAGTCGGCCTTCGCGAGAATGTGCTTGCGGACGTGCGCGTGGATCATCCGCACCCGCACCGTGTGCTGGAACCCGGGACCGTCGATCGCCATCCCGCCCGGCCGGACGACGCCGGAGAGCCATTCGCCGACCTCGATCGAGCGAACCGCCGGTTGGGTGCCGTAGCGGCCGGTGAGCAGCAGCGGCTTGGCGGCGATCCAGTTCTCCGCGCCGGCCAGCAACGACGCCGCCCCGAGGACCAGTCCCCACTGTGCGGTGTACCGCACCAGGACGTCGCTCGCGCGATCCAGCCGGTCCCGGTCGAGCCACGCGGGCTCGCTGCAGATCTGGTCGATCAGCGCCTGGACCGACGGCAGCGGATCGGTGATCGCGCCGACACCGGAGGTCATCAACGTTCGGACGGCGCGGGCGGCCGCCGGACCGGCGGGATCGTTGGCGACTGCATCCGCCAAGGTGTCCGCCTGCCACATGCCGGCCATCCACGCAGCGCCGGCCGGTCCGTACCGCGACAGTGCCAGGTCGACGCCCGGCAGGGCGGTGGGCGCGGGGCGGGGCAGGCTGCTGGTGGTCACGCGAGTATTGAAGCACTCTGACAGCGTTACTGTCACAGTTCTTGTGTCCCGCCGGCCTGGTTCTCATCGGGACCTCGTCCAGCATCGCGGGAGGACCTCGGCGCTTTCACCCGATCAAGGTGATCACCGGCCGTCAGGCAGGCGGAGATACTGCCCGGAAGGTCCCGACGATCTGGGGTGATCATGACTGGACGACTGACCTGCCTTCTCGGCGCAGCGGCGGTGACCGCGCTGGTTCTGAGTGGCTGCTCCAGCGATGAGGATCCCGCGATCAGGGCTGCCGAGGCCAAGGTCGCGTCGAAACAGCGCGCAGTCGACGACGCCGAGGCGCAGGTCACCGAGACGTCCGACGAGTTCTGCGCCGACAGCGCCACCTACATCACCGCGGTGGACCGGTATGGCGACGTCCTGAACGCGACGGCGCCCACCGTGGGTGACGTCGTGACCGCCGGAGACGACCTGACCAAGCCGGCGGGCAACGCCTCGGACAGCGCCGAAGCGGCCGTCGAAGCCCAGCAGGAGCTCGCCTCGGCCGAGGCGGAACTGGCGGCCGCCGAAGCCGACCTCGCAGCCACGAGGAAGGGCCAGACCCCGAGCCCGAGTGCGTCGACCACACCGACCCCCGTCGAGCCCACGACCACGGTCACACGGGTGGAGCAGGCAGAGTCCGAGTTCAGCACTGCGCGCGCGGGGATCACCGACGAGACTCCGCTGATTCAGGCGAGCGTCCAATTCAACTCGGCTGCCGTTGCGCTCGAGATGGCCTGGCTCGGCCTGTTCGCCGACGCGGGCTGCCTCAGCGACGGCCAGGCCGAGACCGCGACCAAGGCCGTCCGCGATTACACCTCGGCCTTGCAACAGGCACTGGATGTGGCCGGCTACTACTCCGGTGAGATCGATGGCATCTACGGCCCGGACACGGTGAAGGCGGTCCAGGCCCTGCAGAAGGCACATGGTCTCCCGGCGACCGGGACCGTGGACAAGGCGACCGACGCCGCCCTCCAGTCCGACCTCGCGGCCAAGGGTGGGGTGGCCGTCCAGAAGTCGCTCGCGACGACGGCTGCCGTTCAGCAGACCCTCAAGCTCGCAGGCTTCTGGGACGGACCCGTCGACGGCGTCTGGACCGACGCGCTGACCGACGCGTTGAAGAAGTTCCAGAAGGAACTCGGCGTCGAGGCCACCGGAGCGGTCGACGCGGCCACGATCACCGCACTGGAGAAGGCCATCGCCGAGGCAGGGGAAGAGGAGCCGGCGCCGACGCAAGCACCGAGTTCGGCACCCACGACGACAGCGCCCGCGGCGCCGTGAGCCTTCGCGGGAGTCGGGGGTGCCGCTGATGAGGGTGCCGATCGTCGCCACGCTCCGCACCTACCAGCGTCCCTGGCTCCGGCATGACCTGCTCGCGGGCGGCGTCGTCGCCGCGCTCATCGTCCCGAAGAATCTCGGGTACGCCGGGATCGCGGGCATCCCGCTGGAGAACGGCCTGTACGCCGCCGCTGCCGGTGCGATCCTCTACGCGATCTTCGGGACCTGCCGGCAGATCTCGATGGGACCGAGCTCGGGCCTGGCTGCGGTCGCCGCCAGTGCCGTCCTGGCCGCCGGCCTGACCGACCCCGACGAGGTGGCCTCGTTCGTCGCCGGCATCACGCTGGCCTCGGGGATCCTGTTCGTGCTGCTGGCCGTGTTCCGGATG
>JAKFBZ010000117.1:0-9805 GCA_036676945.1 Marmoricola sp.
GATCATCCCGGGCATCCTGCTGATGCTGCTGCTCGGCGCCGGGATCGGCGTGATCAACGGCCTGGCCACGACGGTCCTGCGGGTGCCGAGCTTCATCGTGACCCTCGGCACCATGCTCGCGCTGGCCGGCATCGTCGACTACCTGACCGGCGGCGCGGCCGACGGCAACCCGGCCGACGGGTTCCGGGACATCGGCCGAGGCGCGATCGAGAACGTGCCGGTCGTGGACGTGATCCCCTACTCGCTGCTGATCTTCCTGGTCCTCGCCGTGGCGGCGTCCTGGCTGATGCGACGCCCGTTCGGCCGCAGCCTGATCGCCGCCGGCGACAACCCGGCCGCCGCGCACCGGGCCGGCACGTCGCTGGTCTGGCTGAAGACCCGGGCGTTCGTGCTCTCCTCGCTGTCCGCGACGGTGGCCGGCATCCTGCTCGTCGGGTACGCCGGCGTGCACCCGTCGGTCGGCCAGGGCTACGAGTTCACCGCGATCACGGCTGTGGTCCTCGGCGGCGTCCTCCTCGGCGGCGGTCGTGGCTGGGTGCTCTCGGCCGCGATGGGCGCCTTCACCCTCGAACTGCTCTTCACCTTCCTCACCGTCCAGGGCATCGAATCGACCTGGCGGCCCGCCGTCCAGGGCCTGATCATCATCCTCGCCGTGGCCGTCTCCGGCCGGGCCTGGACAGCCGGCCGACGTCCCGCCCGCCGCTCCCGGCGTACCGAGAACTCCACCGCACCACCTCAACCGCCCACCCCGGGCACGACAACAGGAGAAGTTGATGCGTAGAAACAAGATCATCGCCGTGCTGGGGGCCGCCGCCATGGTGGTCACCATCGCGGCGTGCGGCTCCGACGACGAGCCCGACGCCGATTCGACCGGCGGCGCCGAGGAGACCAGCGAGTTCTTCAACCAGGCCGACATGGACGAGCAGGACGAGCAGCGCTCGGCCACCTTCGAGGGCGACCCCGAACAGCCGTGGCTCCAGTACATCGCCGGCGACATGTCCGACACGGCGAAGTACAAGTCGCAGGAGTCGCAGAAGGTCTGCTTCGCCAACGCCTCGATCAGCAACCCGTGGCGCCAGACCGGCTGGATCACGATGAACCAGCAGCTCAAGGTCCTCCAGCAGAGCAAGGTCATCTCGCAGATGGAGACCCGCGACGCCGGTGACGACGACAACAAGCAGATCGCCGACATCGACTACTTCATCGCCGACGGCAACTGCGACGTCTTCATCATCTCGCCGAACTCCACGGCCGCGATGACGCCGGCCGTCGAGCGGGCCTGCGCGACCGGCAAGCCGGTGATCGTGTTCGACCGCGGCGTGCAGACCGACTGCCCGACCACGTTCATCCACCCGATCGGCGGCTACGCCTGGGGCATCGACACCGCCGAGTTCCTGATCGACAAGCTGGACGAGGGCGACAAGGTCGTCGCACTGCGGATCCTGCCCGGCGTCGACGTGCTCGAGACCCGGTGGGCCGCGGCCGAGAAGCTCTTCGACGAGGCCGGCATCGAGGCGGTCGACTACTTCACCGGAGCCGACCCGACCAAGATCAAGGGCATCATCACCGACGAGCTCACCAAGGGTGACGTCGCCGGAGTCTGGATGGACGCCGGTGACGGCGCCGTCGCCGCGATCGAGGCGTTCGAGGACCAGGGCGTCGACCTCCCGGTGATGACCGGCGAGGACGAGATGAGCTTCCTGCGCAAGTGGGAGGAGACCGACCTGGACGGCCTGGCGCCGGTGTACTCGAACTTCCAGTGGCGCACCCCGCTGCTGGCGATCGAGAAGATCGTCAAGGGCGAGGCGATCCCGAAGGAGTGGGTGCTCCCGCAGGTCCCGATCACCGAGGAGGAGCGCGGCGACTACCTGGAGGCCAACGACGGCATGCCCGACGGTCACTACGCCAAGTTCGGTGGCGAGGACCTGCCCGGCTACCCGGAGGTCTGGCAGAAGCGGGTCATGCCCTGATCCGGCTCTGCTGAGCAGCGGTCGGTCGGGCGCGGTCCCCGCGCCCGACCGACCCACCACCCCATCGACTCTTCGGAAGGCTGAGCCAGTGCGCGCCATCGGCATCAACACCTGGGTCTGGACCTCACCGCTGACCGCGGCGACGCTGCCCGGGCTGCTCGCCACCATCTCCGCGATGGGCTTCGACGGCGTCGAACTGCCGCTGGAGAACGCCGACGACCTGGACCCCGACGCCACCGCAGCCCAGCTCAAGGCACACGGACTCTCCGGATGGGTGGTCGGTGCGATGGCCCCGGGGCGCGACCTGGTCGCCGCTGATGCCGGGACCGTCCGCAGCACCCAGGATTACCTGTACGCCTGCGTCGACCTTGCTGCCGCCGTGGGGGCGCCGGCCGTGTGCGGCCCGTTCTACGCGCAGACCGGCCGGACCTGGCGGATGACGCCCGACGAACGCACCGCCGTGTACGCCGAGTGGCGAGCGAACCTGGCGCCAGTCGCCGCGTACGCCGCCGACCGCGACGTCAGGATCGGGATCGAGCCGCTCAACCGGTACGAGACCTCGCTGATCAACACCGTCGACCAGGCGCTGACCGGGCTCGGGCCGATGCTCGAGGACGGCGTCGTCGGCCTGGCGCTGGACACCTATCACCTGAACATCGAGGAGCGCAGCAGCGCCGACGCCCTCCGCGCAGCCGGCGACCACCTGGTCCACCTCCAGGTCTGCGGCAGCGACCGCGGCGCTCCGGGCGGGGACCAGACCGACTGGCCGGCGATCATCAAGGCCCTCGACGACATCGGGTACGACGGCGGCCTGACCATCGAGAGCTTCACCCCCGACAACGCCTCGATCGCCGTCGCCGCGTCGATCTGGCGTCCGCTCGCCGACTCCCCCGACGACCTGGCCCGCGACGGCCTGGCTTTCCTCCGCTCCCTGGACGGAGGACCGAGCCATGTCTGATCGTCCGGGCCGTCCCCTGGGGGTGGCCATGATCGGCTACTCGTTCATGGGCAAGGCGCACTCCAACGCCTGGCGCAACGTCAACGCCTTCCACCCCGAGACCCCGCAGGTCCGCCAGCAGGTGCTGGTCGGCCGTGACGACCGGGCCGTCAAGGAAGCCGCGGCACGCTACGGCTGGGCCGAGTCCGCCGCCGACTGGACCGCGGTGATCGACCGGGACGACGTCGACATCGTCGACATCTGCACCCCCGGAGACACCCACGCCGCGATCGCGATCGCAGCCCTGGCCGCCGGCAAGCACGTCCTGGTCGAGAAGCCGCTGGCGAACTCGCTCGCCGAGTCCGAACAGATGGTGGCGGCCGCGGCTGCTGCTGCCGAGCACGGCGCCCGGGCGATGATCGGCTTCAACTACCGCCGGGTGCCGGCGCTGGCGCTGGCCCGCGACCTGATCCGGGAGGGCCGGATCGGCACGGTGCGGCAGGTGCGCGCGGCGTACCTGCAGGACTGGCTCGCCGACGAGGCCGCCCCGATGACCTGGCGGCTGCGCAAGGAGACCGCGGGCTCGGGTGTCCTCGGCGATCTCGGCTCGCACGTGATCGACCAGCTGCACTACCTGCTCGGCGAACCGGTGACCGCCGCCGCCGGACAGCTGCGCACCTTCGTCACCGAGCGGACCGGGACCGACGGGCTCGAACCGGTCACCGTGGACGACGCCGCCTGGGCGACCCTGGAGACCGCCTCCGGCGTGGTGGCCGGAGTCGAACTGAGCCGGATGGCCACCGGGAGGAAGAACGGCCTGAGCCTCGAGGTGTACGGCGACCGCGGCTCGATCTCCTTCGACCTCGAGCGCCTCAACGAACTCCATGTCCTCGAACAGTCGCCCGGCGTGACCGCCGGCCCGCAGCGGATCCTGGTGACCGAGACCGAGCACCCCTACCTGGAAGCCTGGTGGCCCCCGGGCCACGTCCTCGGCTGGGACTCCACCTTCACGTCGCAGACTGCGGATTTCCTGACCGCGATCTCGAGCGGGACCGACCCGTCACCGTCGTTCGCCGACGGGCTTGCGGTCCAGCGGGTACTCGCGGCGATCGAGGAGAGTGCGGCAGGCTCGGGCAAGCGCGTCGACGTACAGGAGAACTCCGATGGGTAAGCGGTTCACCCTCTTCACCGGTCAGTGGGCCGATCTGAGCCTCGACGAGGTCGCCGGCCTGGCAGCGGGCTGGGGGTACGACGGTCTGGAGATCGCCGTCTCCGGCGAACATCTCGACGCCTGGCGGGTCGACGAACCCGGCTACGTCGAGGAGCGGCTCGAACTGCTGGAACGGCACGGGCTGAAGGTGTGGGCGATCAGCAACCACCTGACCGGCCAGGCCGTCTGCGACGACCCGATCGACGACCGGCACCGTGCGATCGTCCGCGAACGGGTCTGGGGTGACGGCTCCCCCGAGGGTGTCCGCGAGCGTGCCGCGGAGGAGATGAAGCTGACCGCGAAGCTCGCCCGGAAGCTGGGCGTCGACACCGTGGTCGGCTTCACCGGCTCGTCGATCTGGCCGTACGTCGCGATGTTCCCGCCGGTGCCGGCCGAGCGGATCGAGGCCGGCTTCCAGGACTTCGCCGACCGCTGGAACCCGATCCTCGACGTCTTCGACGAACACGGGATCCGGTTCGCCCACGAGGTGCACCCCTCCGAGATCGCCTACGACTACTGGTCGACGCAGCGCACCCTGGAGGCGATCGGCAACCGGCCGGCGTTCGGGCTGAACTGGGACCCCAGCCACATGCTCTGGCAGGGCCTGGACCCGGTCGCCTTCATCACCGACTTCGCCGATCGGATCTACCACGTCGACTGCAAGGACACCCGGATGCGCATGGGCGGCGGCCGCAACGGCATCCTCTCCTCGCACCTGCCCTGGGGCGACCAGCACCGCGGCTGGGACTTCGTCTCCGTCGGCCGGGGCGACATCCCATGGGGTGACTGCTTCCGGGCCCTGACCTCGATCGGCTACGACGGCCCGATCTCGGTCGAGTGGGAGGACGCCGGCATGGACCGGCTCCACGGTGCGCCGGAGGCACTGGAGTATCTGCGCCAGTTCGACTTCGACCCGCCGGCGACGTCGTTCGACGCCGCGTTCAGCACCGGGGACTGAGCTCTTCGGGCCTGCCTGAGTTCCACTCCTAGAAGTCGACCTGGACGTGCGTCGGAGAGCCGTCTGTTGCTCCGATCACGCCGCCCAGGGCCCCGGCCACGATGGCGACAGCGATCAGCGCTCCCAGCGGCGGCCTCTGGTGTCGTGGCTTGGCACGCTGTCCGGCGAAGTAGTCGGTCCGGGTGAACCACGCCAAACACGCCAACTGCGCCACCGACGCGACCAGGTGCACGAAACCCCAACCGGTGAGGTGATCCACGACCCCAACGGTGTTGGCGATGGCAGCGACCACGAAGAGGATCCAGACGAACGCCAGTCGCACCGTCCTGCCAGTGAGCACTCCGTGGGCCACCCACCCCACGACGAGTGCACCGAGCAACATCGAGCCGAGGATCGCATCTTCCGATTGCGCGCCCTGCTCAGCGAGCATCAGCACCTGGCCCCCCAAGCAGGCACAGGCAAGGGCCCAGGCAGCGGGCGGTGCTTCGAGTGGTTGGTCGGTCACCAGCGCATTCATACCGGGTCCCGACGAACAGGGCAGCCGAACGCGAAGAAAGCGGAACCATCGCTGGTCCCGCTTCTTCGCTTCCCACAGATGCTGGACGACCCGGGTCGAGGGGGTCGCCGAGCTATTCAGTTATGGCGAGCCGGCACTGCGCAAACGCCGGCTCACACGTGTTGGGGCGGTCAGCCGATCGGGACCGCGAGCTTCTGGCCGACCTGGAGGCCGCCGCCGGGCAGCGAGTTGAGCTGCTGGATCTGGTGGACCATCTCGCGGATCTTGCCCGGCTCCGCGATGTCGTCGGCGATGCCGTAGAGCGTGTCCCCCGGCTGCACCTCGACGATGCGCACCTTCTCCGGAGTGCCGGCGTCGAGCGAGGCGGTGGCCCAGCCACCGAACGCGACCATCACCGCGAAGGCGCAGGCGAGGAACGCGAAGAGGAAGACGATGCGGCCCCGGCGGGTCAGTCGGACCGTGCTGGCCTCCACGAACCTGGGGCGCGCGATCGTGCCGGTGCTGAATGCCGGGGAGATGCTCAGGGTGCTCATGCGGTCTACCTCCTGGGGAAGCCGGTCCGTGTGACCGGTGTGGTCTGTGACCCCTCGTGTGTTGACCTGATCTGATCGCCAACCCCCGACACATCGTCCGGGGCTGCCGATCAAGCGGTCTGATCGAACACATGTACGACTGTAGAACAGGTGTTCGATGAACGCAAGAACATATGTTCGAACGCGTGTCGGACATCCCGGCCTCGTCCGGGCGCACCCCGCGGTGGTTCACTCCGCCCATGACCGACTCCCGGATCGACCCGCGGATCAGCGCCGTCGAGGACAACCTGTTGGCCTTCTACGCGATGTGCAGCGACGTCCCGGTGTTCGACCGCGATCCGGCGACGGACGTCCTGGCGCTCCACACCGCGGTGCCGTTCCCGATGTTCAACGCCGCCACCGGCGCCAGGTTCGGCGCCGACGCCACCCGTCGTACCGCAGAGGTCGCGGACTCGTTCATCGCCGCCGGCCTCCCGTGGCTGTGGTGGCTGACCCCGTCGACCACCTCGCCCGAACTCGAAGCCGTCCTCGACGAGCGCGGCCTGGGCCGCGACGACGTCCCCGGGATGTACGTCGACCTGACCACACCGATCCCCGTGCCCGACGTCGCCGGCCTGACCCTCGCCCGCACCGCGGACGTCGACGCCTACCTGGACGTGATGGTCCCCGGGTTCGGGATGCCCGACCTCGTCCGCGAGCCGATGGGCGCGGTCATGCGGCACGTCTCCGAAGCGATCAACGTGGTCGCGACGCTCGACGGGCGCGACGTCGCCTGCGGCACGGCGCTCCTGACCGGCCCGACCGCTGGGCTCTACAACATCGCGACCCTCGAGGACGCCCGCGGCCGTGGCGTCGGGTACGCCGTCACCGCCAAGCTCCTGGAGCTGGCCCGCGAGGCCGGCGCCGAGCACGCGATCCTGCACGCCAGCGAACCCGGCAAGCCCGTCTACGAGCGGATCGGGTTCGTCGAGGTCTGCACGGTCCCGCAGTACGTCTGGGTGCCGGCCGAGGCCGACCCGGTCTGAGGCCGACCGCGACACGCCGTTCGAACAAGTGTTTGAATTCGGGGGTCGATCAGGTCTACCGTCCCCCTATGGCGACTGACTCTGAAGGCACCAGCGGCGGCAGCTCCGGCAACAAGGAGACGACCAACCGCGCGCCCGAGACGCGCGGCACGGTGAGCGAGCTCCCGGACACTCCCCCGGACGCGACCGGGCTGACCGCACGCCAGAAGCGCATCCTCACCTTCCTCCGCGACGCCATCGAGCAGCGCGGCTACCCGCCGAGCATCCGCGAGATCGGCGAGGCCGTCGGCCTGGCCAGCTCCTCCAGCGTCGCGCACCAGTTGCGCGTCCTGGAGCAGAAGGGCTTCATCAAGCGCGACCCCAACCGGCCGCGTGCGCTCGAGGTCTTCCTGCCGGAGCTGATGGCGGCCCGCAAGTCGATCTCCAGCGGTGACGAGCCCGACTTCGACATCACCGGCATCGGTGACGCGATGCCCGAGGCGACCCACGTGCCGCTGGTCGGCCGGATCGCCGCCGGTGGTCCGATCCTCGCCGAGGAGCGGGTCGAAGAGGTCTACCCGCTGCCCAAGACCCTGGTCGGCGAAGGCACCCTGTTCATGCTCGAGGTCGCCGGCGACTCGATGATCGACGCCGCGATCTGCAACGGCGACTTCGTCGTCATCAAGCAGCAGCAGCACGCGGAGAACGGCGACATCGTCGCGGCGCTGATCGACGGCGAAGCGACCGTGAAGACCTTCCAGCGCAAGGACGGCAAGGTGTGGCTGATGCCGCACAACGAGGCCTACGACCCGATCGACGGCACCCACGCCTCGATCCTGGGCAAGGTCACCGCGGTCCTGCGGAAGGTCTGAGGCTCGGGAGCGTCACCGGCGTCTCGACAGGCTCGACGAACGGAACTGACACCAGCGGATAGCCTGCGGCAGTGAGCGGATCCGTGGTCGTCGTCGGAGGCATCAACCTCGACACCCTGGCGCGGATCGAGGCTGACACCGTCCGCGGCAGCAGCAACCCCGGCCGTACGACGACCGCGCCCGGCGGGGTCGGGCGCAACGTCGCCGAGAACCTCGCCCGGCTCGGCAGCCCGGTCCGGCTGGTCGGCGCCGTCGGCCGCGACCACGCCGGCGACCTGCTGCTCAGCGGGCTCGCCCGCCTCGATATCGACACCACCCGGGTACGCCGCCAGGACACCGTCCGCACCGGCACCTACACCGCAGTCCTCGGGTCCGACGGCAGCCTCGACGTCGGGGTCGCCGACATGGCCGCCACCGAGAGCGTCGTACCGGCTGATCTCGGCGGCGACTTCCTCGCGGACGCCAGCTGGCTGATCCTCGACGGCAACCTGCGCACCGACACGGTCGCGCACGGGCTCCGGCTGGCGGCAGCGCGCGGGATCCCGGTCGCGCTCGACCCGGTCGGGGTGGCCAAGGCCGCGCGGCTCGGGCCGGTCCCGCGGCTGCACACCTTCACCCCCAACGCCGCCGAACTGGCCGCCTGGTCCGGGACCGACGACGTTGCGGCCGCGATCGCCCAGGCCCACGACCAGGGCATCGAGGTGCTCTGGCTGCGCGCCGGCGCCGAGGGCAGCACGCTGCACCGCGCCGGAGCCGACCCGGCCACGATCCTGCTGCCGCCGGCCGAGGTCGTCGACGTCACCGGGGCCGGGGACGCGATGCTGGCGGCGTACGTGCACCGGCTCCGGGCCGGCGACCTGCGCGATCCGGCCGAGGTCGAGGAAGCCGCCTGGTTCGCCGCCGCCGCGGCCTGGCTGACCGTCGGCTCACCCTCCGCCGTCCGTCCCGACCTGACCGAGGCGCTCGTCGCCGCCACCCTCGAGGAACAGAGGCCACGATGACGCTCGACCTGCAGCTGACCGACGAGGTCCGGGACGCCCTGGCCGAGCACCGTCCGGTCGTCGCTCTGGAGAGCACGATCATCAGTCACGGGATGCCCTACCCCGACAACGTCGCGATGGCCCGCGAGGTCGAGGCGATCATCCGCGAGCACGGCGTCACCCCGGCCACGATCGCGGTCCTGGACGGCGTCCCTCGGATCGGCCTGGACGACGCCGGGCTGGAGCTGCTCGGCAGCGGGGAGGGAACGATCCGCAAGGTCAGCATCCGCGACCTCCCGTACGTCGTCGCCCGCCGCGAGCACGGCGCCACCACCGTCGCCGCGACGATGCGGCTCGCCTCGCTGGCCGGCATCCGGGTCTTCACCACCGGCGGACTCGGCGGCGTGCACCGCGGCGCCGCGACCTCGATGGACGTCAGCGCCGACCTGACCGAGCTCTCCCTGACCCCGGTCACGGTGATCTCGGCCGGGGTGAAGTCGATCCTCGACATCGGCCTGACCCTGGAGAAGCTGGAGACCCTCGGCGTCCCCGTGCTCGGGTACCGCACCGACGACTTCCCGGCGTTCTACACCCGGACCAGCGGGTACGCCGTCCCGCTGCGCGTCGACTCCCCCGCCGAGATCGCCGCGTTGATGAAGGCCAAGGACGAGCTCGCCATCCCCGGCGGGATCAGTGTCGCCAACCCGATCCCCGAGGACGACGAGATCGGCCACGAGCGGATCGACGCGATCATCGACCAGGCGCTGGCCGACCTCGACCGGCTCGGCATCACCGGCAAGGACATCACGCCGTACCTGCTCGGG
>JAKFBZ010000118.1:0-43050 GCA_036676945.1 Marmoricola sp.
CTCGTCTACTCGGTGATGCAGGCCCGGGTGCTCCGCTTCCGCGTCCTGAACCTCGCCGCCTGCGTCGTCCTCGGGGCCTTCAACGCCGCGCTCGGGATCTGGCCGATGGTGGCGATGAACCTGGCCCTGTGCGTGATCAACCTCTGGCACATCCGGCACCTGGTCGGCACCCGGCACGACGAGGAGTCGTACACGGTGCTCGAGGTCGGCCCGAACGACGAGTACCTGCGCCACGTGCTGCGCGTGCACGAGGCCGACATCCTGAAGTACCAGCCGGACCTCGTCTGGGACGGCGCCGCCGAGGGCAACCTGGCGTACCTGGTCCAGCGGGAGGACGCGACAGTGGGCGTGGTGCTGATCTCGGACGCCGGGGACGGCACCGCAGCGGTTCTCCTGGACTACGTGACGCCCCGGTTCCGGGACTTCTCCCCCGGCGAGTTCGTCTGGCGACGCAGCGGCGCCCTCCAGGACCACGGGTTCACCCGGGTCGTGACGCCGGCCCGGATGGTGGCGCCGTACTACGCGCGGCTCGGGTTCACCCGACGGGCCGACGGGGCATTCGAACTCGAGCTGTAACCGGGATTTCAGCCGGCTGCGCCGGCGGCCTCGACCCAGCGGTCCAGCGTCGCAGCGGCCGCGCCCGAGTCGAGGGCCTCGTCCGCACGGGCGATGCCGGCAGCCAGCCGGTCCTCCACCGATGCCTCGTCCGCGGCGTGCACTGCCAGCGCGGCGCCGGCGTTGAGCACCACGGCGTCGCGGACCGGTCCGCGCTCTCCGGCCAGGAGGCGGCGCACCACGTCGGCGTTGTGCGCGGCGTCCCCGCCACGCAGTCCTTCGGTGGTGCCGACCGGGAGGCCGAAGCGACCCGGGTCGATCGAGGTCTCGGTGACCTCGCCGCCGGAGACCAGCCAGAGCCGGGACGTCGTAGTGGTGGTCAGCTCGTCGAGCCCGTCGTCACCCCGGAAGACCCAGGCGTCGACTCCCCGCCGGGCGAACACTCCCGCCATGACCGGCGCCATCCGCGGGTCGGCGCAGCCGATCGCCTGTGCTGCCGGTTTCGCCGGGTTGGCGATCGGGCCGAGGAAGTTGAAGGTGGTGCCGATGCCGAGCTCGCTGCGGGCGACCGCGGCATGCCGGAGTGCGGGGTGGAACGCGGCGGCGAAGCAGAAGGTGATCCCGGCCTCGTCCGCGACCCGGCGTACGTCTGCGGCCGGAAGGTCGAGTCGGATCCCGAGCAGTTCGAGGACGTCGGCACTGCCGGCCTTGCTCGACGCCGACCGGTTGCCGTGCTTGACCACGGTGGCGCCGGCGCCGGCGGCCACGATCGCCGCCATCGTGGAGATGTTCACCGAGTAGGACCGGTCTCCCCCGGTCCCGACGACGTCCAGCGTCCGCCCGGGGACCGACAGCGGGGTCGCGTGGGCGTACATCGCGTCGACCAGTCCCTGCATCTCCGCGACGGTCTCGCCCTTGGAGCGCAGTGCGACCGCGAAGCCGGCGATCTGCACCGGTGTCGCCGCACCGGTGAGGATCTCCCCCATCGCCCAGGCGGTCTGTTCGACGCTCAGGTCCTCACGACGGACGAGCGCGGTGAGCACATCAGGCCAGGTCTGGGCCGTCATGACTGCCTCGTCACTGGTTGGCGGGGACCCGCGAGCGCAGCAGCCGGATGACGGCGTCGGCGAGCTCGATCGGGTCCAGCGGGTGCGACACGGCGGCCTCGGCGCGTGACCAGGTCGCCAGCCAGTTGTCCTGCGGCCGGCCGGTCAGCACCAGTGCCGGCGGAGCCTGGTAGAGCTCGTCCTTCATCTGGCGCGCGATGCCCATGCCACCGGCGGGCGTCGCCTCGCCGTCCAGGATCGCGAGCGCGAACCCGCCGGCGTCGAGCTGCTGCCAGACGACGGGCTCGGTGGCCACCTCGACGTACTCGAGCTCGGGCAGGTCCGGGTGGACGCGCTTGCCGAGACCGAGGATGACCTGCTGGCGCACGTCCGAGTCGTCGCTGTAGACGAGGACCCGAAGGACATTGCCGGGGCTGGAGTTCGCAGTCACGAGGGCGATGCTACTAGTCGGACCCGGCCGGAGGAGTCGGGACACCGTCGGCGCGGTCGAGCCGGTCCAGCCGCCGGTCCTCGCGCTCGGCCTCCTTCATCGACGAGCGCACCCACTGCACGAACAGGACCGTGAAGAACAGCAGTCCGATCAGGTCGCCGGAGCTCCACAGGATCCCGCCGGCGAGGTGCTGGTCGTCCAGCGGGTCGGGGAGCCAGGTCAGCGTCTGGTGCAGCGACGGGTACCAGTCGCCGCCGATCAGGCTGCTCTGACTCATGATCGTGATGCCCAGGAAGGCGTGGAACGGGAGCGTCAGGAAGATCATCAGCAGGCGGAACGGATAGGCCACCCGGCCCGGGATCGGGTCGATGCCGACCAGCGGCCAGAAGAAGAGCGAGCCGACCAGCACGAGGTGGACGTGCATCATCTCGTGCACGAACGGGTGGTGCAGCGACGCCGCGTACCAGCCCGAGAAGTAGAGCGCCCACGGACTGATCACGTACAGGGCCAGGGTCAGTGGCGCGAAAGTGAGCACCTTCGCGGCCCTCGAGTGCAGGACGCGGAGGAGTCCGGACCGCGGGCCGCGCGGGAGCGTGCGCAGCGCCAGCGTCACGGGTGCGCCCAGAGCCAGGAAAAGGGGCACCACCATGGACAGCAGCATGTGCTGGACCATGTGCGCGCTCAGCAGGGTCGTGTCGTACGCCGCCAGCCCGGACTCGGTCGCGAACAGGAACGTGCCCATCCCACCGCCGACGAAGGCCAGCGTCCGGCCGAGCGGCCAGGCGTCACCGCGGGAGCGGAGCGTCCAAACGCCGATCAGGTACAGACCGGCAACCCAGACCGTGGCCACGAAGAGGATCGGGTCGATCCCCCACTCGGTGAACACCGAGGCAGGGGTGAAGCGGGGAAGCTCACCAGCGACGTCGAAGGGCACGATCACCGGACAAGCCTAGGCCGGTTCGGTCCCTGCCTCGGGGGCGGCGTCCGTCGACAACCCCACCATCCGACAGAGCTCGGCACCCATGGCCTTCTCGCTGTACAGGTCAGTCGCCACCAAGCGGTACGACTCGCCGAGCGAATCCAGGGCGTCGCGGTCGGCGACCAATTCGCCCAAGGTCCGGATCCATTGCGCCCCGTCCTCGGATGGGAGAAGGATTCCGGTGCGGCCCGGCAGGACGGCGTCCCGCAGGCCCTCGAGGTCAGCAGCCACCACGGGGGTTCCGCGCATCGCGGATTCGATCGTGACGAGGCCGAAGCCCTCCATGTCACCGGGTACCGCGATGTTCGGCTGCACGAACAGGTCGCATCCGGCCATCAGGTCGTCGCGCAGAGGGTCGTTGACCGGACCGAGCACGTGCACCCGGTCGGCGACGCCAGACCTGTTCGCGGCTTCCTCGATCAACACGCGTTCCGGCCCATCACCGGCAACGACGTAATGCACCTCCCCAGGTAGGCCGGGAAGCACCGTCTCGACGAACCATCGGCTCCCCTTGCGGCGCACGAGGCGGCCAAGCGTCAGCAGGAGCACAGCGTCGGATGTGACACCAAGCTCGGCGTGAACCCGGACGCGAGCCCGGGAACGTCCGGTCGGTTGCCATGCGGGCGCCTCGACTCCCAATCGGAGCACTCCGACCCTCGCCGCGGGCACCCCGGACGTCACGGCAGCGTCACGGGTCGCCGCACTGATCGCCACCACCTGCGGAGCACGCCGGAGGGCAGAGTGGACCAGGAGTCGATACACCCGCTGCGAATAGGTGACGTCGAGCCCGAGAATCATCGTCGCGCGTCGGATGCGTGCCAGCCGTAGAAGAGGGTCAACCAGCGAATACATCAGGGCGTCCCCGGTCAGCACGAACTCCACTCGACCCCGAAGGACCAACCAGGCGAGCCGGAACCACGCGCGCGGGATCCAGCCGACGAGGCCGCGGTTCGACCCACCGTGTGCGATGAGGACGGCGTCCGGGCGAACTTCGAGCATGGACCGCCACACGCTCAGCGCGAGTGTCTCCATACCGCCCACCGAGGGCGGGAACCTCCGAGTCACGAAGACCGGCTGCCTCGCCCCGGGATCCGAGGCTTTGATCCTGCGCACCTGCGAGAGCGCCAACGCGAAGTCGGCTGCCATCGACACCACTCGGGAGACCAGGGCGACCGTCAACGCCGCGCCGACGCTCAGTGTCGGCGCCAGAACGACAGTGAGCACGACCTCACGGACCCCGGCCCCCGCCGGGGCCAGGACCACTAACACGCCCAGCGCGGCGGCGAGAGCGTAGGCGCAGGTCGAGAGCAGGTATCCATCGATGCCCGTGTTGCCAAGCTCATGGCCGAGCGCCTGGATCTGGAGGCCGAAGAAGAGGTTGGCCAGGAGCGCCCACCCAGCAGCCTTCGCGATTGCGCGTCCGGAGAACCTGACGTCGTTCGGCGGGCGGCGCAGGAAACGATTGACACGGTCAACCAACGCATTGAGTACTGCCGGAATGAGCAGACCAGCGAGTGCCACCGCGGCGAAAGGCGCAAACCAGAACGTTCTTTCCGCCTCGGATCCAGAAACAGGCAGGAGCAGCCCACCCAGGACCAGGGCAACCGTGACGGACACGAGAAGGGCGACCAGCGAGGCGGTCGCCATGCGAAGGCGCGAGCCCCCGTGTTCGCGGACCATCTCGGCCTGACTGAGTACCGACCACACGGAGCCGGGAACGTACTTGCCCACCTGACCGATCCCGTAGATCCGCAGGGACTGCCGGGTGCTGAGATCCACTCCGCCGTCGCGGACGATCACCGCCCACGATCGATAGATCCCGAGCAGGCCGACGATCGTCGCGGCGAAAGACGCCAGCACTGACAGCCAATCGATCTCGTCCAGCGCTGCGGCTATCTCGTCGCCCTGCCGCACGACCGCCAATACGCCGAACACGAGGGCGATCGCGAGGACCACCATGGGCCAGGCCCTGCGCCATCGGGATGCCGGAACCGTCGAAAGCCGCGTCGCCGACACCGCCTTACCGGTAGATCCGCTCGGGCGCGACCCGGCTCGGCCGCCCTGCGGGCAATCTAGAACCTGGCGTTCCGACCCACAAGAAGGTCGGCATGATCGGGCGAACCGCGCGCCAGAGCAACCGAGGCGCGCGTGCCAACGCCCGCGGGACCACGTCGGTCGCGGCGAACTGATCCCTGTCCGCGAGCACCGCGTACGTGTAGTCCCACAAGTTCAGGGGACGGCACATCTCGATCAGATCTCGTCGGGTCCGGAACCGTTCGTAGTACGAACCGGCACGACCCGAGCGGGCGACGTACCGGTCGGCAAGGCGCTCAGGCACCCATGACAGAAATGGGAGGCGATAGTGCGGCTCGATCACCTGGTACTTGTTCCCGAACCCGAAGAACACCACGCCGTCGGGCTTGAGGACGCGGTGGATCTCCGCCAGCACGGCATCCGGATCAACGACGTGCTCGTAGACCTGGTTGAACACCACCAGATCGATCGAATCGGTAGCCAGCGGCATCGCACTCCCGTCCCCGCAAACGAAGGCGACCCGATCGCCGAAACGCCCGTGAGCGTGGACCAGGCCGGGCACGTCGATGTCCAGGCCGATGACGTCGCATCCGGATGAGCGGAGCACATCGGCTGTGTAGCCGGTGGAGCAGCCGGCATCGAGGGCGACGAGCCCGGACAGGTCATCCCGCCCCACGAAATGTCGGAGAATCTCCACGATCTTGGCAGCCTTCCGACGGCGGCGTGCCTCGTCGTGGGTCTTGTCCTGGAGCTCGGAGTAGGACAGCTGCCGTTCGCGGCGTGCTTCAGCCAAGGGATCCACGCCTTTCTCAGAACGGTGCCCCATGCTAGCCGCCACGTCCTTCGGTCACCGGCGCTTCAAAACGGGATTTCCGGACGCACTGGGCGTGGCATGGAACACAGCCGACCAAAACCGGGGGGTCGGGGTGGCACACCGGTTCCCTCACGACATAATGAGCGCGTGGCGACAGCATCTGCATCTGTGATCCCAGCGTCCCGTCTGCACGGGCACCACGACCGACCGAGCATGGTCAGCGTCGGCACCATCATCTGGCTCTCGAGCGAGCTGATGTTCTTCGCCGCGCTGTTCGCGAGCTACTTCACCATCCGCGCGGTGAGCCCCGAGCTGTGGGCCGAGTCGACCGAGAAGCTGAACGTTCCCTTCTCGACGACCAACACCGTGATCCTGGTGCTCTCCTCGGTCACCTGCCAGCTCGGCGTCTTCGCCGCCGAGCGCGGCCAGGTCGGTCGCAGCGGCCCGATCTACCAGTTCTGGAACAAGGGCTGGGGCCTGCGCGAGTGGTTCGTCCTGACCTACATCATGGGCGCGGTGTTCGTCGCCGGCCAGGCGTTCGAGTACGCCGAGCTGGTCCACGAGGGCATCACCATCCCGGCTTCGTCGTACGGGACGATGTTCTACCTGACCACCGGCTTCCACGGTCTGCACGTGACCGGCGGTCTGATCGCGTTCCTGTTCGTCATCGGGCGCACCCTGGTCGCCCGGCGCTTCACCCACGAGCAGGCAGTCACGGCGATCGTCGTCTCGTACTACTGGCACTTCGTCGACGTGGTCTGGATCGGCCTCTTCGCGACCATCTACCTCATCAAGTAAGCCTGAACCGATAGGACCTGGTGTGCGACTCACACGCAAGATCTCAGCTCGGCTCTCCACCGGCAGGCGCAGCCGCTTCGCGGCGCCGGCCGTGCTGCTGATCGCTCTGTTGACCGTCGGCGGTGTCGTGGCGGTGATCTCCCCCGCCAGCAGCGCGAAGACCGAGGACGACGCGGCCACGATCGCGAAGGGCCGGGACCTGTTCCTGGTCGGCTGCGCCTCCTGCCACGGCATGAACGGCGAAGGCATCGTGACCAAGCGCGGCAACCAGTACGGCCCGCCGCTCGCCGGCGTCGGCGCCGCGGCCGTGGACTTCCAGGTCGGGACCGGCCGGATGCCGATGGCCCAGCCCGGCGCGCAGGCGCTGCGCAAGGACCCGCTCTACAACGACGAGGAGATCGCGGCGCTCGGCGCGTTCGTGCAATCGCTCGGCCCGGGGCCTGCGGTCCCGACCGACGAAGAGCTCGACATCGCAGGCGCCACCACCGAGGAGATCGTCCGCGGTGGCCAGTTCTTCCGCACCAACTGCACCGCGTGCCACAACTTCGCGGGAAGCGGCGGCGCGCTGCCGAAGGGCAAGTTCGCGCCCAGCCTGGTCGGTGTCTCCGCCAAGCACATGTACGAGGCGATGGTGACCGGTCCGCAGCAGATGCCGGTGTTCTCCAACAACGTGCTCTCCCCGCAGGACAAGCGCGAGATCATCGCTTACCTGAAGAGCCAGGAGGAGGCCCCCAGCTACGGCGGGTTCACCCTCGGTTCCATCGGTCCCGTCGCCGAAGGCCTGTTCGCCTGGCTCGGCGTGGGCGTGCTCGTGGGTGGTGGCATCTGGATCTGCTCGCAGACCGCCCGTTCGAAGAAGAACTCCAAGAAGGGGGACGCGGCGTGAGCGCCGACGACAACTCCGGCCACGAGCTCGAGCCTTTCGGCGACGAGCCGATCCCGGACCCGGGCCTGCCCGAGCACCTGCCGCGGCCCACGGACGTGGACCCCGAGGCCGAGAAGCGCGCAGAGCGGCAGGTGGCGACCCTGTTCGGTCTGTCCTCGCTCTTCGCGGTGCTGTTCTGCGTGAGCTACTTCGTCTTCGACATCGGCGACGAGACCGACGAGTTCCTCGGCATGGGCGCCTCCAACGTGTTCCTCGGCACGTGCCTCGGCCTGGCACTGCTCTGCATCGGCATCGGTGCGATCCAGTGGTCGCGCAAGCTGATGAGCGACCACGAGATCGTCGAGTACCGCCACTCGGCGTCCTCCCCCGAGGAGGACCGCGTGGAGGCGGTGGCCGCACTCGAGGAGGGGATCGCCGACTCCGGCATCGGCCGCCGGCCGCTGGTCCGCAACTCGCTCATCGGTGCGATGGCCTTCCTCGGCCTGCCCGCGATCGTGGCACTCCGCGACCTCGGCCCCTTGCCGGGCGACTCGCTCGCGCACACGGTCTGGAAGAAGGGGATGCGGGTCGTCCAGGACGTCGACGGGGCCAAGATCAAGCCCGCCGACATGGTGATCGGCCAGTTGGTCAACGCCGAGCCCGAGGTCTTCTTCGAGACCGACTCCGAAGGCCACCACCTGTACGAGGGCGCCGAGCTCCAGGCCGAGAAGGCGAAGGCCGCGGTCATCCTGGTCCGGATGCACCCCGACGACATCACGCCGGTCGACGGACGCGAGAACTGGGGCGTCGACGGCATCCTCTGCTACTCGAAGATCTGCACCCACGTGGGTTGCCCGATCTCGCTCTGGGAGCAGCAGACGCACCACCTGCTCTGCCCGTGCCACCAGTCGACGTTCGACCTCGCCGACAACGGCAAGGTCATCTTCGGTCCCGCAGCGCGACACCTGCCGCAGCTCCCGCTCGCTGTGGACGCCGAGGGATACCTGATCGCCACGAGTGACTTCACCGAGCCTGTCGGTCCCAGTTACTGGGAACGAGACCGGAGTGATCTGACATGAGTCCCGCATCCACCAACGGCACGACGCCGGCCGTGACGAAGAAGGCCAACCCGGCAGGAGCCGTCGCCACCTGGGCCGACGAGCGCCTCGGTATCGCCACCGCGACCAAGAAGCAGATCCGCAAGGTCTTCCCCGACCACTGGTCGTTCATGCTCGGCGAGATCGCGCTGTGGAGCTTCGTGATCCTGCTGCTGACCGGTGTCTTCCTGACCCTCTGGTTCAAGCCGAGCATGGGCGAGGTCGTCTACAACGGCTCCTACGACCAGCTCCGCGGCATCCCGATGTCCGAGGCGTACGAGTCGACCCTGCACATCAGCTTCGACGTCCGCGCCGGCCTGCTGATGCGCCAGATGCACCACTGGGCGGCGATGCTCTTCATCGCGGCGATGCTCGTGCACCTGATGCGTGTCTTCCTCACCGGCGCGTTCCGCAAGCCGCGTGAGCTCAACTGGGTGATCGGCGGTGTCCTGCTGCTGCTCGGCATCCTCGAGGGCTTCGCCGGCTACTCACTGCCCGACGACCTGCTCTCCGGCACCGGTCTGCGGATCGCGGACGGCCTGGTGAAGGCGACGCCTGTCCTGGGCTCGTACATGTCGTTCTTCATGTTCGGCGGCGAGTTCCCCGGAGACGTGATCATCCCGCGGCTCTACATCGCCCACGTGCTGCTGATCCCCGGTCTGCTCCTGGCGATGATCGCGGCGCACATGCTGCTGCTCGTCTACCACAAGCACACCCAGTGGCCCGGGCCCGGCCGCACCGAGGAGAACGTCGTCGGCTACCCGATGATGCCGGTGTACGCCGCCAAGGCCGGTGGCTTCTTCTTCATCGTGTTCGGCACCGTCGCCCTGATGGGTGGGCTGATGACCATCAACCCGGTCTGGCGCTTCGGTCCGTACAACCCCGCCGAGGTGACCGCCGGCTCGCAACCCGACTGGTACATGGGTATCGCCGAGGGTCTGCTCCGGATCATGCCCGGCTGGGAGACGCACATCTTCGGCTTCACGATCAGCTGGAACGTCTTCCTGCCCGGGCAGATCGCTCCGATCGCGCTGCTGATGGTCGTGCTCGCCTACCCGTTCGTCGAACAGTGGATCACCGGGGACAAGCGCGAGCACCACCTGCTCCAGCGTCCGCGCAACGCTCCGACCCGGACGGCCTTCCTGGCCGCGATGATCACGCTGTACGGCCTCCTCTGGGCCGCCGGCGGCAACGACGTCATCGCGACCACGTTCAAGCTGAACCTCAACCACATCACGTACTTCATGCGTGGGGCGATCTTCGTCATCCCGCCGCTGGTGTTCATCCTGGCCAAGCGCTGGTGCATCTCGTTGCAGCGTCACGACAACGACATGCTGCTGCACGGCTACGAGAGCGGCGTCATCATGCGGGACGCGCAGGGCGGCTACTCGGAGAAGCACCTGCCGCTCAGCCCCGACCACGCCTACACCCTGACCGCGCGCGCTCGTGACGAGGTGTACGTCGGGATCAACGGCACCGATGCCAACGGGGTCAGCGCCCCGAGGCGCGCCCTTGATCAGCTGCGCGCGAAACTGTCGCACGCCTGGTTCGCGACCAACGTCCAGAAGCCCACTGCGGCCGAGCTGGAGGAAGGTCACCACCACGCGGAGCTGGAGCACGCGCACGACGCCCCTCTCGAGGGCGTGTCGGCCGACGGTCACCAGTTCGACGGCCGTCACGACGTCGACGACGAGGCGCTGCGGCCGAACCACTGAACGGAACGAGACGAAGGGCCCGGGAGCGATCCCGGGCCCTTCGTCGTTCTTGTGTCTCACCAACTGGTATGACCACTTGACCACCTAACCAGTCTGGGCGACCCTCGATCCATGGTCCTGACCCCGATCACCAAACGCCTCGTCCCCGACGACGTCTTCGAGCAGTTGGTCGCCGGCGTCGTCGACGGCTCCTTCGGACCCGGGGACGCGCTGCCGAGCGAGCGACGCCTGGCCGAGCTCCTCGGAGTCTCCCGTCCCGCCGTGCGCGAAGCCCTGCAACGCTTGTCAGCGACCCGGCTCGTCGAGGTCCGGCACGGCGGTTCGACGACCGTTCGCGACTACCAGCGGCACGCCGGGCTCGACCTGCTCCCCCGCCTCCTGGTCCGTGACGGCGAGCTCGACGCGAACGTCGCGCGCAGCATCATCGAGGCCCGGCTGTCGATCGCGCCCGACGTGACCCGGATGGCCGCGGAACGCGCGTCCCGGGCGCCGCAGAGCACGCGAGACGCCCTTGCTGCGTCCGTGGAGGCCCTGAGCGCCGCCCCCGACCCCGTGGCCCGCCAGTACGCCTCGCTCGCTTTCTGGGACGCAGTCGTGGACTGCGCCGACTCGATCGCCTTCCGGCTGATGTTCAACAACCTGCGCCAGGCCTACGAGCCGGCGATCGAGCCGCTGGCCCCGCTCCTCGACGGCGAAGTCAGCAATCTCGACGGCTACCGGGCCGTCAGCGCCGCCGTCCTGGGCGGCGACGGCGTCGGCGCCGCCGCGGCTGCGGACGCGCTGCTGAGGCCGAGCACAGAGCTGATGGTTCATTTCCTCGAAGAGTTCGAGGGCGACGACGAAGGAGAGAAGCGATGAGCAAGGTCGACCCTCAGGTCGAGGCGCTGGCCCAGGAGCGACTGGCGGCCGAGGAGAACCGGATCACCGGCTCCCGGAAGACCCAGGTCACGCTCGGCACGACCTTCGCCGAATTCGTGAAGCACCCGAGCCCGTGGATGATCCTGGCCACCCTGCTGACCGCCGCCGTCTGGCGGGTCGCCGAGGGCGACTGGCGTCTCACCGACCTGTGGGCGCCGGTGATCCTGGTCGCGTTCTTCCCGGTCCTGGAGTGGCTCATCCACGTGTTCATCCTGCACTTCAAGCCGGTCAAGGTCGCCGGCATCAAGATCGACAGCGAGCTCGCGCGCGACCACCGCAGGCATCACGCCGACCCACGGAACATCCCGCTGGTGTTCATCCCGTGGCGTTCGCTGATCGCCGTGATCGCCGGCGAGTTCGCGATCGCGATCTTCGCCTTCCCCCGCCTCGGCCAGGGACTCACCTTCCTGTTCGCGACGGCGGCGACCGGCTTGATCTACGAGTGGATGCATTACCTGATCCACAGTGACTACCGGCCGAAGGGCAGCACGTACAAGGCGGTCTGGCGCAACCACCGCCTGCACCACTACAAGAACGAGCACTACTGGTTCACGGTGACCTCGACGTCCACCGCCGACCGGCTGTTCGGCACTTACCCCGACCCGGCCGAGGTCAAGGCCTCAGCCACGGCGAAGAACCTGCACGGCAGCAACGCCTGAGCAAGCGGTGCCCGCTCGGCGGCTGAGAGTCGTCAGGCGTGGTGCATGGCAAGGCGGGAGGAGCGAAGGCGACTTCAGCGGAGCGGTCGCCGAGCCGGCGACAACGCGGCCAGGTGCCGCGCATGGCGCCTCTCAGGCCCGGGCGTACTGGGCGAAGGGGATATTCCAGTCGCCGAAGCCGTTGGTCAGGGTCATCTGCTTCGAGGTGCCGGTGTACTCGATGACGTCTCCGACGATGGTGTTCTCGTAGAGCCAGCCCGCGTTCGCCGTGCTCATCCCGGTGCAGCCGTGGCTGACGTTCGCGCGGCCCTGGGAGCCGACCGACCACGGCGCGGCGTGCACGAACTCACCGGAGTAGGTCAGTCGCATCGCGAACTCGACGTCGTCGAGGTCGTAGCCGTCGCTGCTGTCCACCGGGATGCCGACGGTCTCCGAGTTCATCCGCTTGTGGCGGAACTTCTCGATGATCACCTTCGTGCCGGAGCGGGTGGTGAACTTCGGCTGCTCGCCGGTCGTGATCGGGATCGTCCGGATCAGCTTGCCGTCCTTGAACACCCGCATCTGGTGCGTGTTCATGTCGACCTTGCTGACCATCGAGCGTCCGACGGTGAAGGTGCTCGAACGGCTCTTCTGCCCGAAGACGCCGTTGCCGGCGGGGATCGAGTCGATGTCGGCCTTCACGGTGACCTTGGTGCCGGCCTTCCAGTACTGCCGCGGGCGCCAGTGCACCTCCTGGTCGGAGATCCAGTGGAACGCTCCCGTCTGCGCAGGGACGCTGGTCACCTTCAGGTGACGCTGGATCGACGCGTGGTCGGTGACCGGGACGTCGAAGCGGACGATCACGGGCATCCCCACGCCCACGGTGGAGCCGGGCTGAGGGACGAAGCTGGGGTAGGTCTGCTGGTCCAGGCTCAGTGCCTGCGTCTTGAACTGCGAGCGGTACACCGTACGGACGCCGGCGTCGTCGACGGCCACACCGCGGACCCGGTACGTCGTCGCCGGCTGCAACCGGCCGGTGCTCTGCCACGAGACCTTGTCCGCGGACAGCACGCCGTTGACCGTGCCTTCGCCCGCGGTGACGCTGACGTTCGCGAGGGTGCCGTCGGTGACGTCGAGCCGGACACTCCGGTTGACCTTCACGTCGGCCGCGTCGTCGGCGATGCTCGAGCTGATCTCAGCCTTCGACGTCGCCGGGGCCTCCGAAGTGCTCTCGCCCTTCGGATCGCCGGACGTCTCGTCGGAGCCGCCGCCACCGCAGCCAGCGAGGCCGACAGTGAGCAGGACCGCGGCTGAAGCCGCGGCCCAGGTACGTCGCGAACGCATTGTTCTCCCGACACGGATCGTGGTGTGGACCCTTCAAGCGTAACAAGGCGCGCCCACGCCCCTTGCACCTGAACGAGGTGGCGAGCGTCACGCGCTCCGCGCCGAGTGGAACGGCGCCGGGCGGGTAGCCCCGGAAAAGGGTCCGCGCCCGACCCCACGGCTGGGATCAGGCGCGAAACCGGAAGAACGTCGGGTTCAGTGAGCGTGTTCGCCCCGGTAGTACTCGAACACCAGACCGCACAGGGCGATGGAACCGAGCACGGCACCGATGATCACCATCCACCACCCGATCACCACGCCGAGGACGATCACGGCCAGGGTCAGCGCGCACCACAACGGCCACCAGCTGTACGGCGGGAAGAAGCCCAGCTCCCCCGCACCGTCCGCGATCTCGGCGTCCTTGCGGTCCTCGGGCCGCGGCTCCATGCGCGAGGCGTGGAAACCGAGGTAGAAGCTGACCAGCAGGGTCAGCAGCGCGGTCATCACCAGCGCCGAGGTCCCGGTGGGGTCCTCGGTGATCAGCCAGTACGCCGGCGCGACCAGGACGAAGAACACGGTGCAGATCACGAAGATCCAGGTCTCGGCCTTCATCGGGCGTCCTTCCCCTCGTCGATGGCGCCGGCCGGCGCCAGGTCATCGGCGTACTCGAGCGCGGCGATCTCCGGGTGGTGCAGGTCGAACGCCGGCGACTCCGATCGGATCCGCGGGATGCTCACGAAGTTGTGCCGCGGCGGCGGGCAGCTCGTGGCCCACTCGAGCGAGCGGCCCCAGCCCCACGGGTCGTCGACGGTCACCTTCGGCGAGCGCCGCGACTTGTACACGTTCCAGAAGAACGGCAGCGTCGAGGACGCCAGCAGGAACGCACCGACCGTGGACACCTGGTTCAGGGTGGTGAACCCGTCCTTGGCGGCGTAGTCGGCGTACCGGCGGGGCATGCCCTCGACACCGAGCCAGTGCTGGACCAGGAACGTCGTGTGGAAGCCGATGAACAGCAGCCAGAAGTGGATCTTGCCCAGGCGCTCGTCGAGCATCCGGCCGGTCATCTTCGGCCACCAGAAGTAGAAGCCCGCGAACATCGCGAACACCACGGTGCCGAAGACGACGTAGTGGAAGTGCGCGACCACGAAGTACGAGTCGGACACGTGGAAGTCCAGCGGCGGCGACGCCAGGATGATGCCGGTCAGACCACCGAACAGGAACGTCGTCAGGAAGCCGATCGACCAGAGCATGGGGGTGTCGAAGGACAGAGATCCCCCCCACATCGTGCCGATCCAGTTGAAGAACTTGACGCCTGTCGGGACCGCGATCAGGAAGGTCATGCCGGAGAAGAACGGCAGGTCGACCGCGCCGGTGACGAACATGTGGTGCGCCCACACGGCGACCGAGAGGATCGCGATACCGAGCGTCGCTGCCACGAGGCCGACGTACCCGAAGATCGGCTTGCGGCTGAACACCGGAAGGATCTCGGTCACGATGCCGAAGAACGGCAGCGCGATGATGTACACCTCCGGATGGCCGAAGAACCAGAACAGGTGCTGCCACAGGATCGGCCCGCCGTGCACCGCGTCGTACACGTGGGCGCCGAGCGAGCGGTCCGCCTCCAGCATCAGCAACGCACCGGCCAGGATCGGGAACGCGATCAGGACGAGCAGGCTGGTGACGAGCGTGTTCCAGACGAAGATCGGCATCCGGAACATCGTCATGCCGGGCGCGCGCATGCAGATGATCGTGGTGATGAAGTTGACCGCACCGAGGATCGTGCCCAGACCGGCCATCCACAGACCCATGATCCACAGGTCACCGCCGATGCCGGGCGATCGGACCTCGTCGGAGAGCGGCGCGTAGGCGAACCAGCCGAAGTCGGCCGCTCCCTCGGGCGAGATGAAGCCCGCGGCGGCGATCAGCCCGCCGAAGAGGAAGAGCCAGTAGCTGAACATGTTCAGCCGCGGGAACGCGACATCCGGCGAGCCGATCTGCAGCGGCATGATCACGTTGCCGAAGCCGAAGAAGAGCGGCGTCGCGAAGAGCAGCAGCATGATCGTGCCGTGCATCGTGAACAGCTGGTTGTAGACCTCGTCGTTGACGACCTGCTGACCCGGGAACGCGAGCTCCGAGCGGATCAGCAGCGCCATGATCCCGCCGAGGATGAACCAGGCGAACGACGTGATCAGGTACATCTTCCCGATCAGCTTGTGGTCGGTCGTCGTGAGGATCCGGACGACCTGCTGACCCAGCGTGCGCGCCGGGACGACTGTGCTGGGTGCGTCAGAGACCGCGGTCACTCTGCTCCTCCATTGCCTTCGGCGCCGAGCCCGGCGACCGTCGAAACGTTGTCGCCACCGAGGGCGATGCCAGTGTTGCCCTGTTCCCGGAGGTCCTCGAGATGGGCGTCGAAGGACGCCTGGTCGACGACCTTCACGGTGAACAGCATCCGCGAGTGCGAGACGCCGCAGAGTTCGGCGCAGCGCCCGTCGAACGTGCCCTCACGGTCGGGCGTGAGGGTGAAGTGGTTCTCGTTCTGACGGCCGGGCACGACATCCATCTTGTAGATGAAGGCCGGCACCCAGAAGGAGTGGATGACGTCGGGCGAGAAGAGGTCGATCGAGACGCTCTTGTCCTTGACCAGCCACAGCGTCGGGATGTCCGCGGGAGTGCCGGCCTCGAAGACCGGCTCGTTGGCGACGACCTCGCTGCCCTTGGTGTAGTTGAAGGTCCACGACCACTGCTGCCCGACGGCGATGACGTTGAGATCGGCCTCGGCGTTCGCAGCGACCAGGTCCTTGGGCGCGTGCTGGACGTCCTGCTCGGTCTCCACCGTCCAGTAGAAGAAGACGATGACCATCATCACCGGAGCGAGGGTGTAGAAGATCTCGATCGGCAGGTTGTAGCGGGTCTGCACCGGGATCTCGGACTCGCTGCGACGGCGGTACTTGATCATCACGTAGAAGATCAGCGCCCAGACGACGATGCCGGTCAGCATCGCGGCCACCCAGGACCACTGCCACAGCTCGAGAGTGTGGTGACCTTCTTCGGTGGCCGGGACAGGCATGGCGACGCGCTTCCACGTCTCCTTGTCCTCAGCCGAACAGCCGGTGAGGAACAGCAGTGCCGAGCCGGTGAGGGCTCCGAGCACCACGTTCCGAGCACGCTTGGGCAGTTGCAGACCCACGAACGAGCCCTCTCTCTAGACCTGACATCACCTTGAGGCGGACATGCCGAACCCTACTACTGCGTCTCCCCGTTTCAGCGCACAGGTAGGGCCTTGGACACCTGTGCCGCTCGACACTCTCCGACTTAGCCCGGGGACCGCTAGTTTTCAGTTGTGACGACCTACCTGGACACCGCGTCGGGCGAGCCGTTGCACCCTGCCGCGCGGACGGTTCTGGAGCAGGCTCTGGAGCACGGGTACGCCGACCCCCGCCGACTGCACGGGCCCGCCCGGAATGCCCGGATCGTCTGGGACAACGCCCGCGAGGCGACTGCGGACGCGCTCGGGATCCGGCCGGACGAGGTCACCTTCACCCCCAGCGGGACCCACGCCGTACACCTCGGCGTGCTCGGGCTCCTGGCCGGTCACGCACGGTCCGGCGACCTGCTCGCCGCGACCGCCGTCGAGCACGCCAGCGTGATGCACGCCGGCCGCTGGCACGAAGCCCGGGGCGGTCGGTTCGCCACCCTGGCCGTGGACGGGCTCGGGCGTGTCGCGGAGCCGCCGCCGGCCGACACGGCCGTGGTGGCGATCCAGGCCGCCAACCACGAGGTCGGCACCCTGCAGCCGGTCAGTGAGTACGCCGGCCGCGCGCCGCTGTTCCTCGACGCCTGCGCCGCCGCCGGACGGGTCGACCTTCCGGCCGGCTGGGACGCCGCCGCCGCGTCCGCCCACAAATGGGGCGGTCCTGCCGGGGTCGGGCTCCTCCTGGTCCGCAAGGGCGCTCGCTGGCGCAACCCGTTCCCCGCCGACGACCGGGTGGACGAGCGCGCCACCGGGATGGAGGACGTCGTCGGCGCACTCGCCGCCGCGGCCGCCCTCCAGGCCGTCGTCGCGGAACGGGACGAGGTCGCGAGCCGGCAACGCGTCCTGGTCGACCGTCTCCGCGCCGGGGTGGCCACGATCCCGGACACCGACGTCGTGGGCGACCCCGTCGACCGCCTCCCCCACCTGGTCACGTTCTCGTTCCTCTACGTCGACGGTGAGGCGATCGTGACCGAGCTCGACCGGCTGGGCTTCGCGGTCGCCAGCGGGTCGGCGTGCACCGCGAGCGCCCTGGAGCCGAGCCACGTCCTCGCTGCGATGGGCGCACTGACCCACGGCAACGTCCGGGTCTCGCTCGGACGGGAGACCTCCGAGGCGGACGTCGACCGGCTCCTGGCCGCACTCCCCGGCGTCGTCGCCCGGATCCGCGAGGACGCAGGGCTGTGAGCGCGCTCGAGATCGACTGCCGAGGGCTGCTCTGCCCGCGACCGATCATCGAACTGGCCCGCGCCATCGGGGACGTCCCGGTCGGTGGCGTGATCGCGGTCGCCTCGGACGATGTCGCCGCGGCGACCGACGTCCCGGCCTGGTGCCGGATGCGCGAGCAGGAGTACCTGGGCGCCGAGAACGCCGAAGACGGCGTACCCGTCTACCGGGTACGCCGCCTTCGCTGACTGCCTTCGTTCAGTTCAGGTACTTGGCGACCTCGGCCGCGGCCTCGTCCCCGTAGGAGCCACCGAGCCGCGCGACGAACTCCTCGCGGGTGAAGGTGTACTCCTGGGTGCCGACCGTCTCGACGACGTACGCCGCGAGCGTGCAGCCGACCTGGGCGGCGCGCTCGTGCGAGAGACCCCAGTCCATCGCGGCCAGGAAGCCGGCGCGGAACGCGTCGCCGACACCGGTCGGCTCGAGCGCGTTCACGTTGTTCAGGGCCCGGACCTCGATCGGCTCCTGGCCCTTGGCGACGATCCGGACGCCGTCCTTGCCGAGCGTGATCACCTGGGTGCCGACGAGGTCGAGGATCTCCTCGCCGCTCCAGCCCGTCTTGGACTCGATCAGGTGCGATTCGTACTCGTTGCTGAACAGCAGGGTGGCGCCCTCGATCAGCTTGCGGATCAGGTCGCCCTCGCCGAAGGCCAGCTGCTGGCTCGGGTCGGCGATGAACGAGTAGCCGCGCTGACGGCATTCCTCGGTGTGGCGCAGCATCCCGTCCGGGTCGTCGGCGCCGATGAGGACGTAGTCCGGCGCGCCGACGCGCTCCACGATCGGCCCCAGCTCGATCAGCCGGGCCTCGCTCATCGCGCCCGGGTAGAACGACGCGAACTGGGCCATCGTGGTGTCGGTGGTGCAGACGAACCGGGCCGTGTGCTTGGAATCGGAGATGTGCACCGACTCGCAGTCGACGCCGTGGCGCTCCAGCCAGGAGCGGTAGTCGGCGAAGTCCTCACCGACCGCTCCGACCAGGACCGGGTCGAGGCCGAGCTGGCCGAGGCCGAAGCAGATGTTCGCTGCGACGCCGCCACGGCGGATCTCGAGGTCGTTGACCAGGAAGCTCACCGAGAGCTTGTCGAGCTGCTCGACGACGAGGGAGTCGGCGAACTTGCCTTCGAAGGTCATCAGGTGGTCGGTGGCGATGGAACCGGCGATCAGGAGGGGCATGGGACCTCAAATTCGGGGAGGAATGTTGCGTGCACATGAGCACTTCGTGAAATGCGGAGCCTACCGTCGCGTACGAATAGGAGTACCCGGAAGTAGCCAATAGCGTCGGAGCCATGAGCTACCAGCGACTCGCGTACGACGACCAGGACACCACCGCCACGATGCACACCGACTGCGCCGCCTGCGCGTCGGAGATGAGCCTGCCGGAGCGGAAGATCACGCCCGAGGCTCTCGGCCAGGTCCCGTCCATCGAGTTCGACGACTTCCCGCGGGAGACCCGCAAGCCCGAGATCACCGTGACCGACGCCGCGGTCCACCTGGCCTCCCGGATCCACCTGCACCTGGACTGACCCTTCGAGACGGTCGCTCAGCGACCTCCTCAGGGCCTGGAATTGCAGAAGGGCCGCACCCCGTGGGGGTGCGGCCCTTCTTCGTTGCTCAGTGGAAGCTGTCGCCGCAGGCGCAGGAGCCGGTCGCGTTCGGGTTGTCGATCGTGAAGCCCTGCTTCTCGATCGTGTCCACGAAGTCGATGGTGGCTCCGTTGAGGTACGGGACGCTCATCCGGTCGCAGACGACGGCCACACCGTTGAAGTCGGTGACGACGTCGCCGTCCAGGTCACGCTCGTCGAAGTACAGCTGGTAGCGCAGGCCGGAGCAGCCGCCCGGCTGGACGGCGATGCGCAGCTTGAGGTCGTCGCGACCCTCCTGCTCGAGGAGCGCGCGGACCTTCTCGGCAGCGGCGTCACTGACGTTGATGCTGTCCGTGCGGTGCCCGGTGGTGGTCTCGACCTGCTCGGTCATCGTTTCTCCCGTGTTGTTCGTGGGGGTCCCCATGGACCTGTCTACAAGGCTCAATCCTCGCACACCTGCGGTTATTCCCCACGCCGGAACCGCCCGTCGGGTCAGCGCCCCCAGGTCCGGGCCACGCGTTCGGCCAGATCGGCCAGCGCTGCGGCCGGCTCGGCGAAAGCGCGCTCCTCGCCGTACCGCTCGACGACCGAGTACGCGGCCTCGATCCCGAGCGCCCGCATCTCGCGGGAACCGATCAGGACCTGGCCGGCCAGCGCGATGCACGGCGTGAGCCGTTCGGCGGCGACCTGGGCCACCCCGTAGGGCACCTTCCCGGACCGGGAGGAGAAGTCGAAGGCGCCCTCGCCGGTGATGACCAGGTCGGCGCCGGCCAGCTCGTCCCCGAGCGTGACCGCACGGGCGACCTCCTCGACGCCCGGCGTCCTGCTCCCGCCGAGGAGCAGCACCGCGTAGCCGATCCCGCCGGCAGCGCCGGCTCCCTTCTCGCTCGCGACCTTGCGGCCGGCAGCATCGGCGAGCGCGGTCAGGTGTCCGTCGACGACCACCAGCTCGTCCTCGTCCAGGCCCTTCTGCGGCCCGTAGGTCTTGGTCGCGCCGAACAACCCCAGCAACGGGTTGTCGACGTCGGAGGCCAGGACGATCTCCACTCCGGTGAGACGATCCCGCGCAGGCTGCAGATCGATCCCGGCGATCCCGGCGAGACCGCCGGGACCCGCGTCCAGGACCGCGCCGGTCGCGGTCGCTCCGAGCGCGGCCAGGAGCCCTGCTCCCCCGTCGTTGGTCGCGGTGCCGCCGGCCCCGATGACGATCCGGTTCGCGCCGGTCTCCAGTGCGGCGAGGACGAGCTCACCCACACCGCGGCTGCTGGCTCGTCGCGGAGCGCGGGCCTCGACCGGGGTCAGGTGCAGCCCGACAGCCTGGGCGCACTCGAGGTACGCCGTCCCGCCGACCCGCAACAGCGCCGCCGGCACCCGGTCGCCGTACGGGTCCGAGACCACGACCGCGACCAGGTCTCCACCGAGGGCAGCGTGCAGCACATCCACGAAGCCCGGGCCACCGTCGGACATCGGCACCTGGACGATCTCGGCGTCCGGGACCCGCCGCCGCCAGCCCTCTGCGATCGCCTCGGCCGCTTCGACGGCACTCAAGGTGCCGGCGAACTTGTCCGGGGCGATCACGACGCGCATGGCGCGGACGATATCCGCAGGCGGGCCCGACGCCCGCCGCGGGAGCGCGGAGGCGTCGGGCAGCCGGTCGGCTCAGCCGATCCTGGTGATCCGGTTCTGCGGGCCGGGACCGATCGGACCCGGGTTCATGTACGCCGCCAGCGCGTCCACGTCGAACCCGGGCTGGTAGACCCGGTCGGTGCCGTAGAGCGCGAACTTGGTCAGCCCGTCGCCACCGTTGGCGAGGAAGTCGTTCACGGTGACCCGGTAGTTCGTCGCCGGGTCGATCGGCGTGCCGTTGAGGGCCATGGCGACGATCCGGGAACCGGCCGGCTGAGTGCCGTCGTAGCTGAACGTGAACCCGGCCGAGACCTGGAGGACCAGGACCTGGTTGGGCGCCACCGTGCCCGGGAACCGTTGCTGCTCGAGGATCTCCTTGAGCTGGGCGCCGTTGAGGGTGATGGTGGTGACCAGGTTGTTGAACGGCTGCACCGCGAAGACCTCGCCGTAGGTCACCTGCCCCGGCAGTTCACCACCGGCCGAGGCCGCGTAGCTGATCTCAGCCCGGATGCCGCCCGGGTTCATCAGCGCGATCTGGGCTCCGGCCGACTGCGTGTAGGCCAGCTGGGCGTCCGCGATCACGTCGCCCATCGCGCTCTCCTGTGCCGCGTTGGCGGTGCGAGGGATGTCGGCCGATACCGAACCGATGACCTCGTTGGCGATCGGGGCGACGGCGACCCGGTACTTGTCGACGAGCGCCTTGGTCGCCGGGTCGACCAGCGCCGGGTTGAGCGCGAAGGTGGTGGGCGAGGTCCGCAGGTAGGTGCCGTCGGGCAGCTTGACCCCGTTCTCCACGATCACGTTGGTGGCGCTCAGGCTGGTGAAGTCGTCCGCGCTCTTGCTCAGCGTCGCGGTGATGTCGGTGACCAGCTGGCCGTTGCTGCCGGCGCTGGTCGTCAACGTCGGCTGGCCGCCCGAGTCGGGCAGCAGGCAGGTGTAGGGGCGGTGCGTGTGTCCGGAGACGACCAGGTCGAACTCCGGGTTGAGCCCGGCCACGATGTCGACGAGCGGACCCGTGAAGTTGGCGCAGCCGGACGGGTCGATCGGGCTCGGCGGTACAGCCTGGCTCCCGCCCTCGTGGATGAGCAGCACGATCGCCTCGACACCCTTGTCCAGCAGCTCGTCGGCGTACTGGTTGGCAGTCTCGATCTCGTCGAGGAAATCGACCTCGGTGATGCCGGCCGGGTTGACGATGCCGGGGGTGCCTTCGAGGGTCATTCCGATGAAGCCGACCGAGACGCCCTGGACCTTCCGCACCGTCCAGGCCGGGAGGATCGTCTTCCCGGTGTCCTTGTAGACGGTGTTCGCAGCCAGGTAGGGGAAATCGGCGCCGAAGTACGGGTCGCCGTCCTGGCACCCGTCGACCGGGTGGCAGCCGCCGTTCTGCAGCCGGAGCAGCTCGTCGACGCCCTCGTCGAACTCGTGGTTGCCGACCGAGGTGACGTCCATCTGCAGGAGGTTGAGGGTCTCGATCGTCGGCTCGTCATGGAAGGCGGCACTGATCAGCGGCGTCGCGCCGACCATGTCGCCGGCGCCGACGGTGAGCACCTTCTGGCCCTTCGTCTCGGCGTCCGCGCGCAGGTTCTTCAGCGTCGTGCCGAGGTACTCCGCGCCGCCGGCCGGGACGCCGTTGACGGCCGCGCCGCTTCCACCGGGGGCGTCGAGCGCACCGTGGAAATCGTTGAAGGAGAAGAACCGGCCCTTGGCGACGTCACCCTTGCCGTTGTCACCCGGAGCAGCCGAGACCGACGTCACCGGCATCGCCAGGCCGGCTGCCAGCAGGGCAGCCGCGGCCGCCGCCAGCAGGCCACGTCGACGCCACGAAACCTTGAATCCACTCATCGCCCAGCTCCCTCGAAATGGCCCGTCCCAGGCCCCGTATGCCGTCCCGCTCGACGTTTGCACGACCGACCCGAGCCGTCAAGACAGGCACGACGCCGAACGATGAACCTCAGCTGAAACCTGGGTGCGCACGCGAGTCGCGGAATGACCGGCTGCCCCGGCGACGTTCTCTTCCCAGGACGCCCCCGAGCCGGGTGCGGGGCTCATGGGAGGATTCACACATGACCACTGTCGACCTGCCGCTGCTGCCGTTGGGCCGGGGCAAGGACCTGTCCGCCGAGCGGGGCGTCGAGTGCCCGGGAGACCTGCCGGCGGCATCGGACCCGGACCTGGTCGCCCGCGCGGTCGCTGCGAAAGCGGCCCTCGGGGACAAGGTGTTCGTGCTCGGACACCACTACCAGCGCGACGAGGTCATCCAGTTCGCCGATGTCACCGGAGACTCGTTCAAGCTCGCCCGAGACGCGGCCGGCCGGCCGGACGCGGAGTACATCGTCTTCTGCGGTGTGCACTTCATGGCCGAGTCCGCCGACATCCTCACCGCGCCCGAGCAGAAGGTGATCCTCCCCGACCTCGCTGCCGGCTGCTCGATGGCCGACATGGCCCGGCTCGCGCAGGTCGAGGACGCATGGGACGCGCTGACCGACGCGGGTGTCGCCGACAAGGTCGTGCCGATCACCTACATGAATTCCTCGGCCGACATCAAGGCGTTCTGCGGGAAGCACGACGGCGCCGTCTGTACGTCGTCCAACGCTGACGTCGCGCTCGAGTGGGCGTTCGCGCAGAAGGGTCCTGACGCCAAGGTCTTCTTCTTCCCCGACCAGCACCTCGGCCGCAACACCGCCGTTCTCAAGCTCGGGTTCTCGCTCGAGGACTGCGTCGTCTGGAACCCGCTCAAGCCCAACGGCGGCCTGACCGTCGAGGAGCTTCGCGACGCCCGGATGATCCTGTGGAAGGGGCACTGCTCCGTGCACGGCCGGTTCTCGGCGGAGGTCGTCGACGATCTCCGTGCGAACGTGCCCGACGTACAGATCCTGGTGCACCCGGAGTGCGCGCACGAGGTCGTCCTGAAGGCGGACCTGGTCGGGTCCACCGAGTTCATCATCAACACCATCGAAGCCGCACCGGCCGGATCGACCTGGGCGATCGGCACCGAGCTCAACCTGGTCAAGCGACTTGCCGCGGCGCACCCGGACAAGAACATCGTCTTCCTCGACAAGACGGTCTGCTACTGCTCGACCATGAACCGCATCGATCTCCCGCACCTGGTCTGGGCGCTCGAGTCGCTGGTCGCGGGCACCGTGGTCAACCAGATCCAGGTCGACCCGCAGACCGAGAAATGGGCCGGGGTCGCGCTCCAGCGGATGCTCGACCTCCCGGGGCGCAGCCACAAGGACTGACCGCGGGCCCCTCAGCGCGCGAGGGGCAGTTCGAACCAGAACGCCGCGCCGCCGCTCGGGGCCGGCTCGACCCCGATCGATCCGCCGAGCGACCTGACGACCCGGGCACAGGTGGCCAGGCCGATGCCGTGCCCGTCCACGTCGGTGTGCCCCCGTACGTTGAGCCGGAAGATCTCGTCCCGCTCCGCCTCGGGCACGCCGGGTCCGTGATCGGCGACGACGATCCGCGCCAGTCCGGCGTCGATCCTGGCCGAGATGTCGACGACGACCTCGCCGAGCGGCACGGAGAACTTGACCGCGTTCGTGATCAGGTTCTGGACGACCGAGCGCAATTCGGTCTCGTGACCCAGGACCCGCGGAAGCGGACCGACCTCGACCTGGGCCTCGGCCAGCGCGGGACCGAGGTCGGTCAGGACGGTCCGCACCACCTCGTCCAGGTCCACCGGCACCGTCGGGCTCACCGAACCGGCCACCGCGAAGTCGAGCAGGTCGGTGATGCTGCGCTGCATCCTCCTGACGCCCGAGCGCGCGTGGTCCACCAGCGTCTGCGCGTCGCCCTCGAGCCGGACCTCGTCCTCGAGGAGTTCCAGCGCCACCTCGACCGCGGTCAACGGCGCCTGCAGGTCGTGGCTGATCTGCCCCGCGAACGCCTCCAGCGACTCGTTCGATGCATGCAGTTCGCGGTGCGAATCGGCCAGCCGGTCGACAGTCCCGGCGAGTTCGACTTCTTTGCGATGCATCTCGAGGACGGAGACCGCCGTCGCGGCCAGGCTCACCAGCGCGTCGAGCTGACCGTCGTCGAGCTCCACCGGGGTCTCGTCGAACACGCAGAGGGTGCCGAGCACCGTCCCCGACGGTGCCACGAGCCGGGCCGCGGCGTACGTCCTGACCGTGGCGGCCTCCCCGGTCGCGTAGGGGCTGTCCGCGAACCGCGGATCCGCCGCCGCGTCCGGGACCAGCACGCTCTCGAGATCCAGATCGATCATCCGGCCGCAGAAGGAGTCCTCCTTGCTCGCCTGCACGGTGTTCCCGTCCGAGGCGGCCAGGTGCACCTGCTCGGTCGCCGTGATCACGTTGACCTCGGCCACAGCGGTGCGGCAGATCAATGCCGCCAGGTCAGCGATCCGCTCCAGTGCAGGCAGCGACGGCACGCCGAGCACGTGGTACGCACGGATCTCGGCCTCGCGCTCCAGATCGAGGAGACAGACGATCGTCACGGCTCAAGTGTGCAGCCCGGGCGGCGTCGTGCACCACAAACTCGTCAGGGTCGCCCGGCGCCGGCTTCGGCACCGCCGGGTATCCTGCACCCGTTCTGCCCCTGCCGCCCGATGAGGTCCGCGTTGTTCCGTCGCACCGAGAAGTCCGAAGCACCTGCCGCCCCGGAGAACCCCGCCGGCAAGGGACGGCCGACGCCGACCCGCAAGGAGGCCGAGGCCGCCGCGAAGGAACGCGCCCGCGTCGGGATGGACAAGAAGGCGGCGCAGAAGCTGCTCCGCGAGCGCCGCGTCGAGACCAACAAGAAGATGCGCGAAGGGATGCGCTCGGGCGAGGAGAAGTACCTGCCCGCGCGGGACCAGGGTCCGGTCAAGCGCTACGTGCGCGACTGGGTCGACGCGCGACTGACGTTCACCGAGTTCCTGCTCCCGCTGCTGATCCTGATCATGGTGCTCTCCTTGATCGGTCGCGACCCGGACAGCGCGGCCGCGCGGATCAGCAACACGCTGTGGCTGTTGAGCATCCTCCTGCTGCTGGTCGACGTCGTCTGGACGCGCTTCCGCCTGGGCAAGGCTCTGAAGGCCAAGTTCGGAGCGGACGAGGACCTGCGCGGTACGACGTTCTACGCGTTCATCCGGATCCTGCAGGTCCGGCCGCTCCGCCTGCCCAAGCCGCAGGTCAAGGTCGGCCAGAAGATCGACTGAGCTGGGGCCCAGCGTCGTCAGACGTGGTGCATGGCAAGGCGGAGGAGCGAAGGTAAGCGGAATGCGCCCCTCCTTGCTCCGCGCAGAGCGGAGCGGTCGTCGAGTCGACGACAACGCAGCCAGGTGCCGCGGATGACGGCGCTGGTCAGGCTTCGAGGGACATCGGGCCGTATACCTCGCGGTCGCCCTCGAACAGCGTCACCGCGGCGACCCCGTCCTCGGCGAGGTCGGCCCAGAACTCGCCCACCCACGACTCGGCGTCGCTGCGCGTCGGGTACTCCTGCCGGCCGTTCTCGGGGGTGATCACCCGGCCGTCGGCGTCGAGCAACTGCCACCACCACGGCACGGTGGCCGCGGTCGGGAAGGCGGACGTGGGTTCGGGTGTGTTGGTCATGATCAGCCCTCCCGGACGTCGGGCTGGACGAACGGCGGCTTGGTCACGACGAAGACCTCTTCCCGACCGCGGACGTCCACGGTCACCTCGGCCCCCTCGGCGATCTGGGCGTTGATCAGCGCCAGCGCCACGCCCTTCTTCAAGGTCGGGGAGAACGTGCCCGAGGTGATCTCGCCGACCGGGAGGTCGCGGGCCATCCGGACGCCCATGTGCGGCCGCGGGATGCCGCGACCCGAGGCGACCAGACCGCGCAGCACGACCGCCGGGCCTTGCTCGCGCTCGGCCTCGAGGACGGTCTTGCCCCAGAACGCGTCCTTCTTCCAGCCGATCGCCCAGCCGAGCCGGGCCTGGACCGGCGTGATCTTCAGGCTGATGTCCTGGCCGTGCAGCGGATAGCCCATCTCGGTGCGCAGGGTGTCCCGGGCGCCGAGCCCGCACGGCTGCAGGTCGTACGCGGCGCCCGCCTCGACCAACGCGTCCCAGAGCGCGGGCGCGACCGCGTTCGGTGCGATCAGTTCGTAGCCGCGCTCGCCGGTGTACCCGGTGCGGCAGACGACGACCTCGGCACCCTCGAACGGCGCCTCGGCGAAGCTCATGTACTCGTGTCCGACCGGGAACCCCAGAGCAGCGAGGACCTCGTCGGACTTGGTGCCCTGGACGGCGAGCACCGCGTGGGTCTCGTGGTGGTCGGCGATGGTGATCTGCGCCGGCGCTGCGGCCTGGAGGCGTCGGGCGACCTCCGCGGTGTTCGACGCGTTCGGCACCAGCAGGAGGTGGTCGTCGTCCTTGAGGTAGACGATCAGGTCGTCGACGACGCCGCCGGTCTCCTCGTCGCAGCAGAGCGTGTACTGCGCCTTGCCCTTCTCGATCCGGCCCAGGTCGTTGGTCAGGCAGGCGTTCACGAACTCCGCGGCGCCCTCCCCGCGAACGACGAGTTTGCCGAGGTGACTGACGTCGAAGATGCCGACCGAGGTCCGTACGGCGGTGTGCTCGGGCACCACGCCGGCGTACTGGAGGGGCATCTCCCAGCCGCCGAACTCGGAGAACTTCGCTCCCAGTGCGACGTGACGGTCATGCAGGACGGACTGCTTGAGGGCCATGGCCGAAAGCTACCGCAGCACCTCGGCCGGCCCGGGGGTGACTAGCATCTTCAACCGTGACGACCTACACCCTGCGCAAGGCATCGCCCGACAAGGTGCGCACCGACGTCGTGGTCGTCGGGGTGATGACCGACCGGAAGAAGGCCCTGGTGCCGGCGGCCGGCTCCGCGCCCGTCGCCGAGGCGTTCGGCCGGCGGTACCTGCCACTGCTCGCGTCGCTCGGTTTCCGGGGCGGTTTCGGCGAGGTCGTGCAGATCCCGGTGACGGGGACGATCAACGCCTCCCGACTGGTGGTCGTCGGCCTCGGCGAGAAGTCGGGGGTCGACGCAGAGCGCGTCCGTCGTGCCGCCGGGATCGCCGGACGCACCGTCGCGAACGCGGCCTCGGTGGCGCTCGCGCTCCCGGCCGAGGACGCCGATCACGTCCGCGCCGTCGTCGAGGGCTTCGGTTCCGGCCTCTACCGGTACGACGCCTACCGCTCGGCCTCCCGGAACGGCCCGCGCGGCGACCAGGTCGCCGACATCGTGGTGCTCAGCGACGGAGCCCGCCGGGTCGACGTCATAGCGGCGCTGGACGAGGCGGTCCAGCTGACCGAGGTCATCACCCAGGCCCGCGACTGGGTGAACACTCCCCCCAACGACCTGGTCCCGCTCGCGTTCGCCGAGAAGATCCGGGCCGCGGTCGACGGCACCGGGATCGGCTTCGAACTGCTCGACGCCAAGGCGCTCGCCGCCGAAGGCTGCGGTGGCATCCTCGGCGTCGGCCAGGGGTCGGAGAGCCCGCCCTGCCTGGTCAAGCTCACCTGGACGCCCGCGGACGCCCGCGCAAGCGTCGCACTGGTCGGCAAGGGCATCACCTACGACTCCGGCGGCCTCACGATCAAACCCGGTTCCTCGATGGCGAGCATGAAGTCCGACATGGCCGGCGCCGCCGCCGTCGTGGCCGCGACCCGCGCGGTCGCCGCCCGGGAGCTCCCGGTGGCGGTCACGGCGTACCTCCCGCTCGCCGAGAACATGGTCAGCGGCCAGGCGATGCGACCCGGTGACGTGCTGACCACGTTGTCGGGCCAGACGGTCGAAGTCACGAACACCGACGCCGAGGGGCGCCTGATCCTCGCCGATGCCCTGACGATGGCGGCCCGCGGCGAACCCGACACGATCGTCAACGTCGCCACGCTCACCGGAGCGTGCGTGATCGCACTCGGCGACCGTGTCGCCGGGCTCTTCGGCGACGACGACACCGTTGCGGCGATCGAGGCAGCGGCGGCACGCACCGGCGAACTCTTCTGGCACCTGCCGATCCCCGAAGAACAACGGGCCAGCGTCCGCACCGAGAGCAAGGTCGCCGATCTGCTCCAGCACAACTGGGTCCGCTGGGGCTCCTCGCTCTACGCCACCGCTTTCCTGGAAGCGTTCGTCGAGGGCGTGCCCTGGGCGCACCTCGACATCGCCGGACCTGGTTACAACAGCGGCGGCGCCTGGGGACACGTGCCCAGCGGCGGTACCGGCTTCTCGATCGCGACGCTGGTCGACTACGTCGGCGCGTTCGCCCGGGACTGATCCCCCGGCGGACAGCTCAGTCCGACGGCGGGGGTGAACTGAACGGGTTCGGCGCCTTGGCGTCCTTCTGACGGCGGTTCCATTCCCGCATCCGCTGCGGGATCCCGACCACGGCCGCGTCGTACGACGGGACACCGAGCCGGTTGGAGAAGTCGTGCGCCCACTCGACGGACGGAACCCGGCGCCTGGTCCACTCGCCGTCGTGCGCCACCAGCAGCAGGGTCACCTCGCTGACCGTCGTCCGCGGCTCGACGAACCCCTCGACGCCACGACGGTTCGAGACCCAGTCCCGCAGATGACGTGCGTCGTCGTTGTCGGAGGCGCGGACGGTCGATCCCGTCGGCCCGCCACGACTCATGCCACCACGACGCCGGAACCGATCAAGCAAACCCATGGGCGCAATTGTGGCCCATAGGGGAAGGGAGCGTGGGAGATGCCCACGAACGGGTGCCGTGTCGGTCGCCTCCGGGACGGTTTTCGGCCCGCGGTCGGCCCCCGAGTGGACATGCGCAACAGAAGTGCAAAGATGACCGAGGACATCGACAGCGAGCGGAGGGACCGTGGCAGACGCCAACCACTTCGATGTGGTGATCCTGGGCGCAGGATCGGGCGGCTACGCATGCGCTCTCCGCGCAGCGCAGCTGGGGCTGACGGTCGCACTGGTCGAGAAGGACCGCCTCGGCGGCACCTGCCTCCACGTCGGCTGCATCCCCACGAAGGCCCTGCTGCACGCGGCAGAAGTGGCCGACTCGGCGCGTGAGTCGGAGCAGTTCGGCGTCCGTGCGACGTTCGACGGCATCGACATGGCCGGTGTGAACGCCTACAAGGACGGCGTCGTGCAGCGGCTGTTCAAGGGCCTGACCGGACTGATCAAGGGTCGCGGCATCACCGTCGTCGAGGGGGCCGGCCGGCTCACCGCGGCGAACACGGTCGACGTGGGCGGCACGTCGTACGTCGGCAAGCACGTCGTCCTCGCCAGCGGCTCCTACGCACGCACCCTCCCCGGGCTCGAGATCGACGGCGATCGGGTGATCACCTCCGAGCACGCGCTCACCCTGGACCGGGTCCCCGCGTCGGCCGTGGTGCTCGGTGGCGGCGTCATCGGCTGCGAGTTCGCCAGCGTCTGGCGCTCCTTCGGCACCGAGGTGACGATCGTCGAGGCGCTCCCCCGGCTGATGGCCGCCGAGGACGCGGACTCCTCCAAGCAACTCGAGCGCGCCTTCCGGAAGCGGAAGATCAAGGCGCTCACCGGCAAGCCGTTCCAGAAGGTCGAGCACGTCGACGGCGGGGTCCGGGTCCATGTCGAGGGCGCCGAGCCCGTCGAGGCCGAGATCCTGCTGGTCGCCGTCGGCCGCGGACCGAGCACCGAGGGTCTCGGCTACGAGGAAGCCGGCATCGCATTGGACCGCGGGTTCGTGCTCACCGACGAGCGCTGCCGCACCAACGTTCCGGGCGTCTTCGCCGTCGGCGACATCGTGCCCGGGCTCCAGCTCGCCCACCGCGGCTTCGCGCAAGGCATCTTCGTCGCCGAGGAGATCGCCGGGCTCGCGCCGACGCCGATCGACGAGGCCGGCATCCCGCGCGTCACCTACTCCGACCCGGAGCTGGCGTCCGTCGGCCTGACCGAGGAGCAGGCCCGTGCCGAGCACGGCGACGACGGCGTAGAGACGCTCTCCTACGACCTCGGCGGCAACGGTAAGAGCCAGATCCTCAAGACCTCCGGGAGCATCAAGCTGGTCCGCCGCAAGGACGGTCCGGTCATCGGCGTCCACCTCGTCGGCGCCCGCGTCGGTGAACTGATCGGCGAGGCGCAGCTGATCTACAACTGGGAGGCGTTCCCCGAGGACGTCGCGCCGCTGGTCCACGCGCACCCGACCCAGAACGAAGCCCTCGGCGAAGCCCATCTGGCCCTCGCCGGCAAACCTTTGCACGCACACTCCTGACCCGAAGGACGCACATGTCGACACCCGTCACCCTTCCCGCACTCGGCGAATCCGTCACCGAGGGGACCGTCACGCGCTGGTTGAAGCAGGTCGGCGACACGGTGGCGGTCGACGAGCCGTTGCTGGAGGTCTCCACCGACAAGGTCGACACCGAGATCCCCTCGCCGGTCGCCGGGGTCGTGCTGGAGATCAACGCCGCCGAGGACGAGACCGTCGAAGTCGGCGCCCAGCTCTGCGTGATCGGCGCCGAGGGCGAAGGCGGTGCTCCGGCTCCGGCCGCAGCGCCGGAGGCTGAGCCTGCCGAAGCTGCCGCGCCCGCCCAGGAAGCTGCGCCCGAGCCTGCCGCCGCCGAAGCCGCCGCCCCCGCCGAAGAGCCTGCTCCCGCCGAAGAGCCTGCTCCTGCTGAAGCACCCGCGCCCACCGAAGCCCCCGCGCCCGCAGCCGCGACCGGCGGCGCCAGTACGTCGGTCACCCTGCCGGCGCTCGGCGAGTCGGTCACCGAGGGCACCGTCACGCGCTGGCTGAAGCAGGTCGGCGACGCAGTGGCGGTCGACGAGCCGCTGCTCGAGGTCTCCACCGACAAGGTCGACACCGAGATCCCGTCACCGGTCGCCGGCACCCTGCTGGAGATCAAGGTGAGCGAGGACGAGACCGTCGAGGTCGGCGCCGAGCTGGCCGTGATCGGTGCGGCCGGCGCGGCTCCCGCTGCTGGTGCGCCGACGCCGGAACCGGCACCGGCACCGACGCCGGAACCGGCCGCGGCTCCCGCCCCGACCCCGCCGCCGGCACCCGCGGCCGCACCTGCTCCCCCGGCACCGCCTGCCGCACCCGCTCCCCCGGCACCCGCTCCGCCGGCACCCGCCGCGGCTCCGGCTCCGGCCGCTCCCGCTGCGGCTGCGCCGTCGGGTGACGGTGGCAACTACGTGACTCCGCTGGTCCGCAAGATGGCCGCCGAACGCGGCGTCGATCTGGCCGCGGTCTCCGGCACCGGGGTCGGCGGACGGATCCGCAAGCAGGATGTCATCGCCGCCGCCGAAGCCGCGAAGCCCGCTGCCGCGCCGGCCGCCGCCGCACCGGCAGCCTCGGCCGCACCAGCAGCCTCGGCCGCGCCCAGTCCGCTGCGCGGCAAGACCGAGCCGTTGAGCCGGCTGCGCAAGGTGATCGCATCCCGGATGGTCGAGTCGCTGCAGACCTCGGCCCAGCTGACCACGGTCGTGGAGGTCGACGTCACCTCGATCGCTCGGCTGCGCGACGCCGTCAAGGGCGAGTTCGCGGCGCGTGAGGGCGTGAAGCTCTCGTTCATGCCGTTCTTCGCCAAGGCAGCCACCGACGCGCTCAAGGTGCACCCGTCGCTGAACGCCGCGATCGACACCGAGAAGGGCGAGGTCACCTACTACGACCACGAGAACCTCTCGATCGCCGTCGACACCGAGAAGGGCCTGCTGACCCCGGTCATCAAGGACGCCGGCGACCTGTCGATCTCGGGCCTGGCCAAGAAGATCGCCGACCTGGCCGAGCGGACCCGGACCAACAAGATCGGACCGGACGAGCTCGCCGGCGGCACCTTCACGCTGACCAACACCGGCAGCCGCGGGGCGCTCTTCGACACCCCGATCATCAACATGCCGCAGGTCGCCATCCTGGGCACCGGCTCGGTGGTCAAGCGGGCAGTGGTGATCGACGACCCGAACCTGGGCGAGACGATCGCGATCCGGAAGATGGTCTACCTGGCCCTGACCTACGACCACCGCCTGGTCGACGGGGCCGACGCGGCCCGCTTCCTGGGTGACGTGAAGGCGCGCCTCGAAGCCGGTCAGTTCGAGGTCTGACGTGGCCGCCCTCGTGCCGGTGGGAACCGACCTGATCTGGGTCGAGGACACCGGCGGCGAGGGCGTGCCGATCGTGCTGCTGCACCCCGGGATCGCAGACTCCCGGATCTGGGACCGGCTGGCACCCCTCCTGAGCGGTCATCGCGTGCTGCGGTTCGACCGGCGCGGGTTCGGCGGCTCACCGCCTGCGACGGAGGACTACACCGCGCTCGGCGACCTCACCGCCGTGCTCGACGACCGCGGGGTCGCCCGGGCCCACCTGGTCGGCAACAGCATGGGCGGGGAGACGGCCCTCGCCCTGGCCGTCACGGCGCCCGAGCGGGTCGCCTCGCTGACGCTGCTCTGCCCGGGCATCGGCGGCTACGACTGGCCCGAGGACGAGGACGATCCCGAGCTCGAGGCCGAGTGGATCCGCTGCCAGGAAGCCGGCGACAGCGCCGGGCTGGCCGCGCTGCAGAGCGGGGTCTGGTTCGCGTCGGGCACCGATGCGTACCTCGACGAGCAGGTGCTGCGTTCGGCGCAGCTCGACCTCAGCGCTGCCTCCGACTTCGAACAGGACAACCCCGAACAGTGGTCGCTGCTCGGAGACCTGGACATCCCGACCGCCGTGATCGCCGGCGAACTCGACCCGGCCGACTCACTGCAAGCCTCGGTCGACATCGCCGCGCGCATCCCGGGAGCCGAGCTGGTGCGGCTCGACGTCGATCACGTGCCCCAGTACCGCGATCCCGAAGCAGTCGCGGCTGTGGTGCTCAGGACGGTCGCGCGCAGCTGAGTCTCCGGGAGGCTCGCCGCTGAGCGTCAGCCGACCTTCCGGTACTTGCGGTGGATCGTCTGCCGCGTCACCCCGAGCAAGGTGCCGATCTCGGCCCAGCTCAGACCGGCGTTGCGAGCGCGGCGTACCGCAACGTCCTCACGGCGGGAGAGCTCCCGTTTCGCCTCGGCGACAGCGGCGAGCTCACCGACCACCCCGCCGTCGTCGGAGTCCTGGATCGTCCTCATGTCTGTCAGCATATGCTGACAGGTCAAGGACCGCGCCCTCAAAGGTTGATCATGTGCCCGGAAATGCCGTGCACGGCTTCCTTGACCGCTTCGGAGAGGGTCGGGTGCGCGAACACGTTGCGGCCCACCTCGTCGGCGGTGAGGTCCCACTTCTGGGCCAGGGTCAGCGCCGGCAGCAGCTCGGTCACGTCAGGGCCGATCAGGTGGGCACCGAGGATCTCGTTGTACTGAGCGTCGGCGACGACCTTCACGAAACCGACCGCGTCGCCGAGGCCCATCGCCTTGCCGTTGGCCGAGAACGGGAACTTCGCCGTCTTGACGTCGTACCCCTTCTCCTTGGCCTGCTCCTCGGTGTAGCCGAAGGAGGCGATCTGCGGCTGGCAGTACGTCGCCCGCGGGATCATGTCGAAGTCGATCTCGATGGTCTCGGCGCCGGCGATCGTCTCCGCCGCGACGACCCCCATGGCCTCGGCGGTGTGCGCCAGCATCAGCTTCCCGGTGACGTCACCGATCGCGTAGACGCCGGGCACGTTGGTGCGGCCGCGCTCGTCGACGGCGATCGCACCCCGCTCGGTGGTGGCCACGCCGGTCGTCTCGAGGCCGTAGCCGCTCAGCCGCGGAGCGAAGCCGAAGGCAGCCAGGAACTTGCCGGCCTCGAGGACCTGCTCCTCGCCGCCCGCGGCCGGAGCGACGGTGACCCGGACACCGGAACCGGTGTCCTCGACACCCTTGACCGCGGTCGAGAGCAGCACGTTGATGCCGAGCTTCTTGTAGTGCTTGAGCAGCTCCTTGGACACCTCGGCGTCCTCAGTGGGCACCATCCGGTCCAGGAACTCGACGATGGTGACGTCGACGCCGAAGTTCTTCATCACGTAGGCGAACTCGACACCGATCGCGCCCGAGCCGCCGATGATGACCGAGCTCGGCAGGTTGCTGTCGAGGATCTGCTCCTCGTAGGTGACCACGTTCTGCGAGAGCTCGACGCCGGGTACCAGGCGGACGGTGGCGCCGGTGGCGATGATGATCGTCTCGGCGGTGAGCTCGCGAGTCGAGCCGTCCTCCTGGGCCACCGAGATCGTCTTCGGCCCGGTGAACGTCCCCCAGCCGTGGATCTCCTCGATCTTGTTCTTCTTCATCAGGAAGTGGACGCCCTTGACGATGCCGTCCGAGACCTGACGGCTCCGCGCGTGCGTCGGACCGAAGTCCATCGACGCGTCGCCGGTGATGCCGAACTTGTCCTTCTCGTGCGTCAGCACGTGCGCCAGCTCGGCGTTCTTGAGCAGCGCCTTGGACGGGATGCAGCCGACGTTGAGGCAGACGCCGCCCCAGTACTTCAGCTCCACCACGCCGGCCTTCAAGCCCAGCTGGGAGGCGCGGATGGCGGCGACGTACCCACCGGGGCCGGCACCGAGGACGAGGACATCGAAATCGCTCACGGGGATGAGGCTACAACCGCGCAGTGCACCGGTGACCAGCCAGGTGACAGGGTGGGCCCATGCGATTCCTGCTTGCCGGCGCCTCCGGATTCCTCGGGACCCGATTGCGCGAGAGCCTCGCCCTCGCCGGCCACGACGTCACCGCCCTGGTACGCCGGCCGGCGGGCGCCGGACAGGTGCAGTGGGACCCGTACGCCGGCGGCCTGGATCCGGCCGTGCTCGAGCAGGTCGACGTCGTGGTGAACCTGGCCGGTGCCCCGACCGTCGGCAATCCGCACTCCCGCAAGTGGGCTCGTGAGCTGCGCAGGAGCCGGGTGACCACGACCCGGGTGCTCGCCGACGCCATCGCGACCAGCGCCCGCAAGCCGGCGTTCCTGGCCGGCAACGCGATCGCGATCTACGGCGACCACGGCGACGAGCCCGTCACGGAGGCCGCCGACAGCCGCGGCGACAGCTTCCTCACCGAGGTCACCCGGGAGTGGAAGGACGCCACCCGGCCGGCGGTCGACGCCGGTGCCCGGGTCTGCGTGCTGCACACCGTGCCGGTGATGGACCGGCGAAGCGCGCCGCTCAAACAGCTGCGGCTGCTGTTCAAGACCGGGCTCGGCGGCCGGATCGGATCGGGTCAGCAGTACATGCCGATGATCTCGACGCGCGACTGGGTCGCGGCGACCACGTTCGTCGCCGAGCACCCCGAGCTCGACGGGCCGGTGAACCTCTGCTGCGCCGACACCCCGACCAACGCCCGGTTCACCTCTGAGCTGGCCGACCTGCTCAACCGTCCGGCCCTGGCGCCGGTGCCGGCGATCGTGCTCAAACAGGCGGCCGGGAAGCTCGCGCCGGAGCTGCTCGGCTCGATCCGCGCGGTGCCGGAGAAGTTGCTGACGGCGGGGTTCCGCTTCGCCGACCCCGAGGTCTCCTCGGTGCTGCGCACCGGGCTCGGCGTAGGCTCCCCGCTCTAGGATGATGAGCGTGACCCTTCAGCAGCGATTCGTCGGACTCGTCGAGTACCGCGCCGCCTGGGAGCTCCAGCGCGCCGAGCACGCGGAGGTCGTCGACGGCGGCCCCGACCGCGTCCTCCTCCTCGAGCACCCGCCGGTGTTCACCTGCGGCAAGCGGACCGAGCCTCACGAGCGCCCGGCCGACCCCGGTACCGCCGAGGTCATCGATGTGGACCGGGGCGGGAAGATCACCTTCCACGGACCCGGCCAGCTGGTCGGCTACCCGATCGTGCGGCTGCCCGAGCACGTCCTGGTCGTCGACTACGTGCGCCGGGTCGAAGAGGCGCTGATCGCCGTCTGCGCCGAGCTCGGCGTGACCACGGCACGGATCCCCGGGCGCAGCGGCGTCTGGCTCCAGGCCGGCGACGGACGCCCCGAACGCAAGGTCGCCGCCATCGGCATCCGGGTCAGCCGCGGTGTCGCGATGCACGGGTTCGCGCTCAACTGCGACGTGGACCTCGACTGGTACCAGCGCTTCGTCCCCTGCGGGATCGCCGATGCGGGAGTGACGTCGTTGTCGGCCGAGCTCGGCCGGGACGTGCCCGTCGAGGAGGTCCTGCCGCTGGTCGAGCGCCACCTCGGGGAGCTGCTCGCCTGGGCGCCGTACACCGCGACCCCGGACTACGAACCGCGCCCCGCCCCGGGCAAGCGGGCTCCGGACCTGCGTGTCCCGGTGCTCAATCCCCTGGGCTGAGTAACACCTGGGACATGCTGAAGCCCTACTCGGAAAGGGCGACAATGACCGACCTCGTCGTTGACGCGCGCGGCCTGCGCAAGGTGTACCGCGACCGCGGCCGCAAGGTCGCCGCAGTCGACGGTCTCGACCTGGCCGTCCCCCGCGGCGGCGTGCACGGGTTCCTGGGACCGAACGGCTCCGGCAAGACGACCACGATCCGGATGCTCCTCGGTCTCGCCCGCCCCGACGGCGGTGAGATCCGGATCCTCGGCGAAGCGCTCCCGGCCCGGCGGACGACAGTGCTGCGCCGGGTCGGGGCGGTCGTGGAGGAACCGCGGTTCTCCGCCGACCTCAGCGGACGGCGCAACCTCCAGCTCCTAGCCGGACTGGCCGAGCTGCCGCCGTCGCGGGTCGACGAGGTCCTTGAGCGGGTCTCGCTCAGCGACCGGGCCAAGGACCGGTACGGGCGGTACTCGCTCGGGATGCGGCAACGACTCGGCGTGGCCGCCGCGCTCCTGAAGGACCCTGAGCTCCTCGTCCTCGACGAGCCGAGCAACGGCCTCGACCCGGCCGGGATCCTGGACATGCGCGAACTGATCCGCAGCCTCGGCGAGACCGGGGTCACCGTGCTGCTGTCGTCGCACATCCTCGCCGAGGTGCAGCAGGTCTGCTCGTCGGTGTCGATCATCGGCGAGGGCTCGCTGCTGGCCAGCGGCACCGTCGACGAACTGCTCGGCGAGAGCGTCGCGCGCACCCGCGTCGAGGTCCCCGCGCCGCTGGCGGCGATGGAGCACCTGACCGGCGCCGGGTACCAGGTGACGCTGGACGGCGAGGCGCTGCTGGTCCAGGGGCACGAGCATCCCGAGCAGATCACCCGCCTGCTGGCCGACCGCGGCATCTTCGTCAGCGAGCTCAGCGCCGTACGGCCGGACCTGGAGACGTTCTTCCTGCAGCTCACCGGTCACCGGCCGGTCGCCGACCCCGATCCGTACGTCCGTGCCGCCGACGACACCGCCGAGCGGCTCGTCGTACCGCCTGAACCCGCGCCGGAACCCACGCCGGATCCCGGGACCACGCCCGAGGACGGTGCCTGATGGGGCGCCTGATCCGCACCGAGCTCACCCGGTTCCGGGTCCGTCCGGTGATCGCGCTGCTGCTCATCGTCGCGGCGCTGTCCGCGATCGGGGTGGCGGCGCTCACCGCCTGGGACACGCGCCCGCCGTCACGGGACGAGATCTCCACCGCCAAGGCACAGGCCGAGATCGACGGGAACCGCGACGACATCGAGGCCGACCTCGCCAAGTGCCTCGAGGACCCGACCCAGTACCTCGGCCCGGGCTCGACGCAGCAGCAGTGCCGCGACACCCTCCAGGCGGCGCCGAAGAGCTACCTCCCGCGCGAACCGCTCGACCTGCGCGGGACGCTGCACGGCAACGGCATCGGACTGACCCTGCTCGTGGCCGCGCTTCTGGTGATCGCGGGCAGTGTGTTCGCCGGAGGCGACTTCGGGTCCGGTTCGATCACCAACCAGGTGATGTTCGCCCCCAGCCGTACCCGGTTGTGGACCGCCAAGGCGATCGCGGTCGGGACCTGGAGCCTGCTGACCTCCGTCGTCGTCCTCGGCGGCTTCTGGCTGGCGACGTACCTGGTCGCCGTCGACCGTGAGATCCCGCACGGATCGACGATCGTCGACGACATCGTCTGGCACGTCATCCGGGCGGTGCTGTTCTGCATGGCGGCCGCAGTCGGGGCCTATGCCCTGACCACCGTCGTCCGCAGTGCAGCCGTCACCCTGGGCCTGTTGTTCGTCTACAGCGTGGGCGGGGAGCTGATGCTCGCGCTCCTGCCGGTCGACCGCCTCGAGCGCTGGACCCTGGGAACGAACGTGTTCGGCTGGCTGGAGACCCGGTTGGTCTACTTCGGTGGCAACGACCCGTGCGGCATCAGCCGCGACTGCGGGCCGCACCACGTGAGCCACCTCGAGGCCGGCCTGTACCTGCTCGCCCTGCTCCTTGCGGCGGTCGCCGCGGGGGTGCTCACCTTCCGTCGCCGCGACCTGTGAGCTGGGCGCCGGTACGCCTGGTCGGGACCGTCACCACCGACGCGTAGGCTGGTCCGGTGAGTGACCTCGACTCCCCGACCAACTCGATCCCCGGCGCGATTTCCGGCTCGCCCGACGGACGCAAGCTGCTGCGTCTGGAGGTGCGTAACGCGGAGACCCCGATCGAGCGCAAGCCGGCCTGGATCAAGACCAAGGCGAAGATGGGCCCGCAGTACCGCGAGCTCCAGCAGCTGGTGAAGTCCGAAGGACTGCACACGGTCTGCCAGGAAGCCGGCTGCCCGAACATCTTCGAGTGCTGGGAGGACCGCGAAGCGACCTTCCTCATCGGCGGCGACCAGTGCACCCGGCGCTGCGACTTCTGCCAGATCGACACCGGCAAGCCCGAACCACTCGACCGCGACGAGCCTCGCCGGGTCGCCGAGTCGGTGCAGCAGATGAAGCTGCGGTACGCGACGATCACCGGCGTGGCCCGCGATGACCTGCCCGACGGGGGCGCCTGGCTGTACGCCGAGACGGTGCGCGCCATCCACGAGCTGAACCCGGACACCGGCGTGGAGAATCTGATCCCCGACTTCAACGGTGAGCCCGACCTGCTCCGCGAGGTCTTCGAGTCCCGCCCGGAGGTCCTCGCCCACAACGTGGAGACGGTGCCGCGGATCTTCAAGCGGATCCGCCCGGCCTTCCGCTACGACCGTTCCCTGGACGTGCTGACCCAGGCGCGCGCGTTCGGCCTGGTCACCAAGTCCAACCTGATCCTCGGCATGGGCGAGACCCGCGACGAGGTCAGCCAGGCGCTGGTCGACCTGCACACGGCCGGCTGCGAACTGATCACGATCACCCAGTACCTGCGCCCGTCGGTGCGCCACCACCCCGTGGAGCGCTGGGTCAAGCCCGAGGAGTTCGTCGAGCTCCAGGCCGAGGCCGAGGAGATCGGCTTCGCCGGGGTCCTCTCCGGGCCGTTGGTGCGGTCGTCGTACCGGGCGGGTCGGCTGTACAAGCAGGCGATGGCCGTCCGCGAGGCTCAGGAACCGGCTGCGGGTTCGGCGACCGCCTAGGTCTCGACTAGGCTCGGGCACCGCAGCTCACAGAGAAGATTGAAGGCAAGACGCATGGCGAAGAAGGTCAAGGACCCGAGCAAGCCCGGACGACTCAAGGCGATCGTCCAGAGCTTCCAGATGACCCGGAAGTCCGACCCGCAGATCACCTGGATCCTGCTCGGCACGTTCCTGCTCGCCGGTGCCGCCGGCTTCGCCCTGATGCTGCTGGTCTTCCGCGACTCGCTGCTCTTCCCGATCCTGACCGGCGTGCTGGTCGGCATCCTGGCCGTCCTGATCGTCTTCGGGCGCCGGGCCCAGACAGCGGCCCTCGCCCAGATCGAGGGTCAGCCCGGCGCCGCCGCAGCTGCCCTCAGCATGCTGCGCCGCGGCTGGAAGACCGACCCCGCGATCGCCTTCACGAAGCAGCAGGACGTCATCCACCGCCTGGTCGGCCCTCCCGGGATCATCCTGATCGGCGAGGGCAACATCAACCGACTCAAGCCGCTGATGTCCGCCGAGCGGCGCAAGCACGAGCGCGTCGTCGCCGAGACCCCGATCCACGAGCTGTACGTCGGCAACGACGAGGGTCAGGTGCCGTTGCGCAGGCTGGTCAAGCACGTCACCAAGCTCGGCAAGAACCTCAAGCCCGCGGCGATGACCGACGTTCTCAACCGGCTCAAGGCCCTGGACGCGAACCGGTCGAACATCCCGCTGCCCAAGGGCCCGGTGCCGACATCGATGAAGGGCGCCCGCCAGAACATGCGCGGTCGCTGAGCCGGCCCGGTTCAGCTCACTGCTTGATGATCTCCGAGGCGGCCGGCGCCTTCAGGACGAACTTCTTGCCCCAGTCGGTGACCTTCATGGTCACCTTCTGACCGGAGATCTCCATCTTCACCAGCCGGAGCAGGTCGTCCTCGTCGAGGTACATCGAGTAGGTGACCAGCTGCGGCTCGTCCGCACCGGCGACGGGCTGGCCGAGCTGCTTGCTGACGGCGCTGGTGTCGACGGTGAGGGCGTAGCGGGTCAGCTCATCGCCGTCGACCGTCTCCCTGCCGACCTTCACGACGCGCTTGATCGCGCCCTTGAGCGCGCTGACCGACTCGGCCGGGTTGAGACCCTCGAACCCTCCGAGGACCGCCTCCGAGCCGGGGGTGTCCTTGTCGATCTTGATGTACTTCTTGCTCGGCGGCGTCTGGATGTAGACGGCTCCGTCCAGCATGAGCGCCTTCATCGTCTGCGCTCCGGTGGTCATCGTCATCCGCATCGCAGTGGTGTCGCCGTACGCGATGTCGGCGTCGGCGGTCATCGAGCTGCCCATCTCGATCACCATGTGCGCGGTCTTCTTGCTGCGCATCTCGTCCACGACGTCCTTGATGAACGTGGCCGGGTCGATCTCCTCGCCCTTGACCTCCTCCTCCTCGCCGCTCTCCCCCGTCGCCGTGGGGTCCGCACCCGGCGTCGCCGTGCTGCTCGAGCTGGTCTTGGCGCCGGACTTCTTCTCGTCGTCCGAGTCACCGCAGCCGGTGAGCGGAGCCAGGAGCAGGGCTCCGGCGGTGAGCGCAGCCAGGCTGCGCGTGCGGGTGCTGAGCATGGGTTCCCCTCCGGGAAGTTCGCGTGGGTTTGTCCGAGGATTTCGGCGCAAGCCTATGTGGTGGGTGGTCGCCGTCAGGGGCGAACGGTCAGAGGGAACGCAGCGGACTTCGTGAGCATGTCGTGCAGTCCGCGGCCGTCCTCGCGAAACACCAGCGGCGGGATCACCAGGCAGACCAGGAACTGGCGGGCGAACGCGCCGAACAGACTCAGCTGGCGGCCGTCGATCCGGCGTACCCGGATCCGGGTCAGGAGCTGACCGAAGGAGGCGCCGCTCAGCGCGACGCCGACCGAGGACTGCAGCCAGAAGACGGCGAGGGTGACGAAGCCGAAGCTCTTGTCGTCGATCCCGCCCAGGATGAACGCGGCCACCGCGTAGCTGGCCGCCCAGTCCAGCAGCAGCGCCCCGATCCGGTGCAGCCAGGAGGCGGTGTCGGGGATGATCGGCTGGCCCATCGGCCTCGGGTTCTCTGACATCGCCCCCGACCCTATCCAGGGCGCCGTCGCTGTCCGCTGGGCGGTACGTGTTACAAGCCTGAAACAAACCGGATACGGTCGATTAACGGGCCCGGCGTACCTTTCACACGCGCTTCAGCACGTGTGACCCACTGTCGCGTCTCACCTCACCACCCTTGATCCAGGTCGCCGGTTCGCGACCAAGGAGGACGAATGTTCCAGAACAGCGAAGAGCTTCTGAAGTACCTCAAGGACGAGAACGTCGAGATGGTCGACGTCCGCTTCTGCGACCTCCCCGGTGTGATGCAGCACTTCACCGTGCCGGTCTCGTCCTTCGACCAGTCGGTCTTCGACGCCGGCCTGGGCTTCGACGGCTCCTCCATCCGCGGCTTCCAGGCCATCCACGAGTCCGACATGCAGCTCTTCCCGGACCCGACGACGGCGTACATCGACCCGTTCCGGATCGCCAAGACGCTGGTCGTGAACTTCTTCATCCACGACCCGATCACGGGCGAGGCGTACTCGCGCGACCCGCGCAACATCGCCAAGAAGGCGATGGCGTACCTGGCCAGCACGGGCATCGGCACCCAGGCGTTCTTCGCTCCCGAGGCCGAGTTCTACGTCTTCGACTCGGTCCGTTTCGAGACCGGCGTGAACAAGGGCTTCTACCACATCGAGTCCGAGGCCGGCGCCTGGAACACCGGCCAGGACGTCGAGACCAACCGCGGCTACAAGGTGCGTTACAAGGGCGGCTACTTCCCGGTCGCGCCGTACGACCACTTCGGTGAGCTCCGCGACGAGATGGTCATCGAGATGGAGAAGGCCGGCCTTCACGTCGAGCGCGCCCACCACGAGGTCGGCACCGCAGGCCAGGCCGAGATCAAC
>JAKFBZ010000119.1:0-44944 GCA_036676945.1 Marmoricola sp.
GCGGGCAAACGGGCTGTGGCGCAGCTTGGTAGCGCACGTGACTGGGGGTCACGGGGTCGCAGGTTCAAATCCTGTCAGCCCGACCGAGAAGTAGAGGTTCAGAGGCGGTCTCCCGAATCGGAGACCGCCTCTGACCGTCTCAGGGGAGCGAAGCCGACCTGTGCCGGAAAACGACCCTGGCTGCCCGTACCCTCTGCTCATGGCCGAGACCGAATCCGCTATGGCGAGCCTGCTCGCCGACTTTCCGGTGACCGTCGAGATCCCCGTCGCGTGGGGCGACATGGACGCCGTCGGGCACGTGAACAACACGGTGTACTTCCGCTACTTCGAGACCGCGCGGATCGTCGGGTTCGCCCATCTCGGCCTGGACGCACCGAGCCCGTCGGACGGTGTCGGCCCGATCCTGCACTCGACGCAGTGCCGCTTCCGGATCCCGTTGACCTACCCGGACACGGTCACCGTCGGCACGCGGATCGGCGACATCAGCGAGGACCGTTTCGTGATGCACTACCGGGCCGTCAGCCACCGGCACCAAGCGGTGGCCGCGGACGGGGACGGTCTGATCGTGACGTACAACTATCTCGCCGGCACGAAGGCCCCGGTCTCCGACGAGTTGCGCGAACGGCTGCTGGCGCTCCAGAGCTGAGCCCCGAGGACGTTCGGGCTGACGGGTACGCTCGGTCGGCATGGAGGAGTTCAAGGCCCGCCGCGTCGTCGATCTCCTGCGCGAACGCGGCACGAATGCCGAGCTGGCGCGCGTCGGCGTGTACCAGTTCGGGATCAGCATCCGGCTGCCGGACGGACGCGAGGTGACCTGGGACTCCGACAACACCGCATCCCTGGAGGCGCAGGTGATGCGCAACGGCATGCTGGTCGGATTCGTCCCGGCGATCGAAGGGTCGGGTGACTTCACCGAGGAGCAGATCATCGACGCGATCGTGCGCGCCGATTACGACCAGCCGATCGCGACGCAGCGGAAGGCCGCGCCGCCGCCGTCCGAGCCGCTCCCGAGAAAGGGTGGCGTGTTCCGCCGGTTCATCGACGGCTTCCGCTATCAGTGACCCGCGATGACCGCGACGCTCGTCGCGCTCTGCTTCGACGCGAACGACCCGGTGACCCTGGCGCGGTTCTGGGCCGGCGTCCTGGGGTGGGAGATGTCCGAGGATGCCGGCAGCGGCCCCGCTCTGCTGCCGCGTGACGACACCGGGTTCCGTCTGCGGTTCCTGCCGACCGAGCAGCCGAAGACAGGTCCGAACCAGATGCATCTCGACCTGACGAGCAGCTCGCCGGAGGACCAGCACACGACGGTGGCGCGATCGCTCGCACTCGGCGCCCGGCACATCGACGTCGGCCAGCGCCCGGAGGAGGGCCACGTCGTTCTCGCCGATCCCGAAGGCAACGAGTTCTGCGTCATCGAACCCGGCAACAGCTTCCTGGCCGACTGCGGATTCGTCGGGGCGCTGGCGTGCGACGGTTCCCAGGAGGTCGGGTATTTCTGGAGCGAGGCGTTGGGCTGGCCGTTGGTCTGGGACCAGGACCAGGAGACCGCGATCCGCTCGCCCTTCGGTGGCCCCAAGGTCACCTGGGGCGGTCCGCCCGTGGCGCCGAGAGCCGGCAGGAACAGGCTGCATTTCGATCTCGCCCCGGCGGTGGGCGTCGACCGGGAGGCGGAGGTCGATCGTCTCGTCGCCCTCGGGGCGACCCGGCTCGAGAGCAGCCAGGGCCCGGCCGGCCGGACGGCGATGGCGGATCCTGACGGCAATGAATTCTGTCTACTGGATCGGATCTGACAGATCTTCCTGGTGCCGCTGCCTAGTCCACCCGGCTGGATGCACGCACCGGTAAAGACCAGTTGCCGTCGGACGGGCCCACCCATTCGTCGTGGTCTGCGAGGTCCATCCCGGTTTGTCATAGCCCGTTCAACGCAGCCCGTACGGGTCATCCTGCTGACCATTCGGGGTGGGCCTGATAGGGCCATTGTCCCCTAACGCGGGCAGGCGTGTCATGAGTGCCGGTGGTGCGGAGTCGACACCGGGTCGACGGGGTAACGCCACCAGACCGCGTCTCGGGGAGACGGGTCGGGACGTTCTTCGCGGTGCTAGACACGGGGGCAGCCTGCGCCCGTGGGACCTAGGGGAGGTTCCCGTGAGTTCGTCCGTGCACAAGCCACGCAAGTACTACCTACGCCGATGGGCCGGCATCACCGGCGTCATCGTTCTCGCTCTCGCCGGTGCGTTGCTGCCGGTCAGTCCGGCGGCCGCTGCCGACGGCCCCTTCACCATCGACGGCACTGTGCCGGACGTTTCACCTGCGCCGGCCGAGCTGCCCGACGTATTCGGGAACGTCAAGGAGCTCGGGCCGAAGAACGCAAGCACGACGAAGATCGGCGTGATTCACAGCGCCGCGACGCCGATGCTCGAACCGACCAACCCGAACGCGCAGGTCGACCTGCGCCGGGCGTGGCTCACCACGGCCCGGGACTCGGGCAACAATCACGACTGGCTGTACTTCGCGTGGGAGCGCGACAAGAACACGGGTAGCGGCTTCATCGGCTACGAGTTCATGCAGGCCGCGGCTCCTGCAGGGTGTGCCTACGGCACAGCCACCGAGGCCCAGCTGATCGCGAACTGCAACCCGTGGGACAACCGCCAGGCCGGTGACTTCATGATCCTCTGGGACCAGCAGGGCGGAAGTCTCGACCTGTACCTGCGTACCTGGTCCGGGTCGGGAGACAACCTGACTCTGTCGGCTCCGACACAGCTCACCGCAGCGGTGTCGCAGGCCGCCTACAGCGCGGACGGATTCCGTGGTGAAGCGGCAGTCGACCTGACCGCGACCATCTTCGGTGGCAGCACGGCGTGCAGGTCGTTCGCGAACACGATCCCGAGCACGGTGACCGGTAACTCCGACACGGCCGACTACAAGGACACCATCCTTGCCCAGGCACCGCCGATCACGAACTGCACCTCTTCGATCGTGACGACACCGAAGCTCGGTGACGGCACGACGAACGTCGATCCTCAAGGAGCCTCCGTCGGCAACGGCGTCCTCCCGGTGAAGGACCTGGCGGTGGTCAGCCTCAACGGCGGTACGGCCACACCAGCAGGCACGGTGACGTTCTGGCTGTGCAAGGTGGACGCGGGGGCGTGCGTTGCGCCGGCGGGTACACAGATCGGATCTCCTGTCGCACTGAGCGGCGCGAACTATCCGGCTGCCGTCGTGTCGCCGACTGCCTACGTGACCTCCGCGGGACGCTACTGCTGGCGCAGTTCGTTCTCCGGTGACAGCGCGAACGGAATTCCGGGCGCGAGCGAGTCGAGTCTGGGGGAGTGCTTCACCGTGAACCCGGTGACTCCGGAACTCTCGACGACGGCAGGTCCTGACAGGGTGCTGGGCCAGTCCGTCTCCGACTCGGCGGAACTGAGTGGAACCATCACCCAGCCGGCCGACCCGGTGATCAACACGACCGGTACGGCTGGTCCGGCGGCTGGCGGGACCATCACCTTCAAGTTGTACGGTCCGAGCGGCTCCGGCTGCGGCGCGTTGGTCTACACCTCGCCAACGGTGGCCGTCTCCGGTAACGGGACGTACAACACCCCGGATCCGCAGTTCGTACCATCGGCAGCGGGCAACTACCACTGGGTCGCCGTCTACAGCGGATCGTCGCCGAACACCAATGGTGTGACGCACAACGCGGACTGCACGGACACGGACGAGGACGTCAGCGTGACCTCGGTGGCGTCGTCGTTGTCGACCGCGCAGAGCTGGGTCCCGAACGACACCATGACGGTGTCGGCCCCCGCGGGCGGGAACCTGGCAGGTACGGCGCACTTCGCGCTGTACGCGTCGGCCAACTGCTCCGGTACGGCGATCTACACGACCACGAGGCCCGTGGCCGGGGCGTCGCCGCAACAGGTCAGCACGTCGAACACCACACCGCAGACCGCGACCGGGAGCTTCTCCTGGAAGGTCAGCTACGACAGCACCAACCTGGCCCAGCGAGACATCCCGGACAGCTGTCACGAGACGTCCGCTCTGACGGTCACGAACGGAGGAACGATTTCCAGCCCTTGAGGCACCCGGTGGATCTGGTCCTGACAGGTCCGATGCCTCCAGAAAGCCGCTGGCCCTCCCGGTTCCGACCGGGAGGGCCAGCGTGCTGCCTCCGGACGCCCGGTCCGCCGGAGCAGTCGGATGCCCAGGCACCTGCCACGATGGACAGATGCGCCGCTCCTTGGTGACCGTCGCCGGCCTGTTCGTCTCGGCGACGCTGGTCCTGACTGCTTGTTCTGACGATTCCGATCCCGGGTCTTCTCCGAACCGTTCCCCGGCGACCGGCGCCCCGGGCACTCCCACGGCCGATCCGAGCGCCACACCGTCCGCGGCGCCGCCGACCCGCCCGCCGCACCCGGTCTCCCTCCCGGCGCTCTTCGAGAAGACCTACAACGGCGGCGGCCTCCGGCTCATGAGCGAGCAGGCGAGCACGGACGCCTACCGCCAGTACTCGGTGACGTACCGGAGCGGGGCCGAGCGCATCTCGGGCCTGCTGAACGTGCCGCGCGGGCGCGGTCCGCACCCGGCGCTGGTGCTGGCGCACGGGTACATCGACCCCGCCGTCTACCGCAACGGGCAGGGCATGCGCCGCGAACAGGACTGGCTCGCCCGGGCCGGGTACGTCGTCCTGCACACCGACTACCGCAACCACGCCGGCTCGACCGACGACCCGGATGCGGAGCTCGACATGCGGCTGGGCTACACCGAGGACGTCATCAACGCCGTCCAGGCGCTGCGGCGTACCAAGCAGGTCCCGGTCGCCGACGGCCGGGTCGGCCTGGTCGGTCGTTCGATGGGCGGGGGAGTCGTCTACAACGCGCTCGCGGTCCGGCCGGGCTTCGTGGACGCGGCCGTCGTCTTCGCTCCGGTGAGTTCGCTGGCACGCGACAACTTCAACCGGTGGATCCGCCCCGACCCGGGACGCTCACCACTCGCGGACCAACTGATCCGCAAGCACGGCGATCCGAACGCCGGGGGGCGGTTCTGGCGCGAGGTCAGTCCGCGGGCCTATTTCGACCGGATCTCAGAACCGGTGCTGATCCATCACGGGACCTCGGACGACTCGTGCCCGATCAGGTGGAGCCGGCAGACCACCCGGGCGCTGAAGGCAGCCGGTGTCGACGTACGCCTGGCGGTCTACCAGGGCGAGGAGCATGCGTTCATCCCGCAGTGGCCGCTCGCGATGCGGCGCACCACGGCCTTCCTCGACCAGCACCTGACCTGACGGCTACGCCCGCCGCCAGATAGCCTCCCGGCGTGCCCCTGCTCCGACGCCCGCTGAACCGTCTGGTCCTCGCCGCCCGCCGCTGGATCGCCGATGCCGGCGCGATCCAGCCCGGTACCGACCAGGCAGACGCGTTCGGGACCTTCGGCGCGTCGAGCTACATCGCCCATCCGATGGCGACCCTCTTCGGGGAACGCTCGATCCACATCGGCGAAGGCACGCTGATCGGCGCGAACTGCACCCTGTCCGTCGGACACTCACCCGATGACAGGGTCCTGCCGGAGCGGGGCCTCGAGATCGGCGCGCGTTGTGTGATCGGGGCGCGGTCGATCCTGACCGCCCACCACTCGATCCGCGTCGGCGACGACGTGTGGTTCGGCCAGAACGTCTTCGTCTCCGACTCAGGCCACGGATACCAGGACCCCGAGACCCCGATCGGCCTCCAGCTCGGTGCCCACGACGCTGTCAGCATCGGGGCCGGCTCGTGGGTGGGCCACGGCGCCATCATCCTGCCGGGCGCGCGGATCGGGCGGAACGTCGTGGTCGGTGCCGGGTCCGTCGTACGCGGGCCGGTCCCGGACCACACCGTGGTCGCCGGGGTGCCCGCCAAGGTCGTCCGACGCCTCGAACCCGGCGTGGGCTGGGTGCCGACGAGCGGCACCGGTGAGATCCGCCCGGCGTGGACGGCCGCCGAGGTCGCGGCGATGCTGGCCGGCGAGGACTGAGTCCTCGCCGCGTCCCGGCGGTCGGCTCAGGCGCCGTCGAATCCGTTGAGGAGCAGGAAGAACACCGCGACGCCGAGGAAGGCCATCGCGACGCCGATGACCGCGCCGAGCAGGAACCGACGGCGCGGTGTCGACCCGTCGCGGAGGAGGCCGGGGATCGCGAGACCGACCAGGCCACCGACGATCGCCATCCCGCCGAGCTGAACCGGCAGGATCCAGTTCTCGCTGCCCTCGCCGTCGAAAGCCGCTGCGGCGAGCGGGAGGCTGAGCATGCCGGCCACGAGCAGGATCACCAGCGCGAGCAGTCGTTGCATCGGACACCTCCGTCTCCGGGGCGGGTGCCCGGCGTCGCATCGCAGCGTAGCGGCGCAAGTCGGGCGCCGGTCACACTCCGGGCAACTCCCACTGGTCACCCGGGCGCAGGTCGATCAGCTTGCACTCCGGGGCGATCCGCCCGAGCGCCTCGGCGAACTCGACCATCGGGCGCAGCATCCAATCGCGGCCCATGAACGGCGGGTGCAGGCTTCCCCAGTGCACCGCGAGCGCGTAACGGGCGCCTGTCATCCGGCAGGCCTCGGCAGCTTGGACGCCGTCCATGTGCCCTTCGGAGAGCCGCGGGCCCCAGCCGCCGATCGGCACGGCAGCGATGTCGATGGGAGTCCCGGCGAGCTCGGGCAGGTCGGCGATCTCGTCGTACAGACTCGTGTCGCCGGCGAGCCAGACGGTGGCCGACTGGCCGCGGACCAGGTGTCCGTTGGCGGCGTTCGGGCGATGCGGCATGGGCCGGCTGTGGTGCACCGCCTTGGTCAGGCAGACGTCCACCTGGCCGCGTCCCTCGGTGTCCTTCACGCTGTACCAGTCGTCGGCGAGACCCACCGCCGTGTCGATGCCCTTGCGCCGCATCCAGGCGGCGTTGGCGTCGGCGGTCAGGACCGGGATCCCGGGAAGCATCCGCATCGAGGAGAGCTCGGCGTGGTCGTGGTGGAGATGCGAGATCAGCATCGCGTCGGCACCGTCCCAGGCCGTGCGGATCGGCTGGTCGTGTTTTCGGCGCAGCGGTCCGTTGTTGGGGCGGAGCAGGGGATCTGCGACCAGGCGCACCCCGTCGATGTCGAGGACGACGGTGGAGTGCCCCAGCCAGGCGAGCGCGACCGGTGTTTCGTGCACGGGGACAGGCTACTGCCGAATCGACCGGATCACCCTGTGAGCCGGGTGCCGGTCCGGTCCAGGTCGGGGATACCGTCACCTGGCACATCCGGGTCCTGAGCCCGCCCCCAGATCCAGCACCTCCGAGGAGCGTCATGTCCACGAGCGTCACCGCGACCGCCACCGTCGAGCGTCCCGTCGACCACGTCTGGTCCGTCCTTGCCGACCACGAAGGCATGTCCACCTGGGGTCCCGGCCTCACGGTGACCCTCGACAACCCCGGCACGACCGACCGCAACGGCCTCGGCGCGGTGCGCCGGATCAACGCTCCCGGCCCGATGCCGGCGATCGTCGAAGAGGTTGTGGCCTTCGAGCCCGGCAGCAGACTCGGCTACCGCGCGACGGCGGGAGTCCCGTTCAAGAACTACGGCGGCGAGGTCGTCCTGACCCCGTCCGGAACCGGCACCCGGATCGAGTACTCGATCACTCTCGACGAGCGCGTCCCGCTGGTCGAGAAGGGGGCTGCAGCCCTGGTCGCCCGGGTCCTGCTCTCCGCGCTGGTCCGCGCCAGCAAGCGCTGAGCCGGTTCCGGGGGTGCTCGGCACTAGCCTGAGCCCCGATGGACTGTCACCACTTCGACGCCGGCCGCTGCAGGTCCTGCACCTGGATGCCCCGGCCGTACGCCGAGCAGTTGGCCAGCAAGGAGCAGCGCTGCGCCGACCTGCTGGCCGGCCATGACTCCCTGACCTGGGAGCCGGCGTTCGCGAGCGCGGAGTCGGCCTTCCGGAACAAGGCGAAGATGGTGGTCACCGGATCGATCGGTGCTCCGGCGCTCGGCATCCTCGGCGACGGCGCTGAGGGCGTCGATCTCCGGGACTGCCCGATCCACGAGCCGGCCATCCAGCACGCGCTTCCGGTCCTCGCCGGGTTCGTCACCCGGGCGTCCCTGACGCCGTACGACGTCGGCACCCGTCGTGGAGAGCTCAAGCTGGTCCTGGTGACGAGCAGCCCGGCCGGCGAGCTGATGGTCCGCTTCGTGTGCCGGTCCCAGGAGCCGGTGACGCGCATCCGCAAGCACCTCGGATGGCTGGAGGCGCAGCTGCCGAACCTGGTGGTGACCACGGTGAACCTCCAACCCGAGCACAAGGCCGTGGTCGAGGGCGAGACCGAGATCGTGATCTCGGAGGCAGCGGCGCTGACCATGACCGTGCACGGACTGGACCTCCTGCTCCGCCCGCAGAGCTTCTTCCAGACCAACACGACGATCGCGTCCGCGCTCTACGCCGAAGCCGTTCGTATCGCCGACTCCGTCGCGCCGAGGACGGTCTGGGACCTCTACTGCGGCGTCGGCGGGTTCGCGTTGCACGTGGCGCGCGACGGACGGTCGGTGACCGGTGTGGAGACGAGTGGCGAGGCCGTCCGCAGCGCCCAGGCGACTGCTGCGCGGCACGGGATCACCGACACCACCTTCGTCGAGGATGACGCGACCGAATGGGCGATCGCGCAGCCACGGGTGGCCGATCTGGTCGTCGTGAACCCGCCGCGGCGGGGGATCGGCGGCGAGCTTGCCGGCTGGCTCGATGCCTCCGGTGTCGAGCACGTCCTCTATTCCAGCTGCAACGCCGACAGCCTGGCGCGGGATCTCGCCGCGATGCCAGGGCTGGCGCCTCGTCGGGGCCGCGTCTTCGACATGTTCCCGCACACCGATCACGCCGAAGTGCTCGTGCTCCTCGAGCGCACCCGGTCGTAGGCTCCGGTCATGCCCTCACCGATAGACCCAGCACCGAGCAGCTCCGGACCGGGACGTGAGCGTCAGACCCGGGTCTACCGTGACGGCGCGCTCGGACGCCGACCCGCGGTTCCCGCGGACTTCGCGGGACTCGAGGCCGCCGCCCGCGAGGCCAGTTCGGCCAAGGCCTGGGCGTACGTCGCCGGAGGAGCCGGCGAAGGCCGCACGATGCGCAACAACCGGGCTGCCTTCGACCGGTGGTCGATCGTCCCGCGGATGGCCCATGGGGTCGTCAGCAGGGATCTCTCGCTCGGTCTGCTCGGCACCAGGTTGAATTCGCCGGTCCTGCTCGCACCGATCGGCGCCGGCGCACTGATGGGAGCCGACAGCGACCTCACGATCGCTCGCGCCGCTGCTGCGCTCGGGGTCCCGTACGTCTTCTCCAACCAGGGGTGCAACCCGATGGAGGAGTGCGCCGCCGCCATGGGTGAGACCCCGCGATGGGTCCAGCTCTACTGGAGCACGGACGAGGCTCTGGTCGACTCGATGATCGGACGGGCCGAGGCGCTGGGCGCAGGTGCGCTCGTGGTCACCCTGGACACGACCGTCCTCGGCTGGCGTCCCCAGGACCTGACGATCGGCTCGTTGCCGTTCAGCCAGGGGATGGGGATCGCTCAGTACACCTCTGACCCGCACTTCGGCGAGGTCGTGCGCGACCGGATCCGGGCTGCGGCACAGAGCAAGGAGAAGCAGGACGTGGAGGTGACCCTCGGAGCGATCCGGACGCTGCTGTCGATGACCCGGGAGTACCCGGGCCGATTCCTGGCGAACCTGCGCTCGCCCGAGCCGCGTGCCGCGGTCGAGACTTTCCTGGACATCTACTCGAACCCGGGACTGAGCTGGGACCACCTCGCGACGCTGCGCGAGCGCACGTCCCTCCCGGTCGTGCTCAAGGGGATCCTGCACCCCGACGACGCTCAGCGCGCGTTCGACTCCGGGGTCGACGCCATCGTGGTCTCCAACCACGGCGGGCGGCAGGTCGACAACGCGATCGCGTCATTGGACGCGCTGATCACGATCCGGAAACGGGTCGGGGCCGGTCCGACCGTGCTTCTGGACAGCGGCATCCGCACCGGTGCGGACGTGTTCACCGCACTGGCCCTCGGCGCCGACGCGGTGCTGCTCGGCCGGCCGTACATGTACGGGTTGGCTGTCGCGGGTCAGCGCGGGATCGAAGAGGTGGTCGCCAACGTGATCGCCGAGTTCGACCTGACCATGGCGTTGACCGGGGTGGCCGACCTCGCCGGTATCACCGCGGACGTGCTGGTACCGAACCCGTCGCTCTGACTCAGGCGCGCGGGTCCGGTACGTCGCGGCTAGGGCTCGGCGGGTCCTGCGCGAAACTGTCGCTGCGCAGTTCGGCGTTCGGATCGGCTGCGCTGCGCTCCGGGTCCGTCGCCTGGTCGTCGGCGCGGGACTTGTCCCAGATCCAGAACGCCACGAACCCGCCGACGATGAGCGCGACGATCACCACCAGCAAAGCCACGGTTCCTGCAGTCGATCCCATCGGAAACCTCCTCAGGTTCGAACTGCCGGTACCCGGACCGGTCGGAGGCCATGCATGGCCCAAATGGGTCATCTTCGGCGAAACCCGTCATCTCACCCGGGTAGCGGTCGTTGTAAGAGGTAACAACGGACCCAGGAGTACTCATGACCACCATCACCGAGCACCGCGTCTATGCGGCCTCCGCGTGTGGCTGTGGGCAGGACCTCGACGGTTGTGGACGCGAACACTGCCCACGATGCGGTCGCGAGGTCCCGCGTTCTGCCTGACTGCGGAAACCCGACGCCAGTTCACCGAATGTTCACTTGGCTACTGAGCGCTCCAGCCACCACCATGAGACATGGCAACGAGCGAAGAGACCCGCATGTTGACCCACGTCAGCGAGCGGCTGTCCCACCGGTTCCCCCAGGTCCCTCCGCAGCGCGTCTCCGAGGTCGTCTCGACGACGTACCACGGCTTCGACGACGCCCGCATCCGTGACTTCCTGGAGATCCTCGTCGAGCGCGACGCCGCGGACCTGCTGAGTCGGAGTGCCTGAGCACGGGGCACCCTCCACCTCGTCCTCGCTCGACAGGGTCGTCGACGACCAGGCCCTGGCGGTCCTCGCAGCGATCGACGACCTGCGCCACGACCTGCCCGGATCGATCCACGACGCCAGGGTGGCATTGCGCAAGCTCCGGAGCACGCTGGTGGTGTTCCGGCCGATGCTCGACCGCAGTGCCTCGACAGAGCTCGACGAGGACCTGCGCTGGTTCACCGGAGAACTGAGCGGGGCGCGTGACGCCCAGGTCGTCCGTTCCCGGGTGACCACGGCGATCCACGGTCACGACGTCGACGGCGCTGCCGGCGAGGCGCTGTTGGCGGCGCTCGACGCGTCGGTGGCCGAGACATGGGAGCGGGCCCGCGCGGCGCTGGGCGCACCACGGCTCGGCGACCTGGTGACCGGACTGGAACAGGCCCGGCTCCGTTCGATCACCGCCGACGAGACTCCCCGCGACCCGGTGCCGGCACGCATCGGGTCGGCCCTCGGCACGTTGCTGCGCAAGGCAGATCGGACGGCCTCCGGACCGGCTGACGACGAACGGATGCACCGCCTGCGCAAGCGGGTGAAGCGGGTCAGGTTCGCGGTCGCGTCGGTGCGCGACGACGCTTTCGACACGTTCGGGGCGGGCAGCGGGGTCGGGCAGGTCTCACGCACGCTGGAAGACCTGCAGGACCTGCTGGGCGAGTACCAGGACGCCGTCGTGACCGCGGGCATCCTCGACGGCCTGGGTGAGCGCACACCCGCCCTGGCCGGGCTCACCGGCGAACTGGCGGCGGGCCAGCGCGAAGCGGCCGACGGCGTCCGCGCTGCGTTACCGGCAGGTGTGGAACGGGTACGCCGAGCCGCGCAGCGCCTGCAGCACCGTTCACCCGGCGTCGACCTGGACCAGCGCTGACCCAGCGACGAGCGGGAACCGCGGGGATCGCGGTCGGCCTCACTTCGAGAAGTGCTCGATCATCTGGACCTGGAGCTCGCCGACCAGACCACCGAGGATGCCGCCGACGGCGATCATCATCACTTCGTCGTCCTTGAAGACCGGGCGCAGGATCGACTCGTACTGGACGGTGTCGAGCGCGTTCATCTTCTCGATGATGGTGTTCTCGATGTCCAAGGTCCGGGTGGCGTACTCGCCGACCATGCCCATCGTGGTGGGCAGGCGGTCGATCATCACCCGGGTCAGGTTGGCCTTCATCTCCCGGTAGCGCGTGGTTCCGACGGCCAGGACGACCAGGGGGCGGGCGATGCCGGTCTGGGCGTCGATCGCCCGGGAGACCTCGCGCTGGAGGGTGTCGAAGAGCTTGTCCGAGGTGGGCCCGTTGAGGATGCCCTCGAAGAGCACGTCCGGAGCGAACAGGTCCTGAGCAAGGATGCGCGCGTAGTCACGGGTGATCTGCTCGCGCTGCTGGTGCAGCAGACCCTGGAACGGAATGAACCCGAGGTACTTCTTGGTCTCGTGCGGGCGGAACAGCATGTTCAGCGCCAGCCAGTCGGAGAAGAAGCCGACGCCGAAGCCGAAGACGGGCATGATCCACGGGTTGTGGATGAAGCCCCAGGCGAACATCTGCACGATGCCGATGGCGAACCCGAACCAGATGCCGCTGCGCCGGACGAAGGCCATCGCCCGGCCGCCGATCGCCTTCATCAGGTCGTTGAGCTGCTCCTTGTTCTTCACCAGCGTCGTGACCGTCAGGTACTGCAGGTCGATGTAGCGGGACAGGTCCCGCTTCATCTCGTCGAGGATGTTCTCCACGATCGACGGGGCCTGCGCGTGCACCCGGGCCAGGACCGCGCGCCGTCCGGCGTCGGGCAGCGCGTCCCACAGGCCCGGCCGGATCTGCTCGGCGACCTCACGGGCGATGTCGTCGACGGTCTCCTCGAGCGGTCCGCGAAGCTCCTCGAGCGCCTCCTCGGCGTCGAACTTGTCGAGCAACTCCTCGGGGCGCAGCAGCTTCTCGGTCAGGATGTCGATCGTCGTCGCCGCGACCTTGCCGGCCCGCCGCGGCACGATGCCCTGCCAGCCGAACCAGCCGATCCCGCGGAACTCCAGCGGGCGGTACATCATCTGCAGGAAGAGCAGCTTGGTGGTGTAGCCGACGAACGCCGCGACGAACGGCATCGACAGGTAGATCAGCCAGTTGACCGCGAAGTCCGCCTGCACCTCCTCCCAGGTCTGGAGAAGGGGGACCAGGTGCGCGATCACAGGCCGGACTCCGTGCTGGCGTCCCAGAGGGCATGGCCGAGCGCGGAGAGCCTCAAGGTACGCCGCTCGACGCGGGCCGGCACCGGGCCGCGGGAGCCGGCGCGGATCGCCTTGAGCACATCGGTGTCGGCGAGCAGGATCTGGTACTCGTCCTTGAGGTCGTCGTCCTCGGGTCCGACCTCCGCGAGGCCGAGCGCGAGCAGGTGACCGACGTACGTCGGGGTGAGCCGGGGGAGCGCGACGTTGGCCGTGCGTCCTACGAGGCTGGCGTTGTCGATCAGCGCTTCGCCGAGAAGGCCGGCGCGGGTGAGTGCGTGCACGCTGACCAGCGGGGAGCTGGACCCGTCGGAGAGCGCACTGATGATCCGGGCCTCGTCGGGCACGATCTGGTCGAGGATGTGATGGAAGAGCTCGTCCTGACCCGACGCCGTGCTCTGCTCCAGCGCACGGCTCAACAAGGCCTGCATCTTGGTGTCCAGGCCGGTCGGGTGCGGCGTCGGCGCGGCCGGGCGCGCGGCCTGCTCCGGACGCTGGGCAGCGGGGCTGCCGACGGTCGACAACGCGTCGGCCACGGCACCGGTCACCGACCCGACGACGCCGAAGGTGGCACGCCACAAACCCCAGGGATCGAGCAAGGAATTCACCGGCCGAAGGTACCGCGACGGACTCCAGCGTGGGCGCCGGTCTCAGCGCGAGGGTCGCGGATAGGGTTGGCGCGAGATGAGCAGGACCAAAGACACACGAACCACCGGGCGCGACGCAGCCGACGCGCCGTTGATCTGGACGCTGCCGAACGCGGTGAGCGCCGTCCGGCTGCTCGGCGTACCCCTTTTCCTGTGGCTCGTCCTCGGCCCCGAGGCCGATGTCCTGGCGCTCATCGTGCTGATGTTCTCGGGCTTCACCGACTGGCTGGACGGCTACCTGGCACGACGGCTCAACCAGACCTCGAAACTCGGCGAGATCCTCGACCCGGTCGCCGACAGGCTGTACATCCTGGCGGTGGTGATCGGCCTCGGCTTCCGCGAGATCGTCCCCTGGTGGGTGGTCATCATCCTCCCGCTCCGCGACGCTTTCCTGTGGTGCCTGGTTCCCTTCCTGCGGACCCGTGGCTACAGCGCCCTGCCCGTGCACTTCCTGGGCAAGGCGGCGACTTTCAACCTGCTCTACGCGTTCCCGCTGCTGTTCGTCGGTGACGGGACGACCACGATCGCCACGCTCGGCAAGGTCTTCGGGTGGGCGTTCGCGATCTGGGGCATCGGGCTCTACTGGTGGGCCGGCCTGCTCTACGCCTGGCAGGTCCGCAAGCTGCTCGCCGACGAGGACCGTCGCGCGCCCGACCTGGGCAAGGGCTGACGCCGATGCCCCGGCATGTGCCCGAGAACTCGCCCCAGGACACCGGCTCGGCCGGCGCACGCACGGGGAGCGATCCGAGCGAGGCCCAGCAGGTCCTTCCGGACCAGGTCACCATGGGCCTGCTCCCGTACCTGAACGCGCACGCCCTCGACGAGGACTACGCCGTGGCCGCGGAGCGGCGCACCCGCAACGGCGCCTCCCGCGGACGGCCCGGGGTCGGACTGATGGGCGCTCTCGCGATCGGTGTCTTCGCCGTCCTCGCTGTGACGGCTGCCGTCCAGACCTCGCAGGACAGCGTGTCGGAGGAGCGGGAACGGCTCGCGCTCATCAAGCAGGTCAAGGAACGCACCGAGCGTCTGAACGCGCGCCGCGACCTGCAGGACGAGCTGCGCGCGGGCAACGACCGGCTGGAAGCAGCACTGCTGCAGAACGCGGAGAACTCGACCGGGCTGATCGACCAGATCGGGCTGTTGCGCCTGCGCAGCGGCACCAGTCCGGTGCGCGGCCGGGGGGTCGAGGTCGTGGCCGACGACGCTCCCAACGCGGAGAGCGACCGCAACAAGGTCCTCGACACCGACCTCCAGCAGCTCGTCAACGGCCTCTGGCAGGCCGGCGCCGAGGCGATCTCGATCAACGGACAACGCCTGACCGCGCTGTCGGCGATCCGGCACGCCGGGGAGGCGATCACAGTGAACTACCGGTCGCTGAGCCGGCCGTACACGGTCCTGGCGATCGGTGACCCGAACACGCTGCCGGCCAGGTTCGCGGACACGACCAGTGGTCAGAGATGGTTGGATCTTCAGCGAGACGTCGGTCTGCGGTTCGCGATGCGCACCAAGACGGATCTCCGGCTGCCGGCCGGACCGGTCCCGGAGCTGCGCTACGCCAACCAGGACGACGAAGAGGGACAGGGGAGTGGTGGACAGTGATCGCGGTGTTCGGTCTGGTGATCGGGGTGGCGCTCGGGTTCGTGCTGCAGCCCGACGTGCCCATCGGCCTCGAGCCCTACCTGCCGATCGCGGTCGTCGCCGCGCTCGATGCGGTCTTCGGCGCGATGCGGGCCTTCCTCGACGGGACCTTCGATGACAAGGTCTTCGTCGTCTCCTTCATCAGCAACGTGCTCATCGCCGCCCTGATCGTCTTCCTCGGCGACAAGCTCGGCGTCGGTGCACAGCTCTCGACCGGCGTCATCGTCGTCCTCGGGATCCGGATCTTCGCGAACGTGGCAGCGATCCGGCGCCACATCTTCCACGCATGAGCACCCAGGAACCGGACCGCGAGTCCGAGCAGGTTCCCGGCGCAGCCGACGAGGACCTGATCGTGGATCCGGCGGCAGCCGTGGACGACAGCGCGATCACCGTCGCACCGACCGCGCGGCAGCGACTCCGGCGGGCGCTCCTGCACCCCGGACCCGGGCAGATCGTCGTCGCGGTGCTCCTGTGTGTGCTGGGCATCGCGGCGGTCACCCAGGTCCGCCTGGCCGGTACCAACGACGACTTCGCCGGGATGCGGCAGGCGGACCTGATCCAGGCCCTCAACGGCCTGCAGGCCTCGAGCCGACGTACCGAGCAGGACATCAGCGACCTGGAAGAGACGCGGGACGCACTGCGCAGCAACAACGACAAGACCGCCACGGCCCTCGCCCAGGCACGCAACGACCTGGACGTGCTCGGCGTCCTGGCCGGCACGCTGCCGGCGACCGGCCCGGGCGTCCGGATCACGGTCACGGTGCCGGACTCGAACATCAGCCTCAACTACCTCCTCGACGGGATCGAGGAGCTCCGTGACGCGGGCGCCGAGGCGATGGAGATCAACGACTCGGTGCGGATCGTGGCCCAGACCTCGTTCGAAGCCGCCGACGGGGGCGTCAACGTCGACGGCCGGGTGCTGCGCTCGCCCTTCACGATCGACGCGATCGGGGACCCCGAGAGCCTGCGGACCGCGTTGAACTTCTACGGCGGGTTCGTCGACGACATCGCGCTCGACGAGGGCAAGGTGAAGATCGAGCCGAGCAAGAACATCGAGGTGAAGGTGCTGCGCACACCGGTGCGCCCGCAGTTCGCGGAACCGGCTCCCTGACCCACCTCCGTGACGCCGTACCGAGGCGGTAGGTTTTCCCTGACGGCTCGGGGCAGCTGCCCCGGTCGGGCCGACCACCAGCGACGAGGAGCAGCGTGTTTCCCGACGACCTGAAGTACACCGCCGAGCACGAGTGGGTCCGGACTCCGGGCGAGACCGCCGGCTCGGTCCGGATCGGCATCACCGACTACGCCCAGGACGCGCTGGGCGACATCGTCTACGTCCAGCTGCCTGAGATCGGCGAGAGCGTGGCCGCCGGCGCCTCGGTCGGCGAGCTCGAGTCGACCAAGTCGGTCAGCGACGTCTACTCGCCCGTCACCGGTGAGGTCGTGGCCCGCAACGAGAGCCTCGACGCGACCCCTGAGCTGGTCAACAGCGACCCGTACGGCGCCGGCTGGCTCTTCGAGGTGGCGGTCGCCGACGGCGCCGAGACCTCCGAGTTGATGGACGCCGCGACGTACGAGCAGAGCGTCGCTTCCTGACGTCGCGATGCCGGGGTTTCGTGCCCCGGCCGGTTGCCTCTCGATGCTAGGTTGGCCGTACCAACCGTGAACCTCCACTGAGCCTTCAGGGTTTTTGTGCTTTCACGGGAGGTATCGGACCCGGTCCGATCGCTCGGATGTAACCGATCGCTCGACTACCAGCAGACGTGGAGGCACTCCAGATGCAGACTTGCTCGCAGTGCGGCAACCAGAACGCCGACGACGCGAGGTTCTGCTCCCAGTGCGGAACACCCTTGGCGGCGAGCCTGTCCGGCACCCCGGCTGAACCACAGCCGTCGGAGACGACGGCGACGATCACCTTCTCCGGTGGGACGCCGCGTCCTGACGCGGACGAGCGTGCGGCGCTCAACGAGGCAGACGCAGCGGCCGCCGACGCGCTGCCGGCCGGCTCGGCGCTGCTCATCGTCCAGCGCGGCCCCGGTGCGGGCTCGCGTTACCTGCTGGACACCGAGACCGTCAGCGCGGGCCGCCATCCGGAGAGCGACATCTTCCTCGACGACATCACGGTCTCCCGGCGGCACGTGGAGTTCACCCGCACCGAGGGGACCTACAAGGTCGCCGACGTGGGCAGCCTCAACGGCACGTACGTGAACCGGGACCGGATCGACGAGACGCTCCTGCAGAACGGCGACGAGGTGCGGATCGGCAAGTTCAGGCTGGTCTTCTTCAACTCGGCAGCCGCGGAGCACTGAGGTGCGGCAGACCGCGCGGAAGAGCATCGGCCAGGCACTGGCCGACCTCACCGCGGAGTTCCCCGACGAGGACATCAAGGAGTCGAAGCTCCGGTTCCTCGAGTCCGAAGGCCTGGTCGAACCGGAGCGCACCCCGTCCGGTTACCGGAAGTACTCGGTCGAGGACATGGAGCGGTTGCGCTACATCATCCGGGCGCAGCGCGAGCACTACCTGCCACTGAAGGTCATCAAGGAGCACCTCGACGCGATCGACCGGGGGCTGCAGCCGCCTGCCCTGAACGGCGCACCGACGGTCCCGTCGGGAGCGCTGGGCGATTCGGGTGCGGTCGCCGACCTGTTGCGCAGCGAGCGTGGTGACGTCCGGATCTCGCGGCGCGAGCTGATCAAGACCGCCGACATCAGCGAAGAACTTCTCACCGACCTGGAGACCTTCGGCCTGGTCCGGACCCGGACCGGTTCGAAGCACTACGACGCCGACGCCCTCCAGGTCGCCAAGGTCGCCGGCGAGCTCGCCGCGTTCGGGATCGAGCCCCGCCACCTGCGCTCGTTCAAGACCGCCGCGGACCGCGAGGTCGGCCTGGTCGAGCAGGTGGTCCAGCCGATCCGGCGCAGCCGTGAGGACGGCGCCGAGGGGCGGGCTGCCCAAGCGGTCGACGAGATCGCCGGACTGTCGCTGCGCCTGCACGCGACGCTGGTCCGTTCCGGGCTCCGCTCCCTGCGCTGACAACGGCTCCCCGTTGCGCCTGGGTCCCGGGTCTGTGCCAGGGGTCTAGGCTGAGTCCGTGCGCGAGGTCGAAGTAGTCGGGGTCCGGGTCGAGATGCCCTCCAACCAGCCCATCGTGCTGTTGCGCGAGGCCGAGGGGGAGCGGTACCTGCCGATCTGGATCGGCGCCGTGGAGGCGACCGCCATCGCGTTCGCCCAGCAAGGTGTGGTCCCGCCGCGGCCGTTGACCCATGACCTCCTCAAGGACCTCCTCGAAGCGACCGGGAACGCGCTCACCGAGGTGCGCATCACCGAGGTCAACGACGGGGTCTTCTTCGCGACGCTGGTGCTGGGGTCCGGTGCCGAGGTGAGCGCCCGCCCGTCCGACTCGATCGCACTGGCCCTGCGGACGGGCAGCCGGATCGTCTGTGCCGAGGAGCTGCTGGACGAGGTCGGTATCGCCGTACCGGACGAGCGCGAGGAGGAGGTCGAGAAGTTCCGGGAGTTCCTCGACCATGTATCCCCCGAGGACTTCGAGCAACCCGAGTCCTGACGCCCAGACGCGGCACCTGGCTTCGTTGTCGTCGCTCGAAGTCCGCTCCGCTGAAGGACGTCTTCGCTCCTCCGCCTTGCCATGCACCGCCTCTAGACGCCAGGCCCGTCCCAAACCTTCAACAAATACTTGAAGGTTCGCGACACGCCGACGGGCGTCTTTGACCAACCCTCAACCTGAGGTTTACCTTTCGGATGTCTTCGCTGTAACTCCACGGTTGAAACTTCTGCCCCCGGTAGCGGTCCAGCCTCCTTCCCCAGGGGTTACGCTCAGTGGAGCGAGACTTGGAGGTCGCAGTGGTCAGCAACAACTCAGACGGCACGTCCGTCGCCGGGATCGACGCGCAGGCGCAGCGCGCCGCGCAGGAGGCCGCACACACGGCCGACGAGCAGGGGCTGCTGTTCAGCGACGACGTGTCCTCGCTGCCCGACGACCTCGGCTACCGCGGCCCGACCGCGTGCAACGCCGCCGGGATCACCTACCGGCAGCTCGACTACTGGGCCCGTACCGGTCTGGTCGAGCCCACCGTGCGCAGTGCGACCGGCTCCGGCACGCAGCGCCTCTACGGCTTCCGCGACATCCTGCTCCTGAAGGTGATCAAGCGTCTCCTCGACGCCGGCATCTCGCTGCAGCAGATCCGCACCGCTGTCGCCCACCTCCGCGCCCGGGGCACCGACGACCTCACCCGGGTGACGCTGATGAGCGACGGCGCCTCGGTCTACGAGTGCACCAGCAACGACGAGGTCATCGACCTCCTCCAGGGCGGTCAGGGCGTCTTCGGCATCGCGATCGGCGGTGTCTGGCGTGAGATCGAGGGCTCGCTCGCCGAACTTCCCTCCGAACGCACCGCCGAGGAGCGCCCCTCCAGTGCGAGCGACGAGCTGGCTGCGCGCCGGCAGGCCCGCCTCTCCGGATAAAAGCAACCCCCTCCAGTCTCAACCAGCCCCGTTGGCACCCCAGGTGCCCGCGGGGCTGGTATTTTTGTACTGCTGACAACCCTGCATGGGAGAGCCTTCGGCGGCGTCACGCCAGCGTGTACGTCGAGCCGGAGCGCCGAAGGGGCAATCCCTCCCCGGAACCTCTCAGGCGCAAGGACCGTGCGGGTCAGGCAACTCTGAAGGCCACGACGTCGTGACCGACAGAGGGGGAGGTGACCCGCCACACCCTGTGGTCCAGCCTCTGCTTGGGAGCCTCATGTCAGACCAGATCCCCGCCGGCCCGCGCCTCGGTGCCCGCCCGTTCGTCGACCGCCACATCGGACCGGACGACACCGCGATCGCCGAGATGCTCAAGGTCGTCGGTTTCGACTCCCTGGACGCCCTGATGGACGCCGCGGTGCCCGGGCGGATCCGCACCGAGGAGATCCTCGATCTCCCGGCGGCTGCCTCCGAGGCCGCCGCCGCGGCCGAACTGCGCGCGCTGGCCGCGTCGAACAACGCCGCTGTCGCGATGATCGGGCTCGGCTACCACGGCACGATCACCCCGCCGGTGATCCGGCGCAACGTGCTCGAGGACCCGTCCTGGTACACCGCGTACACGCCGTACCAGCCCGAGATCAGCCAGGGGCGGCTCGAGGCGCTGATCAACTTCCAGACCATGGTCGCGGACCTGACCGGCCTGCCGACCGCGAACGCGTCGCTGCTCGACGAGGGCACCGCGGCCGCCGAGGCGATGACCCTGGTCCGCCGCGCGGCACCGAAGGCAGCCGGCCCCTTCGTCGTCGATGCTGACGCCCTGCCCCAGACGATCGAGGTGGTCCGGACCCGGGCCGAGGCGATGTCGATCGAGGTCGTCGTGGCGGACCTCAGCGACGGTCTGCCCGAGGGAGACCTCTGCGGCGTCCTGGTCCAGTACCCGGGTGCGTCCGGCCGGATCGCCGACCCGCGACCGGTGATCACGGCCGCCCAGGAGCGCGGAGCGCTCGCCGTGGTCGCGGCCGACCTGCTCGCCCTCACCCTGGTCGAGGCCCCCGGAGCGCTCGGCGCCGACGTCGTCGTCGGCTCGTCGCAGCGGTTCGGTGTGCCGTTGTTCTACGGCGGTCCGCACGCCGGCTTCATGTCGGTCCGGGCCGGGCTCGAGCGGCACCTTCCGGGCCGTCTCGTCGGCGTCTCGCTCGACACGCACGGCCGGCCGGCGTACCGGCTCTCGCTGCAGACCCGCGAACAGCACATCCGCCGTGACCGCGCGACCTCGAACATCTGCACCGCCCAGGTGCTGCTCGCCGTGACCGCGGCGATGTACGCCGTCTACCACGGGCCCGACGGCCTGCGCTCGATCGCTCAGGGCATCCACGCGGACGCGACCGGGATCGCCGAGAAGCTGCGCGGCGCGAGCGTCGAGATCGTCCACGAGGCGTATTTCGACACCCTGCTCGCCCGGGTCCCGGGACGTGCGGCCGAGGTCGTCGCGTCGGCGCACGAGCGCAACGTCCACCTGCGGCTGGTCGACGCCGATCACGTCGGCATCAGTGTCGGCGAGACCACCGACGCCGACGCGATCGACGCCGTCCTGGCCGCCTTCGGTGCGCTCCCGGCCGGGACCGGGGGATGGGCGACCGCGTCGGCGATCCCCGCCGACCTGTCCCGCACCACCGACTACCTCTCGCACCCGGTGTTCAACACGCACCGCTCCGAGACGGCGATGCTGCGCTACCTGCGCAAGCTCTCGGCGCGTGACTACGCCCTCGACCGCGGGATGATCCCGCTCGGCTCGTGCACCATGAAGCTGAACGCGACCACCGAGATGGAGCCGGTGAGCCTGCCGGGCTTCGCGGACCTGCACCCGTTCGCACCGGCCGAGGACGCCGTCGGGTACGCGCGCCTCGTCGCCGACCTGGAGGGCTGGCTGGCCGAGGTGACGGGGTACGACCGGGTCTCGATCCAGCCGAACGCCGGCTCCCAGGGCGAACTGGCCGGCCTGCTGGCGATCCGCGGGTACCACCGCGCCCAGGGCAACGGCCAGCGCAACGTCTGCCTGATCCCGTCCTCGGCACACGGCACCAACGCCGCCTCCGCGGTGATGGCCGGGATGAAGGTCGTCGTGGTCAAGTCCAGTGACGACGGCGCCGTCGACCTCGACGACCTGCGCTCCCAGTGCGACATCCACGCCGCCGACCTGGCCGCGATCATGGTGACCTACCCGTCAACGCACGGCGCGTACGAGGACACGATCTCCGAGCTCTGCGACATCGTGCACAGCCACGGCGGACAGGTCTACGTGGACGGGGCCAACTTCAACGCCCTGCTCGGCCACGCCCGCCCGGGCAAGTTCGGCGGGGACGTCAGCCACCTGAACCTGCACAAGACGTTCTGCATCCCGCACGGCGGTGGCGGACCCGGTGTCGGCCCGGTCGCGGTCGGCGAGCACCTGGCGCCGTACCTGCCCACGCACCCGATGCACCCCGAGGCCGACAAGCGCGCCGGGATCGGGCCGATCTCGGCGGCGCCCTACGGGTCGGCCGGGATCCTGCCGATCTCCTGGGCCTACGTGCGGATGATGGGCGCCGAAGGGCTGACGCGGGCGACCGCGGTCGCCGTGCTCGCGGCCAACTACGTCGCATCGAGGCTCGACGAGCACTTCCCGGTGCTCTACCGAGGCCACAACGGGCTCGTCGCCCACGAGTGCATCCTCGACGTCCGCGGGATCTCGAAGGAGACCGGCGTCAGCGTGGACGACATCGCCAAGCGACTGATCGACTACGGCTTCCACGCCCCGACGATGAGCTTCCCGGTCGCCGGCACGCTCATGGTCGAGCCCACCGAGAGCGAGGACCTCGCCGAGCTCGACAGGTTCTGCGACGCGATGATCGCGATCCGCGGCGAGATCGACAAGGTGGTGGCGGGGGAGTGGGACGCCACGGCGAACCCGCTCACCGGTGCGCCGCACACCGCCGCCGTGATCGGGACCGATCCCGGGTACGACGTGACCACCGCGTTGTTCCCGAGCGGCTTCGACCCGGACAAGTACTGGCCCCCGGTCGGCCGGATCGACCAGGCCTACGGCGACCGCAACCTCGTCTGCTCCTGCCCGCCGCCCGAAGCGTTCGCCTGAGCCCCGAGGCCGCGCGATGACCGACGTACGGCGGCAGGCCGTCCTCGACCGGGCCCAGGCCGAGGGACGGCTGCCGTCGATCGTCGGGGCTGCCGTCCGCGCGGGCGAGATCACCTGGTCCGGCGCCGCCGGCGACGGCGACGGAGTCGGCACCCAGTACCGGATCGGCTCGATCACCAAGACCTTCACCGCGGTGCTCACCCTGCAGTGCCGTGACGAAGGGCTCCTCGATCTCGACGCGCCGCTGGGGGCCGTCGTGCCGGAGAGCGGTTACCGGGACGCTCCGCTGCGCTCGCTGCTCGGCCACTTCTCAGGGATGCAGGCCGAACCCGTCGGCCCCTGGTGGGAGCGGTCACCGGGGGTGCCGGTCGACGTACTGATCGCGGCCAACGACGGCAGCGGACAGGTACTGAGACCCGGCTCGGCGTTCCACTACAGCAATCTCGGCTTCGCTCTTCTCGGTGAGGTCGTCTCCCGGCTCCGCGGCCGCCCCTGGTGCGATCTGGTCTCCGAGCGCCTGCTCGGCCCGCTCGGGATGGGCAGCACGACGTACCTGCCGACGCCCGGGGAACACGCCCAGGGGTTCAGCGTCGATCACTTCGCGGGCACGCTGACCCGCGAGCCGCACGCCGACACCGGAGCGATGGCCCCGGCCGGGCAGCACTGGAGCACGGTCGCGGACCTCGCCACCTGGCTGGACTTCCTGGCCACCGGTCACCCCGACGTGCTCGCCGAGCAGACGCTGCGCGAGATGAGCCGTCCGGCTGCCTTCGGGGAGTACGGGCTCGGGCTGCGCCTCCTGGCGGCGGAAGGCAGCACGCTGGTGGGGCACACCGGCTCGATGCCGGGCTTCCTCGCCACGGCGTTCGTGAATCCGCAGACCCGTGACGGCGTGGTCGCGCTCTGCAACGCGACCACGGGCGTGGGCACGGATCGCCTGGCCCGCGACCTGGTCGCGGGCGCCGACCCCTACGACGGCGAGCCGTGGAGCCCGTCGGTCCGCGTGCCCGACCGGGTCGGCGAACTGCTCGGCCTGTGGTTCTGGGGCAACACCGCCCACGAGATGCGCTGGACGAACCAGCTGCTCGAACTGCGGACCCTGGCACCGGCCGAACTCGCCGACCGCTTCGTGGTCGAGCCCGACCGGATCCGTGGGGTGGAGGGCTACCTGCTCGGCGAGACCCTCGAGGTGCATCGCGATGCGGCCGGCCGGGTCGAGCGACTCGAATGCGCGACGTTCGTCTTCACGCGGACGCCCTACCCGGCCGGCCCCTAGCTCCCACCGCCCGTTCATCGAGCTTGGCGAGATGCGTGCGGCCGTCTCGACAAGCTCGATGGACGGCCTCTACTGGAGCAGCATGTTCGGCTCACCGCTGGCGTTGAGTCCGTTGCCGCCACGGACGCAGGTCCCGCTCTTCGGCACCCCGGCGTTGTAGGCCTGGCGCACACAGTTGCGCAAGGCCTTCTGGCCCCAGTAGTTCGGGTGCAGCGACTCCTGGATGTAGTAGTTGCCGGTGGCCGTCGCGGTCCGGATCGTGTTGATCCATTCGGTCTTGTCGACCGCACCCGCATTCGTCCAGTGCGACAGGCCCTTCTCCTCGTAGAGGCCGACCGTGTTCTCGCACAGGCGACGACCGTTGAACGCGCTCGCCGTGTTGAGCGTCTTCACATTGGTCAGACCGGAGGCCGTGACAGCCTCGGAGATCGTCTGGTTGATCTTCGGGAGCAGGGTGCCGTTGGCGTAGTCGGCGTCGGCGTTCCAGAACCCGCAGCCGCCGGTGCTCTGCCGGGTGTACCCGGACTGGCTGTAGCGGAAGCCGGAGCTGTTCGGGATCGGCGACATGTAGTTGGACACGAGCAGGGTCCAGGAGTTGTCGGCGTACCCGGCGTTGCGCATCGCCTGCCGGACGTTCTGGAACGCTCCCGCGATCTCGTCCCGTCGCGCGTTGACCGAGGACGTGCTCATCGCGTTGGTGACGATGCTGTCGTCCTTGCAGTAGTCCGGCCACCAGGACGGAGAACCGAGGAAGTCCATCACGCACTGGGTCACGATGCCGCCGAAGTTGAAGTTGTTGCCGCCGATGCTGACCTGGACCATCTTCACGTTGTTGCCCGCTGCGAAGTTCTGCAGCATCAGGGCCTGCCCCTGGTTGGAGCCGCTGCTGTAGAAGTCGAGGCCGGGCTTGAAGTAGCTGCCGTCGGTGAACGTGCTCGTCTTGGCGCCCGAGCACGCGAGGTTCAGCGAGTTGACCCCGCCGCCGATGATGATCTCCGCCGCCTTGCTCCGGTGGCAGCGGTTGATCTTCTCGGCGGTGTTGGTCGCGTTGTCGTAGTACGCGGTGTTGCCGAGGGCGTCGTGGGCGGATTCACCGTTGTTGGTGTTCCCGGCCCAGCGGCCGGCCTCACCGGAGATGTAGGAATCGCCGACGGAGACGACCCACGGGGCACCGGCCCCGGGACCGTCCGCCTGAGCGGGACTGGAGATGGTCAGGGCGCTCAACGAGAGCGTCACCAGGGTGAGAACGACCAGCGTCGCGAGACGACGACGGCGGGCGCCTGGTAGGGATGACACCGGCTTGCCTCCTGTGGCTGCACAGGGCCCCTGAGTGGGACCTCCGGGCAACGTAGTGGCCTGCGTCACAATTTTGGCAGTCTTGTTCTCCCGGTTAGTTACTGCTAAGTAACCGATCTCTGGGTGATCTCGCCGGATTCGATGAACGAGTCATCAGACGGCCTGCGAGACCGAGCTCATGTTGAAGTCCGGGATCCGCAGCGCCGGGGTCGCCGTCCGGCTGAAGTAGTCGTCGCCCCACTCGCGGGAGAAGCTGGGCACGGTGGCCGAAGCGGCCGTGAAGCGGCGGAGAAGGTCGATCGGGCTCTCGTTGAACCGGAAGTTGTTCACCGCGCCGGTGATCTCACCGTTCTCGATCCGGTACACGCCGTCGCGGGTCAGACCGGTCAGCAGCAGGGTCTGCGGATCGACCTCGCGGATGTACCAGAGGCAGGTGAGGAGCAGGCCGTCCTCGACGCCTGCGACGAGATCGTCGAGGCTGCCGCTCGCACCGGCGATCTCCAGAGCCAGGTTGTCGATGCTCGCGGTGGTCGGCTGGCCCGTGAGCGCGGCGGTGTGCCGGGTCTGGATCAACGACCGGAGCGAGCCGTTCTCGATCCACGGTGTGCGGGCGAGCGGGATGCCGTTGTCGTAGACGCTGGACTCGTTCCCCGACCCGCTGGCGACGACGAACGGTGCGCACTCCAACCCCGGGTAGGCCGGGTCTGACAGCAACGTCACCGACGGGGCGACGACTCCTTCGCCGATCCGGGTGCCGCCGCCGGGGTGGGAGTAGACCGATTGCCCTTCGTGGGCGACCCGGGCGCCGGCGGACCAGTACGCGTCGATCATCAGGTCAGCGACCGCCGTCGGCGGCAGCACCGTGTCGTAATGGCCGGCGGGCAGCTCGAGCCGACGAGCGCCCCAGCTCAACCGTTGAGCGAGCTCTGTGTTCATCCGTTCGGCGGACACGTCGGAGAAGTCCCGGGTGGCGCCGCCGACCCAGGCGCTGTTCGACAGGTCGGCGGATTTGGCGGTGCAACCGTAATGACCGGTCGGCTGCACATGCCGGAGTCGCAGTCCGGTGCTGGATCCCAGGTAGGTGGTGGTCACCTCATGATTGACGAAGCCGTACAGGATGCGGCCTGCAGCCTGGGATTCCTCGAAAGCGGCGCCCAGCTGGACGGCGAAGTCGCGGTAGACCCCGACCGACGTCGGCACCGCCTGCTCGTCCCAGTCGTCGGAGACGCTCCCGCTGATGAGCTCGGCGGCGTCCTCGGCCGGTTGCGCGGTGCTGGCCGCCTTGTCCGCGAGCGCGACCAGCCGCTCGACCTGCTCGGTCGAGGTGATCGAAGCGCTGAGGGACGCGTTGCCGGCGCCCTGGAACGCGATCACCGTGACGTGGACGGCATGCATGACGCCGTTGGTCGTCAGTGTGTTGTTCGCCCAGCGCAGGTTCGCGCTGCTGGAGTCGTGGACGATCACCACGCAGTTGTCGGACCCTGAGGCGGCCAGTCCGGCCTCGACGAGCTCCTGGCCTCGGACGATGCTCATCAGGACTCCTCGCCCTTCTCCTCGGAACCGGAGTTACCGCCGGTCGCCTCCTCGGCCACGTTCAGGATGCGCACCCCGCGGAACAGCGCGCTCGGACAGCCATGACTGACTGCCGCCACCTGGCCCGGTTGCGCCTTGCCGCAGTTGAAGGCTCCGTGCAACAGGTAGGTCTGCGGGCCGCCGACAGCTTCCATCGATCCCCAGAAGTCGGTCGTCGTGGCCTGGTAAGCGAAGTCCCTGACTTGGCCGGCCAGCTCACCGTTCTCGATGGCATAGGCGCGCTGGCCGGTGAACTGGAAGTTGAACCGCTGCATGTCGATGGACCAGGACTTGTCGCCCACGATGTACAGGCCGCGCTCGACCTGCGAGATCAGACCCTGGGTGTCGGGGCCGACCGGGTCGGGTTGGAGCGAGACGTTCGCCATCCGCTGGATCGGGATGTGGCCCGGTGAGTCCGCATAGGCACAGCCGTTGGAACGTCCCCCGTTGAGTTGGTCGCCGAAGGTGTGCGCGATGGGACGGTCGAGTTGGTAGCCGACGAGGACCCCGTCGCGAACGATGTCCCACTCCTGGGTGGCGACGCCTTCGTCGTCGTACCCGATGGTGGCGAGTCCGTGCTCGACGGTGCGGTCGCCGGTCACCTGCATCAGCGGCGAGCCGTACCGCAGCGTGCCGAGCAGATCGGGGGTGGCGAACGACGTGCCTGCGTAGTTGGCTTCGTACCCGAGCGCGCGGTCGAGCTCGGTGGCGTGGCCGATGGACTCGTGGATCGTGAGCCAGAGGTTGGACGGATCGATCACCAGGTCGTACTCGCCGGCGGCCACGCTCGGCGCGGCGAGCTTCTCCGCGAGCAGTCCCGGGATCTGCTCGATCTCGGCATCGAAGTCCCATGCCCCGGCCCCGCCGCTGAGGTACTCCCAGCCACGGGCGACCGGCGGCGCGATGGACGCCATCGAGTCGATCCGGTCGCCGGCGGAGCCGTAGGCCTCGACCGACGGTTGCAGCCGGACGCGTTGCTGCGTCGTCATGGTGCCGGCCAGGTCGGCGTAGAACTTGTTCTCCAGGACGATCTGCAGGCTCGCCTGAGCGTGCTCGACCCCTGCGGAGCCGGTCAGTCGCCGGGTCCAGTCGACCAGCAGATCGGCCTTCGTGCCGAACGGGACCGCCCACGGGTCGATCTCGTAGGCCGAGCACCAGGCCACGTCGTCGTACACCGGCTCGTCGGCCAGCGCGATCGGCACCCGGCTCATCTCGGCGGCGACGAGGGCGACGTCGACCGCCTGCTCCGCCAGCCGGACGGCTTCGGAGGTGGACATCACCACACCCGCGGCGAAGCCCCAGGCGCCGTGATGAACCACTCGGACCGCGAACCCCAGATCCTCGGTGTCCTCGGCGCCCTGGAGCGACCCGTCGCGCGCCGAGAGGTGCTGGTAACGGACCCGCTCGAGCCGGAAGTCGGCGTGGGTGACGCCGAAGTCGCGTGCCCGCGCGAGGGCGGTCTGGGCGAGTCGTCGGTAGGGGAGGGCGGTGAAGGTCGGATCGATCCGATCAGCTGCCATGCGGCGACCCTACCGACCAACCGGGTGTCTCCGGCATCAACCCTGGACGAGGACCGGACGCACTGTGGAGCCGGTGCGGCCCTTGGCGACCTCGAGCTGGGTGGTGATCCGACTGCGCAACTCCGGGACGTGGCTGACCAGGCCGACCACCCTGCCGCCGTCGCGGAGCGCGTCCAGGGTGTCCATCACGTCCTCCAGCGTGTCGGCGTCCAGGGAACCGAAGCCTTCGTCGATGAAGAGCGTGTCCATGTCGGTACCGCCGGCCTCGTGGGCGACCGTGTCCGCCAGACCGAGTGCCAGGGCGAGGGAGACGACGAACGTCTCGCCGCCGGACAGAGTCGCAGGATCGCGCTCGACGCCGTTCCAGTCGTCACGGACCCGCAGGCTCAGCCCGCCGCGCTGTTCGCCCACACCCCGGTCGAGGACGTGCTCCAGGGTGAAACGGGCCCCGGTCATCGTCGAGAGCCGCTCGTTGGCCGCGGCGACGACCTGGCGCAGACGCTCAGCGAGGACGTACGCCGCGAGCCGCATCCGGAGGGGGTTGTCGACGCTGCGTCCCTCGACCAGGGAAGCCAGGTCGGCGGTCAGACGGTGTCGGGCGCGCAGCGGACCCCACCGTGCCAGCGCAGCCGACAGGTCAGTGTCGAGCTCACCGACCCGCTCCAGGCGGGTCTTCGCCGTCGCGACTGCCGCGGCACAGGACCGGGATCTCTGCGTCGCCGCCGCGCTCGCGGCGAGCGCCCCCTCGAGGTCCGGCGGAGGACCCTCGCCCGCGGACCGTACATCGGGCTCGGCCAGGGCGGCCTCGGCTGCGATCCGGCGGGCCTCGGCGTCGGAGAGGTCGCGCTCGAGGGCGGTGGCCGCGTCATCGGGGAGCAGGGCCTCCAGCGCGCGATCGGTGTCCGCGAAGCCGGCCGCGAGCGCGGCTTCGCCCAGGGTGGCGGCAGCGGTCTCCGCGTCGGCTCGCGCCGCCGCAGCAGAGTCGAAGCACGCAGCGGCGTCGTCGAGGGCCTGGACGGCACGGGTGCGGCCGGCGATCAGGGCCTCGAGATCCGAGGCCTCGCCGGCGAGGAGCGTCAGTCGTTCACTGCGGAGCGCGGCGAGGGTCGCGGTGCGCTCGGCCAGTTCACTCTCGGCTGCTGCGCGGCGGGACCGATGTGCCGCGAGCCGCTCGGTGGCGTCGGCGAGCGCGGTGCGCAGGGTCGCGGCCGCGGTCGCGGCCTCCGTGGCTGCGGCAGCGTCGGTCTCGATCGCCACGGCAGCTGCGGCGGCCTGGTCCAGTTCGGCGGCGAGAGCGTCGTAGGACCGTCCTTCGATGCGGTCATCGAGGGCTGCGATCTCCGCCTCCAGACCGGCCACCTTCTCCCGGTGGCCCAGCTCGGCGACGACCGCGTCCTCGTGGACGCGGCGCGCGGTCTGCTCGTCCTCACGTCCGATCGCGGCGCTCCCGGAGCGAGCCGGGGCCGGGTGGTCGGTGCTCCCGCAGACCGGGCAGTTGCATCCGCTCGCGAGCGCGCCTGCCAACTCGGCCGCCATCCCGTTGATCCGCGCTTCGCGAACGTTCAGGTACGCCTCGCGGCAGGACTGGGCGTGCTCGGTCGCAGCGGTCAGGTCGAGACGGGCGGCATCGAGCTCAGCCGTGGCGGCAGTGTGCCGTCGCGCGGCGTCGACGAGGCGTTGCAGAGCGACGACCTGCGACCTGGCATCGGCGACCCGGGTCACGGCGGCGGCGGTCCGCTCGCGGGCTTCCTCGGCGGACCTGACCTGGTCCGGCAGGACCAGGAGCTCGGCCTCGGTCGTGGTGATCTGTGCGGTGATCGCCGTCAGGAGCGCCGTCGTCTCCTGGGTCCGTTGTGCGCACTCATCGAGCTCGCGCTGGCGCGGCAGGAACGCTGTCGCCGCGGCCAGGCCGGCAGCGGCCGATCGTTGCGCCCGGGTCAGGTCGCTCCGCGACGGAACGTCGGGCAGGGTCGATCCCGCGGGTAGGTCGGCCAGCCGCCGGTGGTGCTCGGCCCAGGCGCGGTCGGCATCGTCGGCGGCCGCCCGTGCCACGCGTGCTCGGCCGACCAGGGTGTAGAGCGGCGCGGCGCTCCGGTGCCGGTGCAGGCGGACCTCGGCGGCCGCACGCGCGTCCGCCGTGGCGGAGTAGTCCGCCAGCACCGCGGCCGCCTGACGCGCCCGCGCCGCGAGCGCTACGCGGTGGCGCAATTCGTCCGCGGCCTGACGGGTCGCCTTCTCCTCGGCCTCAGCAGTACCGAGCGCTGCCTCGGCGGACTCGACAGCCTGGGCCGCGGTCGAGGCCAGCGACCCGGTCCAGGCCCGGATGAGACCCTCGTCGCCGGCGATCCCGAGTGCGTCGTCCCAGTCCTCGGGGATGGCGCCGGCGCTGCTCTCCTCCAGTCGGGTGAGCACCGAGCGGACGTCGGCCTCACCCGCCTCGGACGCGCGGCGGGCCTCGGCCCGCCGGTCGACGAGCCAGCGCTCTACCCGCTCGAACCTGTCCGTGCGGAACAGCTTCTGCAGCACGTCGTGGCGCTCGGCGGAGCTCGCCCGGAGGAAGGCCTGGAACCGTCCCTGGGGGAGCATCGCCACCTGGGTGAACTGGGCGCAGTTCATGCCGAGCAGGTCGCCGACCAGCAGCCCGGCGTCCTCCAGGCGGTTGGTGAGCGCCGTCCACTCCGGGCCGTGCCGTTCCTCGACCAGGACGTGCGCCGGGGAGCTCGTCGTGCCGGTGCCCCGCTTCTTCGGACGGGTCCACGCCGGCGACCGGGTGAACCGGAACCTGCGCTCCCCGATGCTCAGGTCCAGGACCACCCGGGGTTCGCGGTCCGGCGGTGCGTGATCACTGCGCAGGTGCTTGGCGTTGGCACGGTCGCCAGGGACCTGGCCGTAGAGCGCGAAACAGACCGCGTCCAGCACGCTGGTCTTGCCGGCGCCGGTCGCGCCGGTGAGCAGGAACAGGCCGCCGGTCGCGAGCGCGTCGAAGTCGACCTCGGCCGTGTCGGCGAACGGACCGAAGGCGGTCATCGTGAGCTGGTGCAGGCGCATCAGGCACCGACCGGTGCGAGCGGGTCGGCGTCCGGCTCCCGGGCGGACGCGTCGCAGGCGTCCCGCAGCAGGTCGGCTTCGTCGGGAGTGGCGGCGGCGCCCCGAACGGCGGCTACGAAGTCGAGGGTGATCTCGTGGTCGCTGCGGCCTTCGACGGGTGCGTCGACGCGAGCCGCAACGCCCTCCGGCGCGAACTGGAGCGCCACGGTGTGCGGGAACCGTTGTTGCAGGCGAGCCATCGCCTGACTGGGCCGGACCGCGTCGGTCAGGCAGATCTGCAGCCACGAGTCGGCGTGCTCGAGGTGGCGCGGATCGCCGAGCAGTTCGTCGATCGGCCCGCTCAGCCGCGCGAGCCGCCGGGGGACCGGCGCCTCGACGAACCTGGCCGCCACGACACCCTCAGCGTCCAGGTCGATCAGCCAACTGCCTTTGACGTGGCCGGCCTCGGAGAAGGAGTAGGCGAGCGGTGAGCCCGAGTACCGGACGGACTCGGTCAGGGCGGCCCGGCCGTGCAGGTGCCCGAGAGCGGTGTAGGCGAACCCGTCGAACAGTGAGGTCGGGACGACCGCGACCCCGCCGACGGCGATGTCACGCTCGGAATCGCTGGCCTCGCCGCCGGCGACGAAGGCGTGGGCGACCACGACCGCGCGGGTGCCGGCCGGACGGTCGGCCAGATCGGCGCGGATGCGGTCGGTCGCGACGCTCAGCGCGGCGTGGTGCGACCGGGCGGTCAGCTCCCACCGCTGGCGCAGGAGGTCGGGCTCGAGGAACGGGATCCCGTAGACCGCGAGAGGGCCGTGCTCGTCGTCGAGCAGGACCGGGTCGGCGACCCGGTCGGGATCGGTCCGCAGGTGGAAACCGGCCGCGTCGATGAGCCGTGAGTTCAGCCCGAGCCGGATCGCCGAGTCGTGGTTGCCGCTGGTGACGACCACCCGGGCCCGGGAGGCGGCGAGGCGGGCGAAGGCATCATCGGCCAGAGCGACGGCGTCCACCGGGGGCAGGGCGCGGTCGAAGACGTCACCCGCGACGAGGACGAGGTCGACGCTCTCCGCCTCGATCGTGGTGACGAGATGATCGAGGAACGCGGCCTGGTGCACGAGCATGCTCTGACCGTGGAACTGGCGTCCCAGATGCCAGTCGGAGGTATGGAGGATGCGCACGGGACCACGCTAGGAGAGCGGCCCGACAGAACCCCTCTCACACGCCGAGGCGGTCGGCTCCGGCATAGACGACACAGCGGTCAGGGCGGGTGAACCCCACGAGGGAGATGCCGGCCTTCTCGGCCAGTTCGACCGCCAGCGAGGTGGGTGCGCCGACGGCGACGACGGTCCCGATCCCGGAGACGGCCGCCTTCTGCACGAGTTCGAAGCCGACCCGTCCGCTCAGGACGAGGACCGGCGGCACCGGCGTGCCGGCGAGCGCCCGGGCGCCGACCACCTTGTCGACCGCATTGTGGCGCCCCACGTCCTCCCGTACGACGACCAGCGCCCCGTCGAGGTCGACGAGCGCCGCCGCGTGGACCCCGCCGGTGCGCGCGAAGCCGGGCTGCTCGGCCAGCATCCGCCCGGGCAACGACCGGAGCAGGTCGACCGGGATCACCGGCCCAGGGATCGGAGCCGGGAGGTCGCGGAGCACCTCGGCGATCGCATCCGAGCCGCAGACACCGCACGCGCTGCTCATCCAGCGTGCCTCGGGGAGGCGCCGGGGAGGACCGCTGATCTCGACGGTGACGACGTTGAACTCCTGCTCCGGACTGAGATCCGCGTCGGTGCAGTACCGGACCGACGCCAGGTCCGAGGCGACCAGCACCTGCTCGTGGAGCGCCCAGCCGACAGCGAGCTCGAAGTCATGGCCCGGCGTCCGCATCGTCACCCCGAGCGAGCGGGTCTCCGCCGGCCAGGTGAGCCGGATCTCCAGGGGCTCCTCGGTGGCGAGCCGGTCCTCGTGCGCGAGCCGCTCGGCGCCGCGGAGCTCGACGACACGGGCTCGCACCGACGGCCCGGGGCGGCGTTCCTTGGTCACGGAGTGCGCCCGCCGTAGGTCGCGCGGGCCACCAGCCTGCGGTGCAGCTGGTCGCCGTCATCGATGAGGACCCGGCGCAGGGCCGGGTTCAGAGTGTCGTCCGCGACGAGGCTCTCGACCCGGACGAGAGTCTGCGGATCGAGGGCGGTCATCGGGAAGAAGAAGTGAGCGGCGCCGGCCAGACCCCATCCGGCGCGCACCGCGACCGTGCCGGGCAGTTCGTCGAAGTACCGGTCGACGTACGCCGACAGATCGTCGCGTCCGGACTGCCAGAACCCGGTGCCCACGGCCTCGATCTCGTAATTGGACGCGGTCGCCTCGCCGGTGAACCGCTGCCAGGCCCACGCCTTCGACTCGGCGTCGGCGAGCCGGGCCCGGCACCAGGTGTGTGCGATCTCCGTGCCCGCGTCGTGCTCCTCGGCCAGCGCGCGGTCGAGTTCGTCGAGGTCGGTGCTGCCCAGCGAGGTGAGCCGCTTGAGGATCCGCCAGCGCAGCCCCGCGTCCATCACCACGCCGTCCAGCAGCTCACCGTCGAGGAGGGCGCGCAGGCCGCCGGCCTCCGGAGCGGTGCTGATCGCACCCTGGAGAGCGGCGAGCTGGAGGTCGGATCCGGGATCGGCCGACCGGGCACGGTCGAGGAAGGCTGCGTGCAACCGGACACGGGCCGAGTCCGGGTCGGCGACGACACTGAGAAGCTTCTCGTGGACCCGTCCGCGTTCGCCCTCACCGTCGTCGCCCGCCCAGACACCGAGTGCGATCAGCACCGGGTCCTGGTCCTCGTGCGGTATCCCGGCGCAGAGGAGGTCGACGACGTTCTGCGGATCGAGCCGGGCGTGATGGACGCCGTTGCGCGCCGTGATCCAGATCGTCGCGCGCATCTGCGGGTCGTCCACCGTGGTGATCAGGTCGGGCAGGGCCGAGGCCGTGCCCGGATCCAGGGTGAGGTCGGCCCAGGCGTTGTTGTCCGGATCCAGGACGACCGGTGCGTCCGTCGGGACGCTGATCGGCGTGCGCGTGCCGGTGACCGTCACGACGGACTGCTCCCAGGTCGCACCGTCCCACACGGCGAGGCTCAGCGTGTGCTCGCGCTCCATCGACTGCCCTGCCGGCGGAGTGCAGTTCAGGGCCGGTCCGTCGGGGTCGAGATCGATGCGGTCCAGGCCGGCGGTGCGCAACCAGGGGCGGGCCCAGCCAGCGAGGTCCTCGGCTCCGGCACGCGTCCAGGAATCGAACAGGTCGCGCATCGTCGCGTTGCCGAACCGGTGCCGGGAGAAGTGGTCCCGGACGCCGCCGAGGAAGACCTCGTCGCCGACGCGACGGGCCAGTTGGGTGAGGACCGCCTGACCCTTGGTGTAGGAGATCCCGTCGAAGTCCTGGAGCGCGGCATCCGCGTCGGTGGCGCCGTTCCCGGCGACCGGGTGCGTCGAGGGGCGCGAGTCGGCCGTGAGTCCCCAGTTCTTGCGGCTGATCGACGCCCAGACCAGTGCGTCGTCGAACTCGGTGACTGCGGCCGTGACCCGGTTGCCCATGTACTCGGCGAAGGACTCGTTCAGCCAGAGGTCGTCCCACCACCGCGGTGTGACCAGATTCCCGAACCACTGGTGCGCCATCTCGTGCGCGAGCGTCGTCGCGCGCTGGACCCGCTGCGAGCGCGGCACCCGGTTGGGGAAGAGCAGGGCCTCCCGGAACGTCACGCAACCTGGGTTCTCCATAGCCCCGGCGTTGAACTCGGGCACCCAGGCCTGGTCGTACTTCCCGAACGGATAACGCACCTCGAACAACCGGTGGAACTCGTCGAAGCACTGCTTGGTCATCGTGAACAGCTCGTCCGCGTCCGCGTCCAGCGCCGAGGCCAGGGAGGACCGGCACAGCAGCCCGAGCGGGATCCCGTCGTGCTCGTCGCTGAGCCGGTGGTACGGGCCGGCGACGAGGGTCACGAAGTACGTCGACAACGGCTGACTGGTCTCGAACTCCCAGACCCCGGGCTCGACCTGGGTCCCACCGGCGTTCGCGGTCACGTTCCAGTCGGTCGGCGCGGTGACGTGCAGCGTGTACGGCGCCTTGAGGTCGGGCTGGTCGAAACAGGCGAACACCGATGGCGCGGCGCTCATGAAACTCATCTGGTAGACGTACGCCCTGCCGTCGACAGGATCGACCGACCGGTGCAGTCCCTCGCCGTCGTTGCGGAACGGCATCGTCGCCTCGACCTCGACCCGATGCTCACCGGGAGACAGCGAGAGCGGGTAGCGGCCGTCGGCCCACGGTTCGTGAGGGAGGGGACTGCCGTCCAGGCTGATGGACTCCAGGCTGGTCGCCTTCAGATCCAGGAAGGTGTCGCCGCCCCGGGAGACCAGGTCGATCACGGTGCGACTGTCGAAGGTGGACTCCTCGCGCAGGTCGAGGGTCACGTCGTACCCGGTGACGGTCAGGAGCTCGAAGCGGGCGACGGCTTCGTCGCGTTGCAGACTGCGCACGACACACAGACTAGGGTCGGGGCCATGACGGAACGGTCCCGGGCGGGAATGCGTCGGATCGGCATGAAGCGCTCATGGGTGTTCGCAGGTGCCTGCCTGGCCGTGATCCTGGCCGGGTGCGGGAACGAGGACGCCGGCCCGTCCAGTGCCCCCCGGCCCACGACAGCCGACGCGGCCGACACCTGCACGGCGCCGTCCGCCGAGGTCTCGGCGAAGGTGGCAGCCGACGTGGACGGCGACGGCGCGGCCGACGTCGTCAAGTACACCGGCGCGATCGGGGACTGCGCGCCGACCCTGGGGACCGACAGCACCGGTTCGGTCCGGGTCGCCTCGGATCTGCCGCTGCGCTCGCAGGACCTGAGCACGATCGTGATCCCGGGCCATGAGGGTGCCGTGGTGCTGGCGCGGTTCAGCCATCCCCGCGGAGGGTTCGAGGCACGGCTGTACGGCGTCGAGGACGGCGCCTTCTCCGAACTCACGATCGACGGGGATGCAGTCGTCCCGTTCGTGGCGACCGATGCGCCGACTTCCTACGTCTCGGCAGAGTGCACCTCCGCTGGTTTCGAGATCACCAGGGCCGAGGCGCATCAACCGGTCGGCGTCGTCCCGGCCTGGGACGTCCACAGCACGGCGTACACCGTCGACGGGACCACGGTGACGGCCGCGCCGGAGCAGGAGGTCGCCGACAACGTTCTCGACGAGGACCTCGCGCAGCAGTACCCGGACCTGGTCGACAACGAGCTCTTCGAGAACTGTCCGGCCGCCGCCGGCTGAACCAGACGTAGCACGCCGCATGGCACGCAGCATGGCACTCTGGGGCCATGAGCACCGCGCCCGTCGAAGAAGGTCCACGCGCCAAGCTGCGCTCCGTCGAGCTGACCCGGATCGGTGCGGGTCGCTACAAAGCCACGAACCGTCGCGGGGGAGTGCTTCCGATCGGCAGCGGTGCGGACCCGGACTTCACCCCGGTCGAGCTGCTGCTCGCCGCGATCGCCGGCTGCACCGCCATCGACGTCGACCTGATCACCGGGAAGCGGTCGCAGCCGGAGTCGTTCGACGTGCACGCCGAGGGCGACAAGGTCCGCGACGAGAACGGCAACCACATGACCGATCTGCGCCTCGTCTTCGATGTGCGGTTCCCCGAGGGCGAGGCCGGGGACGCCGCCCGGGCCGTGCTCCAGGACGCGATCGAGAAGTCGCGCGACAGGCTCTGCACGGTCAGCCGGACCGTCGTGCTGCCGACTCCCGTCGAGATGGTCCAGGCGGCTACTTCACCGAGATGATGGTGACCGGGTTCTTCGGCGTACCGTCGCCGGGGCCCATCCCGTTCTCCGTGCCGACCCCTGCCGAGGCGATCGCTTTCACCGTCTTGAGGCCGGCCGCGTCGAGATGGCCGAGCACCGTGAAGGCCGGCGGGAACGGTGAATTGCCGTAGACGAGGAAGAACTGCGATCCGTTGGTGTCGGCACCGCTGTTGGCCATGGCGACGGTCCCGGAGTTGTAGGTGCAGTAGCGCTGCTGGCCGGCCTCTCCGCACGGCTGCAGCCGTGGGTCGTCCGGGACGAGTTCGTCGTCGAACCGGTAGCCGGGGCCGCCGCGACCGGTGCCGGTCGGGTCACCGCACTGGAGGACGTAGTAGCCCTGCGTGGTCAGCCGGTGGCACTGGGTGTCGTCGAAGTAACCCTGGTCGGCGAGCGAGACGAACGAGTTGACCGCGCACGGGGCCTGCGTGGGCTCGAGGGTGATCGGGATGTCACCGGCCGTGGTCGCGATGGTGAGGGTGGCCGGGTTCTTCGGATCCGGAGTGGACGGCGGCAGGTCGACAGGCTTGGCGGCCGACCCCTCCTTCGTGTACGCGCAGGGGCCGTCCGCACTGGCGTCGTCCTTGCCGCTCCCGTCGGACGAGCCGCATCCGGCCAGGAGCACGAGAGCTGTGAGCGGGAGGACGACGAGGGCGAGGGCGCGCTGGCGCGCAGGAAGCCGGATCACGCGGAGATGGTAACCGGCGGCGGACAGCAGAAAGGACCACGGACATCGGTCCGCGGCCCCTCTGCTGACGTCGCAGGACGCGACATCGACGAACGTGTCACATCTCGTAGTGCTCGTTCGGGTCGCCGTTGAACAGGCGGCCGTCCTCGCGACCGAGGGCGCTGATCGCGTTGACCTCGTCGTCGCTGAGCTCGAACTCGAAGATGTCGCCGTTGTTGAGCTGGTGATCGGCGGCGGTCGCCTTCGGGATCGGGACCGAGCCGAGCTGGAAGTGCCAGCGGAGCACGACCTGGGCGGGGGAGACGTTGTGCGCCTCGGCAGCCGCGCGGACGGCGTCCTCCTCGAAGACGGCCTTCGCCTTGGCCAGCGGGCTCCAGGCGACGGTGCGGATGCCGAGAGAGTCGTGGACCGCGCGCAGGTCGTCCTGCGGGAAGTAGGGGTGCATCTCGATCTGGTTGATCGCCGGCACGACTCCGCTGGTGTCCATGATCCGGTCGAGGTGCTCGGCGGTGAAGTTCGAGACGCCGATCGTGGTGACCAGTCCGTCGCGCTGCAGGTCGACCAGGGCGCGCCACGCCTCGGTGAACTCGTCGCGCTTCGGGTTCGGCCAGTGGATCAGGTGCAGGTCGATCGAGTCGAGGCCGAGACGGCCGAGCGACTCGTGGGTCGACACGATGGCGTCGTCGTACGCGTGGTGCCGGCCGGGAAGCTTGCTGGTCACGCGGAACTCGGCCCGCGGTACGCCCGAACGTCGGATCGCTTCACCGACGGTCATCTCGTTGCCGTAGTTCACGGCGGTGTCGAGGAGGCGGTAGCCGTTCTCGACAGCACCGAGAATGGCCTCGAGACCGTCCGCACCCTGCAAGCCGGACGTACCGAAGCCCACCGCGGGCAGCTCGGTACCGTCATTGAGGTCATAAACCGGAATTTCCATGGCAGGAACCTTCTCACGATCTGTTGTCACATGCACGGACACGGGTCACAGCGGTCACCCCACTGATGCTCCCTTTGTGACCGCGCTGGATCCGACTTTAGCGACATATCCGGTCCGTTTCACAGGGAATGGCCTCTCGAACCTCCTTTGTGTTCCTCCGAGGTCCTCCGGTGGTCAGCGGAGGTGGTCGGCGAGGGTCCCGGCGTCCCCGAAGAGCTCGGTCCGCCAGCGGTCGATCAGAGCCGTGGCGTCCCAGTCGTCAGGGTGGAAGCCGACCTTGTTGTAGCTGCGCAGGCGGCGGAGGACGTCGCGGCTGAGGAACGGCGAACGGCGCAGCGCCCAGAGGCTCCGCAGCAGAGTGACGGGGTTGTACGCCGCGCGGTCCTTCACCAGCGACAACCCGGTCTGCACGATCACTTCGAGGACGAAGATCGTCGAGACCATCCGCATCGTCCAGATCCGGAGTGACTCGGAGCCGCCGGCCGCCCGGTACACGTCGAACGCGACCGCCTTGTGCTCGGACTCCTCGAGCGCGTGCCACAACAACAGCGAACGCACCTCGGTGTCGCCCAGGAGCGCCTGTGCCTCCGGCTTCTCCAGCAGGCATTCGGCGAGGGTCGCGGTGTAGTGCTCGAGCGCGGCGGTGACCGCGAGCCGCTGGTTCCTGGAGTTGAACCGCTCACCGAGGCCGAGCAGCCGCTTGACGTGCCGGTCGACTTTCATGCTGCGGTAGCCCATCTGGGCGAGCCGCTCGTTGAGCTCACGGTGCTCGCGACCGTGGGTGACTTCCTGGCCGATGAAGCCCGCCACCTGGCTGAGCAGTTCGGGGTCGGTCACCTTGTCCTTCCGGTCCCGGACCGACCGCACGAAGTAGTCCTCGCCTTCGGGGAACATCCCCGACAGGACGGCGACCACGTGGCTCATCACCAGGTCGCCGTCGACATAGTGCTGGTGCAGTGAACCGGTCGGGTAGGAGAAGGAGATCCTCCGGGTCCTGACGTCACGGTGGGGCACGGGCTCGGCCATGTTGTGACTGTAACTCTGGGTAACAGCTATGGGAACGCCCGTCGCCTAAGCAACCAAAGGTTGCATAGCGCGGAGTTGAGGTCTACAGTCACGTGCAACCAAACGTTGCAGGAGGCAATGAGCATGGAGTACGCAAGCATCGAGCGGGAGATCCAGGTCGACGCGTCGCCGGAGATCGTCTACGAGGTGATCAGCAGCCCGGAGCACATCGCGCAGTGGTGGCCCGACGAGGCCGACTTCAGCGGTGTGGCGGGGGAGAGCGGCACGATCACCTTCCTGGTCGACGGGGAGCCGGTGGCTGTCCCGCTCACGGTGGTCGTCGCGGATCCGCCGCGGACCTTCTCCTTCCGCTGGACGCAGGACGCCGGCGTCGAGGCGGTGACCGGCAACTCGCTCCTGGTCACGTTCGACCTCGTACCGCAGGGGAGCGGAACCCTGGTGAAGCTGACCGAGACCGGGTTCCGCGAGATGGGCTGGGAGGCCGCCAAGCTCGAAGAGGTCTACGCCGACCACGTCGTCGGCTGGGGTCACCACTTCCCGCGTCTCGGCGTGTACGTCGACGGGTTGGTCGAGGCGTCGTGAGCGTCGCCATCGACGACGACCTCTGGTCGGCGATCGGGGATCCAACCCGGCGCCGGATGCTCGACCTGCTGCTCGCTGACGGCGGCGGAACGGCCACGAGTCTCAGCGGACGGTTGCCGGTCACCCGGCAGGCCGTGGCGAAGCATCTCGGTGTGCTGGACCGGGTGGGCCTCGTCACGGTGACACCGGCCGGCCGGGAGAGGCGGTACCAGGTGGACGACGAACAGTTCGCCCGGGCGGTCGCGCAGCTCACCGCGGTGGGCGCGGCCTGGGATGCCCGGTTGCAGCGCATCAAGACGATCGCAGAGGCGATCCAGACTCAGACGAACCAAGAGAAGAGGACATGAGCATGGTGGACATCCTGCACAGGATCGGCGTGGAGAACTCCTCCCCGGACGCGGTCTTCGACGTGCTGACGACGATCGACGGGCTTGCAGGTTGGTGGACGACCGACACCGTGGGGGAGGCGGCCTGCGTCGGCGGCGTCGTCAAGTTCCGGTTCGGACCGCCGGGCGGGTTCGACATGCTGGTGCGCGAGCTCGTGCCCGGCAAGGCGGTGCTCTGGGAGGTCGTCGACGGGCCGCCGGAGTGGATCGGGACCGAGGTCTCGTTCGAGGTCCAGCAGGTCGAGGACTTCACCATCGTCCTGTTCGAGCACCGCGGCTGGGCCGAGCCTGTCGAGTTCATGCACCACTGCAGCACCAAGTGGGCGACGTTCCTGCTCAGCCTGAAGGAACTCCTCGAGACCGGGAGCGGCGCCCCGCACCCGTCGGACGTCAAGGTCAGCGACTGGCACTGACCGACCGATCACCCGAGGTGCGGCGGCGGCACCGATTCGTCGACCTGGAGACCGAGCGCTCGGGCGTGCCGGGCGATCCCCGGCGACGCGCGTTCGGCGAGGGCGGCGATCGTCAGCGACGGGTTCACGGTGAGTGAGGCGGGGACGGCGCTGCCGTCGGTCACGAACAGTCCCGGTGATCCGCGGAGCTGGTGGTCCGCGGTGAGTGCGGACGTGTTCGGATCGTCACCGAGGCGGCAGGAGGAGAGCGGGTGCGCCGAGAGCACCGGCTGCCCTCCGGTCCAGTCGAGGTGCTGGCCGAGGCCGTCCTTCTCCACGATGGAGCGCAGCGCGGCGTCCGAGGCAGCGAACCCGCGCAGTGTGTGTTCGTTCGGCCGGTAGGTCAGCGAGCTGACCACGGCTGAGGACGCGATCCGCAGGAAGTTGCCCGTCGGCGGAAGCGCACCCCAGGAGCCTTCGTTGTCGTCCTCGGTCAGCGCGAGCAGGGTCAACCAGGACCGCCACTTGCGGGCCAGCTCCCTCTTGTCGACCCCGAACCAGTCGGGCGAGCCCGGGGTCCCGTCCTCCGGAAGGATGTTGGTGATCGCCGGGAAGTAGATCTGCTGCAGGCCGAACCTCTCGAACTCCGGGAGCGCCGGGTCCAGGTAGTCGTACGACATCGATCCGATCGGCTTCCCGATCGGGAACGCCTCGTACGCCGTACCCGGGGATCGCTCCAGACCGAGGACGTCGCGGATCCGGCTCTCGTCCATCACCGCCATCGAGACCCGGTCCCCGTTGGGGGAGAAGTACTTGCCGACCGCAGCCGGCAACGTTCCGAGGCCGAGCTTGGACCGTCGCAGGATCACCGGGGTGCCCATGGTGCCGGCTGCCACGATGACGACCTTGGCCTCGATGGAGCCTGCGCCGGCCGTGAGGCGGGGGTCGTTCCCGTCCACGACGGTGTAGTCGACGCGGTAGCGGTAGCCCGGGGTGAGCGACCGGGCGATGCACTGGACTTCGTGCAGCGGTCGGACCTGGGCGCCGTGCGCCCGGGCCGCGGGCAGGTAGTTGAGGAGCATCGAGCGCTTAGCGTCGAACCGGCAGCCGTTGAGCATCCAGTTGCAGTTGGTGCACCGGTCCAGGTCGACGGCCAGCGGCACGGGGTTGCAGGTGTGGCCGGCGTTGGCGCACGCCGCGCCGAAGAGGCCGCCCGGGTAGGGGACGTCGCTCCACTCCTGCCGGGCGACGGGGATCGTCTCCTCGACCCGGTCGTACCAGGGATCGAGCGCGCGCCTGGTCAGAACGGACGGCCAGAGCCGGCGCCCGGTCGACCCGCGACGTTCGAAGGCGAACGAAGGCGCCCTCAGGGACGCCGCGAAGTAGATGACGCTGGACCCGCCGACGCAGTTGCCGGCGACGACCTGGATCCCGTTGCCCTGGATCAGATCGACGATCCGGGTGTAGCCGCCGAGCTCGAGGCTCTGGGTGAAATCGGCGGCGCCGAGCTCGGGCCCGCGCTCGAGCATGATCACCTTGGCCCCGCCGGCCGCCAGGTTGTAGGCCGGGATGGCGCCGCCGAACCCGGTGCCGATCACGAGCACATCGGTGCGTTCGACGGCCGTCATGCCGGGTGTCCGGTGGTCGTCGTCATGGGGTGCGGGGGAGCCACGTCGACGCCGTAGCTGAACTCCGGGAACCGCCAGACCCCGTCGGCGTCCGGAGCAGGGAAACCGAGCCAGGCCAGGCCGGGGTGGCCCTGTCGGATCGCCGTCGCCGTGTCGAGATGACCTGCGGTGTGGAAGGCGAGCATCGCCAGTGCAGCGAGTGCGTACCAGATCAGCTGCACCACGCCGGAGCCGCGGAGGAGGGACTCGACGACAGCGGTACGGCTCTTGAAGTCGAGGGCCACGAAGGGAGGCACCCTGACGTCGAGCAGCTTGCCCTTGGCGGTCGCGTAGGCGAGTGCCTGGGTGTTGATCAGGGCGACCAGGCCGGGAAGAACGACCGCGAGCCCGACGTCCGGGTCGCGATAGAGGTCGTAGGCGCCCGCCTGGACTGCGCCGGGGCCGGCGGTCGCACCGGCGACGACGCGGTCGGTCGCCGAGCGCTTCTCGCCAGGGACGATGGTGTCGGCCCAGGCGTCGAGGGTGTCGCGTTGGATGTCACCTCCGGCGTACGCCGACCCGGGCTCCACGATCGGCAGTACGACCGCGGCCGCAGCGACGGCCTGCAGCAGCCTGCGGCGGGAGAGTCGCGGTGTCACCGCGGGCAGAAGGGGTTGAAGGGGAACCCGGCCGTGACCGACGCACCGTCGCCGCCCTGTCCGTACTTGAGGAACGCCGCAGCCAGTTCCGGGCTGTACGGGGCGACGTAGGCCGCGGCGGTGGCGATCGTCGCGGGCTGGCCGAGGACGGTCAATCCGCGGAGTCGGGCGCCGGCGCGGCCGGCGCCGAGGTCGTACCAGTACGAGCCGTCCCAGCGGATGACCGGTGTCTGACCCGGCGCGAGCTGGACGCTCCAGTGGTCCTGTTGCCAGTAGCGGCACTTCCCGAGGATGAGCAGCACCCGGGCGGGCTCGGCGAGCAGGAACTGCACGGCGCCGCCGGTGCTGAGCGTGATGTCCCGTTTGGCGTACTCGACGCACAGCGTGTCGCCGGGGTACGAACCGAGCTTGGGCACCTGGCCCTCGCCGAACTGGTGGACGACGCAGTCCGCGGCGAAGGGCGGGTCGTAGTAGGGAACCAGGCCGGTTTCGTCGGCTCCTGCCGGACTCGCTGACAGCGTCACCAGGAGCGCTGCCAGGACGAGACCGAGAACGTGGTGCGCACTCCGCCGAAGGTGCATTCGGATCTCCGTCCTGGGCCGATGGGGAGGGAGCCCAGCTAGGTGTTACCGCGAGTTACGCGAATCTTCACCCGACGGCAGGCGTTAGGCAAGGGCTTCTCACGAGACGCGCCGTATCGCCGCCTGGTGGGCGGGCCGCCCTGTTCGCGCGCGGGCACAGCACGGCTCGACCTCGCGTCTCCGCCGACGGGGGCAGTGCCGGGATCGACACCCATCGGGGGAGCAGAACTCGGGACCTCAATCCGGCCGCTTCTATATTACCTGACATAATGTTCCTTATCGGCTACATATCCAGGCGTGCTGAGCGGGGAACGTCCAGGGAATCTCTCCTGGGCTCAATCCAGGCAGAACTCGTTCCCCTCGGGATCCTGCATCACGATGAAGCCGGCGCTCAGCGGCGGCGACGGTTCGTCACGTCGTACCCGGGTCGCGCCCAGAGCGACGAGACGGTCGCACTCGGC
>JAKFBZ010000120.1:0-2132 GCA_036676945.1 Marmoricola sp.
TCAGCGGACCAGGTGCCTCTCGGTGGCCACGACCCTGCCCTTGCGGTGGTGGCAGACGACGAACTCGCCCGGAGCGAGTGGTTCCTCCTCCACGCCGAGCGACGCGAGGATCTCGGGCAGCACCGGACGGTGGCTGCACAGGAGTGCGCTCTCCTTGCGGCCGAGCAGATCCGCGAGGGTCTTCCTGATCGAGCCGGGCGTCGCCTCGTCCTCGTTGACGCCCGGGACCGCCTCGACGGACAGCACCTGGTCGTGCGCGTACGGCGCGACCGTGCGCAGGCAGCGCAGGCTGTCGGAGGAGACGATCCGCGTCACGCCGTACGCCGAGAGCACCGGGACCAGGGCGCGGGCCTGGATCCGGCCGACGTCGGTGAGCGGACGCTCGGTGTCAGGCCCTTCCCACGCGGTGCGCTTCCGGGCGCGGGCATGGCGCAGGATCACCAGGGCCGAGGTGCGCCGCGGGTGCTTCTCGACCCGATCGAGCAGCGCGAGGTCGTCGGCGTAGGTCAACCGGCTGCGGGCCTTCTCCAACCCGAACCAGCCCACCTCGTCGATCTCGTCGTTCGCGGCGTAGCCCGAGACGTCCTCGTCGCCGACGACATGGCCGGTCCAGTAGTCCACGGTCTTGGCGCGGCCACTGGTCACCGTGTACAGCTGACGCGGCAACGGGCGTCCCAGCCGGATCTCGACGCCCGTCTCCTCGAGCACCTCCCGGACGGCGGCGACGGTCACGTGCTCTCCGGGATCCCGCTTCCCCTTGGGCCAGGACCAGTCGTCGTACTTCGGCCGGTGCACCAGCAGCACCTCGCCGCCCGCCCCTCCCCGGAGCACGACGGCACCGGCGGCGACGATGTCAGGTCCGGGCGCCGGTCCAGGGTCCGTGGGGGCCATGCGGCTAGTCTCGCCCGGGAACCGATCGAGGGGAAAGCAACCATGCGGGAACGACGACGTGTCGTGGCAGTGATCGCTGCGCTGGTCGTCGTCCTCGGTGTCCTGGTGATCGGTGGTCAGCGCGTCTGGGACCGGCTGCACCGCACCGATCTCTCCGCGGCGGTCGACGTCGTGCCGCGCAGCACTGTCCGGCTCGGCTTCACCGACTGGGATCAGGTGCGCGACCGCCTCGGGGTCGACGAGACCACCTCGCCGACTACCGCCGAGATCGACAAGCTGACCAGCCGTGGTTACGACACGGACCTCTCCGCGGTCTCGAGCATCGACGACTCCACGGCTGCGCTGCAGGAGCACTTCGGCTTCTCGCCGACCACAATGGCGTGGGAGGCGTACGCCCAGGCGCGAGCCGGCGCGACCATGGTGGCGCGGATGCCGGACGGCTTCGACTTCGACGAGGTGCGCGAGAACCTCGACGACCTCGGCTTCACGGAGCCGAAGGAGTCCGACGGCGTCTGGCTGGGCGGGATCGACCTGGTCGCCGCGATCGACCCGTCGATCACCCCGGAACTCCAGTACGTCGTCGTCCTCTCCGACGAGCACCTGATCGTCACCAGTGACACCGAGGAGTACGCCGCCGCGGCCGCGAAGGTGGCGTCCGGCGACGCGCCCTCGCTCGGTGACGTGTCCTCGGCCGCGGACCTCGCCGAGGCGGCCGGGGAACCCGCAGCGGCGATGCTGTGGCCGCGCGACTTCGCCTGCAGCGACCTGTCGATGTCAGCGGCGGACCCGGATGCCCAGGAGCAGGCGGCGTCCCTGATCGCGAAGGCCGGGAAGATCAGCCCGCTCGACGGGCTGGCGATGGCGCTCGACGCGGACCGCACCCTGCGGGTGCTGTTGCACTTCGAGAGCTCGTCCCAGGCCAAGGCCAATCTGCGCGCCCGGGCGAACCTCGCCGTCGGTGAGGCGGTCGGCCGCGGTGGCTCTTTCAGCGACGACATGACGCTGACGTCCTCGAGGACCGACGGGTCGGCGGTGGTGCTGACCATCGAGCCGAAGGAGAAGTCGGGCTTCGTGCTCAGCGCGCTGGATAGTGGCCCGGTGATCTTCGCCAGCTGCTGAGCGCCGCCATGCGCGGCACCTGGCGGCGTTGTCGTCGGCTCGACGACCGCTCCGCTAGCGCTCCGCTGAAGGTCGCCTTCGCTCCTCCGCCTTGCCATGCACCACGCCTGACGACGCTCAGT
>JAKFBZ010000121.1:0-29209 GCA_036676945.1 Marmoricola sp.
CGGTCGGGCAGGAAGCCCGGAGCCAGGAACATCGACGCGACGGCGACGTGCCGGCGTCCCTCGGCCCGGAACGCACGCACAGCCTCACCGGTGGCCGGGGGAGTGGTCGACGCGAACGCGGCCATGACAGGGAGCTTGTGGTGCGCGCCCCAGACGCGGGCCAGACGGGCGACGGCCTGGTTGGCGAGCGGGTCCGAGGAACCGGCCGCAGCCAGCACCAGCGCGTCGAGCTCGCGGACGCGGGCGGCGCTGAGCGCCTCACGCAGCCGCTTGTCGAGAACCTCCAGGAAGCTGTGCTCCAGGCCGAGGACTCGGGTCGCACGGATCCGCAGGCCGGGGTGCTTCGCCGTTGCCTGGGCGATCACGTCGGGCACGTCCACCTTGGCGTGGTACGCCTCGCTGAGCAGCAGCGGCACCACCACGATTTCCTCGAACCGTGCGCGGACCAGCTTGTTGACGGTCGTCTCGAACGACGGCCGCACGTGGTCGAGGAACGCGACCTCGATCCGCAGGTCGGGTCGCATCAGGCGGGTCTCGGCGACGAGCGCCTCGATGGTCGCCTTCGATCGGGGATCGCGACTGCCGTGGGCAAGGGCGATGAGGGCTGGGGCGGTCATGGACCGGCCTCCCTTCTCTTCGATCTCGCTGTGACGTCGTTGTCGTTGCGTGGTGGGTGGGTGGTTGCCCTGGGTCGGGCGCCTACTGGTGGATTCCGCATTCAGTCTTGTTCTGACCTGCCCAGCGACCGCTGCGCGGGTCCTCGCCCGGCGCGACGCGCTGGGTGCAGGGCCAGCAGCCGATGGACGGGTAGCCGTCGTACTGCAGGGGGTTCACGAGGATGCCGTTGTCGGCGATGTACTGGTCGACCTCTTCGTCGCTCCAGCGAGCGAGCGGGGAGACCTTGACCTTCTGCTTCTTCTCGTCCCAGCCCACGACGGGTGCGATCACCCGGTTGTGGGTCTCGGCACGACGAAGACCGGTCGCCCAGGCGTCGTACGACTTCATGATGTTGTTCAGCGGGTCGACCTTGCGCAGCTTGCAGCAGAGGTCGGGGTCGCGTTTGTACAGGTCCGGGCCGTACTCGGCGTCCTGCTCGGCCACCGACTGGACCGGGGTGATGCTGAGCAGGTTGACCGGCATCGTGGCCGCGACCGCGTCCCGGGTGCCGATGGTCTCGGCGAAGTGGTAACCGGTGTCGAGGAAGATCACGTCCACCCCGGGCGCGACCTTCGAGACCAGGTCCGCCAGCACCGCGTCACCCATCGAGGACGTCACGCAGAACCGTGCGCCGAAGGTCGCCACTGCCCACTCGATGATGTTCTCGGCAGGAGCGAGCTCGAGCTCGGCGCCGACCTGGAAGACGATGTCCTTCAGCTCGTCGATCGATCGACCCTCGGTCGTCGATCCGCGCGCGGCACGGGCGGCCAGGGTGGTGGGTGCGGTCATGATGTGCCTCCCGATCCGGCAGCAGGCGATCCCGCCGAGCCCAGCGCGGGCCGCGGGAGCTGCTTGATCATCGAGACCTTGAACGCGCGCAGGCACGACCGGCATTCCCATTCGCCATGACCCGAACCCTCGGAGCCCTCGTAGGGCCAGAGGTTCTCGTCACCGCAGTAGGGGCAGTGGTACGGCACGGCGCGCGTCGACATCAGATCGTCACCGGCTCCTTCTCGACGGCCTTCTCGCCACGAAGCAGGACCTCGTCGGCACGAACGACCCACGCGGCGAAGGACTCACCGTCAGTGCGGTCGGACAGGAAGGCGTCGACCACGTTGGTGACGTAGTCGTCGAGGCCGGCGCTGGTGACCTTGTGCGCGCGCAGCTTCTTGCCGATCGTCTCGTGCAGGCCGACGCCGCCGCCGAGGTGCACCTGGAAGCCCTCGACCTGGTTGCCGTCGTCGTCGAGGACGAGCTGACCCTTGAGGCCGATGTCGGCGACCTGGGTCCGCGCGCACGCGTTCGGGCAGCCGTTGACGTTGACCGTGATCGGGACGTCGAGGTCGGGGAAGCGCTTCTCCAGTTCGGTGACCAGGTCGCGGGCGCGGTCCTTGGTGTCGACGATGGCGAGCTTGCAGTACTCGATGCCGGTGCAGGCCATCGTGTTGCGGCGCCAGTTGGAGGGGTTCGCGTCCAGGCCGAGGGGGAGCAGGTCGGCGATCAGGGAGTCGACGTCCTTGCCGTCGACCCCGAGGACGACCAGCTTCTGGTGCGCGGTGAGCCGGACGCCGTCGACGCCGTACTTCTCGACCAGGTCGGCCAGGCCGACCAGGGTCTCGCCGTTGATCCGGCCGACCATCGGAGCGGCGCCGACGTAGAAGCGGCCGTCCTTCTGGGCGTGCGCGCCGACGTGGTCACCGCTGTCGGTGGACACGGCGGGGGACTCGACCGAGACCAGCTTCTTGCCGAGGTACTCGTTCTCCAGGACCTCGCGGAACTTCTCGACGCCCCAGTCGGCGACCAGGAACTTCAGCCGGGCGCGGGAGCGCAGCCGGCGGTAGCCGTAGTCGCGGAAGATGCCGGCGACTCCGGCCCACGCGTCCGGGACCTCGTCGAGCGGGATCCAGACGCCGAGCTTCTGGGCGAACATCGGGTTGGTGGACAGGCCGCCGCCGACCCACAGGTCGAAGCCAGGCCCGTGCTCGGGGTGCACCACGCCGACGAAGGAGACGTCGTTGACGGCCGGGACGGTGTCCAGGCTCGGGTGACCGGTGAGCGAGGTCTTGAACTTGCGCGGCAGGTTCGAGAACTCGGGATTGCCGATGTAGCGGCGCTTGATCTCCTCGAGTGCCGAGGTGCCGTCGATGATCTCGTCAGCGGCCACGCCGGCGACGGGGGAGCCCAGGAACGGGCGCGGCGAGTCGCCGCACGCTTCCAGGCTGGTCATCCCGGCGGCGTCGAGGCGCTCCCAGATCTCCGGGACGTTCTCGATCTCGATCCAGTGGTACTGGATGTTCTGGCGGTCACTGATGTCGGCCGTGTTCCGGGCGAAGTCGACGCCGATGCTGCCCAGGGCACGCAGCTGCGGAGCGCCGAGGAGGGCGCCGTCGCTGCGGACGCGCAGCATGAAGAAGCGGTCGTCCAGCTCCTCTTCCTCCATGGACCCGGTCTTGCCGCCGTCGATGCCCGGCTTGCGCTGGGTGTAGAGGCCCATCCACCGGAAGCGACCACGGAGGTCGGCGGGGTCGATCGAGTCGAAGCCGCGCTTGGAGTAGACGTTGATGATGCGAGCCCGGACGTTGAGCGGGTCGTCGTCCTTCTTGGACTGCTCATTCTTGTTCAGCGGCTCGCGGAAGCCCAGCGACCACTGTCCCTCCGCCCTCTTGGGTCGGGGGATCTCGGTCTGCCGCGGGGGCTGGGACTGGAAGCGCAAGTCAGGCATGTGTGGGGTGGGGTCCTTCGCTGAAGGGATCGCGAGCGACGTTGCGCGCGGGGCGGAAAGGGCGAGTAACTCAGCGGGTCCGACACATTGCGCTGCGGGTACGACCGAGGTCCACGTGACGACGCGTCACGAGCCAGGTCGAGGTGGCAGCGCTGATCATGGGAGCAAGTCTCAGGTTGCGGACACTGGTTCCACAAACCTCAATCTCATGTCATGAGACGGGTGTCCATTATTTGGTACAGGCCTGGGTACCCCGGACGTGCCGCAGCGCCGCCTCTAGGCTGTGGCCATGAGCGACGTCTCCTCCTCGAATTCCGCCGGTTCAGGCGCTGAAACCCTCGCCAAGACGATCTCAACCGCCTACGACGCGATGCTCGAAGTCATCGCCGCGGTGGAGCCACGTGTGGCGGAGGCCACACGGAAGGAGCTCGCCGATCAGCGCTCCTCGCTCAAGCTGATCGCCTCGGAGAACTACGCCTCGCCGGCCACGCTGCTGACGATGGGCACCTGGTTCTCCGACAAGTACGCCGAGGGCACCGTCGGTCACCGCTTCTACGCGGCCTGCCAGAACGTCGACACAGTCGAGGCGCTCGCCGCCGAGCACGCCCGGGAGCTCTTCGGGGCGCCGTACGCCTACGCGCAGCCGCACTCCGGCATCGACGCGAACCTGGTCGCCTTCTGGTCGATCCTGGCGCACCGGGTCGAGACCCCGGCGCTGGAGAAGTACGGCGTCAAGAACGTCAACGAACTCTCCGAGGCCGACTGGGAGCAGTTGCGCCACGAGTTCGGCAACCAGCGTCTCCTCGGCATGGCCCTGGACGCCGGTGGGCACCTGACCCACGGCTTCCGCCCGAACATCAGCGGCAAGATGTTCCACCAGCAGCAGTACGGCACCGACCCGGAGACCGGCCTGCTCGACTACGACGTGGTCGCGGCCAAGGCCCGCGAGTTCAAACCCGCGGTGCTGGTCGCCGGCTACTCGGCGTACCCGCGCCGGGTGAACTTCGCCAAGATGCGCGAGATCGCGGACGAGGTCGGCGCCACCCTGATGGTCGACATGGCGCACTTCGCCGGTCTGGTCGCGGGCAAGGTCTTCACGGGCGAGGAGGACCCGGTCCCGTTCGCGCACATCACCACCACGACGACGCACAAGTCGCTGCGCGGCCCGCGCGGCGGTCTGGTCCTGGCCCAGGAGGAGTTCGCGGCGGACGTCGACCGCGGCTGCCCGATGGTCCTCGGTGGTCCGCTCTCGCACGTGATGGCCGCCAAGGCCGTCGCGCTCGCCGAGGCGCGCCAGCCGTCGTTCCAGACCTACGCGCAGAACATCGCCGACAACGCCAAGTCGCTCGCCGACGGGTTCCTGAACCGTGACGCGAAGCTGGTCACCGGCGGCACCGACAACCACATCGTGCTCCTCGACGTCGCCTCCTTCGGCCTCACCGGCCGCCAGGCGGAGTCGGCGCTGCTCGACGCCGGCGTGGTCACCAACCGCAACTCGGTCCCCAACGACCCGAACGGCGCCTGGTACACGACCGGCGTCCGGCTCGGCACCCCGGCGCTGACCACCCGCGGCTTCGGTCACGACGAGTTCGACAAGGTCGCCGAGATGATCGTCGACGTGCTCTCCAACACCGAGGCCGGCACCAACAAGGCCGGTGCGCCGTCGAAGGCGACGTACAAGCTCGCCGACGGTGTCGCGGACCGGGTCAAGGCACAGTCGGCCGAGATGCTCGACAAGCACCCGCTGTACCCGGGCCTCGAGCTGAGCTGACTCAGCCGGTCGCGCCCAGCAGGTCGAGGCTGTAGCGGGAGATCGCGGCTCGGTCCGCCGCCAGCGCGGTGAGCTCCGGGCTCGGCGGTGCTTCCAGGTGCTCGAACGGGATCGTCGAGAGCCCGGTGAAGATGAGCAGCTGCAAGGCGTGCGCCCGGCGCAGGTCGGGCCCGTCGATCTCGAAGCCCTCGGCGCGCAGGCCGTCGGAGTAGGCGACCAGGCAGGCCTCGCCCCGTTCGGCGAGGTCGGCGGCGCTGCGCCGCCCGATCTGTACGTCGCCGACCAGCAACTGGGCGAGGTCGAAACCGACCGGCAACTCCTGCCAGAACCCGAAGTCGATCAGGGTGAACGAGTCGTCGTCGGCGGCCCGGACGAGCAGGTTGCTCGGACAGGCATCGCCGTGCCCGGCGGTCACCGGGAACGACATCAGCTCCTCGACGTACTCGGGCGCGAGGTCTGCGGCCCGCAGCAGCCGGGTGCGCAGCTCGTCGTCGTACGCGCCGGCGACGAGGGGATGCTGCCAGAGCGGATCGGCCTGCAGCATCGGGATCACCTGGTTGAGCAGCCGGCCGAACAGATAATCGCGCACGCTCCAGTCGAACTCGCCGACGCGCGCGTACGCCGCGACCGCAGGACTGCCGGCGATCCGGCCCAGCAGGCCGGCCGCTCGCTCGAACCGCCGGCGGTCCCAGGCCACCTCGACCGCCGGGACGTCCTCCAGCCAGACGGCGGCGGACTTCTCGTCGAGGTCGAAGACGCCCAGGGCGCGCGGCATGGTCAGCCCGTCCGGCAGGTGCTCGCGCAGGTCGGACCGGTAGGCGAGTGCCTCGGTCCGCCACGGCACGCTGGCCTCGGCGAATTCGCGGACCTCCGGCGGTACGTCTGCGAAGAACGGCGATCGCCCCCACGACTGGATGTGCTTGACGAAGATGCTGAACCCGGCCGGCGCGCCGTCGATCCGCGCCGTGCCCTGGACGCGGTTGCGCGAAGCGGTCGTGAGCGCCGGGAGGTCGTAGTCGACCGGCGTGACCCGCACGTCGACCAGCTCGACCGTCGTCGGGTCCGCGTCGTACTGAGCGGCCACCATCCGGGCGAGCTCGGCGTCGCTGACATCGGCCGGGCCGAGCGCGCTGCGGTCGTTCATGGGTCCTCCAGGACACGGATGTGCGACCCAGCGTGGAGGGTCGCGAGTCCGTCGGCAACAGGCGTCCCGCCCTGGCCTGGACCGGCAGAGGCGTTACCGTCCTCCCATGAAGCGGTCTTCCTCGTGGGCGCCCGCCGCCGTGGTCGTGGTGGCGGCGCTGCTGCTCGGCGGCTGCGGGGGAGCGGACGACGAGCCGTCGGCGAAGTCCGGATCCACCACTTCCTCGTCGCCGTCGCCGACCGCCGATCCCGCGGCCGATCTGGTGCCCCTGGACGGCAACGGGTTCGCGATGAAGCTGCGGCAGAAGGCGGTCGCGGAGGAACAGACCTTCGACACCAAGGTCGGCAAGGTCAAGGCGACGTTGTACACCGACGCCGGCGACGACGACGCCTTCGTGGTGGCGATGAACGCGTACCCGGCCGGGACCAGGGTCGACCTCGACGGCGCCGTGCGCGGCGTCGCGCAGAACGTCGGCGGCACCGTCGACGTGAACGAGACCGTCGAGGTGCAAGGCAACCCGGCACGACAGGTGCGGATCGCGGGCACGTCCGCGGGCAATGAGGTCACCGTGTACCTGCTCGCGGTGAACGTCGACAACAAGCTGTTCCAGCTGCAGTACGTGCTCAGGGGCGCGGCGCCGGCGACGACGCCCGAGATCCTGGACACGGTCGCCGGGACGATCACCTTCGACTGAGCGTCGCCGGCCCCCGCGTCAGCGCTTCCAGGAGTACTCGACCTCCGGTCGGCCGGTGCCGCCGTACCGCGGCGTCCGGTCGACGAGGCCTTCGTCGGCGAGGTGTTCGAGGTAGCGCCGGGCGGTGACGCGGGAGGCACCGATCGTCTCGGCGACCTCGCTGGCCGACAACGCCGCAGCCGAGGAACGCAGGACGTCGGTGACCTGGCGCAGCGACTCGGGGCTCATGCCCTTCGGGAGGTCGGCCGTCGAGCCACGCGAACGCAGCGTGCCCATCAGCTGGTCGACGTCGTCCTGCACGACCTCGGCGGAGCTGCCGGCGAGTTGCGCGCGGTAGGCGGCGTACTGCTCGAGCTTGGTGCGGAAGGTGGCGAACGAGAACGGCTTGAGCAGGTACAGCACCACGCCCTGGGCCACCGCCCGGCGGACCACCTCGGTGTCGCGGGCCGACGTCACCGCGATCACGTCGCACAGGTGCCCGGCGGCCCGCAGCCGCTGGAGCAGGCCGAGTCCGTGCCCGTCGGGCAGGTGCATGTCGAGCAGGATCAGGTCCACGTCCGGGTCGGCGTTCAGATGTCGTACGGCGTCCCCGGCGGAGCGGGCCACCCCAGCGACCTCGAACCCCGGCACCCGGCGGGTGTACTCGGCGTGCGCTTCGGCGGCGAGTTGCTCGTCCTCCACGACCAGGACCCGGACAGTCATGCGCGCGGCCCCAGGGTGACGGTGAACTCGGCGCCGCCGAGCGGGGACGACCCGACCGAGACGACGCCCTGATGGCGGCGGGCGACCTGTCCGACGAGCGCCAGTCCGATCCCGGAACCGGTCGCCTTCGTGGACCAGCCTCGCTCGAGGACCCGCTCCGCGTCCTCGCTGGGCACCCCCGGGCCACTGTCGCCGACGACCACCCGTACCGAATCCTCGTCCCCGACGATGCTGACCTCGACCCGGCGGTCGGGGGAGCCGGCGACGGCGTCCAGGGCGTTGTCGACCAGGTTGCCGACCACCGTCACCAGGTCACGGGCCTCGACCAGGCCGGTCCCGGTGCGGAGGTCGCCGGTGACGGTGAGTTCGATCCCGCGCTCGGCGGCCTGGGCGGTCTTGCCGAGGAGCAGCGCCGCGAGCACCGGGTCCTCGACGGCACCGACGACCTGGTCCGCCAGCTGTTGCGCGATCCGTAGCTCCGCGGTCGCGAACGCGATCGCCTCCTCGGTGCGGCCGATCTCGACCAGGGACACGACAGTGTGCAACCGGTTCGCCGCCTCGTGGTTCTGGGAACGGAGCGATTCGGTCAGCCCGCGGACGACGTCCAGCTCGCCGGTCACGTCGATCAGCTCGGTCCGGTCACGCAGGGTCACCACCGCACCGACCTCGTCGCCGTTCCAGTACGCCGGGGACGAGCTGACCACGAGGACGTGATCCCCGGTCACGTAGATGTCGTCGTCCTCCGGGGTGTCGCCGGTGACCGCGGCCACCAGTGCCGGAGGCAGGCCGAGCTCGGTCACGTCCCGGCCGGCCACGTCCTCGGGCAGGCCGAGCAGACGGCGGGCCTCGTCGTTGACGAGCTGCACCCGCCCGGCGGAGTCGAGCAGCATCAGCCCTTCGCGCACCGCGTGCAGCACGGCGCGGTAGTACTCGTACATCCGGGTGATCTCGTTCTCACCCATCCCGTGGGTCTGGCGGCGGAGGCGACGGGCGATCAGCAGCGCCCCGCCGACGCCGACCCCGAGCACCACGACAGCGGCGACGCCGATGGCGACGAGACTGCGCTGGAGCTGCTCGTCGATCCGGTCGACGGTGATGCCGACCGAGACCAGGGCGATGACCTTGCCGTCCGAGCGCACCGGCACCACCGCACGGATCGACGGACCGAGCGTCCCGGAGTACTCCTGGGTGAAGACCCGCCCCTGCGGCGCGCCGCCCAGGTCGCCGACGAAGAGCTTGCCGATCTGTTCCGGGTCCGGATGCGTGCAGCGGGTGCGGTCGAGCCTCATCACCACCACGAAGTCGACCTCGGTATCGGCCTGGACGTCGTCGGCGAAGGGCTGGAGCACGGTGCAGGGGTCGGTCGCGCGCATCGCCGAGCGGACGGTCGGGGAGTCCGCGACGGTCTCCGCGACGTCGACCGCGCGGTCACGGGCGTGGTCGCGGGTGTCCCGGCGGGCGTCGTACGTCGCGAGGCCGACGGCGACCACCACCAGCACGAACACGACGAGGAGCTGCAGCAGCAGGATCTGCCTCGCCACGGAGCTCTCGCGCCCCGGCGTCGGACTCCCCGTGCTGCGCATGGTGCTGCTCGCCTCTCGACCCTCGCTCGAACGCCGAGCTGTGAACTCAACGTACACAACAGTGACCCGGGTCACACTCCGCCGGACAGTGGTCCCAGTGTTCGACAACTGCCGGGGAACGGCCCGGGGACTCTCTGGAGGAACGATGACCACGACGATCGAGAAGCCCGGCCGGGCGGCGCCGAAGCCGCGCCGGGACCGGACCCACTACCTCTACATGGCCGTGATCGTCGCGGTCGGCCTCGGCATCCTGACCGGCCTGGTCGCTCCCGCGTTCGCGGTCGAACTCAAGCCGCTCGGGCAGGCTTTCGTCGGCCTGATCAAGATGATGATCCAGCCGGTGATCTTCTGCACGATCGTGCTCGGCGTCGGCTCGGTGCGCAGTGCCGCACGGGTCGGGAAGGTCGGCGGCCTGGCTCTCGGCTACTTCCTGCTGATGTCGACCGCCGCGCTCGGCATCGGGCTGGTCGTCGGCAACCTGCTGCACCCCGGGTCGGGTCTGGACCTGTCCGAGGAGACCGCGAGCGCCGGAGCCGCGCAGGCCGAGGGCGCGCACGGTTCGCTCGGTGACTTCCTGCTCGGGATCATCCCGGACTCGATGCTCTCGGCGCTGACCTCGGGTGAGGTGCTGCAGACCCTGTTGGTGGCGCTGCTGGTCGGCTTCGCCCTCCAGGGCATGGGCCGGGCCGGCACTCCGATCCTCACCGCCGTCGGGCACGCACAGCGCCTCGTCTTCCGGGTGCTGTCGATGATCATGTGGGCGGCGCCCATCGGGGCGTTCGGCGCGATGGCCGGCGTCGTCGGTGAGACCGGCGTCGACGCCCTCAAGAGCCTGGCCCTGTTGATGGGTGCCTTCTACATCACCTGCGCGCTGTTCGTCTGCCTGGTGCTCGGCTCGCTCCTCAGGCTCGCCACCGGGCTGAACCTCTTCTCGCTGCTGCGCTACCTGGGCCGCGAGTTCCTGCTGATCGTCTCGACCTCCTCCTCCGAGTCCGCGCTGCCGCGACTGATCGCCAAGATGGAGCACGCCGGGGTGGACAAGGCCACCGTCGGAGTCGTGGTCCCGACCGGCTACTCGTTCAACCTCGACGGCACGGCGATCTACCTGACGATGGCGTCGCTCTTCATCGCCGAGGCGATGGGCAACCCGCTCTCGATCGGGGAGCAGATCTCGTTGCTGCTGTTCATGATGATCGCCTCCAAGGGCGCGGCCGGTGTGACCGGAGCGGGGATGGCGACCCTGGCCGGCGGGCTGAGCTCGCACCGTCCGGACCTGGTCGACGGCGTCGGCCTGATCGTCGGCATCGACCGGTTCATGTCCGAGGCCCGGGCAGTCACGAACTTCGCCGGCAACGCCGTCGCGACGGTGCTGATCGGCCACTGGACCGGGGGCCTGGACCGGACCCGGCTGGACCGGGTGCTCGCCGGACAGGAGCCGTTCGACGAGACGACGATGCTGGACGGCGAGGAGGACTACGAGTTCGACCCGGAGGCCGAGACCACCGTGGCCGGAGAACTCGAACGCGTCTGACCCGCCTCGACGAGCGCGGCGTCCCGACCCGGGGGCGCCGCGCTCGTGGCGGTCCTCGACCGGTTCGAAGTACTCGTGGCCGTACGGTTGACCCATGGCGACGCAGAGCAGCTCCGGGGTCCGAGCCCGGACCTCGAGCCGCTGGACGCTGGTGAACATCCGGCGTGCGCTCTGGCGGCTGATCGTCTCCACGGTCGGCACCTGCATGCGCAACCGGGTCACGGGTCTGGCAGCCGAGGCGGCGTTCTTCGCGATCCTCTCGCTGCCGCCGCTGATCTTCGCGCTCGCCGGCTCGATCGGGTACGTCTTCGCGCAGTTCAGCAACGACCAGATCGAGGACGTCCGCCAGAAGGTGCTGGACCTCTCGTCACAGGCGCTGACCCCGGACACGGTCGACGACATCATCAGGCCGACGCTCAACGACGTACTCGAAGGAGGCCGGTACGACGTCATCTCGATCGGCTTCATCCTCGCACTCTGGTCCGGCTCACGTGCGCTCAACGTCTTCGTCGACACGATCACGATCATGTACGGGCTGGGCGGACACCGGGGGATCGTCCGGACCCGGGCGCTGTCGTTCCTGCTCTACGTCCTCGGCATGCTGACCGGGGTCATCACGATCCCGCTGGTCGTCGCCGGACCCGGCCTGGTCGACAAGGCGCTGCCCGAGCGGATGGACTTCCTCAACGAGCTCTACTGGCCGATCGTGCTGGTGCTCTGCATCTGCTTCCTGACCACGCTCTACCACGTGTCCGTGCCCGTGCGGACGTCCTGGCGCTACAACGTGCCCGGGGCGGTCTTCACGGTGTTCTGCTGGATCGTCGGGTCGGCGGTGCTCCGGATCGTGCTCGTCGGGACCGCGAAGGGCTCGACCTCGATCTACGGCCCGCTGGCCGCGCCGATCGCGGTGCTGATCTGGCTCTACATCCTCTCGATCGCCGTCCTCATCGGAGCTGCCCTGAACGCCGCCTTCGACCAGATCTGGCCGCAGAAGGAGACCACGACAGCCCGGCTCGAGCTCCGGCGGCGGATCACCCTCGACGCGATGCTGCCGTGGCGGACGACCCCCGGCTCGGAGGACGACGCCGAGGAGTCCGGAGACGTCGCGACGCAGGTCCCCGGGACCGATGCCCGGACTGCGGATTAATCGCATGCAGGCGTCAGGCGCCCGCCGTACATTGGTGCTGTGATGAACGACTCAGGACCGGTGCGCCATGAGCGCTGAGAGGGTCTCGCGTCTCGACCCCTGGGTCGGCTGCGTGATCGGCGGGGAGCCGGGAGTGGCGTTGGTGCTCACCGACATCGGTGAGGTGCGCGCCAGTTACGGCGGCTGCATGCTCGGCCGGATCGCCCGTGACCGCGGCTGCGCGCCCGGACCGGGTGACTGGGTGGTGCTGCGACGCTGGACGGACAACCGGGTGACGATCGAGACCTCCTGGCCGACGACCCGGCCGAGCGGGATTCCCGTGACCGAGCAGCCGGGCGAGCATCAGGCCGAGATCTTCACCTTGCCTCCGCGCTGAACTCCGGGGGTCGCTGCCCGGGATGCCACCGGCTGCGTGCGATGCTCTGCCTGTGGGAAATGTGACGCTTCCGACCCCTGTCTTCGTGGCCGGGGGCGCCTTCTGCCTTCTGGCCGGCTATCTCGTCGGCACCGTCGCCGGTCCGGACGCCCCGCACAGTGCGACCGCCACGGTGGTCAGCTTCGAACGATCCACCTCGCACCTGTGCCTCGAAGGTGAGTCGGTCGAGGACGAGGAAGCCGTCGACGACGAAGGTGTCCTCTGCGGCACCTGGAGCCACGGTGCCGGCGTGACCATCCCGAGGAAGGGCGACACGTTCCGGTTCGTCACGCTGGACACCTCAGACGTCAAGGGGTCCGAGCCGCGTGACACGACCGTCATCTACGGCACCGTCGTGCAGGACTGAGAGGCACGGTCGCCGTGCCTGACATCGAGGAGAAGGTCGTCCCCGGGCAGCTCAAGCTCCCGATCGAGACCCGTTCCCCGTGGTGGGAGCTGACCCGGCGGCTGCTGATCGCGGTCGGCATCCTGGTCTTCACGGTCATGATCGTCTGGCTCGATCGCGACAACTACCGCGACAGCGCCCACCCCGGCCGTGGGGCCATCACGCTCGTCGACTCGATCTACTACACGACCGTCACACTCAGCACGACCGGGTACGGCGACATCGCACCGGTCTCGGACGGGGCGCGACTCGTCAACGCGTTCGTGATCACGCCGTTGCGCATCGCGTTCCTGGTGCTGTTGATCGGTACCACCCTGGAGGTGCTCGCCAGCCAGGGTCGCGAGATGTTCCGCAACGCCCGCTGGAGGAAGCACATGGAGCAGCACATCGTCGTCATCGGTTACGGGACCAAGGGCCGCAGTGCGGTCGACACCCTGGTGAACAACGGCGCCGACAAGGAGTCGATCGTCATCGTCGACCCGAGCAGCGTCGCCCTGGGGGAAGCCCACGCCAACGGCCTGGCCGTCGTCACCGGCGACGCCAGCCGTCGCGAGGTGCTGCGCCGCGCCGGCGTCGAGCGGGCACGACAGGTCATCATCACGACGCCCCGCGACGACACGACCGTGCTGGCCACGCTCACGGTGCGGCAGCTCAACCCGCAGGCCTACATCGTCGCGGCCGTCCGGGAGCAGGACAACGTGCCGTTGGTGCGCCAGTCGGGCGCCGACGCGGTGGTCACGTCCTCGGACGCGGTCGGTCGCCTGGTCGGCATGTCTGCCATCTCGCCGCCGCTGGCGGCCGTGCTCGAGGACCTGCTCACCTACGGTGCCGGCCTGGAGGTGGCCGAACGCGACCTCCTGGTCAGCGAGGTCGGCAAGGCGCCGCAGAGCCTGCCCGACCAGGTGATCGCGGTGCTGCGCGACGAGAAGGTCTATCGCTACTTCGACCCGACGGTCACCCAACTGGCCCGCGGCGACCGGCTGATCGTGGTCCGCCCGTCGAAGGAACTCCCGTGGGCCCCGCGCCCGGGGACCCACGGCGAGTCCGTCGCCGACGAACACGCCTGAGCCGGTGCGTCCGGGCCGCGTCGCGCTCGAGACATCGGCCCGCACGCTGCGTGAACTGGGCCGGCTGGGAGCGGACCTGCTGCCGCTCCCGGGTCGGTTGCCGCGGCGTGCGGCTGACCTCGACCCAGCTGCGCTGACGGCTCTGCTGGGCCGCCGGGTGACGGAGGTGACGCTCCTCGGCGGCACCTCGGGAACGACCGACCGCAGCGTCCTCGGACTGAGCGGCGAGGACGTGCCCGCATCAGTGTTCGTGAAAGTGGCCGCCACCGACCGGGGCACCCGCCTCTTCGGTGGGCTCGCCCGGCTCGGCGAGGTCGAGGTCGGGTTCTACGACGCGATCCGACCCGGACTGGAGCTGGAGGCTCCGCGACTCCTCGGCTCCCGGTTCGACCGGCGCACCGGCCGGTTCGTGATCGTCCTGGAGGACCTGGCCGCTCGCGGCGCCGGCTTCGCCGACACCCGGACGCCGCTGTCGCGCGAACAGGCGGAGGCGGTGATCGACACGCTGGCGCGGCTGCACGGATCGACGTACGGGATCCGGCAGTGGCCGGCCTGGCTGGGGACCAACGCCGGCGACGCGCTGATGCCCCTCGTCCAGGCATCGCTCGGCCCGCTCGGGCGCCGGGTCGCCGTACGGGATCCGGAGTTGTGTCCGGCCGGGGGAGCGGCTCTGCTCGCGTCGTACCGTCGCTGGGCGCCGCTGCTGGAGCAGGGCACGCACTGCGTGCTCCACGGCGATCCGCACCCGGGCAACGTGTACCTGCTCGACGACGCGGGCGCGACCCGCGCAGGACTCCTGGACTGGCAGGCGGTACGCCGTGGTGACGGGGTCCGCGACGTGAGCTACCTGGTGGTGCTCGGTCTCACCGTCGAGGACCGCCGGGCCTGGGAACGGGACCTGCTGACGTATTACGCCGACCGTCTCGCGGCCGCCGGCGGTCCGGCGCTGCCCGTGGACGACCTGTTGTCCCGGCACCGTCGGATGGTCGGGTACGCGTTCGTCTCGGCGACGTTCACCAGCGGCCTGGGCGGTCTGCAGGGTGACGACATCGCCGAGACCGGGCTGAGACGCGCGGTCGCCGCGGTCGAGGACCTGGACACCGTGGCGGCGCTGACCGTCTGAGGTCAGTCGGTCAGGAACCTGGCCACGTACGGGGCGAACCGCGCCCGCAGGTCGTCGAGGTCCAGTCCCAGGTCCGCGGGCCGGTAGTCGATGGTGCCCAGGTGCCCCCGGCGGTGACCGGCGAGGTAGGCGGCCATCGCAGCCTCGGCGTCGGCGGTCATCGGTTCGCCGGCGAGCGCGTAGACCCGGGCGACGGTGCCGAGGTCGTCCGCCATGAACTCGTCGAACCTGATGTCGACCGAACGATCGGCCGGCGCGCAGTGGCGATCGGCGACCAGCTTGTTGAGCATCCGCTCGATCCGGTCGGCCCAGTAGCGGCCGAGGTGCTCGGCAGGGACGGGACTGCGGTGCATCCGCGCGGTGTAGGCGACCATGGTCGCCATCGAGACCACCACCGAGACCGGGTCGCGGTGGGTGATGACCGTCGTGAGGCCGGGGAAGACCTCCTCCAGCACCGGCAACTGCTCGAGATGCTGGGGCGACTTCAGCAACCAGCGACGCCCGCCCCGCAGGTGCTGCATCGCCTTGAGCTGCAGCGTCAGGTAGCGGTAGTGCGGCGCCTGGTCGTGGGCGCAGTAGTAGTCCCGCCAGCCCGGGACGTCACCCACGGTCTCGAAGAACATCGTGGAGAAGTCGTTGGCGAGGAGCTGGATCTCCTCGTGCACGTGGTCGGTGGTCATCTCGTGCATCAACGGGAACAGCGGCATCGCCAGGTCGGCGAACCAGACCGCCTGGTCGCAGCGCTCCCGGCGCGGATCCGGGTCGACGCCCACCTCGTCGGGACGCGGCACCGGCTCGATGCTCTCCCAGTACGGCAGCGTGCGGAACGTCGGAGCCGAGGCCATCAGGTTGTGCAGGTGGGTGGTGCCGGTGCGGGGGAGCCCGGCGATGACCACGGGCGGGACCAGCTCGATGTCGGCGATCTCCGGGTGCCGGCGGAGCAGGTCGGTGAGCTGTAGCCGGTTGCGGAGCATCTGCACGACCTGGGCGTGGAAGTTGACCCGCCCCGGGCCGTTCAGGCCCGGGATCGCCCGGAGTGCCTCCAGGAGCACCTCGAGACGCTCGACGTAGTCGCGCGGACCGAAGTCGTCGAGCCCGGACTCCGCGACGGCCTTGGCGTGCAGCGCGTCGGAGTCCAGCGGACAGTCCGCGGCCAGCTGATCCATCATCGATCGGAGCTCATCGGCCTCGGGGGAGAAGAGCGGTTCGTTGAGGTCCTGGATCACGACGGGTGCAGTCATGTACATTACGTTACTGTGAGTATCGCAACGGCGCCAGAGATCCCGGGGACCCAGATCGGGCGCCCGCGTGATCCGCGCATCGAGCAGGCGGTGCTCGCAGCGACGGTGGACCTGCTGGTCGAGCGCGGGTACGCCGACCTGAACCTCGCCGACGTCGCCCGACGCGCGCGCACCACCAAACCCGCGATCTACCGTCGCTGGCGGAGCAAGGCCCACCTCGTGCACGAAGCGGCGTTCCCGGTCGAGGACGCCGCACACGTCGAGGCCGACGGTCGCAGCGACGGCACGGTCGCCGGGGAGCTGCGGCTGATGGTCGCCACCTCCACGCGGATGCTGTCGACGCCCGCCGCCCGTGCCGCGATGCCGGGACTCGTCGCGGAGTTCCAGGCCGACCCGCTCCTGCACCAGTCGTTGCTCGAGCGCTTCCGGCAGGGCCCGATGGCTGACGTGGCCGACCGGCTGCAGGCGGCGGCGCGATCGGGTGAGGCCCGCGCCGACCTGGAGCCCGACGCCGTGATCGGGCTGATCGCCGGCGCTGTGCTGTTCGCGCTCCTGGTCGACATCTCCACCGACTTCGATCCGGCCTGGATCGACCGCACCACCTCCCTGTTGCTGAGAGGAGTCACCCCGTGACCGAGAAGACCTGGGCGTCCACCGAGGCTTGGCGCGACCTGCTCGACGGACTGCGCGCGATGGACGCGTCCTTCCTCACCGGCGACCGTGCCGTCTCCGGCGAGGCTGCGGTCGTGGACGGCTACCGGAATCTCGCCACGGTCCTCGGCGTGGCACTGGACTGCTACCTGTTCCCCGAGCCGTCGCGTCCGCAGTTCGTCCAGGTGAACACCCCGTTCCGGCGCGACCGGCGCTGGGGAGGCGACAACACCGACTCCTACTACTGCTTCGTGATGCTCGATCCGCGCCGGACCTACCGGATCAGCGGCCAGCGCGGCGACAGCGCCTACTTCTCGTTCACCGTCTACAACGAGCCGGCTCCCGGCGCGTGGTCGGACCGGGTCGACGGAGTCGTCAACGACAGCGATCTGGACTTCGACGCCGACGGCCGGTTCTCCTTCTACATCGGGCCCGAGCGGCCGCCGTCGTACGACGGGCCGTTCGTCGAGCTCCGCGAGGACACCGCCGCGGCGCTCACCCGCGACTACCAGGTCGACCCGTTCACCGGACGCCCGGTCGACTGGGAGATCGAAGCCGTCGAGCCGCCCGAGCCGATCGTCCTCGACGACGCCCGGACCGCGGCGTCGCTGCGCTCAGCGCTGACCTGGATGCAGACGATGTTCGCGATCGTGCCGCTCAGTGTCGGTGTCCGCCTCGACGACGACCGGCACGGCCTCGGGCACGAGATCGCCCAGGTCGCGAACACGTTCGGTACGCCGTACCGGGTGCCGGACTTCAACTTCGGCTGGTCGGCGACCGATGCCTGCTACTCGTTCGGCAGCTATGTGCTCGCCGAGGACGAGGCCCTCGTGGTCACCCATCGGCCGCCGGACTGCAGGTTCTGGAACCTGATCGCCTGGAACCAGTTCATGGCCGGCCACAACGTCACCGACGGACGGATCTCGGTCAACCACGGCAGCGCGGTGCCGAACAGCGACGGCACGGTGACGGTGGTGATCAGCAGGGGTCTGCTCGACCACCCGAACGCGATCACCACGATGGGCAGGGAGCAGGGCAATCTCGCGTTCCGCTGGTTCCTCGCCGACGAAGTGCCCGCAGAACCGGTGGTGACGCTGATGAAGGTTTCCGACGTGCCCGCCGAGCTGGCCTGATCTGGGCTGGACCACTTCGCCACAGCAGCCACAGAAGCAGACTCATGTCCCACGGATGCCCCTGACTAGAACGAGTTTCCGAAAATTCGGCGGTGCTCGGCGAAGCCTCGGCTAGCGTCCGGCGCATGGTCGAAGGCATGACCGCGGAGACGGGGCGGCTTTCGCACGCTCATCAGCAGGTGCCGTACGTGCCTGGGCCTCGGACCTCGCCGGAGAACGGCGGACGCAGCCATCGCGCACCGTCGATGAGCGAGTTGGTCTCCGAGGCTCACCAGTTGGTCCGCCGCGACGAGCTGCCCTCGAGCGGCTTCCTCGTGGTCCAGCGCAAGGGATCAGCGATCCACCAGCACCAGGTCTGGCAACTCGGTCCGTTCGCACTTCTCGACGACGGCTGGTTCGGCCAGGTGCACGGGCTCGACAACACCGGCGACACGCCGTCGCGTTGGCTGCGCCGCCACGAGCGTCGCTGCCACGAACAGCACTGGACCTACTTCCGCTGGATCGACCCGGCCTCGCTCGAGGCCGGCTGCGGAACGATCGGGATCGGTCTCGGCCTGGGGTCCTCCGGCCCGACGTTCTGCCAGGGCCAGGGCAACCGTGCGGCGGAGCACCCGCCGCACCTCCCGCTCGAGGACATCCTCCGCGGTGGCTTGCGCGCGCTGGCCCTGAACAAGCCCCAGATCAGGCCCTGAATCAGCCTCTGAGCCGCTGCCCCTCAGGTTTGAAACCGTGCTGACCGGGCACTGATGAGCCGAAGCGCGGGATCACCCGTGCTCGGAGGTATCAGGGGGCTCTCATGGCCATCGGACTCGGCATCGTCCTTCTTGTTGCAGGGCTGGTCTTCTTGCTCGACGTCGTCACGCTCGACATTCCCAACGTCGCGGACGAGACACTCGGCTGGGTGCTGCTCGTCGCAGGTGTCCTCGCGATCGTGCTGTCCCTGGTGATCAACCAGCAGCGGAACCGGCGCACGATCGTCGAAGAACGCGGCTACGACGCTCCGCGTCGTTGACCCACGAGCCGGTGGGGGCGCCGTCGCGGGGGACGGTGCCCCCGCCTTCCTCTCTTCCACCGGACGCGGCGTCGCCGGTCCGGTTGCGCCTCGTGCCTGCGCGAACGCAGCTGCACGAGCACGACTGGCAGTTCCGGTCGGTCGAGTACGAGGACGGCCTCTGCGTACGCCGCCTGGAGTGCGTCGTCTGCGACGCCGTCCATTTCGAGTGAGCCCGCAACAGCGTTCGAACACCTGTTCTATTCTGGACCCATGGGGGACCTGCCCGTTCGACCGCCCTGGCCACCGCCGGCACTCGACCGCCCCGTCCCCGCAACCCCCGAGCGGACGCGGCACGTCTGGGTCCGAGCCCCTCTGGGCCGGGCGGGCGCGAAGCAGGGCCTCGTCGTCACCTGGCGCCAGGTCGCGCGTGGCCCCGCGCCGGCTACCTGGCAGGCCCTGGTGGTCGTAGTCGACGATCGGTACGAGTCGATCTCGATCGACTGGCACCACGCCGCGGAACTGGAGCCGGTCCGCACCCCGCCGCCGGGATGAGGTTCACTCCTGGTCCTCCTGCGGGTCATCCTCGCGGAGACGCTTCATCATCTCGTCGATCTCACGTTGCGTCAGGAACGGCGCCAGGATCTCCGGATCGGACTTCTCGTACTTCTCGTACTTCTCGTAGTTCTTGTTGATGATGGTCTCCTCCCGGGCCGTGACGCACCGGTGGGACCTGAACAGTCGCGGGCACCGAACGCGCCTCTGCCCTGCCTGTACCCGTCTCCGGGGGCCCGAAACGAAGACTCAGCTCCGTGAGGCCCGGTCGATGGCTCGTCGCAGGCGGAGGCGGTTCATGATGCTGTCGACACGTAGCTGCGACTCCGAGACTGCCTTGCCGATCGGGTCGACGTCGTCGTCGCGACGCGGAGAAACGGGCCTGTCACCGATATCGGACAAGCTGGCCGAACGCAGCTGCTGGGATCTCCCCATCCTTCGACGGTAACGGGGATGACCGGTACCGGATCCGTTCTGCCCTGATTGAGGACCTTGGTCCCTGGTAGGGGGCCAGCGCTTTTCGGAGGCGCCGGATCCCGACGCGAGTCCTAGAGCCGCTCCACCAGCTCGTACAGGTGCCCGTCAGGCGCGGTGAAATGCACGTACCGGTCGAGGTCGTTCGCGGTCGGGGCATCGGTGGCGATGCCGGCGGCGTTCAGTTCGGCCACGGCCTCGTCCAGACTCTCGACGAGGAACCCCACGGACCGCTCACTGTCACCCATGCCGCCGGGGGAGGCCACTGCGAACGAACTGCCGTCGGGCAGCCCGAACAGGTCCGCCTCCACGTCTTCGACGTCGCGTGCTCGAAGGCCGAGCACCTCGCTGACGAACGCTTTCATGGGCTGGCGGTGAGGAGTCGAGGTGCCGGCGAAACAGATTCCCAGGATGCGCACGAGCCCGACCCTAGGGCACCGCAGCCCCGACTCTTTGCAGGCTCTCAGAAGTTGCGGTTTGGGCCGCTCTCCGGCGGGGTATTCCCTCATCACGGCAAAGCCCAGGGTGCCCACGAACTGGCCAGGTCGCTGGTAGTCGGGAGTCCCGGGCGATGCCGGCCATTCGTTGGCGGACGACAGAAGGCCCCGAGCTGCGTGAGCAGTTCGGGGCCTTCTGTGTTGGTGGGCGATACTGGGTTTGAACCAGTGACCTCTTCCGTGTCAGGGAAGCGCGCTACCGCTGCGCCAATCGCCCGGGGTGAAGCATTTTAAGCTGTTCGAGGTGGGTACGGGATTTGAACCCGTGTAGACGGATTTGCAGTCCGTTGCCTCGCCTCTCGGCCAACCCACCGCGGAGGTTCGGCTTTCTAACTCCGAGCGGACGACGAGGCTCGAACTCGCGACCTCAACCTTGGCAAGGTTGCGCTCTACCAACTGAGCTACGTCCGCTTGCAACTTCCGGTCACCCGGCGGTGCGAAGAGAACAGTAGCGGATGCCTACGCAAGGTCCAATTCGGCCCCCGTTGTGGGCGCGTCCCGGCCTGCGCCGCGCGCGTCAGAACCCCTAGTCTCAGGGCATGCGCGCCTGGCTGGACGGTTCGATGCTCGAGGATCCGCAGGCTCCCGCGCTGCGGATCGACGACCACGGGTTCACCGTCGGGGACGGAGTCTTCGAGACCATCCAGGTCGTCGATGACGTCCCGTTCGCGCTGACCCGGCACCTGGCCCGGCTCACCACCGGCGCGACGCTCCTCGGTCTGCTCGCGCCCGACGACGACGTCCTGCGCGGCGCCGTCGCTGCTGTCCTCGACGGTGCCGGACTGGGGCTCGGTCGGCTGCGGATCACCTACACAGCGGGTCCGGCTCCGATGGGGTCCGGCCGTGGCGACGCGCCGCCGACGTTGTTGGTCACGGCGGCTGCCGCAACGCCGCAGCCCGCCAGTGCCTCGGTGGCACGCGTCCCCTGGGTGCGCAACGAGCGGAGTGCGGTCGCCGGGGTCAAGACGGTCTCGTTCGCCGAGAACGTCGTGGCGCTCGCGCACGCCAGGGCGAGCGGCGCCGACGAGGCGGTCTTCGGCAACACCCTGGGCAACATCTGCGAGGGGACCGGCACGAACATCGGGTACGTCGTCGACGGGCAGGCGCGGACGCCGTCACTCGCGTCGGGCTGTCTCCCGGGGGTCACCCGTGCGCTGATGCTCGAATGGTGCGACGTCGTCGAGTGCGACGAGCCACTCTCGGTGCTTGACGAGGCGAGCGAGATTTTCCTGCTCTCCACCACGAGGCGGGTGCAGCCGGTGCATGCGCTCGACGGCCGGCGGTTCGACGCACCCGGGCCGGTCACGTCGGCCGTGATGCGGGCGTGGGCTGCTGGAGCAGCTGTTCGGACGGACCCCTGACCCGCACCCCAAACCGGGTCAGGGGGCCAAATCCGAAGTGCTCGCGCGACCGGGAAGGGTCAGGCGCTGAGCAGGCCGACGAGCTCGTCGTCGAAGTCGAGGAGATCGCTCTCGCTGCCCTGCGGGACTGCGGTGAGCATCCGGCGCAGGAAGGCCGACAGGTCGCGCGAGTTGACCTGGATCAGGACCTCGCCGGACGGGGAGACGAGCTCCAGGATCACCACGGCACGGCCGTTGGCGCTCAGGCACGGCCAGACGTGGACGTCACCGTCGCCGGTCGGCTCGTAGAAGCCCTCGATCAGCAGCTCGCGTGCGAAAGTCCACCGGACCGGGACCGGGTCCGCCTTGAAAAGAATGCTGACGGCGAACGGGTCGGCCGGGTTGAACTCGAGCTCGGCGTCGAGTGGCGACGACAGTCCCTCGGTGTCGACGAACTCCATACGCATCTGCTCGATGATGATGGACTGTGCAGTGATTTGCTTCTGCATCTGTCATGCCTTTCAAGGTGGCCGCGTCTGATGGAACAAGCCCTCCCGCAAGTTCCCAGCGCGACAACATTGAGTGTGCGGCTCATCACCGGATATGCAAGTCCCAACGTCCGGTTTGTGGGGGTTTGGGAGGCAGTGGTCTAGTAAAACCAAGCGACTGGTCTAATTCACTTGCTCATTGGACTAGACCAGTTTCCAGGGGTCGGGACCAGGTGGGAACCACCCGTTTGGCAGGCTGTGCGCGTGCCCGACTCACCAGCCGCGGATCCGGACGAACCTTCGTGGTGGCAGCGCCTCGACCGTCACCTGCATCGCAACCGTGCGATCTCTCTGACGACCAAGATCGTGGTGACCGTGGTCGGCTCGCTCGTCCTCACGGCGGGCCTGATCATGATGGTGACGCCGGGGCCGGGACTCGTGGGGATCGTCGCCGGCCTGGCCATCCTGGCCACCGAGTGGGAGTGGGCCGATCGCTGGGTCCAGGGCGCGCGCCACAAGCTCGAAGAGGCGCGCGACGCAGCCGCCGCACTGGACCCCGCCGTACGCCGGCGCCGGGTGATCCTGACGGCGGTCGTCTTCGTCGTCGTGGTCGGGAGTGTGCTCGCCTACCTGCTGCTCGCGGGTTGGCCGGAGTGGGCGATCTGGCTGTGGGACGGATTCCAGTCGGTCTTCGGGTTCCTCCCCGACCTGCCCGGCATGTGACCCGGTCGATGTGAACCCGGGCCGGGGGATGGGCTAATGTTTCCCGCGCACCACAGCGGGCGATTGGCGCAGTGGTAGCGCGCTTCGTTCACACCGAAGAGGTCACTGGTTCGAACCCAGTATCGCCCACCGAAACACACGAGACCCGGCCCCTGCAGGCCGGGTCTTGTCGTTGGGGCGCAGCGGTAGCGCGGCTGTGCCGATCGCACCGAAGAGGTCACTGGTTCGAACCCAGTATCGCCCACCGAAACACACGAGACCCGGCCCCTGCAGGCCGGGTCTTGTCGTTGCGCAGCCACGATTCAGATTGTCGGGCAGCCACGATTCCGGGTCGCCGCGGTACTAGAACACGTTCCATTTTCGTTCTAGGGTCGGCCCATGATCTCCACCATCGTCTGGGGCACCGGCAACGTAGGGAAGGCGGCCATCCGCGCCGTCGCCGCTCACCCCGCTCTCGAGCTGACCGCAGTCCTGGTGCACAACCCCGAGAAGGTCGGCCGCGACGCCGGCGACCTGGCGGGGATGAGCCGTGAGCTCCGGGTCGCCGCGACCGACGACATCGACGCGGTGCTGGCGGCGAGGCCGCAGGCGGTCGTGTACGCCGCCTCCGGCGACATCCGCCCCGACGATGCGCTTGCCGACGTCGCTCGCGCGATCGCAGCCGGAGCGGTGGTGGTCACCCCCGCGCTCTACGCGCTCTACGACCACAGCAGCGCGCCGGCGGAGATCCGGGAGCCGGTCCTGGACGCCATCGCCGAGGGCGGCGGCTCGTTGTTCGCCTCCGGTGTCGATCCGGGCTGGGGCAACGACGTGCTGCCGGTCCTGATCAGCGGGCTCGGCACCGAGGTCGACGTGATCCGCTGCCAGGAGATCTTCGACTACACCACCTACGACCAGGAGGACTCGGTCCGCTACCTCGTCGGGATGGGTCAGCCGATGGAGTACGACGCCCCGATGATCGCGGCGACGGTGCCGACGATGGTCTGGGGCGGCCAGGTGCGGATGATCGCGCGCGCCCTGGGCGTCGAACTCGAGGAGATCCGGGAGACCCTCGAGCGACGGGCGCTGGACACGACGGTGACCACCGACGCGATGGGTGTCTTCGAGGCGGGGACCCAGGGTGCGATCCGCTTCGAGGTGCAGGGCATCGTCGGCGGAGAGCCCCGGATCGTCATCGAGCACGTGACCCGCATCCACGCATCCTGTGCGCCGGACTGGCCGGTGCCGCCGACCGGTGACGGTGCCCACCGCGTGATCATCGAGGGCAACCCGCGGATCGAGGTCTCCGTCGAGGCCACCGACGAGAAGGGCAACCGGGCCGACGGCGGCAACGCGACGGCGGTCGGACGCCTGGTCAGCGCGATCGACTGGCTGGTCGCGGCAGAACCGGGGATCTACGACGCGCTGGACGTCCCGCTGCAACCCGCCTTCGGCAAGCTCGGCGCCACCCCGGCCTAGGCCCGGAGCGGCACGGGTGGCGCGGGGTGAAACCCGTGCGGGTCCCTCGGCGCTGCGCCGATACGATCACAGCGAACGCCCACCTACCCCAGGAGCACCCGTGTCCGACGTACTCGTCACCGTGATCAGCCCAGCTGGCGTCGGCGGCACGGTGGAGCAGTCCGTTCCTCAGGGCACGCGGGCCTGGGAGCTGTTCAAAGAGGCGCCGGACGTTGTCGCCGCGCGCGTGGGTGACGCTCTGAAGGACCTCGCCTACGAGCTCGCGCCGGGGGACGAGGTCGAAGGCATCCTGATCGACAGCAAGGACGGCCGCGACATCCTGCGGCACTCGACCGCGCACGTGCTGGCCCAGGCGGTCCAGGACCTCTTCCCGGACGCGAAGCTCGGCATCGGCCCGCCGGTGGAGAACGGCTTCTACTACGACTTCGACGTCGAGACCCCGTTCGTGCCCGACGACCTGGTCAAGATCGAGACCCGGATGCGGAAGATCATCAAGGAGAACCAGAAGTTCTCCCGACGGGTCACCACCGACGACGACGCCCGGGTCGAGCTCGCCGACGAGCCGTACAAGCTGGAGCTGATCGGCCTCAAGGGCTCGGCCGCCGAGGCCGCCGAAGGCGCCAGCGCCGAGGTCGGTGCCGGCGAGCTGACCATCTACGACAACCTCGACCGCAACGGCGAGATCGCGTGGAAGGACCTCTGCCGCGGGCCGCACCTGCCCACCACCAAGCGGATCCCCGCCTTCAAGCTGATGCGCTCGGCCGCGGCGTACTGGCGCGGGGACGAGAAGAACAAGCAGCTCCAGCGGATCTACGGCACCGCCTGGGAGACCAAGGAAGCCCTCGAGGAGCACCTGCACCGCATCGAGGAGGCCGAACGCCGCGACCACCGCAAGCTCGGCCGCGACCTGGACCTGTTCAGCTTCCCCGACGAGATCGGCTCCGGCCTGGCCGTCTTCCACCCCAAGGGCGGGGTGATCAAGCGCGAGATGGAGGACTACGTCCGCCGCCGGCACATCGAGGAGGGCTTCCAGTACGTCGGGACGCCGCACATCACCAAGGAAGGCCTGTTCCACACCTCGGGCCACCTGCCTTACTACGCGGACACGATGTTCCCGCCGATGGAGTTCGAGGGCGCGAACTACTACCTCAAGGCGATGAACTGCCCGATGCACAACCTGATCTTCAGGTCGCGTGGACGGTCCTACCGCGAGCTGCCGCTGCGGCTCTTCGAGTTCGGCTCGGTCTACCGCTACGAGAAGTCCGGGGTCGTGCACGGCCTGACCCGGGTGCGCGGACTGACCCAGGACGACTCGCACTCCTACGTCACCCCGGAGCAGGCGCCGGCCGAGATCAAGCACCTGCTGGACTTCGTGCTCGGGCTGCTCAAGGACTTCGGTCTCGACGACTTCTACCTCGAGCTCTCCACCCGTGACGACTCCAAGCCGGACAAGTTCGTCGGCTCCGACGAGGACTGGGCGACCGCGACGAAGGTCCTCGAGGACGTCTGCCTCGAGTCCGGCCTCGAGCTCGTCCCCGATCCCGGCGGCGCGGCGTTCTACGGACCGAAGGTCTCGGTGCAGTGCCGCGACGCGATCGGCCGGACCTGGCAGATGTCGACGATCCAGTACGACTTCAACCAGCCCAAGGGCTTCGAGCTCGCCTACCAGGCTGCTGACGGCACCCGCCAGCAGCCGGTGATGATCCACTCGGCGAAGTTCGGCTCGCTCGAGCGGTTCTTCGGCGTCCTGGTCGAGCACTACGCCGGGGCGTTCCCGCCGTGGCTGGCGCCGGTGCAGGTGCAGGCGATCCCGGTCGCCGACGCGTTCTCCGACTACCTGCACGACGTGGCGAAGAAGATGCGCGTCCAGGGGCTGCGGGTCGAGGTCGACGACTCCGACGACCGGATGCAGAAGAAGATCCGCAACGCCCAGCTCCAGAAGGTGCCGTTCATGATGATCGCCGGCGCCGACGACGTCGAAGCCGGAGCAGTCTCGTTCCGCTACCGCGACGGACGCCAGGACAACGGCGTTCCGATCGACGAGGCGATCGCCCGCGTGGCGCAGGCCGTCGCCGACCGGGTCCAGGTCTGATCGATGTCCGGTGAGGAGGTGCGCCAGGACGGGCTCGGCGAACCCGACGAGCTCGACCGGCTCTGGACCCCGCACCGGATGGCGTACATCCGCGGCGAGAGCAAGCCGACCGACGACAGTCAGGCCGAGTGCCCCTTCTGCCGGATCCCGGCACTGGCCGACGAGGACGGGCTGGTCGTGCATCGCGGGGTCACGGCGTACGCCGTGCTCAACCTCTACCCGTACAACTCCGGGCACCTGCTGGTCTGCCCGTACCGCCACGTCGCCGACTACACCGAGCTCAGCCCGGAGGAGACCGCCGAGGTCGCCGAGCTCACCAAGACGGCGATGCGCACGATCCGAGCGGTCAGCGGGGCACAGGGCTTCAACCTCGGCATGAACCAGGGCCCGATCGCGGGCGCCGGGATCGCGGCGCACCTGCACCAGCACGTGGTGCCGCGCTGGTCCGGCGACGCCAACTTCATGCCGGTGATCGGGCGGACCAAGCCGCTGCCGCAACTGCTGACCGAGACGCGCCGGCTGCTGTCGGAAGCCTGGCCGCAGGACTCCTGAACGAACGGACGAGGGCCCCGCACCGGATCACGGTGCGGGGCCCTCGTCCCCCCTGTTCTGTGGCAGGACCGATCGGTGGATCAGGCCTTGCTGCGAGCCCGGGCCCGGGCGGCGAACGCCGCGCCGGACGCGGTGACCAGCGCGCCACCGGCCAGCAGCCAGGTCAGCTCGAGGCTGTCCTCGCCGGTGGCGCCGGTGCCGGCGTCGATGCGGGTCGGCCGGGCGATCGTGTCGGTGGAGTCGCTCGGCTCCTCGGGGAGGTCGCAGCCCTCGAAGCAGCCCTGGTCGGGCTCGTCGGCCGGCTCGTCACCGGTGGTGCACTCGCCGTGGGTCGGGCACGGCTCGGGGGCGGTGAGGTCGTCCGGGCCGTCGGGGCGGGTCGGCTCCGGCTCGCCGTTGGAGAACTCGTCGGGGCCCTGCGGGTCCTGCGGCTTCGGTGCCGGCGCCTTGTCGTCCGGGCCCTGCGGAGTGTTCGGCTTCGGGTGCGTCGGCTCCGGCGCGCCGTTGGAGAACTCGTCGGGGCCGTCGGGCTGGGTCGGGACGGCCGGAGCGGCGAAGTCCATCGGCTTCGGGTCACCGGGGCCGGCCGGCAGGACGATGACCGGTCCGGGCTCGACGGCACTGGCCGTTCCCGGGGCCATCACCAGGGCGGCGGCGGCGAGCGGTGCGGCGACGATCAGGTTGCGGACGATGCGGTTCATGGCGGTTCTCCTCGAGTCGGTGGTGCGGTGGTCTGTGCTGTCAGGTCTGTGTCGTGCTTCGGGGGTAGGAGGATCGGCGCGGACGGTCCTTGCACTTTTTCCGGGAAGAAGTTCGAGAACTTTTCCCGGACTCAGGTCGCGGTCGGTCAGGCGACCCGGTGGGCGTAGACGATGGTGTTGTCGGGGTAGGTCCGGGAGACCGGGTCGGGAGTCCCGCCGCAGGTGATCAGGCGCAGCACCCGGCGCCCGGTCCGGGCCCAGATTCGTTCGTACGGCAGCGCGTCCTTCCGTACCTGTTCGACCGCGTCGACGACGAAGGCGGCGCTGCCGCGGCTGTGGGTCACCCGGACGACGTCCCCGGTCCGCAGTTCGTGGAGCCTGGCGAAGACGTCGTCACCGGCGGGTCCGTGGACGTGGGCGACGATCACGGCCGGACCCGGGGCACCCGGTCGCGGGCCGAGGTCGTACCAGCCGGCGTCGCCGAAATCCGGCGTCTGCATCGCGCCGTCCGCCTTCAGTCCGACGCCGTACAGACCCTCGTCGACGCCGATGGTGGGGATCACGACCCGTTGGGGTCTGCCGACCGGGCTCAGAGCCGCGGCGGGGCGCGGGGCATCCGGGGCGGTGACGCGCAGAGGCGCCGGTGCAGACTCCGGTTCCGCGCCCTGCCCACAGCCGGTCAGGCCGGCGAGCGCGGCCCAGGCGACTGCGGCGAGTACGCCGGTGCGGACGGTGCTGTTCATGGCGGTCCTCCAACTCGTTGGTCTCACGAGTGGGAGGCGGCGGCGCGCTCTTCCTTACAAGTTCCCCGGCTTCGTCATCCCGGGCACGGCAGCACGAACTGGGTTCCCGCCGGGCCGGTCGCGCGGTTGCCTCGGCCGTCGGTCGCCGTCACCCGCGCGGTCACGTCTCCGCCGGGGCTGAACTCGCCCATGTCGTAGCGCCACCGGTTGGTGCCGGCGATCCGGGTCATCGCAGCGGTGTGAGTGCCGGTCGGCCCGCTCCAGGTCAGCCGGACCGAGGAGATCGCGCTCTCGTCGGTGACGGTGACGGTGACCGGGTTGCTCGTGCAGGTCGACGACGACCCGAACTCCGGCCGGCCGACCGCAGGGGGGTTCTCCTGGCGCACGCTGACCCGGACGGTCGCACTGCCGTCGGGCCACGTGATCCGCAGGTCTCCGGTGGAGGTTCCTTCCGGCAGCCCGGCCCGGCGCGCGCCTACGGCGATGCTCCGGGAGTCGCCGGGCTGCACGATCGCGGAAGCCGGCGACACTGTCATCCAGGACCGGCCGGCGGCAGCCTGGAACGAGACCGGTGCGCCACCGGTGTTGGTCACCGTGAAGCTCTTCGT
>JAKFBZ010000122.1:0-97598 GCA_036676945.1 Marmoricola sp.
GCCGTGCAGGGCGATGCGGTCCGCGTCGACCTGGCGCCGGAGGGCCGCGACGAGCTCGGTCCGGACCATCGTGCCCGCGTCGGTGCCGTCGGCACGACGGTGGAAGTAGCTGCTGTCTCCGCCGTCGACGGTGGCCAGCGCGAACGGCGGCGCACCGGCGGAGACGACCTCGGACATGACGTCGCTCAGATGGAGCGAACGCAGCGCGGTGGTGTGGTCACCCCCGCGACCGTGCAGGGTGATCACCACCGGCAGTCCGTCGAGTTCGTGGTCCGGCGGGCCGGTCAACGTCCAGGAGATCCGGGCACCGCCCATGGCCTCGGAGACGATCGTGCCGGCTGCCCCGCCTCCTCCTTCGAGCGGCGCCTGTCCCGTCGGCCCGGACCGGTCGTCGGGCTCCGATCCACAGCCGGCGAGCAGCGCTCCCGCTCCACCGAGGAGAACAGCCCGCCTCGACGGCCGAAGGTCGCCGCTCACGCGTCGATCGTGTCCTGGTCGACCTCGTAGGCGCCCGCGACGATGAACTCCTTGCGCGGGGCGACGTCGGACCCCATCAGCAGTTCGAAGACCTGAGCGGCCTGGGCCGCGTCGTCGGCGGTGATCCGGCGCAGGGTGCGGTGCCGGGGGTCCATGGTGGTCTCGGCCAACTGGTCGGCGTCCATCTCACCGAGACCCTTGTAACGCTGCACCGGGTCCTTCCAGCGGACGCCCTTCTTGGTGAGCTCCGCGAGCTTCCGCTGCAGCTCCGGGTCGGAGTAGGTGTAGATGTACTTCTCCATCCCCTTCTTCGGGTTGGAGAGCTCGATCCGGTGCAACGGCGGCACGGCGGTGAAGACCCGCCCCTGGGTGACCAGGTCGGGCATGTACTTGAAGAACAGCGTCGCGAGCAGGCAGCGGATGTGGGCACCGTCGGAGTCGGCGTCGGCCATGAAGATGATCCGGCCGTAGCGCGCGGCGTCGATGTCGAAGGTGCGTCCCGAGCCGGCGCCGACCACCTGGATGATCGAGGCGCACTCGGTGTTCTTGAGCACGTCGGCCACCTGCGCCTTCTGCACGTTGAGGATCTTGCCGCGGATCGGGAGCAGCGCCTGGAACTCGGAGTTCCGGGCCAGCTTGGCGGTGCCGAGCGCGGAGTCACCCTCGACGATGAACAGCTCCGAGCGCTCGACGTCGTTGGACCGGCAGTCGGCCAGCTTGGCGGGCAGGGCGCTCGACTCCAGGGCGTTCTTGCGCCGCTGCGTGTCGCGCTGCTGGCGGGCGACGAGTCTCGTCTTCGCCGCGCCTGCGACCTTGTCCATCACCAGCTTGGCCTGGGCCTTCTCGGCCCGCTTGGTCGACGTGAGGAACTTCTTCAGCTCCGCCGAGACCACCTTGCGCACGATCGCGCGCGCGGCCGGCGTGCCGAGGACCTCCTTGGTCTGGCCCTCGAACTGCGGCTCGGCCAGCCGGACGGTGACCACCGCCGTCATGCCTTCCAGGACGTCGTCCTTGATCACGTCGGCGTCGTTGACCTTGAGGACCCGGCTGCCGCGCATGGCGTCGTTGAACGTCTTGGTGAGCGCGGCCTCGAAGCCGGAGACGTGGGTCCCGCCCTTCGGCGTGGCGATCACGTTGACGTAGGACCGCATCTCGGTGTCGTAGCTGGTGGTCCACCGCACCGCGACGTCGACGGAGAGCTCACGCTCGACGTCCTGAGGCGTCATGTGCCCCTTGTCGTCGAGCAGCGGGACCGTCTCGGTGAAGGTGTCCGAACCCTGCAACCGCAGGACGTCGGTCACCGGCTCACCACTGGAGAGGAACTCCGCGAACTCCGAGATGCCGCCGGCGTGCTTGAAGCTCTCCACGATGTGCTCGCCGGGGACGCGCTCGTCGCGGATCACCAGCTCCAGACCCGGGACGATGAACGAGGTCTGCCGCGCCCTGCCGATCAGACCCTCGAGCTCGAAGCGGGCGTCCTTGGTGAACACCTGCTTGTCCGGCCAGAACCGGATCCGGGTGCCGGTGGCACCCTTCGCGACGCGCTTGCCCTTACGGGTCAGCCCGGAGCCCGGCTTGAACGCCGAATCGGGGGTGTCGCCCGCGAAGACACCGGCGGCGCCGCGCTGGAAGCTCATCCCCTGGACCGCCGGCGACCGTTCGACGTCGATGTCCATCCGCGCGGAGAGCGCGTTGACCACCGAGAGGCCGACGCCGTGCAGGCCACCGGTGGCGGTGTACGAGCCGCCACCGAACTTGCCGCCGGCGTGGAGCTTGGTCGCGACCACCTCGACACCGGGGAGGCCGGTCTTCGGCTCCTTGTCGGTCGGGATGCCACGACCGTTGTCGTGCACCTCGACCGAGCCGTCCGGGTGCAGGGTCACCTCGACCTTGGAGGCGGCTCCGGCCAGTGCTTCGTCGACCCCGTTGTCGATGATCTCCCAGAGGCAGTGCATCAAACCGCGGGTGTCGGTCGAGCCGATGTACATCCCGGGGCGCTTGCGGACCGCTTCCAGCCCTTCGAGGACGAGCAGGTGCTGGGCGTTGTACGTGTTGTCGGCGATCGGTCTTTCCTCACTGGCTTCGGGGTCGGGTGAAATCTACAGGGGCCGACCGGCCGGGAATCGCCGGACACGGCCTGGTCACGAAGTGACAAATTCGCCGAAACACCGGGGCTTGGTTGCCGATGATTCTTGGTGGGGTGAGTCACACTCATTCCACCGCCCGTCTCAGCGGATGACAAAAGAGGCAGGCGGGAACAGATCCGCATGATTGGATGTTGGACCCGATGAAACCCGAGAGAGCCAGTAACCGAAGGCCCTGCACCGAGTTGAACAGGTAGCGACACCCAGAGAGAGAGGCCACCGTGACCACTGCGACAGCCCAGAGTGCGACCCCGCTGACCGCGGTCGATCGCTGCGACCGCTGCGGTGCCCAGGCATACCTTCGCGTCTCCCTCCAGGGCGGTGGCGAGCTTCTCTTCTGCGCCCACCACGCCCGCGAGCACGGCGACAAGCTCCGCGAGATCGCCGCGCACGTCCACGACGAGACCGACAAGCTCGTCGACCGCCCGGCCGTCACCGCCGAGGACGAGAGCTGAACGCTCACCCCTGATGTGACGGTGCCCCGGTCTCGCTGACCGGGGCATCGTGCTTTCCCCAGCCCTGACCTCGCCGACGGGAGTCACCCGCATGTCCGGACTCGAGATCCTCGTCGCGCTGGCGATCGCCGTCGGCCTGGTCGGGATCCTGATCCCGATGCTGCCCGGCAGCCTGCTGGTCGCGGGCGCGATCCTGGTCTGGTCGATCGAGCGCAACGACGCCACCGGCTGGGCCGTCTTCGCCGTCACCGGCGCCCTGATGGCGATCGGGGCCGTGGTCAAGTACCTGGTACCGGGTCGCCGGCTGCAGGCCCATGGAGTGCCGAACCGGACGCTCCTGGCCGGCGGCGTCCTCGGAGTGGTCGGCTTCTTCGTCGTGCCGGTCGTCGGCCTCCCGCTCGGCTTCGTCCTGGGCGTCTACCTCTCCGAGTGGCAGCGGGTCTCCCGGCGGGACGCCTGGCCTGCGACCGTCGCCGCCCTGAAGGCCGTCGGACTCGGGATGCTGATCGAGCTGTCCTTCAGCACGCTGGCCGCCGCGGTCTGGGCGGTCGCGGCGGTGTCCACCTCGTGACGGTCGCCCTCGCCCTGGTCGCCGCTGCGCTCTACGGGCTCTCCGACTTCCTCGGCGGGGTCGCGTCCCGGCGTACGTCGGTCTGGCCGGTCGGGTTGCTGGCCTGCGTCGGAGCCTTCATCGGCTCGGTCCTGATCGCGCTGTTCACCACCGGCGATCCCACCGGGGCCCAGATCGGCTGGGCTCTGCTCGCCGGCGTCGGAAGCGGCTCAGGGACCGCGTTCCTGTACCGCGGACTGGCGGCCGGACGGATGGGCGTGGTCGCGCCGGTCTCGGCGGTCGGAGCTGTGCTCGTCCCGCTCGTGGTCGGCGTCGTCGCCGGCGGTGAGCGCCCGGCGCTGACCGGATGGGTCGGGATCGTGCTGGCCCTGCCGGGGATCTGGTTCGTCTCCCGGGAGGAGGAGCTGCCCGGGACCGCGCCTGCGGGCGGGTCGAACGGCCTGCTCGACGGCGTCCTCGCCGGCCTCGGTTTCGGTGTTCTGTTCGCCGCCCTGGGGCAGGTCCCCGAGGAAGCGGGGTACTGGCCCCTCGTCGGCACTCAGCTGGTCTCCGTGATGACCCTGGCGGTCGCGGCCCTGGCCTTCCGCGGCGACCCGGTCCCGCGGGTCAAGGCCGACCTGTGGGGGCTGGTCGCAGGTCTCCTGGCAGGCGCCGCGGTGCTCTTCTTCCTGCTCGCGACCAGCCATGGCCTGCTGAGCATCGCGGCGGTGATCACCTCGCTGTACCCCGCGTTCACCGTCCTGCTCGCGATCCTGGTGCTGCGCGAGCACGTCCATCGCACCCAGGCGGTCGGCCTGGCCCTCTGCGCGGGGTCGGTCGTCTTCGTCTCGCTCGCCTGACTGTCACTGGACAGGTGTCCAGTTGCTGGGCGAGGAGTCTGCACGAAAACTGAAACGTGTTCTAAAGTCAGCGGCATGAGTCTTCTGGTCCATGACGAGAACCGGGTCCGCACCCTCACCCTCGACCGCCCGGACGCGCTCAACGCGTTCAACGAGGCGCTGTACGACGCGACCGCCGAGGCACTCCTCGACGCCGCGGCCGATCCCGGCGTCGCCGTGGTCCTGCTCACCGGCAACGGGCGGGCCTTCTCGGCCGGCACCGATCTGCTGGAGATGCACCAGCTCGCGACCGACCCGGACTTCGCACGCGGCAAGCACGGGTTCCTGGGCCTGCTGGACGCCCTCGTCGCGTTCCCCAAGCCGCTCATCTGTGCCGTCAACGGCCTCGGCCTGGGCATCGGCGCGACGATCCTCGGATTCGCCGATCTCTCGTTCATGGCGACCACTGCGAAGCTCAAGTGCCCGTTCACCAGTCTCGGCGTCGCGCCCGAGGCAGCCTCGAGCCTGTTGTTCCCCCAGCTGATCGGGCGCCAGAACGCCGCCTGGATGCTGCTCTCGGCCGAGTGGATCAGCGCCGCCGAGGCGCACGAGATGGGCCTGGTCTGGAAGCTCTGCGAGCCCGATGACCTGCTCCCGACCGCGCGCCGTCACGCCGAGGTACTGGCCGCCCGGCCGATCTCGAGCCTGGTCGCCGTCAAGCGCACGATGGTCGAGCCGGTCCGCGCCGAGATCGCCGCGGCGCGCGAACGGGAGAACGCCTGCTTCGCAGAGCTGATGGGCGGTCCGGCCAATCTGGAGGCCCTGACCGCCTTCGCCGAAGGGCGCGAGCCCGATTTCACCAACCTCCCCGAAGGCTGGTGACGCGATGACGACGCCCGGCACCACCGAGTTCAACCTGTCCCGGGTCTTCGCGACCGTCGCCGCCGCGGTCCCGGACCAGGAGGTGCTGGTCTGGCGCGACCGCCGGCTCACCTACGCCGCGATGGACGCGCGCATCGACGGCGTGGCCCACTACCTCGCGGGAGCGGGCCTCGGCCGGACCACGGCACGGGCCGACCTGGCCGGCCACGAGATCGGCCAGGACACCGTCGGTCTCTACCTCCGCAACGGCAACGAGTACCCGGAGGCGATGGTGGCTGCCTACCGGGCCGGAGCGATCGCCTTCAACATCAACTACATGTACGTCGAGGAGGAGCTGGTCTACCTCCTCAACGACGCCGGCGCCGCGGCGCTCGTGTACCACGCCGAGTTCGCACCCCGGGTGGCCGCGATCCTCGACCGGGTGCCGAGCATCCGGGTGCTGATCCAGGTCTCCGACGGGAGCGGCCACGACCTGCTCCCCGGCGCGGTGGACTACGAAACCGTCGTCACCACCCCGCCGGTCGCGCTGCCCGAGGCGCTCGGTGAGGACGCGTTCCTGCTCTACACCGGCGGCACCACCGGGATGCCGAAGGGCGTGATCTGGCGGCACCACGACGTGTACGTCGCCGCCATGGGCGGGCGCCCGTTCGGCTCGCCGGACCCGTACACGTCGTACGAGCAGATCGCCGAGGGCGCCCGCAACGGCGGCGGCGGGATCAGGCTGCTGATGACGGCGCCGTTCATGCACGGCGCCGCGCAGTGGTCCTCGTTCCACATGATCACCACGGGCGGCAAGATCGTGCTGCCCGACAACGTGCACAGCATGGACGCCGTCGACTGGTTGCGGACCACCGAGCGGGAAAGGGTGATGAGCATCCCCGTGGTCGGCGACGCGATGGCCCGGCCGCTGGTCGAGGAGCTGGAGCGTGGCGACTACGACATGTCCGGGCTGGCCGCGATCAACAACGGCGGCGCCCCGATCTCCCCCGGCGTGCGGCACCGGATCCACGAAGCGCTGCCGAACATCCTGATCCTCGATGCGGTCGGCTCGTCGGAGACCGGGATCCAGATGAACCACTACTCGGCGGCCGGCAACGAGGCACAGACCGCGGTCTTCTCCCCCGAGCCCGACACCACCGTCGTCGACGACCTCCGCACCCGGGTCCTCGCACCCGGAGAGGGCGAGGGATGGCTGGCCCGTCGCGGCCTGGTCCCGCTCGGCTACCTCGGCGACGCCGAGAAGACGTCGCGCACGTTCCCGGTGATCGACGGCGTCCGGTTCTCGGTGCCCGGCGACCGGGCCGGACTGCTCGAGGACGGCCGTATCCACCTGCTCGGTCGCGACGCGGTGACGATCAACTCCGGCGGCGAGAAGATCTTCGCCGAAGAAGTCGAGCGCGCCCTCGCGGCCCACCCCGACATCGCCGACGTGATCGTCGCCGGCCGGCCGTCCGAGCGCTGGGGCAGCGAAGTCGTCGCGATCGTGGCGCTCCGAGCGGACAGCACGGCGACGGACGCGGACCTCCTCGCCGAGGCCGGCAAGCACGTGGCGCGTTACAAGCTGCCCAAGGCGATCATCCGGCGCCCGGCCATCTCGCGGTCCCCGTCGGGCAAGGCCGACTATCGGTGGGCTCGCCAGCAGGCATCTGACGGGTAGGTGCGAGCGGCGCCGGCCAGGAACCGGCCCTCACCGGTTGAGCGTGCTGAACGCGACCAGGGACCAAGGTCCGGGACCTAGGTCTCGATCCGTTTGACCCCGGCGGGCTACAGATTCCTCGGCGCGAGCCGACTACTCTCGTTCTTGAGGGAGCAATCCGGCCGCGAGCTTTCCCCGAAGCGTTCGCGGACCGCCCGACGCCCCGCCCTGGCACGCCAGGAGCGGGGCGCTTCCATGCCCCGGCCGCCGCGGTGCGGGGCTCAGGTCAGGCACGAGATGTCACGATGGAGCCGGCAGACCTGATCGAGGGAGTGATCATGTTCGACACCGTCAACGGCCTTCCTGTGCACGCGCTCGTCGTCCACGGCGTCGTGGTGCTCCTTCCGCTCGCCATCCTCGGCACGATCGCGATCGCCGTGCGGCCCGCGTGGCGGCGCACGTACGGACCGCTGGTGGTCGGGATCGCTGCGGTCGCGACCGTCCTGATACCGGTCGCCACCCAGAGCGGCGAGGAGCTGAAGAAGCATGTCGGCGACCCGGGCAAGCACGACCAGCTCGGTGGCCAGCTGTTGTGGTTCGCCGTGCCGTTGTTGGTCCTGGCGATCGTGCTTGTCGTCCTCGACCGGCGGGCGGACGAGGACGACCGGACGACGAACGGCGACCTGGTCAGCGCCGTCAACGTGGTGGCCGCCCTCGCGATCCTCGCCGGCATCGCTGCCGGCATCCAGGTCTACCGCGTCGGCGAGTCCGGAGCACGCGCAGCCTGGGGCGAACGGGTGAAGAACACCGTCGTCCAGAACGACGGCTGAGGACCCGGTCCCCTGCCGGAATTGCGACAGCGGTGGGACCGGCCCGGAGGCTGCAGTCCCACCGCTGCGCTATCCCCGGACCGTCTGGGAGTTCGATCCGGGGCACTCTGTGCAGGTCGCAGAAACGACCCGCACGCCCACACCTGCCTTTGGGGAGTCAGGTGCTTCTGACATTCTCAACGCCCGGTCAGGCAATTGGCTATGTGGGAATCTCACCGGACACCGGGTTGTCCAGACAAACAAACATGACCTGAACGGTTCTGGAAACCTCGGAAGCCCGGGACGGTACAAGCAACCGGTCAGCCGCCGAGGATCGCCTGCTTCTGAGTGGCGAACTCCTCCTCGGTCAGGATGCCAGCATCCTTGAGCGCTGCGAGCTCCTTGAGCTGGGCGATCTTGTCGTCCATCGCGGGCGCGGCGGGGGCCGCCGGAGGCGGCGGCGGGGGCGGCGCTGCTTGAGCCTGTTGCTGCTGCTCCTGGTCGGCCCAGCGTCCGGCCTGGCGCCGGGAGACGTTGTTGGAGACGGCGGTTGCGGTACCGGCGATGACAGCGGTGCGAGCCATTCCTCGCAGAAGTCCGGGCATTGTCTCGTTCCTTTCTGAGGTGGAGAGGATCTGGAGGGAGGGTCAGGACTCGTCGGCTTCCAGGGCTGCGAGCAGCGCCTGGATCGGGATACGTCCGCTGGCCACGAGCTGCCCGCCGCCACGGCGGAGCGCGGAGGCGAACGGTCCGGCCCAGGTGTTCTCGTAGATGAGCACGCCGGCCGCACTCCCGGGCTCCAGCACCGTGCCGGCCTCTGCGATGTCATCCTCGCCGAGCAGACCGGAGGAGACGCCCTGGAAGACCGCGAGGTCGGCCATGCCGTCCCCGTCCAGGTCCTCGGTACTCAGCACGGCCAGCGACCCGTCGAGGGCCTTCTGGACGAACACCATGTCGAGGATGCGGATGATCCCGCGGTCCACGAGGTCGACCAGGAGCGGCAGCGCCTCGCCGTTCAGCCGGTTCTCCGGGAACTCGACGACCAGATAGTCGATCGGGCCCATCTCTTCGACATCAGCAGTCATGCGTGTTCTCCTTCATTCTGTTGGTCGGGGACGCCCAGAACGTCGTCCCTCTGAGTATTGCTCGCGCTTGCACGCGTGGAAAGAAGTTCGCCGACCACCAGCGCGGTCACGGCGGCGAGGATGACCACCGGCATCTGGCTCGCGGCGGCGTCGCCGAGAAGCAGGGTGACCAGGATGATCCCGGTCACCGGGAGACCCATCACCGCGACGCCAGCAGCCATCCCCAATGAGAGCGCGGGAACGGTGTCGAGCCCCGGGAGGACATTGCTGGCCAGGACGCCGGCCGCGGCGCCGAGGAAGATCGCCGGAAAGATCGGTCCTCCGCGGAGGACTCCGATGGACCATCCGTAGGCCAGCCCCTTGCAGAGCAGGAGCAGGACAAGCGCGCCGTTGGTCCAGGCGCCGGGATCGGAGGCGAGCATGCCGAGGGTCGCCTGCCCGGACAGGGCGACTTCGTCCGGCGTGTGGTCGGTGAGCAGCGCGTAGAAGCAGGCGCTGGCACCCACGAGGAGCGCGGCGCCGATCGTGGTCGCGACCAGGTTCGTACTCGCCAGCGCGGCCGTCCGCCGCCCGAGCGAGAACGCTGCCCAGGTGCCGACCGCGATGGCGGCGGAGAGCGGGAAGACCCAGAGCACTTCGGAGATGTGGAGATCCGTGCTGGTCAGGTCGGGCAGGGCGAGCGCGCCGATCCCCAGGCCGGTCCAGTTGCCGAGCCCGGTGAACACCAGAGCACCGACGCCGCTGGAGACGAGCGCGGGCAGGATGAGCAGCAGGGTCTGGCGGCGGGCGAGCTCGCCGATCTCGAGGAAGATCACCGCGGCGACGACCGGGTTGCCGAAGATCGCGGCGATCGCCGCGGCGGAGCCGCAGGCGGCGACCAGGGCGCTGGCGGACGGATCACCGGCGATCCGGGTCCGGCTGATCGCGAGCAGGGCCAGTCCCCCACCCAACGCGATCAGCGGTGCCTCGGGCCCGACGACACCGCCGAGGACGAGGCTGGCAGCAGCAGCGAGAAGGATGCCCGGAAGCTCGACCGGCGCGGTCGGCCCAGCTCCGAGTCCCTCGACGGGGACGTGTCCGCCGTGCCCGGGGAGGTACTTGACCGCCAGCGCCACCAGCACCCCGGCGAGCCCCAGGGTGAGGATCGGCCACCATTCCGGGAGGTGGTCGAAGCCCAGGTCATGCGGTAGCTCGTGCCAGATCCAGTGCTCCAGTTCGTGGACGGCGGCCAGGAAGCCGAAGGCGATCAGGGACAGGGGTGCGCCGAGCAGCGCAGCCACCAGGAGCAGACTCAGGTAACCCCGGTCGTGCAGCAGCGGCCCCAGGTTCGCAGCGGGGTGGTTGTCAGGCCCGGTGCTGCTCGCAGAGCTCACTAGGCGCTCGTGCTCAGGGCCGCCCAGTCCGCACGCATGCCTCGTCGCATCGCCGCCGCGTCACGGGCCTGGACGAAGAGGCTCAGCAGGATGATCACCGCCAACGTCAGGTACCAGCCCCAGCCGTCGTTGATGGTGTCGGTGAAGCCGGCCTTGGTGAAGTCCTCCGAGTCCATCGCGCCGGTGAGCAGCATCAGACCCGCGACCACCCCGATCGCGCCGGTGACCGAGCTGAACAGGATCAGGACCAGCATCGGTGCGTTCACGATGATCGCCACGATGCCGAAGATCGCGCCGATGACCAGGCCGGCCCCGACCGCGACCCAGTTCCAGTCGATGCCGATCGCGACCACGACCCCGGCACCCAGCGCGAAACCAGCTGTGCCCATCGCGATCACCACGCCCACCGCGTAGAAGAAGTACGCCAGTAGCGCGAACACAAGGCCGAAGACCAGGCCGAGGATCCAGCCGAGCACCGTCCCCAGGAAGCGCTCGTCCGCGAGCCCAGCGACCAGCCCCGCACCGAAGGCGAAGCCCGCGAAGAAGCCCCAGATCGGGAAGATGAGCCGGAGTACGAACTGTCCGCCGAAACAGAAGGCCAGGCCGGCAACGATCGCCAGCAAACCCAGAACAATGTCTGCCATGGCCCGAGTAGACCCGGGGTGAGGCGATTCCGGGTCACCCGAAACGCATGATTTCCACCGTTCCGTATCTCCGCTAGGCCGAGAAACGCCCTAGGCCCTCGGGTTGCGCTCCTGCATCCGGGCGACGGCCTGATCGAGGAACTCCAGGCAGTCCGCCTGCGCGTCCGGGTGCTTGCGGGACAGGTGGATCGTCCAGCGATCCATCGCACCCATGAAGTCGTTGTCCTGCCCGGACCGGTAGGTGCTCCAGCGCACGCCGGGCCGGCCCTCGCACTGCACGCAGCGGATCTTGTAGACCAGCGCGTCCGAAGCGTCGACCTCGACGGTGACCGTCGCCAGGTCGCCGGCCTGGGCCGCCGCCCGTCGCTGGCGTGCGGTTCGGCTCGCGGTCACCGGCCTGGTTCTCGATCAGTCGCCCGCGACCGCCGACGACGAGCCTCGATGATCCCGACAGCGACAACGACGGCACCGGCTGCGGCGATGGCCCACCCGAGCCATGCCGACCGGTTGCCGCTGATCAGCGCGTAACCCACGAGTGGGACCACGCCCAGCCACAGAACAAGGCTCTGCAGGCGGATCGGTGTCGTGTTCGACTCGGGCCCCTTGGTCACCGGACGCCACCTAGACCGATGTCTCGACGCACTGGTTCGAACACAGGGTCGACGACTCAGTCGAGGTAGTCGCGCAGGACCTGCGAGCGGCTCGGGTGCCGCAGCTTCGACATCGTCTTCGACTCGATCTGACGGATCCGCTCGCGCGTCACGCCGTAGACCTTGCCGATCTCGTCGAGCGTCTTGGGCTGGCCGTCGGTCAGGCCGAAGCGCATGCTCACCACGCCCGCCTCGCGCTCCGAGAGCGTGTCGAGGACGGCGTGCAGCTGCTCCTGCAGCAGCGTGAAGCTGACTGCGTCGGCCGGGACGATCGCCTCGGAGTCCTCGATCAGGTCGCCGAACTCGGAGTCGCCGTCCTCACCCAGCGGGGTGTGCAGGGAGATCGGCTCACGGCCGTACTTCTGCACCTCGATGACCTTCTCCGGCGTCATGTCGAGTTCCTTGGCCAGCTCCTCCGGGGTGGGCTCGCGGCCCAGGTCCTGGAGCATCTGCCGCTGGACACGGGCCAGCTTGTTGATGACCTCGACCATGTGCACCGGGATACGGATGGTGCGGGCCTGGTCGGCCATCGCGCGGGTGATCGCCTGACGGATCCACCAGGTCGCGTACGTCGAGAACTTGTAGCCCTTGGTGTAGTCGAACTTCTCGACCGCGCGGATCAGACCGAGGTTGCCCTCCTGGATCAGGTCCAGGAAGAGCATGCCGCGGCCGGTGTAGCGCTTGGCCAGCGAGACGACGAGTCGGAGGTTGGCCTCGAGCAGGTGGTTCTTGGCGCGCTTGCCGTCCTCGGAGATCCACTCCAGCTCGTCGAGCATCTTCGCGCTGATCTTGCCGCCCTTGCCGAGCTTCTCCTCCGAGAACAGGCCCGCTTCGATCCGCTTGGCGAGCTCGACCTCCATCTCGGCGTTCAGCAGCGGGACCTTGCCGATCTGCTTGAGGTAGTCCTTGACCGGGTCGGCCGTCGCGCCGGCGACCATGACCTGCTGCTCGGGCTCGTCGGTGTCATCGGCGGCGGAGACGGTGAAGGCCTGCTTCTCGTCCTCCTTGATGGTCGGGTCCGCCTTGACGTCGGCCTCGAACTGCTCGTCGGGGACATCGGCGAGGACGGGCTTGCCGTCAGGGCCGAGCACGATCGGGGCGTTCTTCTGCAGTTCCTCGGCGGTGACGGCAGCGGACTTCTTGGCAGCGGTCTTCTTGGCCGGAGCAGCCTTCTTCGCGGGCGCAGCCTTCTTCGCCGGAGCGGCAGCCTTGGCGGGCGCCGCCTTCTTCGCGGGCGCCTTCACGGCCGCCTTGGCAGGGGCTTTCGCGGGGGCCTTGGCTGCGGTCTTACCGGGGGCCTTCTTCGCTGCCGTGGTGGACTTGGCTGCGGTCTTCTTGGCGGTCGCAGTGGACGAGCTCGAGGACAACGAGTTCCCTCTCGGTGATACGTGATTTTGTGACTCGGGCGCGGCAAAGCCCGTACCTGTCAACAGCCGCGCCGCCATTCTGTCACGAGCCCGGTGAAAAACACGATCGGCCCTCCCCCGACCTCCGTGCGTCGTCACGATCTGACTACCCGGGTCAGCCCGATCGGGCAGCCAGCGGGGCCACGGGACCGTCCGAACGGGTGCCGTAAGACGGCTGTTAGGGCTACAGACGCAGCCTGGATCCCGCCTTAGGTTCGGGCCATGTCAGGCAGACACCGCGAGCGCATCCTCTATCTCGTCGTCGCGCTCATCGCACTGGCCGCGGTCGTGGTCATCACCTACAAGGGCGAGGCCCTGGGATGGTCGCCGGGGACCGGCGGCTGAGCCGCCTCAGGCCTTGGCCCGCGCAGCCGCCTTCTTCTCCTGCTTGAACTCCCGGACCTTCGCCAGCGACGTACCGTCGACCACGTCGGCCACCGACCGGTAGCCCTCCAGCGAGTAGTCCCCCGCCGCCTTCTCCCATCCGTCCGGGCGAACGTCCAGCTGCTTGGCGACGAGTGCGGTGAAGATCTGTGCCTTCTGCTTCCCGAAGCCCGGGAGGGCCTGAAGGCGTTTCATCAGATCCGGGCCGGTGCTCGCCTCGGTCCAGATCCGCGACGCGTCGCCGTCGTACTCGTCCGTGACGATCCGCGCGAGCTCCTGGATCCGTGCGGCCATGGAACCGGGGAACCGGTGGATGGCCGGCGGCGTGCTGCACAGTTCCTTGAACTTCTCCGGGTCAGCGGCGGCGATCGCGGCCGGCTCGAGGGTTCCGAACCGATCGAGCACCTTCGCCGGAGCGGCGAATGCGCGTTCCATCGGGAATTGCTGATCCAGGAGCATGCCGGCGAGGAGGGCGAACGAGTCCTCCGACAGAACCTTGTCCGCGGCGGGGTCCTGGGCGATCTGAATGGCCATGGTCCCCATCCTGCCCGACCGTCTGACGACCTGCCTGTGGAGGACCGCAGCGACGTCCGGCCCCCGGGGACGATCCTCGGCGCATGGACGATCACCGACCCGACCCGCGACTTCTGTCGGCGCTCCGCGCCGAACTCGCCGCCTTCGTGAACGCCGCCGGCGCCCGGCGGGTGCTCCCCGCCGTCTTCAGGCTGGGTCTGCCCGGTGGTCACCGGGGCCGGGACCAGGTCGCGGTGCCCGAGGAGAGCGGCTTCGACAGCGGGCTGCGCGCCGACCTCGTCGAACGGTGCCTCGAGGAGGTCATGACGCGGGACGAGGGCCGGCTCCTCCTCCCCTGGCTCACCCGCGGCGGCGACCTGGTCGCGCACGACGTCGACGTGGCCTGGGCAGCGGCGGCCCGGGAGGGTTTCGGCCGGCACGGACTCGCGTTCCCCGGCTTCTACGTCGTGACCCGGCGCGGTTGGATGAACCTCGAGAGCTCGCTGGTCACCGCCGAGCGCGTACGACGTCGCCGGCGTACGGCGCGCGGGTGAGCCTCACCAGGTGTGCACGGGCTGGTTGCTGTGCATCCGCTCCCGGTAGTCCAGCAGGGTCAGCCGCAGGGCTTCGGCCCGATCAGTCCCGCCGGCCTGCCGGGCGCGCACCTGGTCGCGGAACCAGGTCGCCCCGTTGCGCTGGGTGCTGCACCGGGCGGCCATGATCCCGAGCAGGCGTTCGGCCTCGTCGTCGGAGACTCCCCAGCTGGTCAGGCCGGTCCGCGCGAGCGGGATCAGCCGGCGGAGTGCCAGCTCGGTGGCGGAGACCTGTCCGATCCCGGGCCAGTAGATCTGTGCGTCGATCCCGTCCCGGGCGGCGACGTGGAAGTTCTCCTCCGCCGCCGAGAACGACATCTGCGACCACAGCGGTCGCTCGTCCTCGGCGAGTGCCCGCACGAGTCCGAAGTAGAAGGCCGCGTTGGCCATCGTGTCCACCACCGTCGGCCCGGCGGCGAGCACCCGGTTCTCGACCCGGAGGTGCGGACGTCCTCCGGAGACGTCGTACACCGGGCGGTTCCAGCGGTAGACGGTGCCGTTGTGCAGCCGGAGCTCATGCAGCTGCGGGGTCCCGCCGGCCTGGAAGACCGCCAGCGGGTCCTCGTCCTCCACGACCGGGAGCAGTGCCGGGAAGTACCGGACGTTCTCCTCGAACAGGTCGAAGATCGAGGTGACCCACCGCTCGCCGAACCAGACCCGCGGTCGGACCCCCTGGGCCTTGAGCTCCTCGCTCCGTGTGTCTGCGGCCTGCTCGAACAGCGGGATCCGGGTCTCGCTCCACAGCTCCTTGCCGAGCAGGTAGGGCGAGTTTGCTCCGAGGGCGAGCTGCACACCGGCGATCGCCTGTGATGCGTTCCAGTACGCCGGGAAGTCGTCGGGACTGACCTGGATGTGCAACTGCGTGCTCGTACAGGCCGCCTCCGGCATGATCGAGTCCGCCGTCGTCTCGAGCCGCTCCGGACCCGAGATGGAGATCGCGATGTCCTCTCCGCGCGCATCGAGGATCTGGTCGCTGAGCAGCTTGTATCGCGGGTTCGGGCTGATCGTGTGCGGTCCGAGGTGACCCGGCTCCAGGGTCGGCAGGATCCCGATCATGACCAGGTGCGCGCCGACCCGGTTGGCCCTCGCCTCGGCGTCGTTGAGGCTGGCGCGCAGGTCCTCCTCGAACCCGGTGGCGCCGCGGCTGCCGAGCCGGCGAGGCGCGACGTTGATCTCGATGTTGAACTGGCCGAGCTCCGTCTGGAAGTCCGGGTTCGCGATCGACTCCAGGGCCTCGGCGTTCTTCAGGGCCGGGCGCCCGTCGTCGTCGACGAGGTTGAACTCGATCTCGAGACCGGTCATCGGATCGTCGGCGTCGAACTGCGCTTCGCGCAGCATCAGCGCGAACACGTCGAGACAACGGCGCACCTTCTCCCGGTGCGCCGTCCGGTCCGCTCGGCTGAACTCTTGTTGGTCGACGTCCTGACCCATGGACCGACAGTAGAGCCACTACCCGGACACCGACAGGGTTCTCAGCCCGACGAGGAGAGCTTCTCGGTGGCATCCGGGCCGGGAGCGAACACCCGTAGGGCGTGCTGCGGGATCGGCGCCCACACCGAAGGCGGCGTCGCGGACTCCAGCAGAGCGGCGACGTGGTGGCCGAGCGCATCGTCGGGATCGACCTCGAAACAGCGCTCCAGGGCGCACCAGCCGAGCGCTCCCTCCCCGTGCAGCCAGGCCGCGAAGGCGCACAACGCGGCCGGCGCGGGCCTCAGGTCCCGGGGCGCGCGGCTGCACAGGCGGCGCCAGAGTTCGACATGGCCGGCAGCCGTGCCGCGGGTCATCTCCGCCAGCACGACCTCGCGCAGCGAGTCGAGCGCCACCAGCACCAGCAGCCGTCCTGCGTCGGAGGCGGTCGGACCCGAGGCCGGGAGCGGTGCCGCGCCGGGATCCCGGACAGCGCGGCGGACCTCGTGCTGCAGCCAGCGCCCCTGGTCGCGCAACTCCGCCGACAGAGCGGCCGTCAGCGATCGGCGGGCTCCGGTCCGTCCGCGCGGCGCGCGCAGGCCGATGGCGAGGAGTCGGTCGGCGAAGGCGTCGGCGGCCACCGAGATCGCCGCCCGGTCGTCCTCGTCGGCCCCGACGAGCGTGTCGGCGAGCGCCTCCCGGCTGTCGTGGGCCACCCGCCCCTGGACGACCTGGGAGGCCGTGAACGGGTGTGCGGTCAGGTCGTACGGCGTCCCGGGATCGTCGGGGTCGTCGGCGGTGTGGAACCGGTCCCCGGCGACCCGCAGGGCGTCGACGACCTCGACGCCCGCCCGTTGCAGCCGGGGCACCAGGAGGTCGTGGAACGCGTGCGCCGCACCGACGTCCTCGGTGTACAGCAGCAGGCCCACCTGGCGGCAGCGGCGGCGCAGGACCACCTCCTCGAGCATCGCGGCGACCTCCGCCTGCTCCGTGGCCACCACCGGCAGGTCGACCCGGGCGTGGAACGACTCCGAACGCGGACCTGCGCCACCACCGAAGGTCAGCAGGACCACCGAGTCGTCGGGATGGAAACCGATCGCGTAGGGAACGACGGCGAGCAGGTCCACGGGTGTGCGTGCGATGAAGGACGTCATGCGCCGACCGTGGCCGGATCGGGCCGCTCGATGCGTGCTCACGGCCCGGCGCTGTGCACCGCGCCGGGCCGGGCGACCCTGTGGACACTTCGTTCGCCTCCAGCCGCCGTACGATGCCCAGGTGCGCTCCGAGCCGACGATCCTGCACGTCGACCTGGACTCCTTCTTCGCGGCCGTCGAGCAGCGCGACAAGCCGTCCTTGCGGGGCAAGCCGGTCGTCGTCGGCGGCGTCGGTGGTCGCGGCGTGGTCGCCACCGCGTCGTACGAGGCACGTGCCTTCGGGGTGCACTCGGCGATGCCGACCTCCGAGGCACGCCGTCGGTGTCCCAACGCAGCCTTCCTCACCGGCCGGTTCGGCGCCTACCGCCGGGCCAGCGACCAGGTGATGGCACTGCTTCGCTCCTACACGCCCCTGGTCGAGCCGCTCTCCCTGGACGAGGCGTTCGTCGATCTCGCGGATGCTGACCTCGGCGACACCTCGGTGGCCGGCGTCGCCGAGTTCGGCCGGCGGCTCAAGGAACAGGTCCAGGAAGTGACCGGCGGGCTCAGCGGATCGGTCGGGATCGGGTCCTCGAAGTTCATCGCGAAGATCGCCAGCGACCTCGACAAACCCGACGGCCTCGTCGTGGTGGCGCCGGGCATGGAACAGGACCTGCTCCGGCCGATGCAGGTGACCGTGATCCCCGGGGTCGGGCCGGCCACGGCCGAGAGCTTGCGCCGGATCGGCGTGCACACCGTCGCCGAACTCGAGGAGATCAGCGCCGAGGAGCTCACCCGGGTCGTCGGCAAGGCACACGGCCTGAACCTGTACCGACTCGCTCGCGCCCAGGACGACCGACCGGTCTCCCCTGAGCGCGAGGTCAAGTCGATCAGCGTCGAGGACACGTACGAGACCGACCACGTGGACCGTCGTCTGCTCAGTGCACTGGTCGATCGTCAGGCCGGCAAGGTCGCCGAGCGGCTCCGCAAGGCCCATCTGTCCGGGCGCACCGTCACGCTCAAGGTCAGACTGCACGACTTCTCCACCCACACCCGGTCGGCGACCCTGCCTGGTCCGACCGACGACACGCGGACCGTGGCCCGGGTGGCTCGCACCCTGCTGACCGAGCTCGACACCTCCGGTGGAGTCCGCCTGCTCGGCGTCGGGGTCTCCGGCCTGGCGGACTGGATCCAGGAGGACCTGTTCGCGGACACCGAGGCCGACGAGCCCGTCGACGAACTCGACGAGGCCACGGCGACGGTCCTCGACGCGCTCGGCCGGCGTCGGCTCTGGGCGCCGGGCATGGACGTCGTCCACGTCGACCACGGCAGGGGCTGGGTCTGGGGCTCGGGACGCGGGGTGGTGACCGTTCGCTTCGAGACCGCCGAGACGCCACCGGGACGGGTGCTCTCCTTCGCCGCCGACGACCCCGGGCTGGAGCCGTACGCCGAACCGATCAGCGAACCCGGAACCTGATCCGGTCCCCCGGAGCGGCCTGGGCGCAGACCACCAGGTCGTCGGGCCTCACCACGGCGACGACCGGGTATCCGCCGGTGGTCGGGTGATCGTGCAGGAAGACGACGGGCTGACCGTTCGGAGGAACCTGGAGAGCACCCAGCACCATCGGCTCGCTCGCGAGTTCCTCCCCCGGCCGCAGCCATTCGATGGCCGGTCCGCCCAGCCGGACGCCGATCCGGTTCGACGCCGGGAGGACCTCGTACGTCGCACCGTCCAACGCCCGCAGGCTCCTCTCGGTGAACCAGTCATGACGTGGTCCGAGGACCAGCTCGACCGTTCCCGGGCGCGGCCGCCCGACCGCCTCACTTCCTGACGGCTCTCCGAACGGCGGCCCGACCGGGAGCTCGTCGCCGTCGCGGAGCGGCGCCGGGCCGAGCCCGGAGAGGAGGTCGGTGGCGCGCGAACCGAGCACGGGCGGCACGGTGATGCCACCGGAGACCGTGAGGTAGGCGCGCAACCCGGAGGGCGCACGACCGAGCCGGACCACGGAGCCGGCCGGGACCGGGACCGCCGCTCCCCAGGCGACCGCCCGTCCGTCGACGCGGACCTCGCACTGCGCCCCGGTGACCGCGATCGCCACGGCGTGAGCGAAGCCGAACGCACCCCCGGTCGCCGTGGTCTCCAGGCCGGCCGCGGATTCGGGGTTGCCCACCAGCCGGTTCCCGAGGCGGAGCGCGTCGGGGTCCACCGCACCCGAACGGGGGACACCGAGATGTGCGTGACCGGGGCGCCCCAGGTCCTGGACGGTGGTGAGCATCCCGGCGTCCTCGATCCGCAGCACCCGCGGCTCAGCCATCGACGAACCTGACCGTCGTCCCGGGCGCCAGCAGAGCCGGGTCGTCGCGTTCGGGCCGCCACAGTTCGAGCTTCGTCCTGCCGATCAGCTGCCACCCTCCGGGCGAGGCCGTCGGGTACACCGCGGTGTACTCGCCGGCCAGGGCCACCGAACCCGCCGGGACCCTGGTGCGGGGCTCGGCACGCCGCGCGACCCCGCGATCGGCCGGGAGACCGGTGCAGTAGGCGAAGCCTGGTGCGAAGCCGCAGAACGCGACCGTGAACGTCGTACTGCTGTGGAGCCGGACGACGTCCGCAGTCGTCACGTCCCACTGCCGGGCGACCTCATCGAGGTCGTCGCCGTCGTAGGTGACCGGGACCTCGACGACCGTGCCGGTGATCGCCGTGACAGGTGCCGGGTCGGGCCAGCCGCGGAGCAGGTCGCCCGTCGCCCGCGCGTCGCGGAGCCCGTCCAGCAGGACGGTGCGCGCGGCCGGGACGATGTCGATCGCGTCCAGGTCGGCCCGGCGTTCGATCAGCAACGAGTACGCCGCGGCGACCTCGTCGTGACCGGCGCACTCGACGAGGACCGCGTGATCACCGACGACCCGGACCTGCATGCCGGTCATTGTGGCCCAGGCGGGGCCCGAGCCGCGCTGATCGGGCGGACGATCCCGGGGCCGGCATGCTCACGGTCGATAGGAAATGCATTCTTCGCACATTTCTGCCGGCGTCCGAACCTGTCGAGGAAAATGCATCGGAATAGGCGTAGGGCCCGCGAAAGTATGAGTTTCGCGGGCCCTACTGGTGGCCGGCGGTGATGATCCGAACCAGACCGACTGTCGCTCGTGACTCCCACCAATCCCCATCACCGGGCGGTGTTCCGGCGAGTTTCCTCACCGGGTGGAGCCTCGATCTTCTGCCGATCCCCGCTCCCCTTGCGAGGTGCGGTGAGAGATTTCTACGTCACTCCGACCAGGCTGCGCAAGACCTTTTCGGAAGAAATTTCGAGGGATTTTCCAACCCACAGGTCCGTCCACAGATCCGGCCATTCTGTCCACAGTTTCGGGGCGATCTCCACAGGTCGATCCACAGGCAACGGTGGAAAACTCAGCCCTCGGCGCACCAAGCCGCCAGTTCGAAGCCGGCCGATCGCAGGCCCTCCGCCACCTGGTGGGCGGCCCGCACCGCTCCTGGGGAGTCACCGTGCACGCAGACGGTCTGGACCCGCCCCGATCGGGCCAGCGCGACCGCGTTGCGCGTGATCTCGTCCGGGTCCTCGACCAGCGCGCCGGGCTGGTCACGCGGCACCAGGCGCCCCTGGGCCGTGTAGCCACGGTCCGGGAACCCCTCGGTCACCGCCCTGGTCCCCCGCTCAGCGGCGAGGACCAGGATCGCCGAGCCCGGCAGGCCGAGGACCGGCAGCCCCGCCGCCCCGGCCAGCACCGCCTGCGCCTGGTCGACGTCGTGGACGACGCGGTTGTAGAGCGCCCCGTGCGGCTTCACGTACGAGACCTCCGTCCCGGCCCCGGCCGCGATCTGCTGGAGGAGTCCGACCTGCTCGAGGACCCACGACGTGAGGAGGTCCGACTCCGGATCCATCGGGCGGCGCCCGAAGCCCTCGCGGTCGGCGTAGGAGACCTGTGCCCCGACGACCACCCCGCGAACGGCTGCGAGGTCACAGACCTCACGCATGACCGCCGGGCCTCCGGCGTGGAACCCGCAGGCGACATTGGCACTGGTCACGACCTCGACAAGGGCGGCGTCGTCGGTGACGTCCTCGCCCAGATCCGCGTTCAGATCGATCCGCATGGGGACCAGTCTGCCGGGCCGTCGGCGCCGAATCTCCCCGGGAGAACGTCCACGAAGTGCCGCGAAGTCCTGAGAAGTCACTGAGAACGCGTCGAACCGGCAACTTCGGGTACGCCCCGGACGTCGTACATGGCGAAGGCAGTGCCCGCGACCGGGAATCTCCGGCCACGGTGAAGCGTTGGAAAAACTGGAGCCGCTGCACCTGGTTCCGAAGGTAGGAAGGGAGGGCCACCTGTGACCACACGTCGCATGGAGCGCGAGATCGAGGGCCGCGACAGCGTCGGGCTGTACCTCGACGAGATCGCCCGCACACCGCTGCTCGACGCCATCACCGAGGTCGAACTGTCCAAGACCATCGAGGCCGGGCTGCTGGCCGCCCACCTGCTCGAGGAAGGCCGCGTCGGACGTCGCAAGGGCGGCGCCCCCGGTTACGCCACCCAGGCCGAACTGGAGTGGCTCGTCGACGAGGGCGAGCGCGCGGTGCAGCAGTTCATCAACGCGAACCTCCGCCTGGTCGTCTCGATCGCCCGGAAGTACGGGCGCAGCGCGATGCCGATGCTCGACCTGATCCAGGAGGGCAACACCGGCCTGATCCGCGCCGTCGAGAAGTTCGACTACGCCAAGGGCTACAAGTTCTCGACCTACGCCACCTGGTGGGTCCGTCAGGCGATCACGCGCGGTATCGCCCAGCAGGCCCGGGTCGTCCGGCTGCCGGTGCACGTGGTCGAGGAGCTCAACCAGGTCTCCTCGGCACGCCGCACCCTCGAGCGTCAGTTCGGCCGTGAACCGGACCCCGAGGAGATCGCCGCCGAGCTCGGCATGGACTTCGACCGGGTCATCGACCTGATGGGCTGGGGTCGCGACCACGTGTCGCTGGACACCCCGATCGACATCGACGGCGACACCTCACTGGGCGATCTGATCGCGCAGGAGAGCGCCCCCGGACCTGATCTCACCGTGCTCGACACCGAGTCGAAGGACCGGCTCAACACCCTGGTCGAGAACCTCGACGAACGGTCCGCTGACATCATCCGATCCCGCTACGGGCTCACCGACGGACGCCAGCACAAGCTGGCCGACATCGGCGCCAAGCACGGCATCTCGGCCGAGCGGGTCCGACAGCTGGAGCGGGAGGCGATCGCCAAGCTGCGTCGTCTCGCCGATCCGGACCTGGCGGCCTGAGCAGGGCCGCCGACCAGGCCGCCTGGGCGCCGGGACGGACCCCCCAAACGCCCTGCAGCGCTCAGGCGGTCAACTCTTCGAAGACCTCCGTCACCCGGCGACGGAGGTCTTCGATCGTTCCGGTGTTCTCCACGACATAGGTCGCGATGGCCAGGCGGTCCTGCCGCGTCGCCTGCGCCGCCATCCGGGCGTCGGCCTCCTCGCGGGTCCAGCCGCGGTCGCGGATCATCCGCTCGACCTGCAGCTCGGTGTGCGCGTCCACCACGATCACCGCGTCAAACGTCTCTGCACGGCCGCTCTCGGCGAGCAGCGGGATGTCGTGCACGACCAGCGCCCCTGCGGGGGCGTGCGTCTCGAGGTCGATGATCCGTTCGAAGACCAGCGGATGCACGATCGCCTCGAGTCGCTTGCGCGCATCCGGGTCGCCGAAGACGAGTGCGCCCATCGCCGGTCGGTCCAGGTCCCCGTCCTCGGTGAGCAGCTCGGTCCCGAAGGCCGCCACGACGGCATCGAGACCCGGCGTGCCCTTCTCGACCACCTCGCGCGCCAATGCGTCCGCGTCGATGATCACGGCACCGAGCTCGCGCAGGAACCCGGAGACCGTGCTCTTGCCCGACGCGATCCCGCCGGTGAGGCCCACCCGCTTGTGGCCGGCCGTTTCGCTCCCGGAATCTTTCGCATTGGTCACGGGAGCGAGTATCGCAGCGTGCCGCCACCGGCCGCCGAGAGACCTGACAGGATCGGCGCATGGCTGCGGATCCGACGACCTCGCTCGTCGCCGGCGATCGGGTCGCCCTGCTGGTCGAGGGCTCACCGGCGTACGTCGACGCGGTGATCTCGCTGCTCGTGCGCGGCATCGTCCCGATCCCGCTCGACCCGCGGCTCACGTCGTACGAGCGTGACCGGATCCTCACCGACCTCGACCCGGCGCTGGTCGTCACCGACGCGGCTGCGCTGGCCGCCCTGCACACCGGCTGGGCGCCGGGAGACCTGCCGCTGGCCCGGCCGATGCACGTCACCAGCGGCACCACCGGCACCCCGAAGGGCGTCGACAGCGGCGTCCTGTCCGCCGAACATGCCCGAGCGCTGCTGGCCGAGGAACGCATGCTCTGGGGCTTCGGCGCCGACGACGTGAACCTGGTGCTGAGTCCGCTCTACCACTCGGCCCCGCTGCGTTTCGCGATCGGGACGCTGCTGGCCGGTGGCAGGATCGTGGCTCCGGGCCCGTTCGACCCGGCGACGGTCACGACCGCGATCGACACCGAGGGACCGACGACGATGTTCTGCGTCCCCGCCCATCTCCAGCGGCTGTTCGCGCACTGGGACGCCCATCCCGGCGGTCGCCCGGACCTCTCATCGTTCCGCCTGGTGGCGCACGCCGGCGCTCCGTGCCCGGACCACCTCAAGCACCGCCTGATCGAGGCTTTCCCGCCCGGGTCCACCTGGGAGTTCTACGGGGCGACTGAAGGGCAGTTCACCGCCTGCCGCAGCGAGGAGTGGTTGCTGCGTCCCGGCACTGTCGGCCGGGCCCGGGCCGGACGCGCGATGCGCGCGGACCCGGACGGCCTGCTCTGGTGCGCCGTCCCCGACCACGCCCGCTTCCGCTACTTCGGCGACCCGGACAGGACGGCCGCCGCCTGGCGGGAGGGACCGGACGGGCCGGAGTTCACCGTCGGCGACCTGGGCAGGGTCGACGAGGACGGCTATGTGTTCCTCGACGGACGGCGGGAGGACCTGATCATCAGCGGCGGGGTCAATGTGTATCCGGCCGAGGTGGAGAACGCCCTGGGCGACCATCCCGGGGTCGACGACGTGGCCGTCTACGCGGCCGACGACGACACCTGGGGCCAGCGCGTGTGCGCGGCGTACGTCGGCACCGCCGCGCCTGCCGATCTCCAGGACTGGGCCCGGGAGCGGCTCTCACCACCGAAGCGGCCCAAGGAGTACGTCCGGATCGACGCGATCCCCCGGACCCTGACCGGGAAGATCCTGCGCCGGACGCTCGCCGGGATCAGGCCGGACGTTCGTCCGAGCAGCTGAACGACTGGCGGTAGCCCTGGGGGCTGATCCCGCGCACCCGGCCGAAGTGCTGTCGCATCGTGGCCGCGTTGCCGAAGCCGACCTCGACGGCGATCCATTCGATCGAGGAGTCGCTGGACTCGAGCAGCTCCTCGGCGGCGATCACCCGCTGGTTGGTCACCCAGGCGTGCGGGGTCGCGCCGGTCTCGGCACGGAACCGGCGCGCGAAGGTGCGCGGCGACATGTGCGCACGCTTGGCGAGCTCCTCGACACCGAGGTCCTCCCCCAGGTTCTCGACGATCCAGGTGAGCAGCGGTCCCAGTGTCTCGGCGGTGCAGTCGGGCACGGCGCGGGTGATGTACTGCGCCTGACCGCCCTCCCGCTGTGGCGGCACCACCATCCGGCGGGCGACGGTCGAGGCGACCTTCCCGCCGTACTCCTTGCGCCACAGGTAGAGGCAGGCGTCCAGGCCGGCAGCCGACCCGGCGGAGGTGATCACCGGGTCCTCGTCGACGTACAGCACCTCCGGGACGACGCGGGCCAGCGGGAACCGGGTCTGCAGTTCGTCGGTGTACATCCAGTGCGTCGTGCAGCCACGTCCGTCGAGCAGGCCGGCCTCCCCGAGCAGGAACGCGCCCGAGCACACCGAGAGCACCCGCGCGCCACGCTCGACGGTGGCGCGAAGCACCTCGAGAGCGGCCTGCGGGACTTCAGCGTCGCGCTGGAGTGCCGGGATGCAGACCAGGTCGGCCTCTGCGGCCCGGCCCAGGTCGTGCTCGACCTGCAAGCCGAAGCCCATGCTGGTGGTGACCAGGCCCGGTTTCGCCGTGCACACCGCGAAGTCGACGGCCGGTACGCCGTGGGCCGAGCGGTCGACACCCCAGGCCTCGCAGAGGACTCCGAGCTCGAACGGGGCCACTCCGTCGAGGGCGATCACAGCAACGTTGGACAGCACCAGAACAGCGTTGCACGAAACTGGCAGAAAATCGAGGGCCAATGTCTTTCCTGCCACTGTTGGCAGGAACTGGATTAGCGCAAGATTACTGCCATGACATCGATCCTCATCCTCCTCGCACTGGCAACCATCGCCTCCGTCACCATGATGGTCCGGACCGTCCTGCAGGACGGCTACGGTCACCGTCCCCCGCCGCGCTCCCACCGGGCTGACGCTTTCCAGCGCCACGAGCCCCTCGAACGCGTCTGACCCAAATCCCTCAGCGCATCCGGATCCGGGTACCCCCGGACGTGCGCCCCTCGACGTACTGGTCCCAGGGGCGCACCCGGACCGCGTAGGCACGACCGATCACCAGGCGGGTGCTCGTGATGCGAGTGCTCGTCGACCAACCCAGGGTCCGCCACCGGCCACCGACCGGGCGGATCAGAACCTCGTAGCGGGTCGCATCGACCGCGGCGTTCCACTGGGCCCGGAGCCGGTGACCGGTCACGACCGACAACCGCGGCGGCGCGGGCGCCGGGTTCACGGTCCCGGTCGGCACTCTGACGACCTCGGGACTCTCCGGGCCGAGCGAACCCGCCCTGATCGCCGCCACCCGGAACGCGTAGCCGATGCCGGCGATCAGTCCGGTCGCCGAGTACGCCGTCCCGGTGGTCCGGCGGACCGTCCAGACCGTCGAGCCGACGGGACGCCACCGCACCCGGTACTGCTCGGCACCCTCCACGGCGCCCCAGAAGAGCACCGTCGAGTGATAGTTCGGGACCGCGTTCGGTGCGGCCACCCGCCCGAGAGTGACCGGGACCGTCGGCACTGCCGTGACGGTCGGCGTGGGTGTCGGTGTCGGCGTGGGGGTCGGTGTCGGGGTCGGTGTCGGTGTCGGGGTCGGTGTCGGTGTCGGCGTGGGGGTCGGTGTCGGGGTCGGTGTCGGGGTCGGTGTCGGTGTCGGGGTCGGCGTGGGGGTCGGTGTCGGTGTCGGCGTGGGGGTCGGTGTCGGTGTCGGCGTGGGGGTCGGTGTCGGTGTCGGGGTCGGCGTACCGCTGGTGAGGTTCACCGAGACCGTCGGCGAGTACAGGTCCTCCGCCACGGCCGAGCCCTTCGCCGCCTGGATGCGGAAGTCGTAGCGGTGCGGGGCGAGCCCGGTCAGGGTGACCCCAGCCGACAACGACACCGTGGTCACCTTCGTCCAGGGCGTTCCGGCGGTGAGGTCGCGGACCCAGACGAGTTCCTGGTCCGCCCCGATCGGCGAGCTCCAGCTCAGGGTCACGCTGCTGGCCGTCGTCCCGGCGACCGCCAGCGTGGGCGGAACCCGCGGCCCGAGCGGGACGTCCGGGATCGGACGGGGCGGCTTGGCGCCGAAGCCCATCGCGTTGAGTCCGTCACCGATCGACCAGGCCAGGTGCATCTCGCCGATCGCGTTGCCGTGATAGCCGTCCCAGGTGTCCTGGGTGCCGAGCCAGTCGTTCATCACGTCGATCACGCCGACCTTCGACTCGGTCGTCGACCAGGTCGGCGCCTGCGCCTTCAGCTTGGTGTTGTAGACCGCGGCCTCTGCGGAGAGGTTGCTGGTCGTGGTCGCCATCGCCACCTCGGTGTTCGGGTTGCCCTTGCGGACCTCGGCGAGGAAGGTCTTCGCCCGACCGATCACCTGGTCGGGGGTGGCGACCGGCGCCTTCCCGAGGTCGTTGCCGCCCATGAACTCGACGACCACGTCGGGCTGGTAGTTGGCGACCGCCCAGGCGACCTCGGACGGTGCGTCCGGCGTGTCCACCAGCCACCACGGGGGTGCCATCGTGTCGGCGAGCTTCTTGCCGCCGACGGCCCAGTGCGAGCGTTCGCGGAAGCACGGGTCTGCGTACTTGTCGTTGTTCGCCACCGGGTGGTCCAGCGTCCCCATCAACCCGTCGATCGGCCCGACGAAGCGGACGTTCACCCCGGCGTCGCGCTGCTGCTTCCAGTACCGGTAGCGCCAGGTCCAGTCACCGGCCGAGCTGATCGTGAGCGAATCGCCGAAGACCAGAACGGTGATCGTCGGCGCCCCGGGGAGCGGTGCGTTGTCGCACGTCTCGGTCGCGGCCGCGCGCGCGGTCGCGAGGACAGCGATCATCATCGCGCCGACGAGGCACCCGATCAGGGCGCGCCGGATCTCGCGTCCGTAACCCACCGCCGCATCCTAGGCACATTCGCCGGGGCATGCCGGGGCGTGCCCGGGAACTGTATGGACCACCGAGACAGCCCGGTTCCGGAATTCGGTCGGAGCGACGAACGACGCGAGAACGACGAAGGACGCCCACCTTGCGGTGGACGTCCTTCGTGGTGAGTTTCCGGTGCGTGAGCCCAGGAACGGATCCCTGTGACTCAGGCGCCGCCGGTGAGCTTCTCGCGCAGCGCCTGCAGCGCCTCGTCCGAGGCGAGCGAGCCGCCCTCGGCGACCTCGCCCTCGGTGCCGGCCTCGCTCGAGTACGACGTCGCCTCGCCGGCCTCGGCCTCGGCAACCTTCGCCTCGGCCTGCTGCTTGACGTGCGCCTCCCAGCGAGCGTGCGCCTTGGCGTACTGGTCCTCCCAGAGCTTGCGCTGGTCGTCGTAGCCCTCGAGCCACTCGCCCGTGTCGGGGTCGAAGCCCTCCGGGTAGATGTAGTTGCCGGCCTCGTCGTAGGTCGCGGTCATGCCGTACAGGGTCGGGTCGAACTCCTCGGCCTCCGCAGCGGTGGCGGTCTCGTTCGCCTGCTTCAGCGAGAGCGAGATCCGGCGACGCTCGAGGTCGATGTCGATGATCTTGACCATGACGTCGTCGTTGACCTGGACGACCTGCTCCGGGATCTCCACGTGGCGCTCGGCCAGCTCGGAGATGTGAACCAGACCCTCGATGCCCTCTTCGACGCGGACGAACGAACCGAACGGAACCAGCTTGGTGACCTTGCCGGGCACGATCTGGCCGATCTGGTGGGTCCGGGCGAAGTGCTGCCACGGGTCTTCCTGCGTCGCCTTGAGCGACAGCGACACGCGCTCGCGCTCCATGTCGACGTCGAGCACCTCGACGGTGACCTCGTCACCGACGGTGACGACCTCGGACGGGTGGTCGATGTGCTTCCAGGACAGCTCCGAGACGTGGACGAGACCGTCGACGCCGCCGAGGTCCACGAACGCACCGAAGTTGACGATCGAGGAGACGACGCCCTTGCGGATCTGGCCCTTCTGGAGCTGGGTCAGGAAGCCGTGGCGAACCTCGGACTGGGTCTGCTCGAGCCACGCGCGGCGGGAGAGCACGACGTTGTTGCGGTTCTTGTCCAGCTCGATGATCTTGGCCTCGAGCTCCTTGCCGACGTACGGCTGGAGGTCGCGGACCCGACGCATCTCGACCAGGGACGCGGGCAGGAAGCCCCGCAGACCGATGTCGAGGATCAGGCCGCCCTTGACCACCTCGATGACGGTGCCGGTGACGACGCCGTCCTCTTCCTTGACCTGCTCGATGGTGCCCCAGGCGCGCTCGTACTGGGCGCGCTTCTTGGACAGGATCAGACGGCCTTCCTTGTCCTCCTTCTGGAGAACCAGGGCCTCGACCTTGTCACCGACCTCGACGACGTCGTTCGGGTCGACGTCGTGCTTGATCGAAAGTTCGCGGGAGGGGATGACACCCTCGGTCTTGTAACCGATGTCGAGCAGGACCTCGTCGCGGTCGACCTTGACGATGGTGCCTTCGACGATGTCGCCGTCGTTGAAGTACTTGATCGTCGCGTCGATGGCGGCGAGGAAGTCCTCCTCCGAGCCGATGTCGTTGATGGCGACCTGCGGCGCGTCGGAGAGGATCGGAGTGATGGTCATAGGGGAATGAATTCCTTGGAGTGGACAGATGTCGTTTGGGCACGCGCAGAGGCCCTCCGCCGTCAAGCGGCAATGTTCAGCCACCATCACGAATGTTCGTCCGACCCCTACGGGCCGACAGCGAGCGAGAGACTGCTCCTTTGAGACTCAGGCAGACCTCTGGCGCACCCACAAGAGTACGGCGTTCTTCCCGGTTACGTCCAACTGAGGACCGCGCTCCCCACGGCGCCCGGACACCCCCCGGGGTGCGATCATCGACCCATGTCCATCGAGCCCTCCCCCGGGGCCAATCCTGAGTCGGATCCGGAGTCGAATCCTGGGCCCGATCCTGGGCCCGATCCGGGTCACCGCCCGGTACGCGTCGAACGCAGGCCCGTCGACGAGCCGACGTCCCTGTCGGCCAACCGAGCCGACTGGGACCGGTACGCCGACGAGTACCAGTCGACGCACGGCGAGTTCCTCGGCGACGACGGCTTCCTGTGGGGGCCGGAGGGGGTCCGCGAGGACGTGATCGGCGCGCTCGGGCCGGTCGCCGGCAGGACCGTCCTCGAGCTCGGCTCCGGCGCCGGACAGTGCTCCCGCTGGGTGCTGCGCCACGGCGGCCGCCCGATCGCCCTGGACGTCTCGATGCGCCAGCTGCAGCACAGCCGGCGGATCGACGACGACCACGGCACGACGGTGCCCGCGGTCTGCGCGGGGGCGGCCGCACTGCCCTTCGCCGACGACAGCTTCGACGTCGTCTTCTCGGCGTTCGGCGCGCTCCAGTTCATCGCCGACGCGGAGGCCCTGGTGCGCGAGATCGCCCGGGTCAGCCGGCCCGGTGCCCGGCTCGCCTTCTCCGTGACGCACCCGACCCGGTGGATGTTCCCCGACGATCCCGGCCCCGGCGGCTTGATCGCCAGCCAGTCCTATTGGGACCGGACGCCGTACGTCGAGATCGACGACGAGACCGGCGAGACGTCGTACGTCGAACACCACCGCACCCTCGGCGACTGGGTGCGCGCCCTGGCTGCTGCGGGCTACCGGCTCGTGGACCTGGTCGAGCCGGAATGGCCCGCCGACCACGATCGTGTCTGGGGCGGCTGGAGCCGCACCCGCGGACTGCTCACCCCCGGAACAGCGCTCTACGTCGCCGATCTCGGCTGAGATCGACGACGTAGAGACTGTTGCTGCTGCGGAACTCAGGCGTGCGCGTTGGCCTTCGTGCCCGCGTGCTCGTGCGAGCTGGAGCCGTCTTCGTCGTCGCGGCGACGGCCGATCACCAGACCGGCGATCAGCGAGATCAGACCCAGCACGAATGCGACCGCCGGCAGGGTCGAGCGGACCAGCTTCAGCATCGTCGCCTGCGAGCCGTACTCGTCGGCGTTCTTCTTCACCGTCTTGTCGTCGTAGCCGGTGGTCACCTCGGTCAGCGTGACCCGCGACTCGCCCTCGTAGTCCAGGGTCTCGCGCACGGCCTCGGAGCGCTTGAGGATGACGCCGGTCTCCGGCTCGACCCACAGGGTCCGGGTGTTGGAGTACATCCGCTCAGCGGCGACGGTCTCGTCGCCCTCGAGCCCGAGCAGGCTCAGCGGCACGTCCATCGAGTCGTACTGCACCGGGGCGATCGTCTGGCTGAACTTGTAGACGTCGACGCCCTCGACCTGGCCGGTGCCCATGTACATGATCGGCGCGTCCTTGCGGAGCGTGCTGTCCCAGAACGGGTAGGTCTTCTTCTCGGTCTGGAACGGGAACTTCGCGACCAGGCCGGTGTGCGAGACCGGGGTCTCGACGCCTTCGGTGTCGGAGATGAAGTCGCCGCAGCAGTTCGGGTTGGCCTCACCGGTGTGTGCGTCGAAGGTCATCCGCTCGACGTCGCGGGAGCGCATGATCGGCTCGCCGCCCTCCGGGTTGGGCGAGGTGGTCGAGGTCGAGTTCACGTAGGTGACGTCGCCTTCGCTCTTCTCGGGCGTGCTGGCGTCACCGGCCGTGTTGACCTTGGTGGTCAGATCGGTGGTGATCTCCTGCAGCGTCGCGATGTCGAAGATCGTCGCGTCAGGTCCGACCAACGTCGTCACACTGCGCTGGTTGGCGGGTGCGACCGCCAGGCGCGGGTACGCGTAGAAACGGACCATCGGGCCCAGCACGATCAGGAAAACCCCGATCGCGATCAGGGCAAGACTCAATTTGCGCATTGAAGCGCTCCCTCCCACTTGAAAGCGCCGCGGGCTCCCATCCCGTGTGCGCAAGAAGACATTATCAGGAAATGTGGGCGAAACGTCACATCTCGGGGCGCAGTGACTGAAACGAGACCAATGTGCCGAGAGTCCCCTAGACCGGCCTAGACCGGGCGGAGGTCACGTCTGCGGCGTGCGCACGACGATCCACAGGTTCCAGGTGAGGAACTCGCGCAGGAACGGGATCCGGAGCAACGGCGCGGACCAGCGCGGCAGGTAGCGCGGCCGCAGATCGAGGACCTCCAGGTCGGGCCTGCTGCGGAGCCAGGCCAGGCCGTCGGCGACCGAGGCCGGGAACATCGTCTCTCCGAACCGGTTCTTCGGCGGGCGCCCGTGCTTGCGCTCGTACCGCCTGGCCGCCCGGCGCCCGCCGAGCAGGTGCCAGGGGGAGGTCTCGTGCCCGCCCCAGGGACCCAGCCAGATCGTGTACGAGAGCACCGCGATCCCCCCGGGGCGCACCACGCGGACGATCTCGTCGCAGGTGCCACCGAGGTCCGCGACGTGTTCGAGAAGGTTCGAGGAGAAGGCGACGTCCACCGCCCCGTCGCGCAACGGTGCCTGCTCGGCCAGGCCGACCACCGATCCCGGCGTACGCCGACCGTGCAACTGGATCTCGTCCAGGTCCGCATCGACCAGGACGGTCCGCGCTCCCCGCTGACGGAACGCCTGGGAATAGAAGCCCGGCCCGCCACCGAAGTCCGCGACCTCGAGGCCGGCGAGGTCGACGTGCTCGGCGACCAGGTCCGCCGCGTCCTCCGCGATCAGCCCGTAGAAGCCGTCCGGATCGGTCTGCTCGGTCAGGAAGGACCGGAACAAACGCATAGACCGGACCAGACCGGCACTTCGGAACAAACGGGCATAAGTCACTGACAAATGTTACCGTTGGCTCATTCGGCTCGCACCGGGGAGGGAGAACCACAGTGCGGTCCTCTGGGAGGAATTCACATCAGGCTGCCCGAACGCAGAGCAATTTGCGGGTGGTTGTCCTGAATTGGCGTGATCCGTGGCACCCCGAAGGTGGGGGGTCCGAGCTCTACGTCCACCAGGTCGCGCGCCAGATGCGCGATGCAGGCCGGCAGGTCACCTGGGTCACTGCCGCCTACCCGGGTGCGCCCGCCGACGAGGTCGTCGACGGCATCCGGTTCATCCGGCGCGGCGGCCACATCACCGTCTACCTGTGGACGGCCTGGCTGCTCCTCGGACAGCGTCTGGGCAGTCGGATCGCCGCCCTACTCGGAGGCCGGGTGCACCACGTCCTGGGCCCGGTGGACGCGGTGCTCGAGGTCCAGAACGGGATGCCGTTCCTCGCGTCCCGGCTCTCCGGCGCCCCGGTCGTCGTCCTGGTCCACCACGTGCACCGGGAGCAGTGGACCGTGGTCGGGCCCGTGCTCGCCAAGGTCGGCTGGTTCCTGGAGTCCCGGGTCGCCGTCCGCGCCAACCGCGGGTGCCGCTACCTGGCTGTTTCGGACGTCACCCGTCGCGAGCTCGTCGAGCTGGGCGTGCGCGCCGCCGACATCGAGCTCGCGTACAACGGCCTGCCCCCGGTCCCGCTCTACGAGAGCGGTGACCGCTACGACGAGCCCAGCCTGGTCGTCCTCAGCCGCCTCGTGCCGCACAAGCAGATCGAGCACGCGATCCGGGCGCTGCCCGCACTCGCCGAGGAGTTCCCCGACGTGACCCTGCGGGTCCTCGGCGACGGCTGGTGGGGCGATGATCTGCGCAGGATCACCACCGAGCTCGGGCTCGACGACCGGGTCGAGTTCTTCGGCTTCGTCGACGAAGCCACCAAGTTCAACGAGCTCGCCCGAGCCTGGGTGCACGTGCTGCCGTCGGTCAAGGAGGGCTGGGGTCTCTCGATCGTCGAGGCCGGCCGGACCGGTACGCCCTCGGTCGCCTACGCGAGTGCCGGTGGCGTGGCCGAAGCCATCCTGGACGGCGTGACCGGGCTCCTGGCCGGCGACGAGCCGGACCTGACCGTGCGGATCGGACAGTTGCTGCGCGACCCGCTGCTGCGCGACGACATGGGCAACAAGGCCTTCGTCCGGTCCGGCGAGTTCACCTGGGAAGCGGCTGCGGACACCGCGATGCGGGCCCTGGACGCGTCCTAGACCGACGAGCCCTGCGAACGAAAAGAACCGCCGCGCCTCCGACTGGAGGCGCGGCGGTTCTTCGTTGTCCGGGTGACCTGGGTCAGTCCGCGTACGTCGGAGCGTTGACGTTGCTGCTCACGTTGGCGCGGGTGGCGTCGGGCTGGGTGACGTTGGCCGCCACGTGCGTGGTCGCAACCGCGAACGCGCCCGCAGCCACTGCACCGGCGACACCAGCGACGCTGATCGCACCCACAGTCGCCGCGCCCCCACTGGCTGCAGCACCGATTCCGAAGATCGACATGGTTATCCCTCAGTTCGTAGAACGTTCTCCCTCAGGCAAGGTTACCCGATAACGCCCGGTTTGCGCACATACCTGCGAACTGCGAGGAACGTCCCCGCTCCCAGCAGGACTGCGAGAGCGGCAAGATCGGCCGCGACGATCAACCACGGATGCTCGGACTCCTCGATCCGGGCCAGCCCGCCGACATCGACGAGCAGGATCTCGGGGCCGTCGTGCAGCACCCGCCCGTCCGGGACGAGTTCCTCCTCCGCGCCGGCCGCGGTGCGCTCGAGGAGGACGAAGCGGATCCCCTCCTCGTTGAGGACCGGGCCCAGCGGGCGCCCGGTCGCCAGGGCGGTCGCGATCCTCGCCGAGGCGGGGCTGTCCCCTCCGACGGCGACCGTGCCGCTCAGGACGAGTCGGTCGTTGGTGACGACCTGCCCAGGGAAGTAGCGGATCGCAGGATCGAGCGCTGCCCTGTCGTCGTTCCAGCTGAAGCGCTGATAGGTCGAGAACGGAAGCACCAGGGTGCGCCGCTGGTCGGGCGACTGGTCCGCGAGGACCCGGGACGCGGCCTCCCAGTCCGTGGGGATCCGGACCGGTTCGAGTCGGCCCGCGAGTCCCCAGGCCATGCTCGGCAGAAGCACCAGCGGCGCGAGCACCAGCGCGACACCGACGAACCGCCCGCTGAATCCACGACGCACGGCGCGACGGACCAGCTGGTCCACGGCGACCGCGAGTCCGAAGCAGGCGGGAAGTGCGAACAGTGCCACCCACTTCTGGGAGTCGCGGAGCAGGCCGGCACCGGGGACCTGGTCGACGAGGTGCTCCACGAGCGACGCACCGGAACCGGTGGCCGGGAGCAGGGCGAGCGCGAACCCGAGCGCGGCGAGGACCAGGAGGCGCCGGGCGACATCGGGTGTCGGGCCTGGTCGTCGGGCGTGCCGGTGCTCGTCGCGGAGGCGGGCCCGGGCGATCAGCGCGGCGAGGCCGGCGATCGTCGCCGCCAAGGACAGCAGCACCAGCAGCCACGCGTCCCGTTCGCTCGCCACGACGCTCTGCTTCCAGATCCCGCCGAACGTCGCCAGGCTCCCGATCACCCCGAGAGGGGTGTCCGAGCTGGCTGCGAACGCACGGACACCTGCAGGGTCGGTGCCGATGCCGGAGGCGAGCACGCCGGGCACGAGCCAGGGCAGGTTGACCGCGAGAGCCGTCGCACTCGCGACGAGCGCCGGGGCCGGACGGCGGCCGAGGCACAGCGCCAGGGCGACGACGGCGGCCAGCAGGCCACCCGTCGGGCTGCCGATGGCTGCCACGCCGAGCCAGCAGGCCAAACGGGCCCACGACCCGGGTCGCCCCGCCCGGAGACCGGCGGCTGCCGCAGCGACCCACGGCAGGGCGGCGTAGCCGAGGAGGAGCCCCCAGTGGCCGATCGCGAGCCGCTCGTGGACGTACGGGTTCCAGAGGTAGAGCGTGGCGCCGGCCAGGCCGGCGATCCGTCCGACCTCGGGGGCCATGGTCACCACGAGCCGGGTCATGCCCAGGCCGGCCAGCAGGAGGACCGCGAAGAGGATCGCCTTCTGCACCAGGTCTCCGGCCAGCACCTGGGTGAGGACGGAGACGACCGCGTCCGCCGGGACCGCGCGTGGCACCGAGCCGTCCAGTCCGAGCCACGCCGACTTCCACGGCTGCCGCGGCACGAAGGTCATGTCGCCGAACAGGACCACCCCGCGGGTGAGGAGGACGGGGCCCAGCGCCAGCGCGGCGAGCGCCACGAGCACTCCGAGCGCGGCCCGGTCGGCCCTGGCTTCACGCGTGGCCATCGAGACCTCCCGGCCTGGTGAACCGCGACAGCGTCGCCGCCAGGATCCCGACGCCGAGCGCCGCACAGACGTCGGCGACCCCGGTGGGCTCGCCGGTCCCCAGACCCCCGCCGACGACGGCGACGACGCCGGAGGCCGCCACCAGGCCGGCACCGACCGCGACGATCACCGGCCGGGCGACGAACCTGCCGCCGAGGACACCCGCTGCCAGTGCGCAACCGAAGACCGGGCCGCCGAGCACGGTGCCGAGCGCCAGCCCGACCACCAGCGCGAGTGCGGCCAGTCGGTTCGACGGTGTGCGCGGGAGCTGCGCGGTCGCGGCTCGCCGGCCCGCGGACCCGGAGACCGGAGCGGGTCGGACCAGGTCGAACAGCAGCAGGACCACGAGCAGCAACGCGGCGAGCGCGCCGGCGCCGAGCGCTGCCCGGTAGACCGGAGACGGCGCATAGCGAACGACGACCTCTCCCCCGTCACCGGCCGGGATCACGAACCCCTGCTGCCATCCGTCGACGATCTGCGAGCTGAGGTCCTTGCCGTCCAGCGTCGCCTCCCAGCCGAGGTTCTCGTTCTGCCCGAGGACCAGGACGGCCCGATCGCCACTGCCCACCTTGAACCGCATCTCGTCGGACCGGACCGTCGCCGATACGGTCCTGCCGGCCGAGGGTTGGTCCGTGTCGGACGCCGCGGCTGCTGCGGACCTCAGCACCAGCCGGGTGGGGGTGAACGTGTCCGTGGCCACCGCCTCCAGGCGGTGGATCCCCGCCGGCAGGGTGACCTCCGCGTCCTTGCCGCAGATCGTCCACTGCAGCGGACGGGCGTCGACGATGTCCCCCAGCGTGCCGCGCACCTGGGTCCGGTACGACGTACCGTCGATCGTGACCGCGGGTCCGAGGCCGCAGAGTCCTGCGAAGGACCAGTTCGTGGCGACCGGGTGGACCAGGTCCTCGATCCCGGCGATGTCGATCGCCGCGACGCCGACAGGTTTCGTGCCGCTCACACCACTGGCCTCGGGGCGGGCACGGAAGGTGATGGTCAACCGGTCGGTGCGGAACGGGGCGAAGTAGCCGAGCTCACCGGAGCCGACCTCGACGGTGCGCCGATCTCCGTCGGCGCCCTGGATCTCGGCCAGGTACGGCGTCGCCGCCGCGACCAAGGAAGGTCGGACGGTGAGGCGGCTGATCCGGCGCGGTTCCTTCCACGACAACGTGACGACCGGATCCAGGTCGCCGGCCTGCGCCAGCCAGGAGGTGTCCGCGCGACCGTCCACCGCGAACATCGCGGAGACAGCAGGATCGTCGCCCAGCACGCTGTCGCTGCGGGCGGTGACCGCGTCACCCAGAGGTTCCAGAGCCCGGGCCGCCGCCGGCGACGGCAGCGCGACGACCTGGCCGGAGAACGACCAGGCGCCGTAACCGTGCAGCGTGAACCGACGGCTCATCCGCCCCTGTTCCGCTCCCGGCCTGGCCTCGCCGATGTCACAGATCGGGCCGAGCACGGTGCGCAGGCAGGCCCGTCGCGGAGGCTCGGCGGTGAACGCGAACGACGTGTTCGCATCGGCGCCGCTGTCCGGGACGACCAGGGTCCGGCGCTGGTCGAGACCGGCGACCGTGATGTCGCGCAGGCCGACCCTCGCGCCGCCGGTGAGCGGTCCGACCGCGTCGATGCGGACCCGGACCGAATCAGACGTGACCGCTCCGAAGTCCGTGCTGGCGGCGCCTGTCCCGGGATCGACGTCCAGGCGCCGGCTGCGGTCGCCGGCCTCGATGGTGATCGTCCGCACCGGTGCGCCGAGATAGCGATCGACGACGGCCCGGACGGTCACCACGCCGATCGGGCGCTCCTGCTTCAGGTCCAGTCGCACCCACTGCCCGACCGGCTTGGTGTACTCGGCCGAGGACCAGTAGGTGGCCGGGTCGCCGTCGACCGCCGAGGCCGGTCCGAGTTCGGGGCGGGTACGGGCGAACCCGTCCACGTAGCCGGCCGAGGAGGACGCCGTGACGACCGACAGATCGTCGTACTCGGCCACGACGAGCGGAACGCCGGGGACACCCGGGTAGTCAGTGACCCGCCGGCTGAGCCGGGTCTTCTCCTCGGCAGTCATCACCTGGCTGATCGCGCCGTGCAGCCGCCCGTACTGACGCTCGACGCGGCGGTACCCGTCGCTCACGATCGCCGGCGCCTCGTCCTCGCCGACACCGACGCGGACGTGCTGCTGCGCCCCGATCAGGCCGGCGTCCCGGGCGGTGATCACATCCTCGGGTCCGCCGGTGAGCAGCGGCAGGCCGTGCCCGTCCGGCGCGAGCGTCGGCGTCGTCGTGGCCGCCTCGACGCGGAAGATCTCGATCATCGGCACGTCGGCGACGCCCGAGCGTCCGAAGCTGCGCACCTTGCGGAAGCCCGGACTCTCCGTCAGCGCAGCGGCCACCCGCGCCGCGTCGGCGACGTCGCCACCGGTGGTGTCGAGGTCGTTGCGCAGGAGCACCCGGGTGATTCCGGCGGCTGCCAGCGCCCCCGCGAGACCCTCGGACCCGCCGCCGTCCTCGAGGCGTTCGTCGAGACCGTCGAGCATCCTGATCGTCGGGGGCGGCACCAGCGGGACCTGGGTGCGCGTCGCCCAGTCACCGTCCGCCAGCCCCTGGATGGGTTCGTCGACGGTCCAGCCCCAGGTCTGCTGACCGATGCCGGACGACGGCACCACCAGCGTGGTTCCCGGGCCGTCCCGGTCGAGCCAGGCGGTGGCCTGCTCCCAGGCAGCGGGCACCCGGTCCCAGCCCGGGTGCCGGAGCTCGTCGGCGAACGCGGGCGCTGCCGCGCCCAGGAGCGCGAGCACCGCGGCGGCGGTCCCGATGTGCCGCAGGCGTCCCGGACCCACGCGCTCGGCGCGCTCGCGCAGGCGGGCCGAACGGCGGACGTGCTCGGCGACGACCAGGCAGAAGACACCGAACCCGAGAGCCAGCGGCAGCCGGATCAGCGGATCGACCTTGTGGACGTTGCGGAACGGCGCCAGCGGACCGTCGAGCAGGTCGCGGACCACGCTCGCCAGCGGTGTCCCGGCCGGACCGCCGTGGCCGACGGTCAGGCAGACCAGACCGACGAGCACCGAGAGACCGAGCGGGATCCGCAGCGGCATCGAGCGATGGGTCAGACCGATCAGTCCTGCTGCGGCGAGGACCGCGGCGCAGAGGACCAGCACCGTGTCGGTGGAGAGCGAGTGCGCAGCGGTCCACCAGGGCTCGCCACCGATCACGATGTAGTTGAGCCAGTGCTCGGCCCCGCGCACGGAGTTGCTCCATCCGCTCGTCCGGGTCGTGGTCGCCGCGGTCTCCACGTAGTCGAGGAACGGCGGGCTGTACTTGCCGAGCAGCAGAAGCGGGAGCATCCACCACGACGCCGCTGCCGCGGTCGAGGCCAACCACCAGCCGGCCAGCCGGCGGCCGGAGCGGGACCCGACCCCGGAGGCGACGATCAGGAACGGCAGTGGAAGCGTCGCCAGGTTCTCCACCGCGTTCACCCCGCCGGTCGCGAGGAAGGCCAGGCCGGCCAGGAGACCGGCGCGGCGGGGAGACATCCGCCCGTTCAGCGCCAGCACCAACGGCAGGCAGACCCAGGGCAGGACCGCGCTCGGCAGGATCTCCGCGGAGAGCACCCCCGAGAGTCCGAGGAGCCGCGGCGCGGTCGCGTAGGCGAGACCGACGACGACCGGGACGGCGGAGCGGCCGATGCCCATCGCGCGGGCCAGCCGGCGGGCGCCGTCGTACGCGATCAGGAGCACCACCGCGGACCAGAGCCGCTGGGCGATCCAGTCGGGCGTCCCGGCCAGGTCGGTGAGTGCGAACCAGGTGCCCTGCGGGAACAGGTAGCCGTAGGCCTGGTTCTGCAGGCCGCCGAAGTTCTGCTCGGTCCCCCACATCTGCAGGGACCGGCCCAGTGCCGCGAGCGGATCCGCGGTCAGGTCGAACTTGGTGTCGAAGGTGGTCTCGTCGATCCGCTGCGCGAAGGCGACACCGACGAGAACGGCGCAGACGGCGAGGTGCAGCCGCGAGTTCCGCAGGCGGGTCCGCAGTCGGTGCACCGAGGCAGCCTAGGACATGTCTGGCTAGCCACTGCCGTCACGAGCGTCGTCAGGTGCGGTGCATGGCGGCGCGCAGTAGGCAACTGGCTCGTCAGACGTGTCCTGCACGACCGACCGTAGGATGCTCGGCATGCCGAACGACGCCGCCCGGACGCCTGCCGACGATCCCGACTGGGAGATCGCGTGGCGCAACGCGTCGGACATTCCGGGATGGCTCAAGGAGGGCCAGGCGCGGATCCTGTGGGACGAGGCCCGGGCGTTGCCCGCCGGCGGAGTCGTCCTGGAGATCGGCAGTCACCAGGGCCGCTCGACCGTCGTCCTCGGCGAGGCGCTGCGCTCCGGCGGAGGGACCGTGATCGCGGTGGACCCGTTCGTCGAGGGCAAGCTCTTCGGCGGGCTCACCACCCGGGAGAAGTTCGAGCACAACATCGCTGCAGCCGGGCTCGGTGACGTGATCGAGCAGGTGCCCGACTACAGCACCCGGATCCGGCCGACGTGGTCGCGCGGTTTCGACCTGCTCTACATCGACGGCAAGCACGACTACTGGACGCTCTCCGACGACCTGCGCTGGGCGGTCCACCTGCCGGCCGGAGCCGGCGTGGTGATCCACGACTGCTTCTCCTCGATCGGCGTGACCCTCGGGATCCTGCGCCACGTCCTGTTCTCCTCGACGCTGGCCTACGAACGCCGCTCGGACTCCCAGGCACTGTTCCGGGTCCGCCGTCCGACGACCGCAGACCGGTTGCGCATCCTCGGCGAGATGCCCTGGTGGTTGCGGAACGTCTTCCTCAAGGTGCTGCTCCGGCTGCGACTGCGCGGAGTCGCGCGACTGTTCGGCCACGACTCCCCCTACGACCCGTACTGAGCTGTCCCGGCACTGTTCAGCGAGCGTCGGACGCCGCAGCGACGAAGCGCTCCACAACCAGGTCGGCGACCTCCTCGGCGACGACCGGCGTGCACCACCGCGACCGGAGCCGGACGGTGAGCGTGGTCGCGACGGTCGTGCTCGCCAGTCCGACCGCGAACCCGCGCGGCCCTGTCGGCACCGGCCAGAACCTGAGTGCGACGACCCCGGGATCCGCCACGACGCCCAGGTTCGACACCAGCACGGTCGCGCCGAGGCGGTTGCCGAGCAGCCTTGCGGCCAGGGGCCCGATCCCGCCTCCGTCGGTCTCCGGGAAAGCCGGCTCCGGCGGCGTCGTGGAGATCAGCGTCGACGCGTCCTCGGCCGTCCGCACCTGATCGGCGAACAGCCGCACGTAGGCGGTGTCCCGGTCCGGGGGCGGGTACGGCGTCCCCGGCCGCCGCGACAGACCCATCGCCACGACGAGTCGGGCGCCCCTGCCGCCGTTGCGCCCGATCGGGTGCGCCGCGTTCCACCGCTGCACCGCGTCGACGACGCCGGCGACCAGTGCCGCGCTCCCGGGCCGCGCCGCCGTGACGGTTCGTGCGAGCAGGAGATCACCGACGACCGTGTGGTCGCCGTCGCCGGGCCGGGAGACCGCCAGACGCCGGGGAGGGTGCAGTGCGACCTCCGCGAGACGGGCCACCGCACGGCTCAGGAACCCGCCGGGCTGCTCGTCCCTGCTGATCCCGCGTGCCGACGACGCCAGGTCACGCCCGCCGATCACCGCGGCGGCGCCGAGCAGGCCGAGACCGTCCATCGCCCCGTGGTGCGCGGCGACGACCAGCGTCCGTCCGTCCGCCGAGAGCGCCACCCGGAGCAGCGGCTCGTGGTCGCCGTACGGCCGGTCCGCGAACTCGGCGCAGACCGACGCCTCCGCGCCGTCGTCGAAGGTGGTCAGCGTCGGCGCCGGTCCGAGATGGGGGTGGGCTCCGACCAGGGCGGCGACCGCTGTCGCCGCGGCATCCGCACTCCGCGGCTCGGCCGTCGTCACCGCCAGGACGATGCTCCAGGTGACGTCCGGGTCGCCGTACAGCCCGACCACCCGGCGCGCACGCGTCACCGCCGGGTCGGGTTCCGCCCCTGAGTCCGCGACTGCCACGCGGCCCAATCTAGGGTGTCGGTGTGAGCAGCGACCACGGCAAGCCGCCGACCGAGCCGTCGGCGTTGCGCGGCGGGTCGGCGATCGCTGTCGCGATCGTCGTGATGAACGTCGCGACGTACGTGTTCACCATGGTCGCGGCACGACTCCTCGGCCCGCGCGACTACGGCGCCTTCGCCGCGGTGATGAACGTCCTCCTCGTCGCCGGCGTGCTCGCTCTGGCGCTGCAGGCCACGGCCGCACGCCGGATCGCTCGTGAACCGCGCGACCTGCCCGAGGTCGAGGACGCGATCCTGCTCGTCGGCCGGCGCGCGGCGCTGGTGCTCGGCGGCACCTTCCTTGTGCTCGCGCCGTTGGTGGACCGCGCGCTGCGGCTGGACAGCCTGGCGACCGCGATCCTGCTGGCGGTCGCCGTCGTCCCGACCACGATGATGGGCAGCCAGGCAGGCGTGCTCCAGGGCGAGCGCCGCTGGGCCCCGCTCGCGCTCATGTACATCGCGGCCGGCGTTCCCCGTCTGGTCATCGGCACTCTCCTCGTGCTGATCAGGCCCGACGAGATGGTCGCCGTCCTCGGGGTGGCGATCGCGGCGTTCGCGCCGGTCGTCGTCGGCACGATCACCTTGCGCAGACTGCGCATCGAGCGTGCCCTCGTCGCCGGTCCGCCCGCGCCCGCCGACGCGGTCCCGGACGATCACTCGGCGCGCGCCCTGTGGTGGGAGACCGTCTACAACTCCCAGGCGCTGCTCGCGTTCCTGATGCTGTCCAACGTCGACATCGTGATCGCGCGCAACGCCCTGGACAGTCACGAGGCCGGCTTGTACGCAGGCGGCCTGATCATGGTCAAGGCCGTGCTCTTCCTGCCTCAGTTCGTGGTGGTGCTGGCGTTCCCGTCGATGGGGTCGAAGGACGCCCGGCGTTCGGTGCTCCTCGCGAGCCTCGGCCTGGTCGCCGCGGTCGGAACCGCGGTCACCCTCGGCACCTGGTTGCTCTCCGAGCTCGCGCTGGTCTTCGTCGGCGGCTCGGAGTACGACGGCATCCAGGACATCCTCTGGGCCTTCGCGGTCCTCGGGACGCTGCTCTCGATGCTGCAGCTACTCGTCTACAGCGTGCTCGCCCGCCAGGCGCGCAACTCGGTGATCCTGCTCTGGATCGCCCTCGTCGCGCTGATCGCGTTCGGGCTCCAGGCCACCACTGTCGAGGGCCTGCTCACCACGGTGATCTGCGTCGACGCCGTGCTGTTCGTCGTCCTGCTCGCGGTCAGCCTGTGGCGACTGCGCAGCCTCGCCCCCGAGCGGGTGCACGCGAACAGCGCCAGCGAGGGCTGACGGCTCCGCGCCTCGCGGTGGTCAGTGCGCGGCGTCGTGCCAGCTGCGGCCGGTGCCGACAGAGACGTCGAGCGGCACCGTCAGGTCGGCGGCCGAGGCCATCTGCTCACGGACCAGCGCCTCGAGGGCGGCGCGTTCGCCGGCGGCGACCTCGAAGACGAGTTCGTCGTGCACCTGCAGCAGCATCCGCGACGACAGTCCGCCATCGGTGAGCGCCCGGTCGACGTTGAGCATCGCCACCTTGATGATGTCTGCGGCCGAGCCCTGGATCGGTGCGTTGAGCGCCATCCGCTCCGCCGTCTCACGGCGCTGCCGGTTGTCGCTGGTCAGGTCGGGCAGGTAGCGACGCCGGCCCATGATGGTCTCGGTGAATCCCGTGCGGCGGGCCTCGACGACCACCCCGGCCAGATAGTCGCGGATCCCGCCGAAGGTCTCGAAGTACTCGTCCATCAACCCGCGGGCCTCGCCGGTGTCGATCTTCAGCTGCTGGGAGAGGCCGAACGCCGAGAGCCCGTAGGCGAGCCCGTAGTTCATCGCCTTGATCTTGGCGCGCATCTCGGTGTTGACCTCGGTCGGCTCGACCCCGAAGACGCGGGCGGCGGTCACCTGGTGGAAGTCGCGGCCCGAGTTGAACGCCTCGATCAGGCCGGCGTCCTCGGAGAGGTGCGCCATGATCCGCATCTCGATCTGGCTGTAGTCCGCGGTGAGGAGCTCGTCGTACGCCGTGCCGTCGGTGCCCGTGCCGACGACGAAGGCGTGCCGGATCCGGCGGCCCTCCTCGGTGCGCACCGGGATGTTCTGCAGGTTCGGGTCGGTGCTGGAGAGCCGTCCGGTGGCGGCGATCAGCTGGTTGAACGTGGTGTGGATCCGGCCGTCCTCGGCGATCGTCTTGAGCAGGCCCTCGACGGTCTGGCGCAGCCGGCTCACGTCGCGGTGACGCAGCAGGTGGGCCAGGAACGGGTGCTCGGTCTTCACGAACAGGTCCTGCAGCGCATCGGCGTCGGTGGTGTAGCCGGTCTTGGTGCGCTTGGTCTTCGGCATGTCGAGCTCGTCGAAGAGCACGACCTGGAGCTGCTTGGGCGAACCCAGGTTGATCTCCTTGCCGATCACCTCGTAAGCGTCGGCCGCGGCCTCGCGTACGGCATCGGCGAACTCTGACTCCAGGCCGGTGAGGAACTCGTGGTCGACCGCGATCCCGACGCGCTCCATCCCGACGAGCACCTCGACCAGCGGAAGCTCGATCTCGTCGAGGAGGCGGGTGCCGCCGCGATCGGCCAGCTCGGTCTGGAGCGTGACGGCCAGGTCGAGCACCGCACGCGCGTGCAGCATCGCGGTCTCGCCGATCTCCTCGCCGGCCTCGAAGAGCAAGCCCTGTTCGTCACCGGTTTCCTGCTTGAGCTCGCGCTTGAGGTGACGCAGGGTGAGGTCGGCCAGTGCGTAGGAGCGCTGGTCGGGAGCGACCAGGTAGGCCATCATCGCGGTGTCGGTGGCCAGACCGGCGACGGTCCAGCCGTGTGCCCCGAGAGCGAGCAGCGGGCCGTTGGCGTCGTGGATCACCTTGGGCCGATCAGGGTCCGCGAGCCAGGTGCCCAGCGCGGTGTCGTCCTCCGGCGTCAGGGCCGCCACGTCGACGTACGCCGCCTGACCGTCGGACTGGGCGAAGCCGAGGCCGTCCACCCGTCCGGTGCCCGACCCCCAGCCGCCGCGGACGTAGAGCCCCACCGGCCCCGTGCCGAGCTCGGCGAGGAAGCCGGCCAGCTCACCGGGAGCGACGGTGCGGCCGGCGAGGTCGAACCCGGCCTCGATCTCCGGCTCCTCCTCGGGCGCCAGGGTGTCGAGGATCCGGGTGCGCAGCTCGCCGCGGAACTCCAGCTCGTCCAGCAGCGCCAGCGCCGCCTGCCGGTCCCACTCGTCGCGACCCAGGTCGGCGATGGCGAGATCGAGCGAAAGATCCCGCACGAGCGCGTTGAGCCGCCGGTTGCGGATCACGTCGTCCAGGTGCGCGCGCAGGCTCTCCCCCGCCTTGCCGGAGACCTCCTCGGCCCGGTTGATGACGTTGTCCAGCCCGTCGAAGGTGGCGATCCACTTGGCGGCCGTCTTGGGACCGACGCCCGGGATGCCGGGCAGGTTGTCGGAGTCCTCACCGACGAGCGCGGCGAGCTCGGGGTAACGGTGCGGCGGTACGCCGTACTTCGCCTCCACCGCCTCCGGGGTCATCCGGGCGAGCTCGGAGACCCCGCGCATCGGGTACAGCACGGTCGAGTCCGCGGTCACCAGCTGCAGCGAGTCCCGGTCGCCGGTGAGGATCAGCACCTCGAAGCCGTCCGCCAGCGCCTGCGTGGTCAGGGTCGCGATGATGTCGTCGGCCTCGAACCCGGTCACCTTCAGGTGCCGGATCTTGAAGGTGTCCAGCAGCTGTTCGAGCAATGACAATTGGCTGCTGAACTCGTCGGGGGTCTTGTTGCGCTTGGCCTTGTACTCCGGGTACTCCTCGAGCCGGAAGGTCTGGCGCGACTTGTCGAAGGCCACCGCGACGTGGGTCGGCGCCTCGTCGCGGAGCACGTTGACCAGCATCGAGGTGAACCCGTACACCGCGTTGGTGTGTTGACCGGTGACGGTGGAGAAGTTCTCGACCGGGAGTGCGAAGAAGGCACGGTAGGCCAGCGAGTGACCGTCGAGCAGCAGCAGGCGGGGGCGATCAGTTGGCACGCCGTGACCCTATCCCCCGGCAGGGACAGTTGAACCGTCCGCCAGAATGCAGCCATGACCGAGTCTGTGGAGCCCGTTGACCTGACCACGCTGTCGATCGAGGAGATCGTCGCCTGGATGCCGCAGGGCGCGGGGCGCCTCAACGAGAAGGTCGGCGTGGAGTTCACCGAGATCACCGCCGAACGGGTCGTCGCCACCATGCCGGTCGAGGGCAACACCCAACCCTTCGGGCTGCTCCACGGCGGGGCGTCGGTCGTCCTCGCCGAGAGCCTGGGCTCGATGGGCTCGATGATGCACGCGGTGCCGATGGGCAAGGTGCCGGTCGGGGTCGACATCAACGCCACCCACCACCGCGCGGCGACCTCGGGGATCGTCACCGGTACGGCGACCGCGATCCATCTCGGTCGCACGTCCGCGGCCTACGAGATCGTGATCACCGACGAGCGCGGCAAGCGGATCTGCACCTCGCGGATCACCTGCGCGCTGGTGCCCGCGAACCGGGACGCCTGACGCTCAGGCGTTCACTCAGTCGTTCCCCGGGTCGTTTCCTGGGCCTGTGTCCGGCGCTGGATCGAGCGACGCTGAGCCAGGACCCGGCCCAGGTTGCGACGCGCGTCGAGGGGCCTGATCGCCTCCGGGGCCAGCTTGCGGCGCAACAGCCCGGTGTTCGCCATCCGGATCGTCGCCACCGGCGCGAGTCCGAGCCTGGCCAGGAACCGGTTGGTGTCCCGCGAATTGCTCGAGGTGATCGCCGAGACCTTGTCGACGCCCTTCTCCTCGGCCCAGGAGACGGCGACGTCGAGGAGGGCTCGCGCGAAGCCGTGCTTGCGGTGGTCGGGCAGCACCAGGAGGTAGGAGGTGTGGATCGCCATGTCGCTGTGCAACGGGCTGATCGCGGCGCGACGCAGGTGCAGGGCTGCCACCAGGTCGCCTTCGTGGAACCCCAGCAGGAACCGTTCGTCCGGGTCGACAGCCACTTGTGCGAGCGCGGCGAACGCTTCGTCGACGGGGCGGGTGGTCGCCTGTTCGGTCCGGCCACCCGAGGCGTTCCACAGGCCGAGCAGAGCCCCGGCGTCCTCCGGGCGGGCATCCCGGATCTCGAGCGTGTGACGCGACAACGATGCCTCCTTGACCCCCGTACGCGGTGACCCGACAGTCGGACCCGAGCGCCGATCCCGGCGGCGGCGCCAGACTACGCTGCTGCTCCTCCACACTGTAAGGGGCCAGGATGCTGATCGGAACAGGCACGGTCGTGAATGCTGCGACCGTGCTCGTGGGCACCGGTATCGGCGTCCTGATCGGGCACCGGCTGCACGAACGGACTCGCACCGTCGTCACCGACGGCCTCGGCCTGGTGACCCTGCTGATCGCGGGGACCTCCGCCGTCGCGGTCACCTCCTCGGCGTTCTCCGACGCGGTCGGCGACTCGGCTCCGATGCTCATCGTGCTGGGGAGCCTGCTGATCGGCGCGATCGCCGGCTCCGTCGCCCGGATCGAGGACCGGCTGGAGGGACTCGGGGGGAAGCTCCAGCACCGGCTGGCGCGGCCGGGCGACGCCGCCGGTCACGAGACGAGGGCACGGTTCATCGAGGGCTTCGTGACCGCCTCGCTCGTCTTCTGCGTCGGTCCGTTGACCATCCTCGGCTCGATCAACGAAGGTCTCGGCAACGGTGCCGATCAACTGTTGCTCAAGGCGACCCTCGACGGGTTCGCGGCGATCGCCTTCGCCGCCACCTTCGGCTGGGGTGTGGCGGCCAGTGTGGTCACCCTGGTCGTCGTCCAGGGCGGTCTGACCGTCCTCGGCGCCGTGGTCGGCGACTTCCTCCCGGACGCCCACCTCGCGGCGCTCACCGCGACCGGAGGGCTGCTCCTGGTGGGTGTGGCGCTGCGACTGCTCGACATCAAGCAGGTCAAGGTCGGCGACCTGTTGCCGGCGCTGCTGGTCGCTCCGTTGCTCACTCAGCTCGTCGTCGTGGTGCGCTGACAGTCACGGCGCCCTTCCCCGGTACGGGCGTGGAAATCCGCCCGAAGGTAACGATGTGGCTACAAAAGGTAACCATCGCGCCACGACTCCCCCATCCGTCCGGCCTGCGACTACCTTCTTGTCAATCCGTGGGCCCCCACGGTGCGATCGTTTCAACACCGGAGGATCGATGAATCGCAAGACCACGAAGTACCGCCTTGCGGCCGTGATCGCGGTGAGTGCGCTGGCACTCTCCGCCTGCGGCAGCAGCGACGACGACAAAGACAGCGACAGCGACGCGGCCAAGTCGACCGCAGACGGCGTCCTGACCTTCGGCGGTCTGCTTCCGCAGACCGGCAGCCTGGCCTTCCTCGGTCCGCCGGAGTTCGCTGGTGTCGACCTTGCGGTCAAGGACATCAACGCGGCTGGCGGCGTCCTCGGCAAGCCCGTCGTCAACGTCAAGGGCGACTCGGGTGACACCGACTCCGGCATCGCGCCGGACGAGGCCGACCAGCTGATCAAGGCCAAGGCCGACGTCATCATCGGCGCCGCATCCTCGGGCGTGACCGCGACTGTCATCGACAAGATCATGAGCGCGGGCGTGGTGCAGTTCTCGCCGGCCAACACCTCGACCACCTTCGACGAGGGCAAGTACGCCGAGCCGGACCTGTACTTCCGGACCGCTCCTTCGGACATCCTCCAGGGTGCCGTGCTCTCGAACCTGATCCTCAAGGACCAGCGCAAGAACGTCGCCATCCTGGCCCGCCAGGACGCGTACGGCGAGACGCTGGCCGCTGAGGTCAAGAAGGGCCTCGAGGCCGGCGGTAGCACCGTGGCGACCACGGAGTTCTACGGCGAGAAGGCCACCAGCTACGACTCGCAGATCCAGGCCATCGCGGACTCGAAGCCCGACGCAGTCGTGCTGATCGCGTTCGAGGAGACCACCACGATCGTCCCGGGTCTGATCAAGCTGAAGGTCGGTCCGAAGGACGTTCCGACCTACTTCGTCGACGGCAACACCGCCGACTACAAGGCGGACCCGGCCAACGCGGAGAAGAAGTCGCTGCCGGCCGGATCGCTGACCGGGGTCAAGGGCACCATCCCGGGTGCCGAGGCTGCGGGTGACTTCAAGGCTCGTCTGCTCGAGGTCGACCCGAAGCTGACCGACTACAGCTACGCGGGTGAGTCGTACGACGCCACGATCGTCTCTGCCCTGGCAGCGATCGCGGGCGAGAGCGACGCCGGCACCGACATCGCCGACAACATCGTCGACGTCACGAAGGGCGGCACGAAGTGCACGGACTTCAAGGCGTGCGCCGACCTGCTGGCCGACGGTGAGGACATCGACTACGACGGCGTCTCCGGACCCATCGAACTCGGTGAGACCGGCAGCCCGACCGCCGCGTCGATCGGCATCTACCAGTACAAGGCGGACAACACCTTCACGGCCGTGGAGTACATCTCCGGGACCATCTGAGGTTAGTTCGACACGTACGACAGTTCGAGCGAAGGGCCCCGGCTTCGGCCGGGGCCCTTCGTCATTCCTTGCCGATCGGGGGCCGTGGAGGCAGTCGCTTGCCGGTAGAGCTTCACTCCGGCGGAGCCGGCGATCCCCCACCCGGCCACGAAGCTTCGTCGTAGCCAGGCGGGTCGCACCGGGCGGGGTCGCCGTCGGCAAGCGTCAGAGCGACGCGTGGCGACACGAAGCCTCGCCGCGGCAGCGACACAAGCAGAGTGTCGACACGGGCCGCTAGCGGCGACGGGGAGGCCGTCCGAAAGCGACCCACCTGCGCAACCACGGTCACGGCCCGAAGCCGCCACCCCGAAGAACTACTGCCCCAGCGTGCCGAGGTACAGCTCGATCACCTTCGGGTCGTTGGCCAGCTCGCGGCCGGTGCCGGTGTGTGCGTTGCGGCCGTGGTCGAGGACGTAACCGCGGTCGCAGATCTGCAGGCAGCGACGTGCGTTCTGCTCGACCATGACCACTGAGACGCCGGTCTTGTTGATGTTCCGGGTCTGCACGAAGACCTCGTCCTGCAGCACCGGAGAGAGACCTGCCGAGGGCTCGTCGAGGAGAAGCACGGACGGCTCCATCATCAGAGCGCGTCCCATCGCCACCATCTGACGCTCACCGCCCGACAGGGAGCCGGCGCGCTGTTTGCGGCGCTCCCCCAGCCGCGGGAAAAGGTCGGTGACGAACTCGAACCGGGTCGCGAACTTCTCGGGGGCCTGGTAGCAACCCATCTCGAGGTTCTCCTCGACGGTCAGGCTCGGGAAGACGTTCTCGGTCTGCGGGACGAAACCGATGCCTTTGGCGACCAACTCGTCGGCGCGCAGGTTGGTGATGTCCTCGCCGGCGAGCTTGACCGTGCCGGTGCGCACCGTCACCAGGCCGAAAAGCGCCTTGAGCAGGGTCGACTTACCGGCACCGTTGGGTCCGATGATCCCGACGAGCTCGCCGGGCTGGCAGTAGAGGTCTGAGCCGTTGAGGATGTCCACACCGGGGATGTAGCCGCCGATGAGGTTGTCCGCACGCAGGATCGCGCCGTCCGCGGCTGCCTCGTGGGCTGCACGCTGCATGGTCACGTTGCCGGACTCGCTCACCGTTCGGCCTCCTCTTCGAGTTCGGCTTGGGCCTCGGCCTCGAGCTCGCTCTCGTTGAGCTCGGTGAGGTCGGTGTCGTGGTGCGCACCGAGGTAGGCGTCGATCACTGCCTGCTCGCGCATCACCTGGTCGGGCGGTCCCTCGGCGACGATCTGACCCTGCGCCATCACGACCACCCAGTCGGCGATCTCGCGGACCATGTCCATGTCGTGCTCGACGAACAGGACCGTGCGGCCCTCGTCGCGAAGCGACTGCACGTGCACCAGCAAGGACTGCTTCAGCGCGGGGTTGACGCCCGCCATCGGCTCGTCGAGCATCACCAGTTCGGGGTCGACCATCAGGGCACGGGCCATCTCGAGCAGCTTGCGCTGACCGCCGGAGAGCGATCCGGCGAAGTCGTTGCGCTTCTCGTCGAGCTTGAACCGTTCGAGCAGGCGCTCGGCACGCTCGGTGATCTCGTCCTCCTGCGCCGACCACAGCGGCCGGAAGGGGGCGGCCCAGAAGCTCTCGCCGCGCTGACCGGTGGCACCGAGGCGCATGTTCTCGATCACGGTCAGCTTGGAGAGGACCTTGGTCAGCTGGAAGGTGCGGACCATCCCGAGCCGGGCCACCTTGTACGCCGGGACCTTCGCCAACGGACGGTCGTTGAACGTCCACGCGCCGCTGTCCGGCTGGTCGAAGCCGGTGAGCAGGTTGAACAGGGTGGTCTTGCCGGCGCCGTTCGGGCCGATCAGGGCGGTGATCGCACCGCGGCGGATGTCGATCCGCTCGACGTCGACGGCCTTGAGGCCGCCGAACGCGCGGGAGATCCCGGTGCCGGTCAGAATGACGTCGAGGGGCGCGTCGGCCGGGACCGGAGCGGTCTGGGTGTCATCGAGCATCGAGCGCGATCTCCTTCCGGTCTCCGAAGATTCCTTGTGGTCTGAAGATCATCAGGAGCATCAGGCCCAACCCGACCAGGATGAACCGGAAGAGGCTCGCCTGGGTCGCGTCCATCAGTTGCTCCGGGATCTTCCACCCGTTGTCGTCGGTCAGTTGGGTGAACAACGAGCGTGTCGCGCTCATCAGGAACCAGAAGATCATCGCCCCCACGACCGGCCCGAGGACCCGGGCCGCGCCACCGATCAGGAGCGCGGTGTAGGCGAAGAACGTCACGTTGGTGCCGTAGTCGCTCGGCACCGCCGAGGACTGCTTCACCGCGAAGAAGATGCCTGCCAGGGTGCCGAAGAGGCCACCGAGGACCAGCGCCTGCATCTTGTAGGCGAAGACGTTCTTGCCGAGGGACCGGACCGCGTCCTCGTCCTCACGGATGGACCGGAGCAACCGGCCCCACGGACTGCGCATCAGGAGCCAGACGAGCAGGCAGCACAGCGCGACCAGGGTCCAGCCGACGGTGATCGACCAGAGGTCGTCCCGACTGAACGAAGCGATCCCGATGTCGAGGCCCTTGTCGTACGGGTTCAGGTCCTTGAAGGTCCCGGCGTAGCCGTTGAGGCCGTTCGACCCGCCGAAGGTGTCCTTCGCCTCGACCGATCCGATGACCAGCCTGAGGATCTCGGCGGCCGCGATGGTGACGATCGCGAGATAGTCGGCCCTGAGTCGCAGGGTCGGGAAACCGAGGATGAGCGCCAGCACCACTGAGGCGCCGAAGGCGATCGCGATCCCGACCCAGAACGGCAGGCCGTAGGTGGTCACGCTCGTGGCCAGGCCGAAGGCGCCCACGATCATGAAGCCGGCCTGACCGAAGTTGAGGAGCCCGGTGTAACCGAAGTGGACGTTCAGGCCGATCGCGGCGAGTGCGTACACGATCGCCGTGGTGCCCAGGGCCGAGGAGACCCCGGCGTCGAGGATTGTTCCGATGTCCATCGCGCGCCCCTACCCGATCCGCTCTGGTCTGCCGAGGATGCCCTGCGGTCTGACCAGGAGCACGATGATCAGCACGAACAGCGCGCCGACGTCCTTGATCGACTGCGGTACGCCGAAGAGCGGACCGATCTCGACCATGATTCCGATGATCATGGACCCGAGCAGCGCGCCCCAGACGGTGCCGAGACCGCCGAGCGTCACCGCCGCGAAGACCAGCAGCAGAAGCTTGAAGCCCATCAGGAAGCTGACCTGTGAGTTGATGGCCAGCAACGTCCCGGAGAGCGCGGTCAGGGCTGCGCCGAGCACCCAGACGACCGAGATGACACCGTCGACGCGCATGCCGGAGGACGCTGCGAGCGCGGGGTTGTCGGAGACGGCGCGCATGGCCTTGCCGACCCGGGTCCGCATGATCGCGATGCAGACGATCGCGATCACCACGGTCGCGACGACGATGATCGCGATCTCCTTCGGAGCGATCGAGACCGGACCGAAGTCGCGCTCGGACTGCGCGACGTACTCGCGCAGGGTCCGGGTGCTGCCGCCGAACCAGTACTGGTAGATGCTGCGCAGGAACAACCCGAGTCCGATGGAGACGATCATCATCGCGATCAGGCCGGTGCCGCGGTGCCGCAGCGGCCGCCACAGGATCCGGTCCTGGAAGTAGCCGAAGAGACCACCGGCCACCAGGGCGATGACCCCCGCGAGCCACATCGGCACCCCGAGGGTGACGTTGGCGAAGTACGTGACCAGGCCACCGAACGTCATGATCTCGCCGTGGGAGAAGTTCGTCAGTCCGGTGGTGCCGAAGATCAGCGAGAGTCCGAGGGCGGCGAGAGCGACGATCACGCCGTACTTGATGCCGGAGACGACGGCATCGATCAGCTTCTGCCCGAACGCGACGCCCTTGACCTCTTTGACGCCGATCTGGAACTGCACGAAGGAGGCGCCCTGGATCTTGACCACGACGGTCTTGGTGGTCGATCCGCTGCCGCTCAGGTTCACGCCCTCAGGGAGCGTCGACTTGTCGAGGGTGACCTTGTAGGTGCCGTTGCCCGGGATCGGGATGAAGACCCGCCCGTTCACATCGGTCGTCGCGCTGCCGGTCTCGGTGTCCGAGTCGTCGGTCACCGTGAGCAGGACTCCGGGCACCGGGACGCCGTTGCCATCCGGTCCCTTCTTCGAACTGTCGATCAGGGTGACCGCGATGTAGGACCCGCTGGGCGGCGGCTCCGACTCGGTCGTCGTCACCCCGGGGGACGGGGTCGGCGTGGGCGACGGAGTCTCGTCGGCCTGGGCTGCGCCGGGCAGCAGCAGGAAGAAGAACATCGCCGCGAGAATCGGAACTAGGCGCAATCGCACCGACAACCACTCCCGTCGTCCAGGGCACACCCTCCGCACCCTTCGTGCCGGTGAGCATAATCGCTTGACACCCTGAGGGGCACTGCCAGAAGGGCTCGTCTGATAACAGTTCGGGTACGTCGGCGCAGCTCAGCGCGGTTCGACGCCGTGTTCGACGACTCCGTCGGCGACCTCGCGCATCGAGAGCCGCAGGTCCATCGCCGTCTTCTGGATCCAGCGGAAGGCATCGGGCTCGCTCAGGCCCAGCTTCTCCTGGAGCACCCCCTTCGCGCGGTCGACCACCTTGCGGGTCTCCAGGCGGTCCGAAAGGTCGGCCACCTCCGCCTCGAGCTGCTGGAGCTCGGCGAACCTGCTCACCGCCATCTCGATCGCGGGCAGCAGGTCCGACTTGCCGAACGGCTTGACCACGTACGCCATCGCGCCGGCGTCGCGGGCCCGCTCGACCAGGTCACGCTGGCTGAACGCGGTCAGCATCACGACCGGCGCGATCCGCTGCGAGGCGATCCGCTCGGCGGCAGCGATCCCGTCCAGGACCGGCATCTTCACGTCCAGGATCACCAGGTCCGGCCGGAGCTCCTCGGTCCGCGCGACCGCCTGGGCACCGTCCTCGACGGCGGCGACCACGTCGTACCCCTCCTCGGCCAGCATCTCGGCGAGGTCCAGGCGGATCAGCGCCTCGTCCTCGGCGATGACGACGCGGCGGGTCGGAGTGGTGGGGCTCTCGGTCACGGGCACAGGCTACCGAGTGCGATCGGCGGTCCCGGTTCGGGTAGCGTTTGCGCCTGCTGCCGCCCCGGTAGCCCAACGGCAGAGGCAACGGTCTCAAACACCGTCCAGTGTGGGTTCGAATCCCACCCGGGGCACCAGACGTCACTTGCTCCGGTACGCCGGAGCCACCTCGTTGATCGCGTCGCCCATCCGGTGGATGCGCAGCGCGTTCGTGGAGCCGGGGATGCCCGGGGGGCTGCCGGCGATGATGACCACCAGGTCGCCTTCCGCCACGCGTCCGAGGGAGAGAAGCTGCTCGTCGACCTGGCGGACCATCTGGTCGGTGTGCTCGACCCCCACCGTCTTGAAGGTCTCCACGCCCCAGGTCATCGAGAGCTGCGATCGCACCGTTGCCTCGGGCGTGAACGCGAGCACCGGGATCGGCCCGCGGTAGCGGGCCAGCCTGCGCGCGGAGTCGCCGGACTGGGTGAACGCGACCAGGTACTTCGCGCCGACCCGGTCGGCGACCTCGGCGGCCGCCTTGGCGATCACGCCGCCGCGCGTCTTCGGCTGCCAGTCGATCGCCGCCATCCGCGGGAGCTCGTGGTCCTCGGTCGAGGAGATGATCCGGGCCATCGTGCGCACGGTCTCGATCGGGTACTCCCCCACGCTCGTCTCGCCGGAGAGCATCACCGCGTCGGCGCCGTCGAGGATCGCGTTCGCGACGTCGGACGCCTCGGCGCGGGTGGGAGTCGGGCTGGAGATCATCGACTCGAGCATCTGGGTGGCGACGATCACCGGCTTTGCGTTGCGGCGGGCCTTGGCGACCACGCGCTTCTGCAGGAAGGGCACGTCCTCGAGCGGGCACTCCACGCCGAGGTCGCCGCGCGCCACCATGAAGCCGTCGAAGGCCTTGATGACTTCGTCGAGGTTGTCGATCGCCTGCGGCTTCTCGATCTTCGCGATCACCGGGAGCATGACTCCCTCCTCGCGCATCACCGCACGGACGTCCTCGACGTCCTTGGCCGAGCGGACGAACGAGAGCGCGATGAAGTCGACGGTGAGGTGCAGCGCCCAGCGCAGGTCCTCGACGTCCTTCTCCGAGAGCGCCGGCACACTGACCGGGACGCCGGGCAGGTTGATGCCTTTGTGGTCGCTGACCCGGCCGCCGACGACGACCGTGGTGTGCACCTCGGTCCCGTCGACCGCGGTCACCCGCAGCCGGACCTTGCCGTCGTCGATCAGGATCTGGTCGCCCTCGGACACGTCCCCGGGCAGGCCTTCGTACGTCGTCCCGGCGATCTCGTTGTCCCCGGAGATCTCCCGGGTGGTGATCGTGAACGACTGACCGGTCTGCAACCGGACGCCGCCGTCGCGGAACCAGCCGAGCCGGATCTTCGGGCCCTGGAGGTCGGCGAAGATGCCGACGCCGTGGCCGCTCTCGTCGGAGGCCTCACGGACCATCTTGTAGACGGCCTCGTGTTCGGCGTGGGTGCCGTGGCTCAGGTTCAGCCGGGCAACGTCCATCCCGGCGTCCACCAAAGCACGGATGCTTTCCTTCGTCGCGACCGCTGGACCCAGGGTGCACACGATCTTTGCTCTTCGCACGGAGCAAACGGTACCGGTCCGGACCTTGAACGATCCAATCCCCCGGCCGGGGCGCGCGGAATGTGCACCGTCAATTCACTGAGGCGCGCCGACCTTGCACCGTGACGGTGCAGGGTCAGCGCGCCTCGGCGTCGGGACTCAGGCGGAGACGGGCCGCTCGGTCGGCGGGATCGGCGCCGGCAGGGTGGTCGAACCGGTGAGGAACGTGTCCACCGCGGCAGCGGCGGCACGGCCCTCGGCGATCGCCCACACGATCAGCGACTGGCCGCGACCGGCGTCGCCGGCCACGAAGACCCCGTCGACCGTCGTGGCGTAGTCCTTGTCGCGGACGATGTTGCCGCGCTCGTCCAGGTCCACGGCGAGCTGCTCGACCAGACCCGGCTGCTCCGGACCCACGAAGCCCATCGCGAGCAGGACCAGATCGGCGGGGATCTCACGCTCCGTGCCGTCGATCGGCTGGAACTTCGCGTCCACCTCGACCAGGCGCAGCGCCTTGACGTTGCCGTCCTCGTTGCCGAGGAACTCCTGGGTCGAGACCGCGTAGACCCGGTCGCCGGCCTCCTCGTGCGCCGAGGAGACCCGGAAGGTCATCGGGTACGTCGGCCACGGCTGGTTGGCCGGTCGGTCCTCGCCGGGACGGGGAAGGATCTCGAGCTGGGTGATCGACGCGGCGCCCTGGCGGGTGGAGGTGCCGAGGCAGTCCGCGCCGGTGTCGCCACCGCCGATGATCACGACGTGCTTGCCCTTGGCGTGGATCTGGCCGTCGACGTGTTCGCCGAGCGCGACCCGGTTCGCCTGCGGGAGGAACTCCATCGCCTGGTGGATGCCGCCGAGCTCACGGCCCGGGACCGGGAGGTCGCGGGCAACCGTCGAGCCGACCGCCAGCACGACCGCGTCGTAGCGGTCGCGGAGCTGGTCGCCGGTGAGCTCCTCGCCGACGTTCACGCCGGCCCGGAAGACGGTTCCCTCGCGTCGCATCTGCTCGAGGCGACGGTCGAGGACCTTCTTCTCCATCTTGAACTCGGGGATGCCGTAGCGGAGCAGGCCGCCGATCTTGTCGGCACGCTCGTAGACCGCGACCGTGTGCCCGGCGCGGGTCAGCTGCTGGGCCGCGGCGAGACCGGCCGGGCCGGAGCCGATCACGGCGACGGTCTTGCCCGAGAGCCACTCCGGCGGCTGCGGCCGGACGTTGTGGGACTCGAAAGCCCGCTCGATGATCGAGACCTCGATGTTCTTGATCGTCACCGGGTCCTGGTTGATGCCGAGCACGCAGGCGGTCTCGCACGGGGCCGGACAGAGCCGCCCGGTGAACTCCGGGAAGTTGTTCGTCGCGTGCAGGCGCTCGATCGCGGCGTCCCAGTCGTCCCGGTACACCAGGTCGTTCCACTCCGGGATGATGTTGCCCAGCGGGCAGCCCTGGTGGCAGAACGGGATGCCGCAGTCCATGCAGCGCGACGCCTGGGTGCGGATGATCGGCAGCAGTGCGCGACCCGGGCCACCCGGGTACACCTCGTCCCAGTCGCCGATGCGTTCCTCGACGGGACGACGAGCGGCGACCTCACGGCCGTGGTTCAGAAAGCCCTTGGGATCAGCCATGCGACACCTCCTTCGTCGGCGCGCACGGCGCCATGGCTGTACTGATGGTCTTCACGGCATTCGCAAGCTCACCCATGAAGACTCTCCATCATCTTCTTCGCGACCTCAGCCTCGCTGAGGCCGTCGGCCTCGGCCTTGGCCTTGGCCTCCATCACGGTGCGGTAGTCACGGGGCATCACCTCGGTGAACCGGGTGAGCGAGGTCTCCCAGTCGGCGAGCAGCTCCTCGGCGACCGTGGACCCGGTCTCCTCGAAGTGTGCGCGCACGAGGCCCTGGAGGAACGCGGACTCGGCCTCCGGGACCGGGCCCAGGTCGACCAGTTCGCCGTTGACGCGGCCCGGGTTCAGATCCAGGACGTACGCCGTACCGCCGCTCATCCCGGCCGCGAAGTTGCGCCCGGTCTTGCCGAGCACCACGACGACACCGCCGGTCATGTACTCGCAGCCGTGGTCGCCCACGCCCTCGACGATCGCGGTCACGCCCGAGTTGCGGACGCAGAAGCGCTCACCCGCCTGGCCGCGCAGGAAGATCTGGCCGGAGGTCGCGCCGTAGGCGATCGTGTTGCCGGCGATGATCTGCTGCGAGGCGTCGAACGTGGCCGCGCGGTCGGGGCGGACCACGATCCGGCCGCCGGAGAGGCCCTTGCCGACGTAGTCGTTCGCGTCACCCTCGAGGCGCAGCGTGATGCCCTTCGGCACGAACGCCCCGAACGACTGGCCCGCCGACCCGGTGAAAGTGAGGTCGATGGTGCCCTCGGGCAGGCCCTCGGCGCGATGCCGCTTGGTCACCTCGTGACCGAGCATCGTGCCGACGGTGCGGTTGACGTTGCGGATCGCGACCTGTGCCCGGACCGGCTCGCCGCTCTCCAGCGCCGGGGCGCAGATCTCGATGAGCTCGTTGTCCAGCGCCTTGTCGAGGCCGTGGTCCTGGCCGGTGGTGTTCCGGCGCGCGGCTCCCTCGGGCAGCTCGGGCACGTGGAAGATCGGCGCGATGTCGAGACCCGCCGCCTTCCAGTGGTCCACGGCCTTCGCGGCGTCCAGCACCTCGGCGTGGCCGACCGCCTCGGCGAGCGTGCGGAAGCCGAGCTCGGCCAGGATCTCGCGGACCTCCTCGGCGACGTACTCGAAGAAGTTCACGACGTACTCGGCCTTGCCCGAGTACCGCTCGCGCAGCACCGGGTTCTGGGTGGCGACACCGACCGGGCAGGTGTCCAGGTGACAGACCCGCATCAGGATGCAGCCCGAGACCACCAGCGGTGCGGTCGCGAAGCCGTACTCCTCGGCGCCGAGCAGCGCGGCGATGACCACGTCACGACCGGTCTTGAGCTGACCGTCGGTCTGCACCACGATCCGGTCGCGCAGGCCGTTGAGCAGCAGCGTCTGCTGGGTCTCGGCCAGGCCGAGCTCCCACGGACCACCGGCGTGTTTGAGCGAGGTGAGCGGGGACGCTCCGGTACCGCCGTCGTGGCCGGAGATCAGCACCACGTCCGCGTGCGCCTTGGACACACCCGCGGCGACCGTGCCGACACCGACCTCGGCGACCAGCTTCACGTGCACCCGGGCAGCCGGGTTCGCGTTCTTCAGGTCGTGGATCAGCTGGGCGAGGTCCTCGATCGAGTAGATGTCGTGGTGCGGCGGCGGCGAGATCAGGCCCACGCCCGGCGTGCTGTGCCGGGTCTTGGCCACCCACGGGTAGACCTTGTTGCCGGGCAGCTGACCGCCCTCGCCCGGCTTGGCGCCCTGGGCCATCTTGATCTGGATGTCGTCGGAGTTGGTCAGGTACTCCGAGGTGACGCCGAAGCGACCGGAGGCGACCTGCTTGATCGACGAACGCCGCTCGGGGTCGTAGAGACGGTCGGCGTCCTCGCCGCCCTCACCGGTGTTCGACTTGCCGCCCAGACGGTTCATCGCGATCGCCAGCGTCTCGTGCGCCTCCTGCGAGATCGACCCGTAGGACATCGCGCCGGTGGAGAACCGCTTCACGATCTCGGAGACCGGCTCGACCTCGTCGATCGGGATCGGCGCACGACCGCTCGCGTCGGCGTCCTTGAAGCGGAACAGACCGCGCAGGGTCATCAGCTTCTCGGCCTGGTCGTCGACCGCCTTCGTGTACTGCTTGAAGACGTCGTAGCGGCCGCTCCGGGTCGCGTGCTGCAGCCGGAAGACCGTCTCCGGGTTGAACAGGTGCAGCTCGCCCTCACGGCGCCACTGGTACTCGCCGCCCATCGCGAGGTCGCGGTGCGCGGGCGCGATGCCGTCGGTCGGGTACGCCGCGCGGTGGCGCTGGGCCACCTCCTCGGCGATCACGTCGAGCCCGACGCCACCGAGCTTGGAGGTGGTGCCGGTGAAGTACCGGTCGACCAGCTCCTGGGAGAGCCCGAGGGCCTCGAAGATCTGCGCACCCGTGTACGACGCGACGGTGGAGACGCCCATCTTGGACATCACCTTGACCACGCCCTTGCCGAGCGACTTGACCAGGTTCTTGACCGCGACGTCGGGCTCGGTCTTCACGTAGAAGCCGTCCCGGGCCAGGTCCTCGACCGACTCCATGGCCAGGTACGGGTTGACCGCGGCCGCGCCGAAGCCGATCAGCGTCGCCACGTGGTGGACCTCGCGGACGTCGCCGGCCTCGATCACCAGGCCGACCTGGGTACGGGTCTTCTCCCGGACCAGGTGGTGGTGGACCGCGGCGGTCATCAGCAGCGACGGGATCGGGGCGTGGGTCGCGTCCGAGTGCCGGTCGGAGAGCACGATGATCCGCGCTCCCCCGGCGATCGCCTCCGAGACCTCCGCGCAGATCTCGTCGAGACGGGCCTCGAGGGCCGCGCCGCCGCCGGAGACGTCGTACAGGCCCCGGGAGACGTGCGTGATGAAGCCGGGCATGTCGCCGTCACGGTTGATGTGCCGGATCTTGACCAGCTCGTCGTTGGTGATCACCGGGAACGGCAGCACCACCTGACGGCACGACGCCGGAGTGGGGTCGAGCAGGTTCGCCTCCGGGCCGATGGTGCCGTTGAGGCTGGTCACCAGCTCCTCGCGGATCGCGTCCAGCGGCGGGTTGGTCACCTGCGCGAACAGCTGCGCGAAGTAGTCGAACAGCTGCCGCGGCCGCTCCGAGAGGACGGCGACCGGGGTGTCGGTCCCCATCGAGCCGAGCGGCTCCATGCCGGTGTTGGCCATCGGGGTGAGCAGGATGCGCAGCTCCTCCTCGGTGTACCCGAAGATCTGCTGGCGCCGGGTGACCGACGCGTGGCTGTGCACGATGTGCTCGCGGTCGGCGATGTCGCCGAGCTTGATCAGACCGGCGTGCAGCCACTCGCCGTACGGGTGCTCCGCGGCGAGGGTGGTCTTGATCTCCTCGTCCTCGATGATCCGGTGCTCCTCGGTGTCGATGAGGAACATCCGGCCGGGCTGCAGGCGGCCCTTGCGGACCACCGTCGCCGGGTCGAGCTCGAGGACGCCGACCTCACTGGCCAGCACGACCAGTCCGTCGTCGGTGACCCAGTAGCGGCTCGGACGCAGGCCGTTGCGGTCCAGGACCGCGCCGACCTGGGTGCCGTCGGTGAAGACCACGCACGCCGGGCCGTCCCACGGCTCCATCAACGCGGAGTGGAACTCGTAGAACGCCTTGCGGTGCGCGTCCATCTCGGTGTGGTTCTCCCACGCCTCGGGGATCATCATCAGCACCGCGTGCGGCAGGCTCCGGCCGCCCATGTGCAGCAGCTCGAGGACCTCGTCGAACGAGGCGGAGTCGCTCGCGCCCGGCGTACAGATCGGGAAGAGCCGTTCGAGGTCACCGGGGATGACGTCGCTGGACAGCAGCGCCTCACGCGCGCGCATCCAGTTCCGGTTGCCCATCACGGTGTTGATCTCGCCGTTGTGGGCGATGAACCGGTACGGGTGGCTCAGCGGCCAGCTCGGGAAGGTGTTGGTCGAGAAGCGCGAGTGCACGACCGCGACCGCGGACTCGACGCGCTCGTCGACCAGGTCCGGGAACACGTGGTCGAGCTGGTCGGTGGTCAGCATGCCCTTGTAGGCGATGGTGCGGCTGGACAGCGACGGGAAGTAGGCGTCCGTCTCCCGCTCGGCGCGCTTGCGCAGGCAGAACGCGAGCCGCTCCAGGCCCATTCCGAGGACGCGGCTGCCGCGCGAGGCGACGAAGATCTGGGCGAACGTCGGCATCGTGGCCAGCGCCGTCTGCCCCAGCGAGGACGGGTCGGTCGGGACCTCACGCCAGCCGAGGACGCTGAGGCCCTCCTCGGACGCGATCTCCTCGATCCGGCGGCGGGTCTTCTCGTTCTGCTCGGTGTCGCCGGGCAGGAAGGCGGTGCCGACGGCGTACGCACGCGGCTGCGGGAGCTCGAAGTCGACGACCTCACGGAAGAAGCGGTCCGGGACCTGCAGCAGGATGCCGGCGCCGTCGCCCGAGTTGGGCTCGGCTCCCGCGGCACCGCGGTGCTCGAGGTTACGCAAGGCGGTCAGCGCCTTGAACACGATGTCGTGGCTCGGAACACCGGTCAGGGTCGCCACGAAAGCGACGCCGCAGGCGTCGTGCTCGTGCTGCCCGTCGTACAGCCCTTGCGCAGCAGGCCGGCCGAACGGTCCGGTGTGAGTGGGTGCCCCAGGTGCGGGCGGCGGGAATGCGTGCATCTGCATTCTCCCGTCGTCGTGTCAGCGCACGCTCGACGAACCCTTGCGACGGGGCCCGGCTCGGTGCGGCGGTGGAAGCATGCCTACACAGGACTTCACTGGCCCATGCGGAAGGATCAGACTACAGCAGCGGCGCTCCGGACGCTCATTTGATTCCGTCTGGCGGATCCTGCGCCGGTGCGTCCGGTGTGGCCGCTTCGTCCCGATCCCGGGCCGCTTCCCCGGCTGATTCCCCGGGCACGTCGTCCCCCGCGGGGGCGACGCTCACCGGGACCGGCTCCCGGCCCTCGACGAAGACCGATGCCTCACGGGTGTTCGGAGCCGGGTGCTTGCGTCCGGCGAGGATGAAATAGAGCAGCGCCGCGGTGAACAGGATGATCGAGGTCCAGACGTTGAGGCGCAGGCCCAGGACGTCGTTGTACTCGACCGCGTCGATGCGCAGGTGCTCGATCCAGCCGCGGCCGAGGCAGTAGGCCATCACGTAGAGCGCGAAACAGCGTCCGTAACCGAGGCGCAGGCGCTTGTCGAGGTAGAGGACCACGCCCATCGCGCCCAGGTTCCAGAGGCACTCGTAGAGGAAGGTCGGGTGGAAGGTGGCGAACTCCGCGTACCCGTCCGGACGGTGTGCGACGTCGATCTCCAGGCCCCACGGCTTGGTCGTCGGCCGGCCGAACAGTTCCTGGTTGAAGTAGTTGCCCCAGCGGCCGATCGCCTGGGCGAGCAGCAGCGCGGGGGCGAGCGCGTCCATCAGCGGCAGCATCTTGATGCCGTAGCGCCTGCAGGCCAGCCAGGCACCGAAGGCGCCGCCGGCGATCGCACCCCAGATACCGAGCCCGCCCTGCCATATCTGCAGAGCGGTCCAGGCGTTCTTCCCGGCTCCGAAGTACAGGTCGTGGTCGGTCATCACGTGGTAGAGCCGGGCCCCGATCAAACCGAACGGGACCGCCCACAGTGCGACGTCTCCGACCTGGCCGGACGTGCCGCCACGAGCCACCCAGCGCTTCTCGCCCATCCAGACCGCGGCGACGACGCCGAGGATGATGGCCAGCGCGTACGCCCGGACCGGGAACGGGCCGAGGTGCCAGACACCCTGGTCGGGGCTCGGGATGGAGCCAGGGATCAGCATCAGGACGTGCACGGGCGGGGTCGCTCCTTCGTCAGGACTTCAGCAACTTGATCATGTCAGCAGCCATGTCGGCCGGCGACGTCCCCTGGGTCCAGATGACGTTGACGTCGTCACCCGTGACACCGAAGACGTACGTCGAATGGTCGACCTCGTAGCCACCGCTGGGCAGCTTCTTGCCGTCGGCGATGAAGACCTTCATCGGATCGCCCAGCTTCATGATCGTGTCCAGGTCCCCGGTCAGTCCGACGTAGCCGGAGCCGAACCGGTCCAGGTACTCGCGCAGCACCGGACCGGTGTCACGGGCCGGATCGGTGGTGACGAAGACGACCTCGACCTTGTCGCGGTCGCCGCCGACCCGGGTCAGCGCGGAGGCGATCGTGCTCATCATGATCTGGCAGATGTCCGGGCACTTGGTGTAGCCGTAGAAGACGATCTTGAGCGGAGCCGGCGACGCGGCGAGCGAGAACTCCTCGCCCTCGGTGTCGGTGAGCGCGATGTCCGGGACGACGTACGGGCTGTCCAGGTGAGCGCCCTTCCATCCGTCGTTGTCGACGGTCTGGATCCCGGGTCCGGCACTGCCCTCCGGGCTCGATCCGCAGCCGGCGACGAGCAGGACGACTCCGAGCAGTCCGGCTGTGAGGGCCAGGCGACGACGATCAGCCACGCCGGACCCCGTCGGCCAGGTCCTCGGTCAGACTGCGCAGCGCGGCCAGGCCGGCATCGCGGTCGGCCCCGTCGAGAAGGGTGCGGACGAACGCCGAGCCGACGATCACCGCGTCGCAGTGACCGGCCATCTCGGCAGCCTGGTCCCCGTTGGACACACCGAGGCCCACTCCGACCGGGAGATCGCCGCCCCAGCTCGAGATGGCCGCGCGGGTGCGCGCGACGAGCGGTCCCGCCAGATCGCTGGTGCTCGCCCGGGCACCGGTCACGCCCATCACCGCGGTGGCGTAGACGAAGCCGCGGCAGGCGGCCGTGGTCATCGCGAGCCGTTCGTCGGTCGAGGACGGCGCCACCAGGAAGACCTTGTCGAGGTCATGGGCGTCGGCCGCTGCGATCCAGGCCGCGCCGGAGTCGGGGGTCAGATCAGGCGTGATCAGCCCGGCTCCCCCGGCGTTCGCCAGGTCGGTGGCGAAACGATCGACGCCGTAGCGTTCCACCGGGTTCCAGTAGGTCATCACCAGCGTCGGCGTCCCGGTCGAGGCGACCGCCTCGACGACGCGGATGACGTCTTTGGTGCGGATCCCGCCCTCGAGGGCCTGCTGCGCGGCAGCCTGGATCGTCGGACCGTCCATCACCGGGTCGCTGTAGGGCAGGCCGACCTCGATGACGTCGCAGCCGGCCTCGACCATGATCCGCAGCGCGGCGATCGAGCCCTCGACATCGGGGAAGCCGGCCGGCAGGTAGCCGACCAGCGCGGCCCGGCCCTCGGCGCGGGTCTTGTCGAAGGCGGTGGAGGTGGACGAGGAAGTCACTGCTCACCCCCGAGTCCGAACCACTCGATCGCGGTGCCCATGTCCTTGTCACCTCGGCCGGACAGGTTGATCAGGATCGTCGAGCCCGGGTGCTCGGCGGCGAGCCGGAGCGACCCGGCGACCGCGTGCGCCGATTCGACGGCGCAGATGATCCCCTCGGTGCGAGCCAGCAGGGCGAGAGCGTCCATCGCCTCGGCATCGGTCACCGGCAGGTACTCCGCGCGCCCCGTCTGCGCCAGGTGTGCGTGCTGCGGGCCCACTCCGGGGTAGTCGAGGCCGGCGGAGATCGAGTGCGACTCGATCGTCTGTCCGTCCTCGTCCTGGAGAACGAAGGTCCGGGCCCCGTGCAGGACACCGGCCGCGCCGGCGTGGATGGTGGCGGCGTGGCGCAGTGTGTCCACGCCGTCGCCGCCTGCCTCGAACCCGACGATGCGCACGTCCGGGTCGTCGAGGAAGGCGGTGAACATGCCGATCGCGTTGGAGCCGCCGCCGACGCAGGCGGTGACGATGTCGGGCAGGGCCCCGGTGAGGTCCAGGACCTGGCCGCGGGCCTCGTCACCGATGCCGCGGCAGAAATCACGCACCATCGCGGGGAACGGGTGCGGTCCGGCCGCGGTCCCGAAGCAGTAGGCCGTGTGCTCGACGGTCGCGACCCAGTCCCGGATCGCCTCGTTGATCGCGTCCTTCAGCGTCATGCTCCCGGACTCGACGGCGACCACCTCGGCGCCGAGCAGGTTCATCCGGGCGACGTTGAGTGCCTGTCGCTCGGTGTCGACCTTGCCCATGTAGACGACGCACTCCAGGCCCAGGTACGCCGCGGCGGTGGCCGTGGCGACACCGTGCTGGCCGGCGCCGGTCTCGGCGATCATCCGGGTCTTGCCCATCCGCTTCGCCAGCAGCGCCTGGCCGAGGACGTTGCGGATCTTGTGCGCGCCGGTGTGGTTGAGGTCCTCGCGCTTGAGCAGAATTCTTGTGCCGGCCTGCCCTGTCGCTGCTGCGAGGCGGGTGGCGTCGTACACCATGCTCGGGACGCCGGCGTACTCGCGCAGCATCCGCTGGAACTCGCCGGTGAACTCCGGGTCGGCCATCGCCTCTGTCCACACGGCGGTCAGCCGGTCGAGCTCGGAGATCAGTGCCTCGGGCATGTAGCGGCCGCCCCACTGGATCTCCCCGTCGGCGCCGAAGTAGCCGCGGTCGTCGGGTCCCATCGCGCTCATCGCGTCCCTCCGCTCGCCGGGACCGCGCGCATCGCGGCAACGGCCGTAGCCGGGTCCCCGTCCTTGACCAGGGCCTCGCCGACCAGGACGACGTCCGCGCCTTCGGCGGCGTACCGGGCGGCGTCCTGCGGACCGGAGATCCCGGACTCGGCGACCTTGACGACGGTGTCGGGCAGCAGCCCCACCAGTCGCCCGAAGGCGTCCGGGTCGACCTCGAGGGTCTTGAGGTTGCGGGCGTTCACGCCGATCAGCTCGGCGCCGATCGCGAGCGCCCGGGCGATCTCGGCTTCGTCGTGGACCTCGACCAGGACCGTCATCCCCAGTCCGCGGGCACGCTCGTGGAGCCGGCTCAGCGTCTCGTCGTCGAGGGCCGCCACGATCAGGAGCACCAGGTCCGCACCGGCCGCACGGGCCTCGAGCAGCTGGTACTCGGTGACGATGAAGTCCTTGCGCAGCACCGGGGTCGCGACCGCTGCGCGCACGGCGCGCAGGTCGTCCAGGCTGCCGCTGAAACGGCGCTCCTCGGTGAGGACGGAGATGGCGTCGGCACCGCCGGCCGCGTACGCCTGTGCGAGCGCCGCCGGGTCCGGGATCTCGGCCAGGTCGCCCTTGCTGGGCGAGCGGCGCTTCACCTCGGCGATGACGCTGAGGCCGGGCGACCGGAACGCTGTCATCACGTCCTGGGCCGGTGGCGCGGCGGCGGCGAGTGCGGCGAGATCCGCGTCGGCGAGCGCTGCCTGCCGGACCGCGAGGTCCTCGCGAACGCCGGCGACGATGTCGTCGAGCACAGACATGGGAAGCCTCGCTGGTTCACTGGAGATTGATGTCCGGCGCCGTTGCCGTTCCCAGACTCTCACGGCGCGACAACTGGTTTCGGCGCACCGTGGAGCGATCAGTGGGTGCTGTGCAGGCCCATCCGCGACATCACGTAGAACGCGATGAGGGCGACAGGAGTGAGTGCGACGCCGACCCAGAACACGGGCATCGAGCCGATGATCAGACCGATCCCGCCCACCACGAAGCTGGCCAGCGCGACGATCACGGCGGTCCAGGCGGCGGGGGTGTTCCCGTGGTTGTCCGACATGCGTTCGACTCCTTGCTGGGGCACAGATGCGGGGCGAGCAGCATTCTAGGGTGCGCGGCGGACTTCGGTCGCCGCCGGGTCCGTCGGGTCCACCCCGGCGTCCAGCGCCTTCCACAGGTCGGTGTCGTCCTGAGGGGCGGTGCGGGACCCGGCCGCCGTCCCGCCGGTCGGCGCGTCGTACCTGCTGCTCATCGTGGGCCACCGGGGCGCGAGCACCCAGCCGACCACGACGCAGGCCAGGCCGATCGTGGCGGCGACCGCGGCGACGACGTACCACCCGGTCGGCGAGACGGTGATCCCGACCCCGTCGGAGCCGAGCTGTTCGCGGACCTGGTCCGGCAGGGTCAGCGGCGCGGTGATCACACAGGCGACGATGCCGGCGCCGGCGAGTCCGGCCAGGGCCAGCACGATCCGGCGCCCGGTGGTGCGCGAGACGAGCACGACGCCCCAGGCGGCGAGGACCACCAGTGAGAGCGCCAGCGCGAGCGGCATGTCGGCGCGCGTGTCCAGCTCCCGCACGCCGGGCAGCTGCTTGAGGTCGATCGCGGCCTCGAACCAGCTCTTGGACGAGGCGACTGCGGTCACGGCCGCGCTGGCGAGCCCGGTGAGGACGACCGGTGCGAACCGGCTCGGTCGCTTCGCCCCTGCCGACGACTCGGGGAGCGCCTCAGCCATCGGAGAGCAGGTCCGCGTCGAAGCAGGTGCGGTCGCCGGTGTGACACGCGGCGCCCTCCTGGTCGACCTTCACCAGAAGGGTGTCGCCGTCGCAGTCGAGCCGGACCTCGACCACGTGCTGCCGGTGCCCGGAGGTCTCGCCCTTGACCCAGTACTCGCCGCGCGAACGGCTCCAGAACGTGCCTCGCCCGGTGGTCAGGGTGCGGTGCAGCGCCTCGTCGTCCATCCAGCCGAGCATCAGCACCTCGCCGGTGTCGTGCTGCTGCACGATCGCCGGGACGAGGCCCTCGGCGGTGCGCTTGAGGCGCGCCGCCAGGGCGGGGTCGAGCGGGCTCGGGGCAGGCGCGTTCACCTCCCCAGTATCCCCGACGGGACCTATGAGGCGTCGTCAGACGTGGTGCATGGCAAGGCGGAGGAGCGAAGGCGTCCTTCAGCGGAGCGCAGCGGAGCGGACGTCGAGTCGACGACAACGCAGCCAGGTGCCGCGTATGGCGGCGCCTAGGACTGCTGCGCTGCCCAGCTCGCGTGCAGCCGACCGTAGACGCCGCCCTCGGCGACCAGCGCTGCGTGCGGACCGCGTTGGACGACCGCACCGGCGTCGAAGACGATCACCTCGTCGGCGTTCTCCGCGGTGGACAGCCGGTGCGCGATCGTCACAGCGGTCCGCCCGGACATGAGCAGCTCCAGGGCGCGCCCGATCCGCATCTCCAGTGCCGGGTCGACCGCGCTGGTCGCCTCGTCGAGGACCAGGAGGTCGGGGTCCGCCAGGTGCGCACGGAGCAGCGCCACGAGTTGCCGCTCCCCCGCGCTCATGGACTCCCCGCGCTGTCCCACCCGGGTGTCCAGGCCACGCGGCAGCCCGTCGAGCCAGTCGGCCAGACCGAGCTCCTCGGCGGCACGGTGCACATCCTCGCGGGTCGCGCCCAGGTCGCCGTACGCCGCGTTGGCGAAGAGCGTGTCGTCGAACAGGAAGCCCTCCTGCGGCACCAGCACCACACGGCGTCGCAGCGAGCCGAAGTCCACCTCGCGGATGTCGTGGCCGGCGAGGCGCACGACCCCGCGGGTCGGGTCCATCAGCCTGGTGAGGATCTTCGCGAAGGTGGTCTTGCCCGAGCCGGTCTCACCGACGACCGCCACCCGGGAGCCGGGGGCGACCACGAGGTCGACGTCGACCAGCACCGGCGGACCGTCGGGGTAGGAGAACTCGACGTGGTCGAACTCGATCCCGAGCGGGACGTGCGGGAGCTGGACTCCGCCGGGGCCGGGGTCGTCGAGGTCGGCGGGGGTCTCCAGGATCCCGATCACACGCCGCCATCCGGCGATCGCGTTCTGGGCGTCGGTCAGCACCTGGGTGCCCATCTGCACCGGGCTGACGAACAGCGTCACCAGGAACGCGAACGCCAGCACCTCGCCCGAGGTGATCTGGCCGGCGAACCCGAGCCAGATGCCGATGATCAGCACCCCGGCGTTGGCCAGGCCGGCCGAGACGCCGCCGAGGGAGAACGAGAACGCCGTCAGCCCCTGGGCCCGGGTGCTCGCGGCCTGGTACTCGGCGATCGCTTCGTCGATCCTCGCCTGGGTGCGTGCCTCGATCGCGTGCGTCCGGACCACGACCGCGCCGACCACCGGCTCGGACACCGCGGCGAGCATCTGGCCGACCATCCGGCGGACGACCCCGTAGGCGTCCGAGAGCCGGCGCTGGAAGTACCGCAGGGAGAGGAAGAGCGGCGCGAAACAGACCCAGACCACGATCGTCAGCTGCCAGCTGTAGACGAGCATGATCAGCGTCGCCACCAGCACCTGCCCGACGCTCACGATGCCGATCACGCCACCGAAGACCAGGAACTGGCTGACCTGGTCGACATCGCTGGTGACCCGGGAGACCAGCGCACCCCGTCGCTCGGTGTTCTGGGTGAGCAGCGGAAGGTCGTGGACGTGCCGGAAGGCCTTGATCCGCAAGGTCGCGAGGCCGCGCTCGGCGGTGGTGAACAGCCGCGCGGTCATCAGGTACGACGAGACGCCGGTCAGCACCATCGCCAGCGTCGCCACCACGGCCATCGCGCCGACGTAGCCGAGGTCGATCCCGTCGGGCCCGTTGATGCCCTTGTCGACGGTCTGCTGCACGGCGACGGGGACCACCACGCGGCCGGCGGTGCCGAGGAACGCGAGCACCAGGGTCCCCCAGAAACCTTCCTTCAGCTCCGGCGAGATCTCCGCTCCGCGCTTGATGGTCTGCCAGGCAGCGATGTCATCGCCGGAGTCCATCGCGGTACCTGCGCCCAGGGCCCGGTCGGTCATGCCAGCCCCCCGACTTCGTCAGGCGCTGTCTCGTAGGCGTTGACCAGGTGCGCGTACGCCGGATTCCGGGCCAGCAGTTCCTCGTGGGGGCCCCGGTCCGCGATCCGCCCGTCCGCCAGGAAAAGCACCTCGTCGGCCAGGCCGATGGTGGCCTTGCGGTAGGCGACCAGCACCAGCGTCGCCCCCGTGGACCCCCTCTCCTTGAAGGAGTTGCGCATCGCGGCGAGGATCCTGGCCTCGACCTCCGGGTCCACCGCGGAGGTGGCGTCATCGAGGATCAGCAGCCGCGGTCGGCGTACGAGGGCCCGCGCCAGGGAGAGACGTTGCCGTTGTCCACCGGACAGCGTGGTCCCGCGCTCGCCGAGCTTGGAGTCCAGACCGCGCGGGAGCGCTGCCACGAAGCCGTCGGCCTGCGCCGTCCGCAGCGCCGCCCAGACATCCGCGTCCGGGACGTCCTCGCCGAGGGTGACGTTGCCCCGCACGGTGTCGTCGAAGAGGAAAGCGGTCTGCGGGACCAGGGCGGCGTGGCCGGCGAGCTGGCCCGGCGCCAGGTCGCGCAGGTCTGTCCCGTCGACCAGGACCCGACCGGAGTCCGGATCGACGAGCCTGGTCAGCAGCGTGGTCAGGGTGCTCTTGCCCGAGGCGGTCTCGCCGACGACGGCGACGGTCCGGCCCGGTTCGACCGCGAAGCTGAGGCCGCTCAGGAGTCGCTGTCCGGGCACGTAGGAGAACCCGAGTGCCTCGACGTCGAGACGTGCCCCGGTCGCGGAGGTGGCCAGGGTGGCGTCACCGAAGCTCGTCTGGACGGGCTCGTCGAGCACCCGGTGCACCCGCTCGAAGCCGACGACCGAGCGCGGGAACTCACCGAGCAGCCAGCCGATGGACCGGATCGGGAACGCGACGATCGTGAGCAGGTAGGCGATCGTGACGACGTCACCGGGGTCGGCGTTGCCGTTGCTGACCTGCATCACTCCGACGCCGAGCACGCCGAGCACACCGAGGGCGGGGATCGCCTCGAGCAGCGGGTCGAAGACCGCGCGGATCCGGCCGACCCTGATGCCGAGGTCGCGCAACTGGTTGGCCTTCGCGGCGAACCGTTCGGTCTCCTCGGACTCACGTCCGAGGGTCTTGACCACCATCGCGCCGTCGAAGGACTCGTGGGCGACCTCACTGAGCTCGGCCCGGAGCGCCTGGATCCGGGTGAAGAGCGGGGAGGAGAAGTGCTGGTAGGTGAGCGTGACGACGGTGACCAACGGGAAGACCATCAGTCCGACGGCCGCCATCCGCAGGTCCACGACGAGCATCTGGACGACCGCGATCACCATCATCGCGACGGTGCCGACCGCCATCGGCAGCGGCGCGATCGGGGACCACGCCGCCTCGACGTCCGCATTGGCGTTGGAGAGCAGTTGCCCGGTCGGGTGCCGCTGGTGCCAGGCCAGCGGAAGGCGGAGGTACTGGGCGGTGACTTCGCGCCGGTACGCCGCCTGCATCCGGTACTGCATGATCCCCGCCCCGAGCCGGCGCGCGACGATCCCCACCGCCCGCAGCAGTGCGACCCCGAGGAAGAGCGCGAGGACCGCCCACAACAGCCCGGAGCTGATGGTGCCGTCCTCGAACGCCGGCAGCACGACGTTGTCCGTGGCCCAGCCGAGCACCCAGGCATCGGCGACCGTCAGTGCGCCGAACAGGACGCTTCCGAGCGTGGAGACGGTGAAGATCCACGGCTCCCGCCGGATCGCCACACCGAGGACCGCGAAGCCCTGGCGCAGCGTCGTCCGCGACGTCTCATCCCGGGCAGGGGCGGTCGCGGACAGTGAACTCACAGTGGGCCAACCCTACGGTCGCCTGGTGTGTTCCCTCTCCTGCATTTCGGGCTGGTGAGGCCCGTCAGACGTGGTGCAGGGCAAGGCGGAGAAGCGAAGGCGTCCTTCAGCGGAGCGCAGCGGAGCGGACGTCGAGCGACGACAACGCAGCCAAGTGCCGCGTATGGCGGGCCTCAGTAGACCGAAACGTGAACGTGGTCGTAGTGATTCGCCGTGGCCGACCCGCGGTCGCCCATCGGCCGCCAGCCCTCGCCCCCGCGTTCCTGGGTGAAGATGTGCTGGCGCCAGATCACGTTGTACAGGTTCAGCGCCGCTGCGTTCGCGCGCAGGAAGTCGGCGATCGCGGTGCCGAGGGCGGCGTCGCCGGTCATGATGTCCAGCGCACGGCCGCTGGTGTGCTCACCGTGGTTGTCCCAGCCGCCGTAGTGGCCGACCTGGGGGAAGTTGTTGCAGACCGCGCGATAGACACGGACAGCGGCCGGCGTCAGCCCGTTCTCGACGGAACCGTCGGGGCAGGGCTTGTTGCTCAACGGCAGGTGCGCCGGGTCTGTCGGCTTCTTCGCGACCAGGTACTCGGCGGTGACCCACCGGACCTCACGAGCGACGACCACCTCGGCGAACCCGTTGCGACGGACGCCGGTGACGCCGATCTTGCGGAGCGAGTCGAACTCCCCGTCGACCTTCGCGTCCTCGGACGGCGTCAGGCGGAGGTCCAGGAGCGCCGTGGTCCAGAGCCGGTTCTTGATCTTCGGAACCGGTCGGGTGACGGCGGCGAACACCGAGGCCGCGGTGGCGCGGTTGGCACTGCGCGAGAGCGAGGTGGTGCGCGCCTCCGTGCTCGAGACGCCACCGAAGGCGGAGCTGGAGAAGTCCACGGTGTCGCCGCTGATCGAAGCACCGAGGTCGGTGGTGGCGACCCCTGCAGCGACCAACCCGCAGGTGACCAGCGGGGCAGCGATGAGCGCAAAGCGGCGAGGCTTGGGAGCGCGTGGCGGGAGGCTATGTCGGCCTCGGGTCACGAGACGTCCTAACGTTGACAACAAGGGCTGTCGGCCCGTGAGAGCCCGAAAATCCACGGAACGACTCAGGTATAACAACACGAGACGGTAACGGAAGACCAACTGAACTCGCGACAAAACGGGATAAAACCGACGTGAGCCGACCCACGTCGCTCGGCCCGTAACCCCTCAGAACGAGGGTTGCCGGGCGTACGGCGCCCCTCAGCCGCCGCTGACCTCGTCGGCGTCCTCCTGCACGTGGAGCCCGCTCCCGTCGGTGTCGTCGAGCCACCCTTCGGGCAGGACGACACGCTTGCGTTCGCTGCCCTGCCGACCTCGCGGAGCGCCCAGGATCAGCGTCGGGAACGGTTCGTCCGGGTCCAGCTCGTCGAGCAGCCCGGCCAGTTCGGCCAGGGTCGAGACCAGGGCGAGCGCGTGCCGCAGCTCACCGCCGGCTCCGAAGCCCTTGAGGTACCAGGAGACGTGCTTGCGGAACTCCTTGCAGCCGCGCTCCTCCCCCATGTGCTGGGCGAGCAGTTCGGCGTGCCGGTACATCATCGAGCGGACCTCGCCGAGGTTCGGCAGCTTCTTCACGGTCTCCCCGTTGAACGCCGCTGCGAGGTCGCGGAACAGCCACGGCCGGCCCAGGCAGCCGCGGCCCACGACGACACCGGCGGCACCGGTCTCCTGCACCATCCGGATCGCGTCGTCGGCCTCCCAGATGTCGCCGTTGCCCAGCACCGGGATCGAGACGTGATCGACCAGCTCGGCGATCGGCTCCCAGTCGGCGTGCCCGGAGTAGCCCTGGATCGCGGTCCGTCCGTGCAGGGCGATCGCGGCCGCGCCGGACTCCTCCGCGATCCGGCCGGCGTCGAGATAGGTGAGGTGGTCGGCGTCGATGCCCAGACGGGTCTTCATCGTCACCGGCACTCCGTGCCGTTCTCCGGCGCTGACCGCCGCCGTCAGGATCTCGCCGAGGAGGTTGCGCTTCCAGGGCAGCGCCGCTCCCCCGCCCTTGCGGGTCACTTTCGGCACCGGGCAGCCGAAGTTCAGGTCCACGTGCGCGACGCCGTACTCGGCGCAGAGGATCTCCGTGGCCTTGCCGACGTACGCCGGGTCGGTGCCGTAGAGCTGGACCGAGCGGACGTCCTCGAGCTCGTCGAAGACCAGCATCGCCTTCGTGGTCGCGTCGCCCTCGACCAGGCCACGGCTGGTGATCATCTCGCAGACGTAGAGGCCCGCTCCCTGCTCACGACACAGGCGCCGGTACGCCGCGTTGGTGATCCCGGCCATCGGGGCGAGCACCACCGGGGTCGCCACATGGACCGGGCCCAGGGTCAGACCGGGTGCAGCAGGAGATGCAGTGGCGCTCAGGATGCCTTCTTCTTCTTGGGCGCAGGCGGAGGCTCGACGGTGCCGGTCCACACGATCGGCGCGACCGCCTGCAGCGGCCGGTAGCTGACCCCGGTCAGCGTGCCGCGGTCAGGGACGAGGTAGACCAGGCACGAGGTCGTCGTCGCGTTCGGCGGGAACGACGCCGGCAACGGCTTCGAGGGGCACTTGGTGAAGGAGTTGGTGAAGCTGGACGCCTGGATCAGGGTGTTCGTGGAGTCGACGGCCCACAGCGGGATCGGGCTGTTGCCCACGTCGCCCGTGCCGATGTTCTTGACCCCCACCTGGACGTAGTACGGCGTCGACGCCTTGGTCTTGTCGTCGAGGACGTAGTTGGAGAGGTCCGCGACAGTGCCCTGCTGGACGCCTCGGACGGTCAGCTCGAGCACGCTGTTGCGCTCCGGGTTGGGCTCGTAGGCGACGTTGGCACTCTCACCGAAGTCCAGCTCCGTCCCGGCCTCGGTCAGCGTGACCCCTTCGGGCACGGTGACGTTGCTCGTCGGCGTCGGAGTGGAGGACGCGTCCGCCTCGGGTTCGTCGTCGCCGCCGCAGCCGGCGAGCACGACCGAGGCGATCGCCAGGGTCAGGGCCGCCGCGAGGACAGCACGAGGACGCCGCGGAGACGGCTGGACAGGCAGAGAAGAGCGACCGAGGATCACCAACACATTGTGCATGCACTGCGCCCCGATCCGTCCGAGGCACACCCGGGACGCCTCAGCAGCCGACGAGGCGCTCGGCGAACCAGGTGCGCAGACCGTCGAGCGAGATCCGCTCCTGGTGCATCGAATCGCGCTCCCGGACGGTCGCGGCGCCGTCCTCGAGGCTGTCGAAGTCGACCGTGACGCAGTACGGCGTCCCGATCTCGTCCTGGCGCCGGTAGCGCCGGCCGATGGCTCCGGAGTCGTCGAAGTCGACGTTCCAGTACTGGCGCAGCTCGGTGGCGAGCGCCTTCGACTTCGGCGACAGGTCCTCGTTGCGGCTCAGCGGGAGCACCGCGATCTTGACCGGCGCGAGCCGCGGGTCGAGCCGGAGCACGGTGCGCTTGTCGACGCCGCCCTTGGTGTTGGGCGCCTCGTCCTCGGTGTAGGCGTCGACCAGGAACGTCATCAGGCTGCGCGAGAGACCGGCGGCCGGCTCGATCACGTACGGGTAGTAGCGCTCGTTGGCAGCCTGGTCGAAGTAGGACAGGTCGCTGCCCGAGGCCTCCGAGTGCGTCTTCAGGTCGAAATCGGTCCGGTTGGCGATGCCCTCGAGCTCGCCCCATTCGGATCCGGCGAAGTTGAACCGGTACTCGATGTCGACGGTGCGCTTGGAGTAGTGGCTGAGCTTCTCGGGCAGGTGCTCGAAGTGCCGGAGGTTGTCCGCGTCGATGCCCAGGTCGACGTACCACTTGGTGCGCTCGTCGATCCAGTACTGGTGCCAGTCCTCGTCCTCGCCGGGCTTGACGAAGAACTCCATCTCCATCTGCTCGAACTCGCGGGTGCGGAAGATGAAGTTGCCCGGGGTGATCTCGTTGCGGAAGCTCTTGCCGATCTGGGCGATGCCGAACGGCGGCTTCTGCCGGCTCGAGGTGACCACGTTGGCGAAGTTCAGGAAGATGCCCTGCGCCGTCTCGGGCCGCAGGTAGTGCAGCCCGGACTCGTCGTCGACGACACCGAGGTAGGTCTTGAGGAGGCCGGAGAAGCTGCGCGGCTCGGTCCAGGCGCCCCGGGTCCCGCAGTTCGGGCAGGCCAGGGTCTCCAGCTCGACGTCGTCGGGGTTCTCGATCCCCTTCTTCTCGGCGTACGCCTCCTGCAGGTGATCCGCACGGAAGCGCTTGTGGCAGGACTGGCACTCGGTCAGCGGGTCCGCGAAGGTCGCGACGTGCCCGGAGGCCTCCCAGGTCTGGCGCGGCAGGATCACACTGGAGTCCAGGCCGACGACGTCCTCACGGGACTGCACCATCGAGCGCCACCACTGCCGCTTGATGTTCTCCTTGAGCTCGACCCCGAGCGGGCCGTAGTCCCAGGCGGAGCGGGTGCCGCCGTAGATCTCCCCGCAGGGGAAGACGAAACCGCGCCGCTTGGCGAGGGAGACGACGTTGTCGATGGCGGATGCGGGCTTCTTGGCCACGAGGTGTTCAGCTCCTGCTATGGGGTCGACCGGCTGGCTGCCGGCGAGCACTGCGCGTCTGCGCGTTCTTGGGCGAGGGACAACCTTAGCGAGAGCCGAGGTCCCGGGGCACCGCGGTATTGAGGTCGCCCTCGACAGGCTCGTACGCACTGGGCTCGTCGATCGCACGGCTCAGGACGGGGACGGCGGTCAGCTTGACCTCGTACGCCGAGAGCGAGCGGCGGTAGCTGCCCACGTCACGCCAACGGGTCACCAGGACCCACAGTTCCGGGTCGTCGACGTTGCGGCCGAGCCGGCCGTCCTCGAATCCGGTCTGAGCCGCGAGCACGGCCAAAGCCGCCTCCAGCTCCCCGCGGAACGCGGTGTCGTCGGCGGCGGCACGGAACCTGTTCACGACCAGCATCCCGCGAGCGTACGTCGGGTGCGGGCAAGGGCCGGCCACACCCCGCTATTTGACAATGGTTGTCATTCCGATTGAGAATCATTGTCATGTACTCCCGCGCTCTCGTCGTCCTCGCCGCACTGCTGCTCCTTCCCCTGGCCGCCTGCGGCGGCGAGGACGACGGCCGGCCCACCGTGGTCACCTCGTTCTATCCGCTCCAGTTCCTCACCGAGCAGATCGCCGGCGACACCGTCCAGGTGGTCAACCTGACCGAGCCCGGCGTGGAGCCGCACGACCTGGACCCGTCGATCAAACAGGTCGCCGACATCGCCGATGCCTCCCTGGTCGTCTACTCCGCCGGCCTGCAGCCCGCGGTGGACGGCGCTGTCGACGAGAACGCGAAGGAGAGCCTCGACGTCAGCAAGGTGGTCGATCTCGAGGACGACAACCCGCACTTCTGGCTGGACCCGATCCGGCTCGGCAAGGCTGCGGACGCGCTGGAGAAGCGCCTCGCCGCCGAGCTCCCCGCACACGCCGACGAGTTCGCGGCCAACCTGGCCCGGCTGCACACCAGGCTCGACGGGCTGGACGCGGCGTACACCGCGGGCCTGAAGGACTGCGCCCGCGACCTGGTGGTCACCAGTCACGACGCGTTCGGATACCAGGCCCGCTACGGGCTGCGCTTCGCACCCATCGCCGGGCTCAGCCCGGACGCCGAGCCGAGCCCGGCGCACCTGAGCGACCTGCGTGACCTGATCGAGCGCGAGAAGATCACCACTGTGTTCAGCGAGACCATCGCCAGTCCCAAGATGGCCGAGACCCTGTCGCACGACCTCGGCCTCGAAACCGCGGTGCTCGACCCCATCGAGGGCGTCGAGAAGGGCAGTTCCGCCGACTACGTCTCGCTGATGGAGTCGAACCTGGCAGCGCTGCAGAAGGCCAACGGCTGTACGCCGGGTGCGAAGGTATCCCCATGACAGAGGAGCACGCTGCCGTCGACGTACGCTCCGGAGCCGTCGCCCTGGCCGGCCGGCCGATCCTGCGCGACATCGACCTGAGCATCGGCGAAGGCGAAGTGGTCGCCGTGCTCGGCGCCAACGGCTCCGGCAAGTCGACCCTGATCAAGACCGTCGTGGGCCTGCTCCCCCTGTCGGCGGGCAGCGTGAGCCTGTTCGGTTCACCGGTAGCGGACTTCGGCGCGTGGGCCCGGATCGGGTACGTCCCGCAGCGCTCCACGATGAACCAGGGCGTGCCTTCCACCGTCCGCGAGGTCGTGGCGGCCGGGCGGCTCGCCCGGCGCCGGCCCTTCGTCCCGGAACGGGCCGCCGATCGGGCCGCGATCACCGAGGCCCTGGAGGCCGTCGGGCTCGCCGACCGGGCACAGCATCCGGTGAGCACGCTCTCGGGCGGCCAGCAGCAGCGGGTGCTGATGGCCCGGACGCTCGCCGGGCGCCCCGAGCTGCTCCTGCTCGACGAGCCCATCGCCGGCGTCGACCTGGTCAGCCAGCAGGCGATGGCGACCGCCCTGGCCGCCCGCGCCCGCGACGGCGCCACCATCGTCATCGTGCTGCACGAACTCGGCCCCTTCGAATCCCTGATCGAGCGGACCGTCGTCCTGCGCGAGGGGCGCATCGTGCACGACGGAGCGCCGGCCGCGCTCGCTGCCCTGTCCGATGAAGCCGGCGGCCACGACGTCCACTGCGCTCCGGTCGCCGAGCCCAGCCTCCTGCCGCCGCTGGTCGGCCCGCTCGGAACGGAGGCGTGAGATGTTCGATCCCCTGTCGTACGACTTCGTCCTCCGGGCCCTGATCGCCGGGACCTTCACCGGCCTGGCAGCGCCTGCGATCGGCACCTACCTGGTCCAGCGCAAGCTCTCCCTGCTCGGCGACGGCATCGGGCACATCAGCGTCACCGGGGTCGCGCTCGGGCTGCTGACGGGCGCCTCCCCCACGTGGACCGCCATCGTGGTCGCCGTGCTCGGAGCGATCGCGATCGAACTGATCCGCTCCACCGGCAAGGCCTCGGGCGACGTCGCCCTCGCGCTCATCTTCTACGGCGGGATCGCCGGCGGGCTCATGCTCGTCCACTTCGCCGGCAGCGGCGCCTACGCGCTGAACACGTTCCTCTTCGGCTCGCTCACCTCGATCTCGAGCAGCGACGTCTGGGTCAGCGTCGTCCTGGCCATGATCGTGATCGCCCTCTGCCTCGCCCTGCTCCCGCAACTGTTCTCGGTGGCCAACGACGAGGACTACGCGCGGACCACCGGGCTGCGGGTCGGGTTCTACAACATCCTGATCTCGGTCCTCGCGGCCGTGTCCGTCACCGTCGCGATGCGGACCGTCGGGCTGCTGCTGGTCAGCGCGCTGATGGTGATCCCGGTCGCCACGGCCCAGCAGTTCTCCCGCGGCTTCAGGATGACGATGCTCGCCGCGATGGCCGCCGGCCTGCTCGCCTCGGTCCTCGGCATCGGTTTCTCCGCCTATGTGGACGTCCCGTCAGGCGCCACGATCGTGCTGGTCGCGCTCGCCGGGTTCGCCGTCACGGCACCGATCGGGATGATCCTGCAGCGCCGTCGCCAGGCGCTGGTGCCGTTCGACATGCCCGTCCCGCCCGAGCCCCACCGGGTCGAGGAGGCACACGGGCACCAGCACGGCCCCGGCTGCGGTCACATCGCGATCGAGCACGGCGACCACATCGACTACATCCACGACGGCCACCGGCACGCGGTCCACGGAGGTCACTATGACGAGCACTGAGTCCTCCCTGCGCCCGACCCGGCAGCGGCGGGCCGTCGCGGCAGCCCTGGAGGAGTTCGGAGACTTCCGCAGCGCGCAGGAGATCCACGAGGCGCTGCGCACGGGAGGCGAGAACGTCGGACTTTCGACGGTCTACCGCGCCCTGCAGGCGATGGCGGACGCGGGCGAGATCGACACCCTGCGCTCCGAGGCCGGCGAGTCGGTGTACCGGCGCTGCAGTGCCAGTCACCACCATCACCTGGTCTGCCGCAACTGCGGTGCCACCGTCGAGGTCGAGGGCCCTGCCGTCGAGCGCTGGACCCGGTCGGTGGCCGCGGAGCACGGCTATGCCGACGTCAGCCACACGCTCGAGATCTTCGGCACCTGCGCCAACTGCACCTGATCGCCGAGGCGCCACTTCCTTCAGCCCGAATCGCGCCGAGGCGTCACTTAGTTCATTCGGGGCCGCAGCGAGGCGTCACTTCACTGACCTGGTTCCGCGTACCAGCGCTCACCACGTGTGCGTTCGTCCAGAGTCCGGCGCGCCTCCGCGATCCACATCGGCAGGAGTCGATCAAAGTCACGGTTCGGCCCGAAGATGTTGTCGCGCCGTACGACGCGCACCATCCAGGGGGTGTTCTCCTCGATCCAGGCACGCCTCAAGCGATCATGCTCGGCTGCCTCCTCCCCGTGGAACTCGACGCCGTCGTACTCGACCGCCAGCCAGAGTTCCTCGACGCCCATGTCGAGCCACCAGGTCTGCCCTCCAGGCCCCTTCACCGGCCGTTGGGGCACCGGGTACGGCGCAGTGCAGTCGTACCAGCGGAGCCTCGTGATCGATTCGGCGATCGAGTCGGGACGCGAATCGACCAGCGGGGCCAAGGCCCGGAACTGCCGCACCCATCGGTAGCCACCGAAACGGTCGATCTCGGTGAGGGTCGCCTCCTTGTCGACGCCCGCGCGCACCATCGCTTCGAGCGAGCCGAACGCACGATCGCGACTGCGGTTCATGCCGAGGTCGCAGGCGGTGCGGAGGGGCGTGGTGACCAGGATCCCGTCGATCACCTCGACATCGCTGTCCGGCATCATCCGTTGACCGCTCGAGACCTCGGGCCGGCGCAAGCGGCCGCCTCGTCTGCGGTCGAACACCCGCACGGCCGGCACGGTTCGATGCTCACCCGGAAGTAGGACGTCGACCCCTCGGAGCCAAGCCGCAGTCCGATCGGTCACGACCGCGGGCGGCGGTACGACGAGACTCAACGCCCGAGCACGCATTCCCAGGGTGTCGGGCACTTGCGCGGCCACGTAGACGCCACGTACGACACGTCTCAGATATCCATCCTTGACCAGCTGGGTCAGCTCCGACGGCGCAGCGCGAACCTGGTCGCTCCTGAACGGCTGATGTACCGGAAGCAGCCCGCTTTCGGAGAGCAGGGCTGCCCCGGGGGTGATGAATCGCGAAGGCATGGGGAGGAGGTTGCTGGAACGGGCGACTGCTGATCGCCGGCTGTCCACAGGGACCTGCGCTGCGGTCGCGCTGGTCCGACGTACGACGCCTCGGAGCAATCTGGACTGAAACAGGTGACGCCTCGGCGGGTTGGAGCCTGAAAGAAGTGACGCCTCGGCAGGGGGGTTGTTGTTCTTCAGGCCTGGCCGTAGCGACGGTCGCGCTTGGCGTACATCTCGATCGCGTTCCAGAGCGCGATCCGGTCGACGTCGGGCCAGAGCACGTCGGTGAAGACGAACTCCGAGTACGCCGCCTGCCAGAGCATGAAGTTGCTCAGCCGCTCCTCCCCCGACGTACGCCAGACCATGTCCGCGTCGGCGAGCTCGGGGACGTAGAGATAGCGGGCGAAGACCTTCTCGTCGACCCGCTCGGGGTTCACCTTGCCGGCGGCCACGTCGCGGGCCAGTGCCCGGGCCGCATCGGCCACCTCGGCCCGGCCGCCGTAGTTGACGCACATCGTCAGGGTGAGGACGTCGTTGTGCTTGGTCTGCTCCTCGGCGACCCGCAGCTCCTTGATCACCGACCGCCACAGCTTCGGCTCCCGGCCGGCCCAGCGCACCCGCACCCCGAGCGAGTCGAGCTCCTCCCGGCGGCGCCGTACGACGTCCCGGTTGAAGCCCATCAGGAACTTGACCTCCTCGGGCGACCGGGACCAGTTCTCGGTGGAGAACGCGTACGCCGAGATCGCCTTCACCCCGATCTCGATCGAGCCCTTCACCACGTCGACCAGCGACTGCTCGCCGCGCTCGTGGCCCGCCGTCCGCGGAAGGCCGCGCTGCTCGGCCCAGCGGCCGTTGCCGTCCATGATGATCGCGATGTGCTCAGGGATCAGCTCCGGCGGGATCGCCGGCGGTCGGGCGCCGCTGGGGTGCGGCTCCGGCGTCGCCGGGACGCGGCCGGGATCCGCCGCAGACCGGCCACGGGCCTGACGCGATGCACGACGCACGGGTTTCCTCCTCGAACCGACGGCCGCAAGCCTAGGGGGTCGCGTACGGCATCGAACGCAGACCGCGCTCCAGGTGCCAGGCGAGGTACGCCGCCACCAGGCCCCGGGCCTCTCGGCGGTGCCGGTCCTCGGCCCCGTCGACGACGGCCCAGTCCCCGGTCAGCAGAGCGGCCAGCAGCGTGATCGTCCCCGCGGCCGGCTGCGCGGAGCCCGGCATCCGGCAGTCGGCGCAGAGCATCCCGCCCGAACCGGGGTGGAACGCCCGGTGCGGGCCCTCCAGCCCGCAGCGGGCACAGCCGTCGAACGACGGCGCGTAGCCGGCGACTGCCAGCGAACGCAGCAGGAAGGAATCCATCACGTCACCGTGGCGGTGATCGCCGGCGGCCATCGCCCGCAGCGCGCCGACGAGCAGCAGGTACTGCTGCACCGACGGCTCCCGTTCCTCGGCGACCAGGCGCTCCGCCGTCTCCAGCATCACCGAGCCTGCCGTGTAACGGTCGTAGTCGCCGCTGATCGACTCCCCGAACGGAGCGCGCGTCACGGCCTGGGTGATGGTGTCGAGATTGCGTCCCTCGGCGAGTTGCAGGTCCACATGAGTGAACGGCTCGAGCCGGGAGCCGAACTTCGACGACGTCCGCCGCACACCCTTGGCGACCGCACGGACGATCCCGTGCTCACGGGTCAGCAGAGTGATGATCCGGTCCGCCTCCGCGAGCTTGCGCGTGCGCAGCACGATCGCTTCGTCGGAGTAGAGAGGCACCCTTCGATTCTCCCACTCCCCGGGTCACCCGGAGCGTGCGGCGCGCGGCCCGGCGAGCGGCAGCCGGATCTCCAGGGTGGTGCCGACGCCGACCATGCTGCTCACCTCGATCGTGCCGCCGTGCGCCTCGATGATCGTCTTCGAGATCGCCAGGCCCAGTCCGGTGCCGGGGATCGCGTCGTTCTGCACGCCCGGAGACCGGAAGAACTTCACGAACACGTCGTCGAGTTCCTCCGGCGGGATCCCGCGGCCGGTGTCGCTGATCCGCACCAGCGCATCGGTCCCCTCCTTGCGCACGACGCAGGAGACCCGTCCGTCGACGGGGGTGAACTTGATCGCGTTGTTGAACAGGTTGTCGAAGACCTGGGCCAGCCGTTCGCCGTCACCGTGCACGTCCAGCGGCGCCGAGGCGATGTCGGTCTCGAGCCGCAGCCCGGCGACACGCGCCGCCTTCTCCGCCTCGACCGCCGACGACCGCACCACCGCGGTCAACGAGATCCTGCCCAGGTGCAACTCGGCCCGACCGAGCTTGAGCGCGTCGGAGAGCAGGTCGTCGACGAGCCGGTGCAGGCGACGCGCGTTGCGCTGCACGGTCTCGAGGAACGGCCGCCCCTCGACCGGGATGCCCTGCACGTCCTCGAGCAGCACGTCGACGTACCCGACGATCGAGGTGAGCGGGGTCCGCAGCTCGTGGCTGACGGTCGCGACGAACTCGTCCTTGAGACGCGCGGCGGTCATCAGTTCGGTGACGTCGTGATACGCGAGCACCGCTCCGTCGAAGTCGCCGTCCCCGGTGAAGAACGGCGACACCGAGACGGCGAACGCCCGTCGTACCGCCGGATCCTCGCCGACCCAGATCAGGTAGTCCCGCAGGGTCTCGCCGCGGATCGCCCGCGAGGTCGGCAGCGCCTCGGGCAGGAGTGCGGTGAAGCCGTCGGGCCCGTAAGTGTGCCCGCTGCGGTCTGGCAGGCCGTCGTAGCCGTCCGGGTAGGCCATCTCCAGGAACCGTTTGTGCCGTGGGTTCATCGAGTGCACCCGGCCGTGGGCATCGACGGCGAGCAGGCCGACATCCACGCTGTTGAGGATCGCCTCGTTGAACCGGCGCTGCTCGGCGCTGTCGGCCACCGCGCGCTCGAGCATCCGTTGCGACTCGGCGGCTTCGGCGACCTTCGACTGCCAGGCCTCGGCGGTCACCGCGACCACGAGGGCGCACAGGACGGCCAGGAGCAGTTGCTGGGCCATCACGTCCCAGTCGACCATGTCCCAGTCGAGGGCCGCCGTCACGCCGTACGACGCCACCACGGCGACGCCGGTGACCGCGACCCCACGGCGACCGAACTGCAGCCCGAGCCAGATCGCCGGGAAGATCACGATCATCCCCGCCGTGCTCTCCGGCATCATCCGCATGAACCCGGTCGAGATGATGTCCAGCGCCGGGATCACCATCGTCCAGTTCGCCGGCAGCCCGTCCCTGCTGATCGCGAACGCGAAGACCGTCGCACAGGCCGCGATGACCAGGCCGATCGCGTAGTGCCGGGTGAGACCGTCGCCGGCCTCGGGCCCGTAGAGGAGGAACGCGACGTCGAGCGCGACCGGACCCAGGAACAGGTACTGCGCGACTCTCGGGTCCGCGTGCTCACGCCCGAGCAACTGCTGGATGCCCAGGATGAACGCCGACCGGGAACGCATCGGATCAGCCGCCTCTCACATGGCACCAGGGGAACAGGAGCGAGATTTCGAGCCTAGTGGGCACCGCCGAAGGGCGACCAGCGGATTGGACAAACCACCCAACGGTGGACAGGCGCCTCAGCTTCCCACCATCCGGCCGCGGGCGGGCTCGTCGAAGCAGCTGGTCACGAAGGACACCGCCACGTCGTCCAGCCGGGCCGGGCTCAGCTTCCACTCGAGGGGGCCACGAGCCCGCACGAACACCGAGCCGGGCACCTCGTCGGCGAGCATCGCTGCATCCGCCGCCGGATGCGCCAGGTCCCGCGGGTGACCGATCACCAGCACCGGCGCCTCGATCCGCATCCGGTCCTTGGCCGGCGGCGCGACCCGCCCGAAGAACAATCCGTGCACGGTCGCTGCCATCGCCGCCGGGCGCTGGTCGAGTGCGTCCAGGGCGATCCCGGCCCAGAACGGCACCAGCCGCCGCGGCACCAACCGGGTCAGGCCACTGACGCCGCTGACAGCCAGCGGCGCGAAACGGGCCACGAACAACAGCGGCGCGAAGGCGAGGATCCCGGCTTCGACCCCGTTGTCGAGGACCGGCGTCTCCAGCAGGAGCCCGTGGACCCGGTCGGGAGCCAGGACAGCGGTCTCGAGAGCGACGTTCGCCCCCAGCGAGGTCCCGCCGATCACCGCCGAGTCGATCCCGAGGTGGTCCAGGAGGGCGACCACCTGCTCGGCGAAGGCGGTAGCCGAGTACTCCGTCGGGTCCGTCGGCCGGTCGGACCGGCCGTGCCCGAGCAGATCGAGGGTGACCACGTGCATCCCCGACGCGGCGATCCGCCGTGCCAGCGGCTGATGCATCCGGCGCGGCATCAGCGCGCCGGGCACCAGCACCGTCCATCGATCACCGCCCCCGTACTCGGTGTACTCGAGGCGGTGGTCGTCGACGAAGAACTGGCCGATGCGTTCGGAGACCAGGGTCATGACGAGAACACTGCCACGACCGGTGAGCCCATGACGGCGTTACGGGCGTCATCGGGACATGCTTGTGCCGGCTCGGAGGTTCGGCCTGCCGAAAGCCGGAAAAGACGGCAGGATTCGTGTCGTGGAGCGGAGGGTCCGACCGTTGCCCGCTGCCTACGGAGCAGCGGCGCTCCTGGCTGCCACGTTCGCCGCCGGTGTCATCGGCATCGAGATCACCGATCACACCCAGGCGACGGCGTCCTGGTGGCCGCCCGCCGGCCTGGGTGCGCTCACGCTGATGCTGTACCCCCGCCGGTGGTGGCCGTACCTGGTCGTGGCGCTGACCGCGGCGTACCTGGGCGCGAACGTGGTGCAGGGCCGGCCGGTGGACGCGGCGGCGTGGCTGGCCCTCGCCGACATCGCGGAGACCATCCTGGTCGCCTCGCTGGTCCGCTACCGGATCGGGCGACGACTGACTTCGGTGGCGGACTTCGGCTGGCTGTTGGGCATCTCCTTCGGTGCCGCTGCGGTCGCCGGACTCGGCGTGGCCGCGACCTCGGCCCGCCTGCTCGGCGGAGACTTCGGTCCCACCCTGGGCGCGACCACGAGCGCGCACTGGGCCTCGGTGATGGTGATCCTCCCGCTGGGGATGGCTCCCCGGCACCGCACCCGCGGACCGGCCTGGCTGATCGCCGTCCAGGCGCTGGTGCTGCTGGGCGCCTCACTGGTCGTCTTCGGCTCCGAGGGAGTGCTCGCCCGCGCGTTCCTTCCGTTGCCGTTCCTGATCTGGGCCGGCGTCTCGTTCGGATATCGGGTGGTGGTGATCGAGCAGGTCGTGATGGCGGCCCTGGTCACCGCTGCGACATTGGTGGACAAGGGCCCGTTCGCGGCGCACACCGAGGCGAGCAACCAGCTGGCCCAGCTCTACCTGGTGAGCGTGGTGATCGCCGGGCTGCCGCTGGCCCTCGCGGTCGGGGAGCTCCAGCTCGCCGCCGCGGCCGCTCGCAACGAGAAACGCAGGACCGAGGCGATCATCGAATCCTCGACCACGCCGATCATGGTCGCCGCCGCCGACGGCACCATGCTGTCCACGAACCCGGCGACCACTGCACTGACCGGGTTCACCGCCACGGAGCTGATCGGACGGCCGTTCTGGGAGAAGCTGGTCGCTCCGGAGGACTGGGGTTACATCCGACGGCGGTTCTCCGAGTACGACAAGTTCCCCGAGCACGGCGAAGGCATCATGCGGACCGCTTCGGGCGGTGAGCGGATCGTCACCTTCGCGAGCGGTGCGCTGGTCAATCCCGACGACTCGACGAACTATGTGATCACCGCGAACGACATCACCGCCGAACGGACCAGCTCACGCTTCCTGCAGCACTTGTTCCGCTCGGCCACGACGGTCGCGATCCTCGGCACCGACCCCTCCGGCTCGATCACGCTCGTCAACGCCGGAGCCGAAGGCATGCTGCGGATCACGCAGGACGAGGCGACAGGACGCAGCCTGCTGGAGTTCCTGGATCCCGGGGAGGTCGAGGAACGAGGACGCGAGCTCGGCGTGATGACACCGTCGTTCAGTGCCCTGGTCGCGGACGCCGACCTCGGCTCCGCACCGCAGACCCGGGACTGGACCTGGAGGCCGCCGGACGGTGTCGAACTGCGCATCTCGATGACCACCAGCCTGGTCGCCGACGCTCGCAACCGGCCGATCGGTTACCTCTTCGTCGCCCGTGACGTCACCGAGACCCGGCGCAACCAGGAACTGCTGCACCAGGCACTGGAGCGCGAGCGGGCAGCGGTCGGGCATCTGCGCGCGCTGGACCATGCCAAGGACGACTTCGTCTCCACCGTCAGCCATGAGCTCCGGACGCCGCTGACGAGCATCATCGGCAGCATCGAGCTCTTCTCCGACGGCCTGCTCGGCGACCTGTCCCCCGACCAGGCTCATCTCGTCGAGGTGATCGAACGCAACGCCGAGCGGCTGCTCGCGCTCGCCAACGACCTGCTCCTGCTCGCTGCCTACGAGAACGCGACTCCGCAGGCGCCGTTCGTCCAGGTGGACCTGCGTGACGTGGTCCAGGCGAGCACCAGTTCGATCATGCCGCTGCTGACCTCCCGCGACCTCGACGTGCGCGCCGTGGTGCCCGAGGTCGCCGTCCGGGTCCTCGGCGACGCGGGCTACCTCGAGCGAGCGGTCACGAACCTGCTGACGAACGCGGTCAAGTTCACCCCGGACGGCGGCGCGATCACCACGACGGTGGGCTTCGACGCCGAGTCCGGGATCGCCACGCTCAGCGTCGCCGACACCGGGATCGGCATCCCCGACCAGGAGCTCGCCGAGGTGTTCCAGCGGTTCTTCCGCTCCAGCAACGTGCGCGCCGACGCCATCCAGGGCACCGGACTCGGCCTCTCGATCGTCTCTTCGATCGTGGAGAGCCATCGCGGCACGATCGACGTGGCCTCGGAGCAGGGGGAAGGCACGATCTTCACGATCGTGCTGCCCCTCGCCTGAGGCCTCGAGGGCTCAGGCGCGGTTGACCGCCGAGAGCACCGCCTTGAGCGAGGCGGTGACGATGTTCGCGTCGAGCCCGACGCCCCAGAGGATCTCCCCGCGTACGACGCACTCGACGTACGCCGCCGCGATCGCGTCGCCGCCCGAGGAGAGCGCGTGCTCGTTGTAGTCGAGCACTCTCACGTCGAACTCGTGTTCCAGACCGTTGATCGCCTCGACGAACGCCGCGATCGGGCCGTTGCCCGAGCCGCTGAGGTCGCGTCGCTCCCCGTCGACGAAGATCGACGTGGTGAGCTGGTCCTTCTCACCGGCGGCCGAGGACGTGTGCACCGTGTCGAGGCGCAGCGGCGCCTCCCGGGTCAGGTACTCGCCCTGGAACGCGGCCCAGATGTCGTCGGAGGACATCTCCTTGCCGGAGTCGTCGGTTGCCTGCTGGACCACCCGGCTGAACTCGATCTGCAGCCGGCGCGGGAGGTCCAGCTTGTGCTCGGACTTGAGGATGTAGGCGACACCGCCCTTGCCGGACTGGCTGTTCACCCGGATGACGGCCTCGTAGGTCCGGCCGACGTCCTTCGGGTCGATCGGCAGGTACGGCGCCTCCCAATCGACGTCGCCGACCGGGATGCCCTTCTCCGCGGCGATCCGGTCCAGGTCCTCCAGGCCCTTCTTGATCGCGTCCTGGTGCGACCCGGAGAACGCCGTGTAGACCAGGTCGCCGGCGTACGGGTGCCGCGGGTGCACCGGGAGCTGGGTGCAGTACTCGACCGTGCGCCGGATCTCGTCGATGTCGCTGAAGTCGATCTGCGGGTCGATGCCCTGGCTGAACAGGTTCATGCCGAGCGTGACCAGGCAGACGTTGCCGGTGCGCTCGCCGTGCCCGAACAGGCAGCCCTCGACGCGGTCGGCACCGGCCATCTGAGCCAGCTCGGTGGCCGCGACCGCGGTGCCGCGGTCGTTGTGCGGGTGCAGGCTGATCGTGGTGTGGTCGCGTCGGGTGAGCTGACGGCTGAACCACTCGATCTGGTCGGCGTAGACGTTCGGGGTGGCGACCTCGACCGTCGCCGGCAGGTTGAGGATGATCTCGCGACCGTCCTCGGGCTGCCAGACGTCGGAGACGGCCTCGCAGACCTCGACCGAGAAGGGCAGCTCGGTCGAGGTGAAGATCTCCGGGCTGTACTCGTAGCCGATCACGGTCGCGCCGAGGATCTGCTCGCCGTACTTCATGACCAGCTGGGTGCCACGGACGGCGATGTCCTTGACCTCGTCCTTGCCGGCGTGGAAGACCACCCGGCGGAACATCGGCGCCAGCGCGTTGTACAGGTGCACGTTGGCCTTCGGTACGCCGACCAGCGACTGCACCGTGCGCTCGATCAGGTCCTCACGGGCCTGGGTGAGCACCGAGATGGTGACGTCGTCGGGGACCTTGTCGCGCTCGATCAGCTGGCGGACGAACGAGAAGTCGGTCTCGCTCGCGCTCGGGAAACCGACCTCGATCTCCTTGTAGCCCATCTTCACGAGCAGATCGAACATCCGGTGCTTGCGCTCCGGGCTCATCGGGTCGATCAGCGCCTGGTTGCCGTCGCGCAGGTCGGTGGAGAGCCAGCGCGGCGCCTGGGTGATCTGGTTGGCCGGCCAGGTGCGGTCCGGCAGATCGATCGGCGGGAACGGCCGGTACCGGTGGATCGGCATGCCGCTGGTCTTCTGGGTGTTGGTGAACCGGCTCAGACGGGGGCCGGTGGTGTTCTCAGTCATGGATCATCTCTTCGCTGGAAGGTCGGAGCCGGCGAACGCAAGCACTCCGCAGCGAGGGGGTCCGGCCGTGAGTCAGACCTCGCTGCGGCAGCGAAGAAGCAGCTGGCGCATCAACATGACTCGGTCAGCATAGCGAAAGTTCCTCCCAGCACTAGCCTCGACCCATGCCCCGCCTGCTCATCGCCCATCACTCACCGACGGCGTCGTTGCGTGCCCTGACCGATCAGGTGGTGGCCGGCGCGAACGACCCGGAGAACGCCGGGGTCGAGGTGGTCGTGCGGGCCGCGCTGGAGACGACCGCGGACGACCTGCTGGCCGCCGACGGGTACGTCCTCGGCACCAGCGCGAACTTCGGCTACATGAGCGGCGCGCTCAAGCACCTGTTCGACTCGACCTTCCTGCAGATCGGCGGGGCGCTGGACGACAGCGGCGGCGGGGACCCGGGTGGGGCCGGAGCGACCAAGGGCCGGCCGTTCGGTCTCTACGTGCACGGCCGTTACGACACCACGGGCGCGGTCCGGTCGGTCCAGTCGATCACCGGCGCGCTCGGCTGGAAGCCCGGGTACACGGTCCTCGAGGTGCTCGGTGACGTCGATGAGGCCGCCCTCGGGTCGGCGTACGAACTGGGCGCGACGCTGGCGGCACTGATCGCATGACCAGTCGCGCACGAGCTCTGCCCAACCTGTCGCGCCGCTGGCAGTCGATCCTGATCGGCGGCGTCATCGGGGTCGTCGTCGCCGGCACCCTCGCCTGGTACTTCCACTACTCGCGGATCGAGCACTACCAGGCGGAGTGGGACAACCCGCGCCATCCGCCGGTCATCGGTGACGGCGGACGATCGGTCACGCTCCAGTACACCGGCGGTGCCTGCGACGACTACTCCGACACCGAGGTCACCGAACGCGCCACGACGATCACGATCACCATCACGGTGACGACCAAGGCGGTCACCGGCTGCAACGACGTCGGCGTACCCCGGACCACCACGGTGCGCCTCGACGATCCGGTCGGTGACCGAAGGCTGATCGACGGAGCGGGCGAGGACTGACCCGCAGGTACGATCGCGACGATGTCGGCCGGCTGAGGGAGGGACTCGTGCTCCGGCGCACTCCGTTGCTGCTGCCCGTGCTGGCAGTCCTGCTCGTCGGCTGCTCCGTGCCGTTCGCAGGCGACTCGCGCGCCGAGCAGGTGGCGGCTCCGAAGCTCGGCGCCTGCCGCGACCTGAGCGCGGCGGACCTGAAGCGAGCCAGCAACGACACCGACGTCGTCGCCTGCAGCGAGGACCACACCGCACAGACGTTCGCGGTCGGGCCGCTGCCGACCGGCACCGGCTCGGCCTACCGGGACAAGCGGCACGGCCGGTTCGTCTACACGACCTGCCAGCAGGCCTTCCGTGACTTCCTCGGGGCGGACGAGAGCCTGGCCATGCGGGTACAGCTGAGCTGGGCGTGGTTCCGGCCCTCCGAGGCAGCGTGGAAACAGGGCGCCCGCTGGTACCGCTGCGACCTCGTCGGCGGCCCGGTCGGCGCCACGAAGCTGCACGATCTGCCCGAGGACGGCAAGGGCATGTTCGCCGAGTCGCTGCCGGACCGTTGGCTGACCTGCGCCCGTGGCAGCACCGTGGCCTCCGGCACCAAGGTGGCCTGTTCGGAGAAGCACGACTGGCGCGCGGTCACCACCGTCAAGGTCGGCCGCCCGGAGGACCCGTACCCCGGCGACAGGCTCGTCCAGGTCCGGTCCCGCGACTACTGCTCGGAGTCGGTCGGCGGCTGGATGCACTACCCGCCCGATTACGACTACGGGTACTCGTGGTTTCGTGAGGCACAGTGGAAGGCGGGCAACCGCCGCTCGGTGTGCTGGGCCAAGACAGCGAACTGACCGGTGCCGACCGCATCGATGACGAACGAGACGGACGAGGTACGAGGGTGAGGACCGCCAGGCTCCTGGGCGCCGTGGTCACGACGATCATGCTGGTCGCGGTCGCCGGCTGCAGCAGCGACGAGGAGCCGGCCGCAGCGCCGAGCGTGCGCGACACCGCGGCACCGCCGCCCGCGGCACCGCCCGCCGATGCCTGTTACGCACTCCCCTTCAACGCGGTCCTCCGGCCGACCAACGACGCCGAGCCGGTCCCGTGTACCGGACGGCACACCACCCGGACCCTGCACGTCGGGCGGATCGACCCGGTCGTGGACGGACACCTGCTCGCGATCGACTCCGACCGGGTCCAGAAGCAGGTCGCGGACACGTGCCGCGCCCGCACGGCCCGGCACCTCGGCGGCAGCGCGGAGGACCAGCGGCTGGCCCGGCTCCAGGGCGCCTGGTTCAGCCCCACGCTGAGCCAGGGCGAGGCCGGTGCGCTGTGGTTCCGTTGCGACCTCGTCCTGCTGGCCGGACCGGACAGCCTCGCACCGTTGCCCCTGCGTACGGCGGGACTCCTCGCCACGGACAACGCCCTGGACCGGTTCGGCACGTGCGGTTCCACCAGCCCGGCGAACCCGAGGTTCAAGCGGGTCACCTGCAGCCGCCCGCACACGTGGCGCGCGCGGGCCACCATCGATCTCGCCCCCGGCGCCAGGTACCTCGGCAAAGCGGCAGGCAAGGCCGCCGACGCGCGCTGCCGCGACATCGACGCCCGGATCGCCGCGGACAACCTGCGCCTCCGGTGGAGCTTCGAGTGGCCCACGAAGGACCAGTGGGACCACGGCCAGCGATATGGCTACTGCTGGACCCCCGACCCGGCTTAGCCCCGCCATCCGCGGCACCTGGCTGCGTTGTCGGACCTCGACGGCCCGCTCCGCTCAAAGGCCGCCTTCGCTCCTCCGCCTTGCCATGCGCAGCGTCTGACGACGCTAAGTAACTTGCGTGCGTCCTAACGGACGGGGTGGCCGGCGCCTTGCAGGGCGCTCTTCACGTCGCCGATCCGCAGGGTGCCGAAGTGGAAGACCGTTGCCGCGAGTACGGCGTCGGCTCCGGCGTCCACCGCCGGTGCGAAGTGCTCGGTCGCCCCGGCACCACCGCTGGCGATCACCGGAATGCTCACCGCGGACCGGACCAGACGGATCAGTTCCAGGTCGAAGCCGTCCTGGGTGCCGTCCGCGTCCATCGCGTTGAGCAGGATCTCCCCGGCCCCCAGTTCCGCGGCCCGGACCGCCCACTCGATCGCGTCGAGCCCGGCCGACTCCCGTCCGCCGTGCGTGGTCACCTCGAAGCCGCTGTCGGTCCCGCCGGCACGCCGGGCGTCGACGGAGAGGACCAGGACCTGGTTGCCGAACCGGTCAGCGATCTCCGCGACCAGTTCAGGGCGCTTGATCGCCGCGGTGTTGACCGCGATCTTGTCGGCACCGGCGCGGAGCAGCCGGTCGACGTCCTCGACGCTGCCCACTCCCCCGCCGACCGTGAGCGGGATGAAGACCTGCTCGGCCGTCCGCGACACGATCTCCATCGTCGTGGCCCGGCCCTCGTGCGAGGCGGAGATGTCCAGGAAGGTCAGTTCGTCGGCGCCTTCGGCGTCGTACACCTTGGCGAGCTCGACGGGGTCCCCGGCGTCACGGAGCTCCTTGAAGTTGATGCCCTTGACCACCCGGCCGCCGTCGACGTCCAGGCAGGGGATCACCCTGACTGCGAGGGTCACGAGCTGAACCTGCCCGGCCAGGTCAGCTGCAACGCCTGCTCCAGGGTGAACCGGCCCTCGTAGAGAGCGGTGCCGATGATCGCCCCTTCGACGCCGACGGGGACCAGGTCCATCAGTGCCTCGAGGTCGTGCAGCTCGGTGATCCCGCCCGAGGCGACCACCGGGCGGTCGGTCACCGCGCAGACGTCCTTGAGCAGTTGCAGGTTCGGTCCCTGCAGCATGCCGTCCTTGTTCACGTCGGTGACGACGTAGCGGGCGCAGCCCTCGGAGTCGAGCCGTTCGAGGACCTCGTAGAGGTCACCGCCCTCGCGGGTCCAGCCGCGTGCGGCGAGGGTGGTCCCGCGCACGTCGAGCCCGATCGCGACCCGGTCGCCGTACGTCGTGATCGCCTGCGCACACCACTCCGGCTGCTCGAGCGCCGCGGTCCCGATGTTCACCCGCCGGCAGCCGGTCGCCATCGCCGCGTCGAGCGACTCGTCGTCGCGGATGCCACCGCTCATCTCGACCTTGATGTCGAGGCGTCCGACGATCTCGGCCTGGAGCTCACGGTTGTTGCCGCGGCCGAAGGCGGCGTCCAGGTCGACCAGATGCAGCCACTCCGCGCCGGCCTCCTGCCAGCGCAGGGCCGCCTCGATCGGGTCGCCGAAACGCTTCTCCGACCCGGCCACGCCCTGGACGAGCTGGACGGCCTGGCCGTCGGCGATGTCGACGGCGGGAAGCAGTTCGAGGTGGGACACGGGACTTCTCCTAGAGAGTGAAGGCGGCGACGACGGGGAAGACGAACAAGGCCAGGACGAACGCGGCGAGTCGCGCCTGCCAGTCGGGGCGGACCACCCAGACCACGATCTGGGCGAAGAGCAGCAGTGCGAGGATCATCCGCAGCCGCATCCGTTTGCGCTGGGCGACGGGTCCGGTCTGCCGGCCGGTGGTCAGGGCCAGTCGGGCCCGGCGTACCGGCCCGACGATCGGGGCGACCAGCGCTTCACGGCGGGCACGCCGCTGCGCGGTGGCCGCCTGGGCGGCTGCACGGGCCGAGGCCTCGCGTTCGCGCGCCTCGCGCCGGCGGGCGCGTTCCTTGCTCATCGGACGCTCACAACGATCCGACCCAGTTGGCCAGCAGCCGGGCACCGGCGTCCCCGGACTTCTCCGGGTGGAACTGGGTCGCACAGAGCGGTCCGTTCTCCACGGCCGCGACGAACCGGTCTCCGCCGTGTTCGGCCCAGGTCACCAGCGGCGCGCGGGTCCGGTCGTTGGTGACCAGGGTCCAGTCCCGGACACCGTAGGAGTGCACGAAGTAGAACCGCTCCTGCTCGACGCCCGCGAAGAGACCCGTGCCGGACGGGACCTCGAGCGTGTTCCAGCCCATGTGCGGCACCACCGGCGCCTGGATCCGCTCGACGGTGCCGGGCCACTCGGCGCAGCCCTCGGTCGTGACGCCGTGCTCGACGCCGGTCTCGAACAGGACCTGCATGCCCACGCAGATGCCGAGCACCGGGCGTCCCCCGGCCAGCCGGCGACCGATGATCTCGGGACCCTTGACGGCGCGCAGGCCGGCCATGCAGGCGGCGTACGCGCCGACCCCGGGCACGACCAGGCCGTCAGCGTCCTGGGCGGCGCTCCGGTCAGCCGTCAACGTGACCGACGCGCCCGCTCGTTCCAGCGCCCGCACCGCGGATCGCAGGTTGCCCGAGCCGTAGTCCAGGACGACGACCTCGGGCTGACTCCCTGGAGCCACCGCTACAGCGTCCCCTTGGTCGAGGGCACGCCGGTCTCACGCGGGTCGAACGCCACCGCGTCGCGCAACGCACGGGCGACCGCCTTGAACTGCGCCTCGACCAGGTGGTGCGGCTCCCGCCCCGAGAGCACCCGGACGTGCAGGGCGATCTGGGCGTGGTGAGCCAGGGTCTCGAAGACGTGCCGGGTGAGCGATCCGAGGAAGGTGACCCCCGAGCCGCCGATCTGGACGTACTGCTGACCCTCGGGCTCGCCGGTGTGCACGCAGTACGGACGACCCGAGACGTCGACGGCGCACTGCACCAGCGATTCGTCCAACGGCACCAGCGAGTCGCCGAACCGACGGATGCCCGCCTTGTCGCCGAGCGCCTGGTAGAGCGCCTCGCCCAGCACGATCGCGGTGTCCTCGACGGTGTGGTGCGCGTCGATGTGGGTGTCACCCTCGGTGAGCACGGTCAGGTCGAACAGGGCGTGCCGGCCGAAGGACGCGAGCATGTGGTCGTAGAAGCCGACCCCGGTGCTGACGTCGGTCCGGCCGCTGCCGTCGAGGTCCAGTTCGACGACGACCTTCGACTCCTTGGTGGCCCGCTCCAGGCGGACCGCGCGGCTGCTCATCTCGTTACCTCCGTCAGGGTGGCTTCCCCGGTCTGGGTCAGCTTCTGCCCCGGCTGGTCGGCCAGGGTCTGGGTCAGGGCGTCCTTGAACGCGGTCATCTCCGCGGGCGTACCGATCGAGACCCGTAGCCAGCCGTCGGGACCAGTCTCGCGGATCAGCACGCCCCGATCGAGCAGGCCCTGCCAGAGGGCGTGGCGGTCGGTGAACCGGCCGAAGAGCGCGAAGTTCGCATCCGAGTCCGCGACCTCGAAGTCCTGCTCACGCAGCCACGTGACGGTGAGGTCCCGTTCGGCACGCAGGGCGTCCACGTTGCCGAGCAGTTCGGGAGCGTGCCGCAGCGCCGCCGACGCGGTCGCCTGGGTCACCGCGGAGAGGTGGTACGGCAGCCGCACGACGCGGAGGGCGTCGCAGATCTCCGGAGCCGCGGCCAGGTAGCCGAGCCGGGCGCCGGCCAGCGCGAACGCCTTGCTCATCGTCCGGGTGACCACCAGGTTGCGGTGCTCGTCGAGGAGTTCGAGTGCCGAAGGCGTCCCCTCGCGGCGGAACTCGGCGTACGCCTCGTCGATCACGACGAGGCCGTCGTGCTCGGCAGCGAGGGCGCACAGGGTGCCGATCACGGCGTGCGGGAGCGCCGTGCCGGTCGGGTTGTTCGGCGACGGGAGCAGCACCACCGACGGGCGGTGCTCGGAGATCAGGGCGCGGGCGTGCTCGAGGTCGAAGGAGAAGTCCTCGTGACGGCGCCCGGCCACCCAGCCGGTCATCGCGTCCCGGGCGTACTCGGGATACATCGAGTACGTCGGCGCGAACGACACCGCCGTCCGTCCCGGCCCGCCGAACGCCTGCAGGATCTGCAGCATGACCTCGTTGGAACCGTTCGCGGCCCAGATCCGGTCCGGGGTGATCCCGCTTCCGCCGGAGGTGTTCAGGTACGCCGCCAGGCCGTCGCGGAGCTCGCTGAACTCGCGGTCGGGGTAGCGGTTCAGCGTCGAGGCCGCTTCGGCGACCGCGGTCGCGATGTCGGCCACGCACGCGGGCGAGGGCCCGTAGGGGTTCTCGTTGACATTCAGTTGCACGGGCACGTCGAGCTGGGGGGCGCCGTACGGCGCGACCCCCTGCAGCTCCTCCCGCAGGGGCGGCCAGGTCATGAGTCCCCAGCCTCCGCACGGTCCTCGAGCCGCACCCGGACCGCGGCGCCGTGTCCGGGCAGGTCCTCGGCGTCGGCCAGGGTCATCACGTGCCCCCCGACCTCGGCGAGGGCTTCCGCGGAGTACTCGACCACGTGCATCGCCTTGACGAACGCGCGCACCGAGAGTCCCGAGGAGTGGCAGGCGCAACCCGCGGTGGGCAGCACGTGGTTGGAGCCGGCGCAGTAGTCGCCGAGCGAGACCGGCGCGAAGGCGCCGACGAAGACGGCGCCCGCGTTACGCACCCTGGCAGCGATGCCCGGCGCGTCCAGGGTGTGGATCTCCAGGTGCTCCGCGGCGTAGGCGTTGACCACGTCGAGTCCCTGCTCCACGTCGGCGACCAGGACGATCCCGGACTGCTCCCCGCTCAGCGCCGTGCGGATCCGCTCGACATGGCGGGTGGCGGCTACCTGCTTGTCGAGCTCCGCGTCCACCTCGTCGGCGAGGCGGAGCGAGTCGGTGACCAGCACCGAGGCCGCCATCGGGTCGTGCTCGGCCTGGCTGATCAGGTCGGCGGCGACGTACGCCGCGTCGGCGCTGTCGTCGGCCAGGATCGCGATCTCGGTCGGCCCGGCCTCGGAGTCGATGCCGACGACGCCCTTGAGCAGGCGCTTGGCCGAGACCGTGTAGATGTTGCCCGGGCCGGTGACCAGGTCGACCTTGCGACAGGGACCGGCACCGTAGGCGAGCATCGCGATCGCCTGCGCTCCTCCGACGGCGTACACCTCCTCGACCCCGAGCAGCGCGCACGCGGCCAGGATCGTCGGGTGCGGGAGTCCGCCGTGGTCTTTCTGCGGCGAGCTGGTCAGCGCGATCGAGCCGACGCCGGCGACCTGCGCCGGGACGACGTTCATCACGACGCTGGAGACCAGCGGCGCGACGCCGCCGGGGACGTAGAGCCCGACCCGGTCGACCGGCACCATCCGCTGGGTCACCCGGGCCCCGGGGCCCAGATCGGTGACCACGTCTCCCTCGAGCTCGGCCTCGCAGGTGGCCCGCAGACGGCGGATCGACTCCTCCAGGCCCGCGCGCACGGCCGGGTCGAGCTCGCGCAGCGCACGCTGCAGCG
>JAKFBZ010000123.1:0-6291 GCA_036676945.1 Marmoricola sp.
CTGGATGAGCCCGCCGTGCACCGTCAAGGAGGGCGAGAACGGCGACGGACAGGTCGAGTGGGTGGTCACCAGCAAGACGGACGACACCCTGCGGATCCTGATCGAGGAGATCCTGCACGACACGTCCCACGACCTCGGCGTCGACCCCGGCCTGCAGAAGGACGGCGTCGAGAAGCACCTCCAGGAGCTCCTCGCCGACCATCCGGCGACGCTGAGCGAAGGGCTCACCCTGGTACGCCGCGAGTTCCCGACCGCGATCGGACCGGTGGATCTGATGTGCCGCGACGGTGACGGCAAGTCCGTGGCGGTCGAGATCAAGCGCCGCGGGGACATCGACGGCGTCGAGCAGCTCACCCGCTACCTGGAGCTCCTCAACCGCGACCCCCTGCTCACGACCAACGGCGAGGTCCGCGGCATCTTCGCCGCCCAGGAGATCAAGCCGCAGGCGCGCGTCCTGGCCGAGGACCGCGGGATCGCCTGCGCCCTGGTCGACTACGACGCGCTGCGCGGTCTGGACGACCCGACCGAGCGGTTGTTCTGACCGACCTGTGGTCTGGACGGCCCGGACGGGCGCCTGTTCTGACTTCGAGCACCGTGCCACCCTGAGCCCATGAACGGGCGCACCCCCGAAGAGACCGTCACCGCGTACGCCGCGGCGTGGGAACGAGGGGACACCGACTCGGCCTTCTCCTTCTACGCGCCGGACGTGGTGATGCACCTGCCGGGCCGGGGCACGCTCGCCGGCGACCACATCGGCAAGGACGCCGTGATAGCGGCGATCCACGGCCTCCTCGACCGCACCGACGACGCCAGCGCCCTCGTCGAGGTGATCGACCGGCTGAGCTCGCCGGATCGCGTCGCGATGCTCCTTCGCGAGGTGGTCACCCGTGACGGCGAGGTGCTGGACCTGCGCCGGATCAACACGTACCGGGTCACCGACGGGCTGATCCGCGAGATCGACGTCTTCGAAGCCCACCAGTACGACGTGGACAGCTTCTTCGGCTGACCTAACCCACCGACGGAAGCGTCATCCGGAACGTCGTTCCCTGCTCGTCGGACTTCACGACGTTGATCGTGCCGTGGTGGGCCTCGACGATCGCGAGGGTGATGGTCAGGCCGAGGCCGGCGCCGGGGACCTGTTGGGCGATCGCCGCGCCGGAGCGGTAGAGCCGCTCGAAGATCCTGTCCGGGTCGATCTCCCCGATGCCCATCCCGGAGTCGGCCACTTCGATCTCGGCGTCCTTCTCCCCCTGACGCAGCTTCACCTTCACCGACCCGCCGGCCGGGGTGAACTTCAGCGCGTTGGACAGCAGGTTGTCGATCGCCTGACCGATCCGGTCTCGGTCCGCGTCGACCTGGACCGGCATGCCCGGAATCTCCATGCTCAGCTCGATGTCGACCTCTTCGGCGCGCGGGCGGGCGGCCTCGACGGCCTCGCGGACCACCGACTCCAGGTCGACGATGATCGGCCGGATCGACAGCCCGCTCTCCTCGATCGCGACCAGGGTGAGCAAGTCGTCGACGAGCCGGAGCTCCCGTTCGGCGCTACGGGTGATCACCGAGAGGAACCGCTGACCCTGGGGGCTCAGCGTCTCCAGGTCGGCCATCAGCTCGCTGTAGCCGAGCAAGGAGGTCAGTGGTGTCCGCAGTTCGTGCGAGACGGTCGCGAAGAACTCGTCCTTCACCCGGTCGGTGGTCTCCTGCATCCGGCGCCGCTCGCTGATGTCACGCACCGCCGCGGAGACGAGCAGGCCCTCGTCGGTCTCCAGCGGTGCCAGCGAGATCTCCACCGGGAACTCGGAGCCGTCCTTGCGGCGGGCGTAGAGGTCGCCGGCCAGCCCCATCGGCCGGGTCCGCGGTCCCGCGACGTAGCCCGAGCGAAAGGCGACGTGCATGCCGGAGAAGCGCTCCGGGACCAGTACCTCGACCGACTGGCCGATGATCTCGGCACGGTCGTAGCCGAACCGCTCCTCCACCTGCGCGTTGACCAGCACGATCGTGCCCCGCTCGTCGACGATCACCATCGCGTCGGGGGCCGCCTCGAGAAGCCCGCGGAAGAGCCGCTCCTCACGGCGCTTGCTGGTGACGTCGCGGACCGCGGCCGAGATCAGCAGGCCGTCGTTGGTCTCCAGGTGCGCCAGCGAGATCTCGACGGGGAACTCGGAGCCGTCACGACGCCGGGCGCGCAGATCCAGCCCCGAACCCATCGCGCGCACGTGCGGCTCGTCGACGTACTCGGCGCGGTGCCGGCGGTGCAGGTCGTGCAGCGCGGACGGCACCAGGATCTCGACCGGCATCCCGAGCAGCTCCGAGCGGGCGTAGCCGAAGACCTTCTCGGCCTGGGCGTTCACGAGTTGGATGACGCCGCCGGAATCGATGACCACCATCGCGTCCGGCGCAGCCTCCAGCAGCCCACCCAGATCGGATGGGCGCCGTGCGGCCTCCGGCTCCGTGGTCACTGGTCAGCGCTCCCTCGCGTCGTGCCGCCCCCGCACGGCTGGAACAGCCTAACGAGCGGGCGATCGCGGCGGGGACGAATCACCCACTCCGGACATAAGGATTTCCGGCTGGGCGAGGCGAGACGCGGGCCTGGATCAGGCCAGGCCGTTGGCAGCCCTGATCGCGTCGACGATCCCGCCCATCGCCTGGGTCAGGCTGAAGTCCTTCGGGGTGAAGACAGCCGCGACGCCGAGCTCGACCAGCTTCTTGCCGTCGGAGTCCGGGATGATGCCGCCGACGATCACCGGGACGTCGTCCAGACCCTCCTTGCGCATCAGGTCGAGGACGTCGGGGACCAGTTCCATGTGCGAGCCGGAGAGGATCGAGAGTCCGACGCAGTGCACGTCCTCGGCCACGGCCGCGGCGACGATCTGCTCGGGGGTCAACCGGATCCCCTGGTAGATGACCTCGAAGCCGGCGTCACGCGCGCGAACGGCGACCTGCTCGGCGCCGTTGGAGTGGCCGTCGAGGCCGGGCTTGCCGACCAGGAGCCGCAGCCGTCCGCCGAGCTCCTCACCCGTCGCACGGACCCGCTCGCGGACGGCAGTCAGTTCCGCGCCCGCCTCGGCGACACCGACGGCACCGGCGACACCGGTCGGCGCCCGGAACTCGCCGAACACCTCGCGCAGGGTCCCGGCCCATTCGCCGGTGGTGGCGCCCGCCCTGGCCGCGGCCAGGGTCGCGGTCATCAGGTTCGTCTCACTCTTCGCGTCGGCGGCCAGCTGCTCGAGCGCGGCCTTCACCGCTGCCTCGTCCCGCTCGGCCTTCCAGGCGTTCAGCGAGTCGATGGCGGTCCGCTCGGCCTCGGGGTCCGCGGTCTGGATGGCTCCGTCGAGGTCGGCGGTCAGCGGGGAGACAGCCGTGGTCTCGAACTTGTTCACACCCACGACGATGTCGTCGCCGTTCTCGATCCGGGCCCGCCGGGTCGCGTGCGCGGAGACCAGTTCCTGCTTCATGTAGCCCGACTCGACGGCCGCGACGGCGCCGCCCATGGCCTGGACCCGGTCGATCTCGGCGCGGGCCTCGGTGACCAGCTGGTTCACCTTGGCCTCGATCACGTGCGAGCCCTCGAAGATGTCCTCGTACTCGAGCAGGTCGGACTCGAAGGCGAGCACCTGCTGGAGCCGCAGCGACCACTGCTGGTCCCACGGGCGGGGCAGGCCGAGCGCCTCGTTCCAGGCGGGCAGCTGCACCGCGCGAGCGCGGGCGTTCTTGGAGAGCGTGACGCCGAGCATCTCCAGCACGATCCGCTGGACGTTGTTCTCGGGCTGGGCCTCGGTGAGGCCGAGCGAGTTCACCTGGACGCCGTACCGGAACCGGCGCATCTTCGGGTCCTTGACGCCGTACCGCTCGGTGGTGATCTCGTCCCAGAGCTGGACGAAGGCCCGCATCTTGCAGGTCTCCTCGATGAACCGCACCCCGGCGTTGACGAAGAACGAGATCCGCCCGACGACCTGCTCGAAGTCCTTCTCGTCGACCTGACCGGCGTCCTTGACCGCGTCGAGCACGGCGATCGCGGTGGTCAGCGCGTAGGCCAGCTCCTGGGTCGGCGTGGCACCGGCCTCCTGCAGGTGGTAGCTGCAGATGTTGATCGGGTTCCACTTCGGGATCTGGTGGACCGTGTAGGCGATCATGTCGCTGATCAGGCGCAGTGAGTGCTCCGGCGGGAAGACGTAGGTCCCGCGGCTCAGGTACTCCTTGATGATGTCGTTCTGGGTGGTGCCCGCGAGCTTGGCGGCCACCTCCTCCGGGGACATCTCCGGGTTCTGCTCCTCGGCCGTGACCTGGTACATCGCCAGCAGCCACATCGCGGTGGCGTTGATGGTCATCGAGGTGTTCATCTCGGTCAACGGGATGTCGGCGAACAGCTTCCGCATCTCACCGAGGTGCTGGACCGGTACGCCGACCTTGCCGACCTCACCGCGCGCGAGCGGCGAGTCGGGGTCGTAGCCGGTCTGGGTGGGCAGGTCGAAGGCGACCGAGAGACCGGTCTGGCCCTTGGCGAGGTTGCCCCGGTAGAGCTTGTTGGACTCCACTGCCGAGCTGTGCCCCGCATAGGTCCGCATCACCCACGGACGGTCCTTCTCGTGGGCAGGCGTCATCGACTTCTCGCTCATAGGGGCAGGGTAGGACGGTTTTGCTACCCGCCGGTAGCGCATGTGGACTGTCTCACGCGTCCGATACGTCACACCGCGCTCAGTCGGCGGTGACCCGGACCACGTCGGCGCCGATCCCGGCGAGGGTCTCGGCGAACGACGGGTACCCGCGGTCGATGTGGTGCGAGTCCGCGATCGTCGTGACCCCCTGGGACGCCAGGCCGGCGAGGACGAGCGCCGCACCGGCCCGGATGTCGTGAGCCAGGACCGGGGCACCGGAGAGGACCGGCTTGCCGCGTACGACGGCGTGGTGGCCGTCGGTGCGCAGGTCCGCGCCCAGGCGGGCGAGCTCCTGGGCGAACATGAACCGCGACTCGAAGACGTTCTCGGTGATCATCGCGGTGCCCTCGCTGACCGCGGCCAGCGCCATCGCGAAGGGCTGCAGGTCCGTGGGGAACCCGGGGAACGGCAAGGTGACCACGTCGAAGGAGGTCAGCCGGCGGTCCACCTCGACGGTGAACGCGGTCTCCGAGGTGGTGATCACCGCACCGGCGGCGGCGAGCTTGTCGAGGACCAGGTCGAGGTGCCCGGCGACCCCGCCCTCGACAGTCACCCGGCCGCCCGCGATCGCCGGCGCGAAGGCCCAGGTCCCGGCCACGATCCGGTCCGAGACGGTGGTGTGCTCGACCGGGCGCAACCGGTCGGTGCCCTCGATGGTGAGGGTCGAGGAGCCGATGCCGTCGATCGTGGCGCCCATCGCCACCAGCATCTCGCACAGGTCGACGATCTCCGGCTCGCGGGCGGCGTTGTCGAGCACGCTGGTCCCTTGCGCGAGGACAGCGGCCATCACCAGGTTCTCGGTCGCGCCCACCGACGGGAAGTCGAGCCAGAGCGACGCTCCGCGCAGGCCGTGCAACCGGCCGCCGGGTACCTCGGCGATGACCTGGCCGTGCTCGACCCGGACCGAGGCGCCGAGCTCACGGAGTCCGGCCATGTGCATGTCCAGCCCGCGGGAGCCGATCGCGTCGCCGCCGGGCAGCGCCACGCTGGCACGCCCGGTCCGGGCCACCAGCGGCCCGAGGACCGCGATCGAGGCCCGCAGCCGGCGCACGAGTTCGTACGGCGCCTCGTAGGAGAGCACCTCGGGAACCGTGATCGTGGCGGTCCCGCTGGTCAGCTCGCGGGTGGGGACGCGGTCGACCGGGTGGGTGATCTCCACGTCGCAGCCGAGGCGCTCGAGCAGTTGCCCCATCACAGCGACGTCGAGGATGTCCGGGACGTTGTGGATCACGCTGGTGCCGGGCGCGAGCAGGGCTGCCGCCATCAGCTTCAGCGCGGAGTTCTTCGCTCCCCCGACGTACACCGAGCCCGACAGGGGTCGGTTCAGCGGACCCGTCGCGGTGACCCGGAAGCTCTCCACAGCGATCACCCTAGTAGTAGGTCCCAGCAGTCCCAGTACCCTCGGACCATGGTCAATCTCACCCGCATCTACACCCGCACCGGCGACGCCGGCGAGACCCGCCTGGGCGACATGAGCGTGACCACCAAGACCGACCTGCGGCTGCAGGCGTACGCGACGGTCGACGAGGCCAACGCCCAGCTCGGGGTCGTGCTCGCCACCGCCGACCTGCCCGAGGACGTCACCAAGGTCCTGCTGCACATCCAGAACGACCTCTTCGACGTCGGCGCCGACCTC
>JAKFBZ010000124.1:0-21341 GCA_036676945.1 Marmoricola sp.
ACGATCAACACCCACGAGGGCGGCACCCACGAAGAGGGTTTCCGCGCCTCGCTCACCACGCTGGTCAACAGCTGGGGCGAGGAGTGGGGCCTGATCAAGAAGCGCGAGGACCGCGTCTCGGGTGACGACATCCGTGAGGGCCTCACCGCGATCATCTCGATCAAGCTCGGCGAGCCGCAGTTCGAGGGACAGACCAAGACCAAGCTCGGCAACACCGAGGCCAAGGGCTTCGTGCAGCGGATCGTCAACGACCAACTCGGCGCCTGGCTGGAGCAGAACCCGGCCGAGGGCAAGGAGATCATCCGTAAGTCGCAGGCCGCCGCGCAGGCCCGGCTCGCTGCTCGCAAGGCCCGCGACCTGGCCCGCAACCGCAAGGGCCTGCTCGGCGGCGGCGGTCTGCCCGGCAAGCTGTCGGACTGCCAGTCGACCAACCCCGAGGAGTGCGAGGTCTTCATCGTCGAGGGCGACTCGGCCGGCGGCTCGGCCCGCCAGGGTCGTGATCCGCGGGTGCAGGCGATCCTCCCGATCCGCGGCAAGATCCTCAACGTCGAGAAGGCGCGCATCGACAAGGTCCTCGCGAACACCGAGGTGCAGGCGATCATCTCGGCGCTCGGCACCGGCATCCACGAGGAGTTCAACCTCGAGAAGCTCAGGTACCACAAGGTCGTGCTGATGGCTGACGCCGATGTCGACGGTCACCACATCAACACCCTGCTGCTGACGCTGCTGTTCCGGTTCATGAAGCCGCTGATCGAGCACGGCTACGTGTACATGGCGCAGCCGCCGCTCTACCGGATCCGGTGGAACAAGCCGGCCGAGCACGAGTTCGTCTACTCCGACTCCGAGCGTGACGCGATGATGGCCGACGGCCTCGCGCAGGGCCGGAAGCTCCCCAAGGAGAACCCGGTCCAGCGCTACAAGGGTCTCGGTGAGATGAACGCCGAGGAGCTGTGGGAGACCACGATGAACCCGGACCAGCGGCTGATGCTGCAGGTCACCCTCGACGACGCGGCCCAGGCCGACGAGGTGTTCTCGACCCTGATGGGCGAGGACGTCGAGCAGCGCCGCTCCTTCATCCAGCGAAACGCGAAAGACGTGCGGTTCTTGGACATCTAGTCCGAGAACCCACCTCCCTCCTCGGCTTCGAACGAAAGTAAGCACTCATGACTGAGACCCCCACCGACAACGCCGGCGGCGGAGACGGCCCCGGACCGGGCGGCCGGATCGAGCCCATCGAGCTACAGACCTCGATGCAGCGCGCGTACATCGACTACGCGATGGCGGTCATCGTCGGCCGGGCGCTGCCCGACGTACGCGACGGACTCAAGCCGGTGCACCGCCGGGTGCTCTACGCCATGTACGACGGCGGCTACCGTCCCGACCGCGGGTTCTCCAAGTGCTCCCGCGTCGTCGGTGACGTGATGGGTCAGTACCACCCGCACGGCGACACCGCGATCTACGACACCTTGGTGCGGCTGGCGCAGCCGTGGGTGATGCGCGCGCCGCTGATCCACGGCCAGGGCAACTTCGGTTCCCCGGGCAACGACTCGGCCGCCGCGATGCGGTACACCGAGTGCCGGATGGCCCCGCTGGCGCTGGAGATGGTCCGGGACATCACCGAGGAGACCGTCGACTTCCAGCCGAACTACGACGGTCGCTCCGAGGAGCCGACCGTCCTGCCGGCGCGGTACCCGAACCTGCTGGTCAACGGCTCGGCCGGCATCGCGGTCGGCATGGCCACCAACATCCCGCCGCACAACCTCCGTGAGGTCGCGGCCGGTGCGCAGTGGGCGCTCGACAACCCGGACGCCACCCGCGAGGAGCTCCAGGACGCGCTGATCGAACGGATCAAGGGCCCCGACTTCCCGAACGGCGCGCTGATCGTCGGCCGCCAGGGCATCGAGCAGGCCTACCGGACCGGTCGCGGATCGGTCACCCAGCGTGCGGTCATCGAGATCGACGAGGACAACAAGGGCCGCACCTGCCTGTCGATCACCGAGCTGCCCTACATGGTCAACCCGGACAACCTCGCGCTGAAGATCGCCGAGCTCGCCGACTCCGGCAAGGTCCAGGGCATCACCGACGTCCGCGACGACTCCTCCGGCCGCACCGGCCAGCGCCTGGTCGTCGTCCTGAAGCGCGACGCCGTCGCCCGGGTCGTGCTCAACAACCTGCTCAAGCACACCGAGCTGCAGACGAACTTCAGCGCGAACATGCTCGCGCTGGTCGACGGGGTGCCGCGCACCCTGACGATCGACCAGTTCATCAGCAACTGGGTCACCCACCAGATCGAGGTCATCCAGCGGCGCACCCAGTACCGGCTGCGCCGGGCCGAGGAACGCGCCCACATCCTGCGCGGCCTGGTCAAGGCGCTCGACCAGCTGGACGCGGTCATCGCCCTGATCCGCAGCTCCCCCGATGTCGCCGAGGCACGCCAGGGGCTCATCGACCTGCTCGACATCGACGAGCTGCAGGCCAACGCGATCCTCGACATGCAGCTGCGTCAGCTGGCCGCCCTCCAGCGCCAGAAGATCATCGACGACCTCGCCGAGATCGAGCTCGAGATCGCCGACCTCAACGACATCCTCGCGAACGTGACCCGGCAGCGCTCGATCATCTCCGAGGAGCTCGCCGCGATCGTCGAGAAGTACGGTGACGAACGGCGTACCCAGATCATCGCGGCAGACGGCGACCTCTCGATGGAGGACCTGATCCCCGACGAGGAGCTGGTCGTCACGATCACCCGCGGCGGCTACGCCAAGCGGACCCGGGCCGACCAGTACCGGACCCAGAAGCGCGGCGGCAAGGGTGTGCGTGGCGCGACCCTGCGCGGCGACGACGTGGTGGACCACTTCATCTCGACGTCCAACCACCACTGGCTGCTGTTCTTCACCACCGCCGGACGGGTCTACCGGACCAAGGCGTACAACCTCCCGGAGGCGTCTCGCGACGCCAAGGGCGGTCACGTCGCCGGTCTGCTCAGCTTCCAGCCCGACGAGGGCATCGCCCAGGTGCTCGCCATCCGCGACTACGAGCAGGCGCCGTACCTGGTGCTGGCCACCCGCAACGGGCTGGTCAAGAAGACCCGACTCGGCGACTACAACAGCCCGCGCCAGGCCGGCGTCATCGCTATCAACTTCCGTGAGGAGGGCGACGAGCTGATCGGTGCCGAACTGGTCAACAGCGACGACGACATCCTGCTCGTCTCCCGCAAGGGTCAGGCGATCCGGTTCACCGCCGACGACACCCAGCTCCGGCCGATGGGACGCGCGACGTCCGGTGTGTCCGGGATGAAGTTCCGCAACGAGGACTCGCTGCTGTCGATGTCGGTGATCCGCGCCGAGGAAGTCGCCAAGGAGGACCTGGACGAGGGCGCCGAGGGCGCCGAAGAGGTCAAGGTCCAGTACGTCTTCACCATGACCGACGGCGGCTTCGCCAAGCGGAGCCGGATCTCGGAGTACCGCACCCAGTCCCGCGGCGGCCTCGGCATCAAGGCGATGTCGCTGGCGAACGAGGACCGCGGCGGCCTGGTCGGCGCGTTCATCGTGGTCGAGGGTGACGAGATCCTCTCCATCACCTCGGGCGGTCAGGTCGTGCGCAGCCCGATCAACGAGAACTTCCGTGCCACGGGACGTTCGACGATGGGCGTGAAGTTCGTGACCCCGAAGGGCGGCGACTCGGTCGCCGTGGTGGCCCGCAGCGTCGAGCGCACCACGGACGACGAGGTCGAGGACGAGGTCGAGGAGGGCGCACCGGTCGACGGCGAGACGCCGGTCGACGGCGAGGTCGGGACGGACGCCGGTTCGGAGCCGGATGCAACAATCGGCGATGATCAGGAGATCGACGAGACCGACGCGGAGCCCGAAGCAGGGTCCGGCGAGGAGGACTGATGGCCGAGCGCCACGATGAGCCGATCGCGCCGCCGCGCACCCTGAGCGGTGCCGGCTCGTCGGACGACTCCAAGAACGTGGTGCTCCCGCCGCCGCCGGCCGAGGAGACGACCGGGTTCGGCGGTGGGTGGCTTCGCAAGAGCGACCCTGCCGAGACCACGACGTCGGAACAGACCACGGCAGCGGGTCCGGCCCCCTCGACGGGTCACGCGCGCACGGTGCGCAAGGCCCGCCTCCGGCTGGTCCAGATCGAGCCGTGGTCGGTGATGAAGGCGTCGTTCCTGCTGTCGGTCGCGGTCGGCATCGTCACGGTGGTCGCGGTCGCGATCGTCTGGGGAGTCCTCGGCGCGGCAGGCCTGTGGGACTCGGTCAACTCGATCGTGCGCGACTCGATCGGTGACAACACCGCGACGCCCTTCGAGATCCAGAAGTACCTCGGCACCTCCCGGGTCCTCGGCTTCACCATGATCGTGGCGGTCGCGGACATCATCCTGATCACCGCCATCGCGACCCTCGGTGCGTTCCTCTACAACCTGGCCGCGACCCTGCTCGGCGGCATCGAGGTGACCTTCGCCGAGGACCGCTGAGGCAGTCTCGGGCCCGTTTTGTTCGAGCCCGACACGATGGGGTAGATTTCCCTCTCGGTTCGGCTCCTGCTGGACCACCCGGGCCTATAGCTCAGACGGTTAGAGCGCTTCCCTGATAAGGAAGAGGTCAGAGGTTCAAGTCCTCTTAGGCCCACTCGATCCACCCAGGGAGGTCGGAATGAAGAAGCTCGTGCTGGTAGCCCTGGCGGCTGCGGCCGGAATCTTCGTCAAGAAGAAGATCGACGAGAGCCGCGACGAGCAGGCTCTCTGGCAGCAGGCCACCGACCCGGTCGACAAGGCCTGAGGTCTCCCAGGGGCCTTGGCGCAATTGGTAGCGCACCTGCTTTGCAAGCAGGGGGTTAGGGGTTCGAGTCCCCTAGGCTCCACCACGTCTTCGGGCGCCCTGCGGGGCGCCCGGCGCAATTGGTAGCGGCTCCACTGTCTCGGCAGAGCAGGGGGTTAGGGGTTCGAGTCCCCTAGGCTCCACCACGTCTTCGGGCGCCTCGTTTCCAGAGGCGCCTTCATAGTCACCGAATCCCTGGTAACTAGAACATGTTCTAGCTACTGTCGACTCTCATGAGCGCAGCGCAGATGAGCAAGACCGAGTCGATCACCCGTGTCTTCATCTCCTATGTCTTCGCCTTCGGCGCCGGCGCCGCGTGGTTCGCCTGGGGACCGGAGACCCGCTGGCTCTGGCTGGACGGGCTGATCGCCGACCTGATCGCGACGCTGGTGGTGTTCGCAGCCAGCCGCCTGCACAAGAACTCGAGCTTCTACGACGCCTACTGGAGTGTGCTCCCGCCGTTGCTGATGCTGGCATGGTGGATCGAGTCCGGTACGCCGGCCGACGACGCGCGCTGCTGGCTGGTGATGGGGGTGATCCTGTTCTGGTCGGTGCGCCTGACCGGCAACTGGATCTACGCGTTCCCCGGACTGCATCACGAGGACTGGCGCTACCCGATGCTCCGCGAGAAGGCCGGCCGGGCCGAGGCGCTGGTCGACCTGTTCGGGATCCACATCTTCCCGACCCTGCAGGTCTTCCTCGCGATGCTGCCGGTCTACGTGGTGGTGACCAGGACCGATGAACCCGTCGGCTGGCTCGACATCGTCGCGCTGGTCGTCGGCATCGGCGCGGTGATCCTGGCGTTCGCAGCCGACCTGCAGATGTACCGGTTCGCCGCCGTACGGGAACCCGGCCAGGCGATGGACCGCGGCCTGTGGGCATGGTCGCGGCACCCGAACTACTTCGGCGAGTTCAGCTTCTGGTTCTCCCTGGCGCTGTTCGGGCTGGCTGCGGATCCGGGCACGTGGTGGTGGATCTTCGCCGGCGCCGCCGGCATCTACGCGATGTTCGAGGGCGCCAGCATCCCGATGATGGAGAAGCGCAGCCTGGAACGCCGACCTGCCTACCAGTCGGTGATCGACCGGGTGCCGCGCTTCGTCCCGCGTCCGCCGCGCGAGGCAGCCGGATGACCGCGCGCCAGAAGACCAGGTCCCAGCAGACCAGGCCCCACAAGACCAAGCCCCGCGTCGTCGTCGCGGGCCTGGGCGACACCGGCCTCCTCACCGCGATCCACCTGTCCCCGCACCTCGACGTCGTCGGCATCTCCAGCAAGCCCGGCCTGGTCAGCGGTCAGGAACTCGGCCTGCGGCTGACCCGGCCCAGCGAGTGGGCCCGGGACTACTGGATCTCCTTCGACCGCTACCGGAGGCTCGACCGGGTCCGGACGGTGCACGGCATCCTCTCCGGACTCGACACCGACCGCCGTACGGTCCGGGTGACCGCGCCGGACGGGGCCGAGCACGACGAGCCGTACGACGTCCTGGTGATCTCCACCGGGGTGACCAACGGCTTCTGGCGACGCCCGGACCTCCAGACCACCGACGAGGTCGACGACGCCATCGCCGCGTCGCACGAACGACTGGCCGCAGCCGCCTCCGTCACCGTCATCGGCGGTGGCGCGGCTGCGGTCAGCAGCGCTCTCAACGTCGCGTCCACCTGGCCGGAGAAGACCGTCGACCTTTTCTTCCCCGGCGAGCGCGCCCTTCCGCAGCACCACGGGCGGGTCTGGGCCAAGCTGCAGCACCGGCTCACCAGTTCCGGCGTCCGGCTGCACCCGGGACACCGCGCCGTCGTACCGGACGGGTTCGCGTGCGACGCGATCACCACCGGTCCGGTCAGCTGGAGCACCGGGCAACCGGACAGCACCGCCGACGCCGTCCTCTGGACCATCGGCAGGGTCGCGCCGAACACGGGATGGCTTCCGCGCTCACTGCTCGACGAGGCCGGCTTCGTCGTGGTCGACGAGTACCTGCGGGTGCCCGGCGCCGCCGGCGTCTACGCGATCGGCGACGTCGCCGCCACCGACTCGTTGCGCAACTCGGCGCGCAGCCGGGCGGACGGACTGCTCGCGCACAACATCCGGGCGGAGCTGTCCGGCAGGAATCCGAAGCGGTTCCGGCCCGCCGCCCGTCGCTGGGGCTCGGTCGTCGGCGCCCAGGAGAACAAGCTCGAGGTGTTCACCCCGAGCGGCCAGTCGTTCAAGCTTCCCGCCTGGTCCGCGCTCCAGCCGTGGGTCGTCAGCCGTGCGATCTACAAGGGCGTACGGCGGACCGGCGACGCGCACCCGCCCGCCGCTGACAGCTGAGGAAAACTCGCTCGTCGATGTCGGTGCCGGTCCCTAGGGTCATTCGAGTTGGCCGACGTCGGTGTGGACGATCCCTAGCTGGAGGCGTGACGAGTGACCGAGATGATCAGCGCGACCGGACTGGTCAAGCGCTACAAGAACGTCGAGGCTCTTCGTGGTCTCGACCTGAGTGTGCCCGAGGGCAAGGTGCTCGCCCTGCTCGGGCCCAACGGCGCCGGCAAGACGACAGCGGTCAGGATCCTGACGACCCTGCTGCGACCCGACGCCGGGACGGCGACCGTGGCCGGGTGCGACGTGCTCGCCGACCCTGACGGTGTCCGGGCACGGATCGGGCTCTCCGGCCAGTACGCCGCCGTCGACGAGTACCTCACCGGCTTCGAGAACCTCGAGATGGTCGGTCGGCTCTACGGCCTGGGCCGCGCCAGGTCGCGCGAGCGCGCCCGCGAGCTCCTCGAGCGGTTCGACCTGACCGAGGCCGCGGACCGCCCGTCCAAGACCTACTCGGGCGGCATGCGCCGGCGGCTGGACCTCGCCGGTGCGCTGGTGGCCGAGCCCCCGGTCCTGGTCCTCGACGAGCCGACGACCGGGCTCGACCCGCGGAGCCGGATCCAGATGTGGGACGTCATCCGTGAGCTGGTCGACTCCGGCGCCACGTTGCTGCTGACCACTCAGTACCTCGAGGAGGCGGACCGTCTCGCCGACGACATCGTCGTGATCGACCACGGCAAGCAGATCGCGCGCGGCACTGCCGACGAGCTCAAGGCACAGACCGGCGGGGAGCGGATCGAGGTGGTCCTGGCCGATCCCGGCGATCGCGAGCGCGCGGTGCCGGTCCTCGCCCGGGTCGCCATCGGCGAGGTCACGGCCGACAACGGCCGCGCGCTGGTCACCGCTGTCTCCGGCGGCGCGGCAGCGCTCGAGCAGGTGTTGCGAGACCTGCGCACCGAGGGCATCGAGGTCCTCGACATCGGACTGCGGCGCCCGACGATGGACGACGTCTTCATGACCCTGACCGGCCATTCCGCCGAGGAGCATTCGACAGCCGATGCCACTGAGGCCCGGAAGGAGGACGCATGAGGACCGTCGAGCGTGCCGTGGTTGACGGATGGGTCGTCGCGAAGCGCAACCTGATCAAGATCAAGCGGGTCCCGGAGATCCTGGTCTTCGTCCTGATCTCGCCGATCATGTTCGTGCTGCTGTTCGCTTTCGTCTTCGGCGGAGCGATCGATCCCGGCGGGGGCGTGGACTACAAGGAGTTCCTGATCCCGGGCATCTTCGCCCAGACGGTGGTGTTCGGCGCGACCTTCACCGGAGCCGGACTCGCCGAGGACATGCAGAAGGGCATCATCGACAGGTTCCGGTCGCTCCCGATGTCGTCGGCGGCGGTGCTGGTCGGACGGACCGGCTCCGATGTCGTCTACAACGTGCTGTCCCTGATCATCATGGCGATCACCGGCCTGCTGATCGGCTGGCGGATCCGGGAGGGTGCGCTGGACGCCCTGGCAGCGTTCGGCCTGTTGCTGTTGTTCGCCTACGCGATCAGTTGGGTGATGGCCTGGGTCGGGCTGATGGTGCCCAGCGTCGACGTGATCAACAACGCGTCGTTCATCGTGATCATGCCGCTCACCTTCGTCTCCAACGCGTTCGTGCCGACCGAGTCGTTCGACGGTGTGCTGAGGACGATCGTGGAGTGGAACCCGGTCTCAGCCCTGACGCTCGCGGCTCGCGAACTGTTCGGCAACATCCCGCCCGGGGCCGGCGACGCGTCGGACGCGTGGTCGTTGCAGAACCCTGCGGCGTACACGCTGATCTGGGTGGTCCTCATCCTGATCGTCTTCGTGCCCCTCTCGGTGAGGCAGTACAAGCGCTCGGCCAGTCACTGAGACGAGCGCTCGGCGCCCGGCTCAGCCGGGTGCCGGGCCGCCGAGGGTGAAGTCGGCGAAGTCGAAGCCGGGCACCACCACGCAACTGACGAGCACCGCGTCGCCGACCGGCCGCGCCGCCTGCCAGACACCGGCCGGCACCAACACCTGCGGGCGTTGCCCGGCGTCGATGTCGGAGCCGAGGACGAGCTCGCTCGTATTGCCGGGCTCGGCGTCCGAGCCGCCGAGGAAGAGTCGCAGCGGGCCGCCGCGGTGGTGGAACCACAACTCGTCAGAGGCCACCCGGTGCCAGGCCGAGGACTCTCCGGGCTGGAGCAGGAAGTAGATGCCGGTGCCGAGCGACCGGGTGCCGGCCGCGGTTTCGACGCCGTCGACGTGGCGGTAGGTCTCGGCGTACCAGCCGCCCTCGGGGTGGGCTTGCAGGTCGAGGTCAGCTGCCCAGTCGGGGAGGTCGGTCATGCGCCGATTGTGGCTGATCGTCACGCAGCCGCGTCGACGACCCAGTCCAGGCCGAGCTCGAGAAGGCGGCGGTCGGCGGTCACGAAAGTGAGGCCATCGGCCCTGGCTTGCGCGAGCAGCATCCGATCGAACGGATCGTGGTTCGCCAGGTCGGTGAACTCCCTGAGGCACTGCGCGTGGCGGGCCGCGAAGGGAAGCACCTCCAATCCGACCGACTCGACGTCATCAAGGAGCTCCGCCGGAACCACGACCCGGCCCTTCATCGCCTTGATGGTGAACTCGACATGCGTGAGGGACGAGACGAACCGGCTCGTCGATCGATCGATCAATCGACGGGTCTTCGGGCCGATGCGAGATTGCTCGAGCAGGGCCCACGCCAGCACGTGACTGTCGAGCAGGATCATGGCGGTCCGATCTCGTCGTCGAACATGGCCGCCACCTCGGAGTCGGCCGCCATGAAAGCCTCGTGGTCGTACTCGACGCGCCCCTCCCACGCCCCCCAGGCGAAGTCGACCCGCGGCTTCACGGCCGCCAACTCGGCGATCGGCTTGCCGGCCCGCGCGATCACCACGGTCTCGCCCGCCTCGACCTGGGCGAGCAGCTTCGACAGGTGCGTCTTCGCGTAGTGGATGTTGACGGTGGTCGTCATGGAACGAGCATACGACTTAGTCGGACTTAGTCCACAGGTTTGTGCACAGGCTGTGGATAGCGGATCGCTGCGGGAGTCAGGTCAGGAGCGCCCGCTGGTACCGCCGTCGGTACCAGAGTTGAGCCACCAGGACAGCAGGGAAGGCGAGCCGCCAGGCGCCGGCACCCGGCCGGGTGAGTGAGCGCAGGGTCAGCCAGACGGACCCGTCAGCCGACCTGTGAACGACGAACGCTTCCTCACCGCAGACCGGGTGTCCGGCGCGTGTGCCGTACGCAAACCCGCACCGGGACGGCTCCTCGACGACCGCGACGACCCGAGCGGGCTCGCGAAGCCGGAAAGGGCCGATCCGAGCGAGCAGTGTGACGTCACCACCGAGGTAGGCCCGTTCAGCACCGTCGATTTCGAAACCGCTCCGCGTCTTGACCGCCCAGTGCAGGACCGCCATCGAGGCCCAGGCCCAGTCGTCATCGCCGGAACCGACGCAAGTCGTCGTCTCATAGCGGCGGTATCCCGCGGGAGCGGCGGTCCAGGACCGCTCTGCCGGAGCAGTGGCGCCGACAGCGTCGTAGGTGAGGCCCTCGTGCAGCCCACTGGGTTTCGACAAGCTCAACCTCCGCTGGTTCCGGCCGGGTCGCCGGAGGCCGAGTCAGTCGGTGACGTCGGCGAGCGCGTCGAATTCGAGCGCATCGTGGGCGCAGAACACCGTCACCGGCTCGGTCGAGCCCGAGTCCGGTCCGTGCTCGGCGTGGAACGACCGGAGCCGGTCCTGGTTCGCGTGCCGTGCCTTCTTGTCCATCTGCACCATCGTCTGGAAGAGAGACAGGCCGCTGGGGCAGGTGCGCGGGGTCTCCTTCTCGCCGTGCGAGAAGTAGGCGTCACCGGCGTGCAGGAACCAGCCGCCGCCCGGACGCTTCACCGCGACACCGCAGTGTCCGCGGGTGTGGCCGCGCAGCGGGATCATCAGGACGTCGTCGCCGATCGTCCTGACCGAGTCGAAGCCGAGCCAGCTGTCACCGGCCACCGTGTGCTCGACCCAGTTCGGCCCGTGAGCCCACTGGGCCTCGATGTAGCGGTTCTTCTCCTTGGGCGACTTCCGCGCCCGGGCCGCGGCGAGCTCGTCGGCGAAGACGTGCACCCGCGCGTTCGGGAAGTCGCCGAGTCCGCCGGCGTGGTCCAGGTCCATGTGCGTCAGCACGATGTCGGTGACGTCCTCGGCGGTGTGGCCGGCGGCCCGGACTTGTGCGATCGCGGTCTCCGCCGGGTCGAGCGACGCTCCCATCAGCGTGATGAAGGCACGTCCCATCCGCTTCTCGGCGATGTCGGCGGTGCCGAAGCCGGTGTCGACGAGGGTCAGGCCGCTCGGCCCCTCGACGAGCAGGCAGTGCGCCACCATCCGCGCCGGCGTCATCCCGCCCGGCGCTCGTGGGGACATGGTCACGCAGTTCAGGTGCCGGATCTGGGAGGTCACGGAAGGCATCGTGGCACCCCACCCGTAGGCTGGTCGAGTGCTGATCCTGCTCCGGCCGCGGTTCTGGCCGGGGCACCTCGCGATGATCGTCTGCGTGGCGATCGCGACGGGCCTGGGCTTGTGGCAGTACGACGCGTGGCAGACCCGGCGCGCGGACGCGGCCCGCGACATCTCCGGCGAGACGCCGGTCGCCCTGGCCACCGTGATGACCGGGGACAGTCCGTTCCCGGGGCGCGACCTCGGCCGACCGGTGAGCTTCACGGGCACCTGGGTCGGCGGCAACGTCTACATCGCGGACCGGTTCTCGCGCGGAGAACGCGGCTACTGGGTCGTGACCGCGGCGAAGGTCGACGGCACCGACTCCGCGATGCCGGTCGTCCGCGGCTGGGCCCCGGAGCCGGTAGCCCCGAGCGCGACGGGCAGTGCGCAGGTGGTCGGCTGGCTCCAGGCGACCGAGGGCAGTGGCCCGATCGACGAGGATCCGGCCGACGACGTGATCCCGACGATGCGGATCGCGAGTCTGGTCGAGAAGGTCGACACCGACCTGTACAGCGGGTACGTCGTCGGCAAGGAAGTCGACAGCCTGGACCTCGAGCCGGTCACTCCCGAAGCCGTCCCTGCGGTCGGGAACTTCACCGCCCTGCGCAACCTGCTCTACGCGGTCGAGTGGTGGATCTTCGGGGCGTTCGCCTTCTTCGTCTGGTTCCGCTGGTGCCGTGACTCGCTGCAGCCGGTCGACGACGAACCCGAGGCGGACGCATGAGCGGCCTCCTGGTCGCCGGCACCACCTCGGACGCCGGTAAGAGCATCGTCACCACCGGCCTGTGTCGCGCGTTCGCCCGCCAAGGGATCAAGGTCGCGCCGTACAAGGCGCAGAACATGTCGAACAACTCGATGGTCTGCGCCGACGGCCCGGACTCGTGGGCCGAGATCGGGCGGGCCCAGTGGGTGCAGGCGCGTGCCGCGCGAGCGGTCCCCGAGGCCGCGATGAACCCGGTCCTGCTCAAGCCCGGCGGCGACACCCGCAGCCATGTCGTGGTGATGGGCAAACCCGGCGGCTCGGTCTCGTCCTCGGACTGGGAGTCGGGCCGGGTGCACCTCGCCGCCGCCGCGCACGCGGCGTACGACGACCTGGCCGGACGGTACGAACTGGTGGTGGCCGAGGGTGCGGGCAGCCCGACCGAGATCAACCTGCGCGCCGGCGACTACGTGAACCTGGGCCTGGCCCGGCACGCGGACCTGCCGGTCGTCGTGGTCGGGGACATCGACCGCGGTGGTCTCTTCGCCGCGCTGTACGGGACGGTCGCGCTCCTCGAGTCCGCCGACCAGGCACTGATCGCGGGGTTCGTCGCCAACAAGTTCCGCGGAGACCTCTCCCTGCTCCGGCCCGGCATCGACGAACTGACTCGACTCACCGGCCGGCCGACGTACGGCGTCCTGCCCTGGCACCCCGATCTCTGGCTCGACTCCGAGGACGCCCTCGACCTGGGCGGTCGCCGTACCCAGGACGACGGCGCCCTGCGGGTCGCGGTGGTGCGCCTTCCTCGGATCAGCAACTTCACCGACGTCGACGCCCTCGGCCTGGAGGCCGACCTCGACGTGAACTTCGCGGCGTCGCCGCGCGACCTCGACGGAGCCGACCTGGTCGTGCTGCCCGGGACCCGAGCCACCCTCGACGACCTCGCCTGGCTGCGCTCGCGCGGCCTCGACGAGGCGGTCATCGCGCACGCGCGCGCCGGCCGACCGGTGCTCGGCATCTGCGGCGGCGCCCAGATGCTCGGTACGACGGTCGAGGACCCGGACGGCGTCGAAGGGGACGCCGGCCGCAGCGGAGCGGGCCTCGGCCTGGTCGACGCGGTCACCCGGTTCGGCGGTGAGAAGGTGCTCCGGCTCCCGACCGGCACCGGGCTCGGCCGGCCGGTGTCCGGCTACGAGATCCACCACGGTCGCTTCGCCCCGGGATCGGGCGAGGCCTTCCCCGGCGGGGTCCGCAACGGCGCCGTCTTCGCGACGATGTGGCACGGGAGCCTGGAGAGCGACGACTTCCGGCAGGCGTTCCTGGGCGAGGTCGCCGCCGCCGTCGGGCGGGACCGTCCGCCGTCGGACGTCGTCTTCGAAGCCCGGCGCGAAGCGCGCCTGGACCTGCTCGGCGACCTGGTCACCGAGCACCTCGACGTGGAGGCGATCCTCGGCCTGGCCCAGCAGGGCGCCCCCGCCGGGCTTCCGCTGCTGCCACCGGGGACGGACCGGTGAAGGTCCTGATCCTCGGCGGCACCGCGGAGGCGCGGGCGCTCGCCGTCGCCCTGGTCGACTCCGGCATCGAGGTCGTCTCTTCGCTCGCCGGCCGCGTCATGCGTCCGCGCCTTCCGGTCGGGGACGTGCGGCTCGGCGGGTTCGGCGGGGTCGACGGCCTGGCCGACCATCTGCGCGACGAGCACGTCGGCGTCGTCGTCGACGCGACGCACCCGTTCGCGGCGGGTATCTCCGCGAACGCCGCCGCAGCCTGCGGGCGGACCGGCACGCCGCTGCTGCGCCTGGCACGACCGGGTTGGTCGGCAGCCCCTGGGGCGCGGGCCTGGCACTGGGTGGACGACCACGACGAGGCCGCCGCGACCGCAGCCGGTCTCGGCCGCCGCCCGTTCCTGACGATCGGGCGCCAGTCGCTCGACCGGTTCACGGGGGCACTGGGTGACCGCGACGCTCTGGTCCGGGTCGTCGATCCGCCCGAGATCGACCTGCCCGAGCGCTGGACCCTGCTCCAGGACCGCGGTCCGTACACGGCCGACGGCGAACGAGCGCTCCTCAGCGAGCACGGCATCGACGTCCTGGTCACCAAGGACTCCGGTGGAGCCTGGACGTGGCCGAAGCTGGCGGCGGCGGGCGACCTCGGCATCCCGGTGGTCGTCGTACGGCGCCCGGCGCCGGTCGCCGGGGTCAGCTGCGTCGACGACGTCGCGGCCGCGACCGCCTGGGTCGTAGCGCGAGGCTGATCGCGACCACCGCGGCGCCCCGACCCACCTGACCCGCGAGGCGACCGGCCCGTCCGATGTCCGCCGGCTCGACCCGGCGGCCGGAACCGAGACGCGCCCGGTCCTCGGTCTCGGCGCCGTAGGTGTTCACCCCACCGAGCCGGACCCCGAGAGCCCCGGCGAACGCCGCCTCCACCGGTCCGGCGTTCGGCGACGGATGATGCCGCGCGTCCCGGAGCCAGGCCGTCGCGGCCGCGGACGGGTCCGGCCCCAGGAGCACGGTGAGCCCGGCTGCGATCCGCGCACCCGGCAGGTTGAGCAGGTCGTCGAGCCGGGCGCTCGCCCAGCCGAACTCCCGGTAGCGGGGGCTGCGGTGCCCGACCATCGCGTCCAGGGTGTTGGCCGCCCGGTAGCCGAGCAGGCCGGGGAGCCCGAGCAGCCCGCCGAGGACCAGCGGCGCGACGACGGCGTCCGAGGTGTTCTCCGCGACCGACTCCACGACGGCCCGGGCGATCTCGTGCTCGTCGAGACGGGAGGTGTCCCGGCCGACCAGATGGGTCAGCCGCACCCGGGCCGCAGGGAGGTCCGAACCGAGCAGTGCCCCGACCGCGCCGGCCTCGCGTTCCAGCGAGCGACCACCCAGGACCGCCCAGGTCGCGGCCGCGGTCAGGAGGACCCCGGCGACCGGGCGGTTCCTGGCCCGGCCCTCGAGGACGCCGCCGGCAACGGTTGCGGCACCGACCAGGAGCACGGTGTACGCAGCCCCCCGCATGCGATCGTCCGCGTACAGGCGTTGCTCCAGGACGGTGGCGACGGTCCCGAACCCGGCGACCGGGTGGAACCGGCGCGGGTCGCCGAGCACGCGGTCGGCCGCGAACCCGAGCGCGAGCCCGGCCGCGCGTGCGTACCGGTCCCTCACAGCCGGAGCACGCGCCCGGCGACGACCAGGTGGACCTCGTCGCAGACCGCTGCCACCCGTTGGTTGACGGTGCCGAGGAGGTCGCGGAAGAGCCGCCCGGAGGAGTGCTCCGGGACCAGGCCGAACCCGACCTCGTTGGTCACCAGGACCAGGTCGTCACCGGCCGCCACCGCGGCCAGTGTCGCAGCCAGCCGGTCGTCCAGGGCCGGTCGCCACCTGTCCCCGCCGGCCCAGGCGTCGAGGTCGTCGAGCTGCGCGGTCAGCCAGGTGCCCAGGCAGTCGACGAGGACCGGCCCGTCCGGAAGCGCGGACAGATCAGCGGTCTCCAGCGTCGTCCAGTGCCGCGGGCGCCGGTTCCGATGCGCGGTGATCCGCGCCGCCCATTCCGGGTCGTCAGCGGACGCCATCGGACCGGGCGCGACGTAGGTGACCGCGGCCCGCCCGGCGAGCAGACCCTCCGCGTGGGCGGACTTGCCGGACCTGACGCCGCCGGTGACGAGGGTCCGCACAGCGACCCGGCCTAGATCGCGAGCTCGGAGAGCAGCGCGACGTCGCGGAGCAGCGCGGCCGCCGAGCGCACCACCGGGACCGCGGCGACCGCGCCGCTGCCCTCACCGAGCCGCATGCCGAGGTCCAGCACCGGCTCCAGGCCGAGCTTCTCCAGCGCCAGCGACTGCGCCGGCTCCGTCGACCGGTGACCGGCGGCGAACCACGCCGCCGCACCCGGCTCGATCCGGTCGGCCATCACCGCGCACGCAACCGCGATCACGCCGTCGAGCAGCACCGGTACACCGGCCCGGGCGGCGGCGACCATGAATCCCGTCGAGGCGGCCAGGTCGGCGCCGCCGAGCGCGGCCAGCGTCTCCACCGGACCACGATCACCGACCCGGTCCAGCGCCTGCTGGATCAGGGCTTCCTTGTGCGCGAGGGCGGCGTCGTCGATGCCGGTGCCGCGACCGGTCAGCTCCCGGGCGGGCAGTCCGAGGCTCGCCGCGATCAGCGCGGTGGCGGGAGTGGTGTTGCCGATCCCCATGTCGCCGCTGATCAGCACCTGGGCACCGGCCGCGATCTCCTCGGCCGCCACAGCGGCGCCGGCGTCAAGCGCCTGCTGGGTCTCCTCACCGGTGAGCGCGTCCTCGAGGTGCAGAGCGCGGCTCGAGCGCCGGACCTTGTAGCGGCGTACCTCGGGGGGCAGTCCGGCCAGGTCGTCGTCGACGGCGATGTCGAGCACCCGGACCTCGACGCCGTGCGCCGCGGCCAGCGCGGAGACCCCGGCCCGGCCGGCGACGAAGGTGCGCACCATCGCCGGGGTCACGGCCGACGGGTACGCCGAGACGCCGTGCGCTGCGACGCCGTGATCACCCGCGAAGATCACGGCGCGCACGCGCTCGGGCACCTCGGGCGGGCACTGGCCCTGTACCGAGGCGAGCCAGACACCGAGCTCGCCGAGGCGTCCGAGGGCGCCGGCCGGCGTGGCCAGGCCGGCGAGCCGTTCGGCCGCCGCGGTACGCGCCGACGCCGACGGCGCTGCCAGCGGGCTCACAGGCTCGCGGCCAGTTCGCGACGGGCGTTCTCCACGGCGGCCTTCTCGCCGGCCCGTCCGACCAGGCCGACCAGGATCACGCCGATCCCGGCCCAGAGGGTGGCCAGGGTGGTGATCGACGCGCGGCGGAACTCCCAGAGCGTCGAGGCGGGGAAGTCACCGACCTCGTCGACGGTCGGCATCAGCTCGCCGGCCAGCACCATCACGACCAGGTAGCCGCCGGCGGCGATCAGCACGGTGCGGTAGGCGCCGAGCGACGGCAGCAGCCGTGCTGCCAGGAACGTCGCGGCGATCGCGGTGAGCACCGAGAGGGCGAGGAACCCGAAGTACAGGCCGGTGCGGTCACCGATCGTGTCGCCGCTGCCCACGGCCGGGGGCGTGGCCGGGTACTTCAGGAAGGGCACCAGCGCGATGGAGACGAAACCGATCAGGGCGACGAGCGCTGTGCTCTGGGTCGGACGGAGGCGCCCGATCCGGCCGACCGCGGCGGCGGCTGCCAGCGCCATCAGGCCGCCGAGCGCGGTACCGACCGCGAGGGTGCCGGTGGCCAGGCCCCAGGTGGACTGGTTCTGCCGGGAGACGGCCGTGCCGTCCTCGTCGGCGTGGGAGTGGGCCGGTGCGGAGTCCTCATGGGTGTGCTCGGCACCGGCTTCTTCGACCGCGATGGCGGCATCGACCGGCGGCTCGCCGATCTGGTGGGCGACGAGGAAGGCGGCGAAGCCGGCCAGCAGGCCGGCGAGCAGCCCGTTGATCAGGAAGGTACGGGGGGTCATCAGGGGTCCGTTCGATACGGGCTCGGTGGGCGGTGAGCCCGTTCGTCGAGCCTGTCGAGACGCCGGAGCGTCGGGTGCAGACGTCTCGAGAAGCCCGGCGGACGAGCTGTCCGAGCGAGCGCGAGGCGTGTGGGTGTGGTCGCGAGGACCGCGGTCAGCTCAGTGGCAGGGGTAGCCGAGCAGGTGCCGGCCGTCGTGGACCCACTCGTGGATCGCGGTGCCGGCGGGGATCGAGATCGCGCCCTGGTCGGCGCTGATGAAGAAGATCGTCAGCAGCGAGAGCAGACCGGCCATGAGCAGCCAGGGCAGGAGCTCACGGAGCGGAATCGCGGGGATGTCGAGCGGTGCCGGCGCAGCGGCGGAAATGGCGGAAGCCATGGAATCCTCCTTCGGGATGATGCGTCCCGTGTCGTGGGGGTATCCAGGCCCGCGGGTCTGACTCCACCGCCGAAGCGATGTCACAGTAGCGCGACTGTGCCGGAGTTCCACCGGCTTCCTCGTGCCTGGAGAGGTCATCGTAGGGCATCGAGAAGACGTGCGGTACGCGCGGCGTCACGGACCGCGATCCGGACCCAGCCGGCGTCCAGTCCGGGGAAGGTGTCCGCCCGTCGTACGGCGAACCCGGCGGCCCGCAGCGACGCGTGGACGCCAGCACCGGGACGGGCGAGGACGAACGGCGCGGTCGAGGTGCGGACGTGCTCGACACCGAGTTCTTCCAACCCTGCAAGGAGGAACTCCCGCTGTTCGTCGATCCGGGCGACCCGGACCGACGCCTCGGCGACCGCCTCCGGTGTGCTGCAGGCGACCAGCGCGGCGACCGCGGTGGCGGAGACGGACCAGGGCGGCTGCAGCCGCTCGAGACCGCTGATCGTCGCCGGCTCGCCGAGGACGTAGCCGGCGCGGACCCCCGGGATCGACCACAGCTTGGTGAGGCTCCGGATGACGAGCAGGCCGGGCAGCGCCGTGCCGGCCAGGGACTGGTCGGAGTCGTCGAGGAAGGCTTCGTCCACGACGACGAGCCGGCCCGGCGCGACCAGGGCGCGGATCACCTCGGCCCGGTGCCGGACCCCGGTCGGGTTGGTCGGATTGCCGACGATCACCAGGTCGGCGTCGGCGGGGATCCGGTCCGGGTCCAGGACGAATCCGCCGGCCGGGTCCAGGACGACGTGGTGCACCGTCCGGCCGGCAGCCTGCAGGGCGACGTCGGGCTCGGTGAACTGCGGGTGCACGACCACCGGGAGCCGCCAGGGCCTCAGTCGCGCGATCAGGCCGAAGGCCTCGGCGGCGCCGGCGGTCGCGAGGACGTCGTCGGGGTGCCGGCCGTGCCGGGAGGCCACCGCAGCCCGGGCCCGGGTCGCGTCGGGGTACCGGCCGAGGTCGGCGGAGGCGAGGGCCTTCTCCAGCCAGTCCGGCCGGGGGCCGTCGTACACGTTGACCGCGAAGTCGGCGAGTCCGTCGGCGGCCTCGACGTCGCCGTGGTGGCGGAGCGGGTCGGGCAGAGCACCGGATTCGGTGGAGTGCGCGGCTTCCCGGACCGGGGCCGTCGACGCGGCCGGTGTCGCCGCGTGAACCGCCTCGGCGAAGCGCGCGGCCAGCCGCGGATGCCCGGCCCAGTGGGTGTGCAGGTACCCCGCGTGCAGGGTCGGGGTCGCGACTCCGTCGGTGAGGCCCGACCCGAAGTCCCAGGCCGGGCCGGCGGTCCCGGCGAGCAGCCGGGTCCGATGGAACTCGTGGCCGGTGACCTGTTCGCCCTCCCGGGTCAGCAGGCTGTCCCCCGGGGCGGTCGCGGTCCGGTACGCCAGGGTCAACCGGGGCGCCATCGCGGCGTCGGTCGCGATGGCTCCGACCATGTCGGTGCCGTCGACGCGGCGACACAGGTAGAGCAGGCCGGCGCATTCGGCGACGGTCGGGAGTCCGGCTGCGATCGCCTGCCGGATCTGTGCGCGCAGACTCGCGTTCCCGGTCAGGTCAGCGGCGTGCACCTCCGGGAAGCCGCCGCCGAGGTAGAGGCCACGGGTCCCGGTGGGAAGCTCTGCGTCCGTCGTCGGGTCGAAGACGACCACGTCGCAGCCGGCGGCCTCGAGCAGTTCGCGCGTCTCGGCGTAGGCGAAGGTGAAGGCGCGGCCGCCGGCCATCGCGATCACCGGGCGCTGTTCGATCTCCTGGGCGCCCGGCCGGGCCACCGGGTCGCCGAGGGCGGTCAGCGGATCCCAGGCCTCGCCGACCAGGCCGGGCGCCTGTCGCGCCAGCCGCAGTACGGCGTCCAGGTCGATCCGCTCGGCGACCAGACCGGCGAGCCGGTCGAGTGCCGCGGCGGCGTCGTGCCGCTCCGCGGCCGGGACCAGGCCGAGGTGCCGTGAGGGAGCCGTGACGCCGTCGTCGCGGTGCAGGATGCCGAGCACCGGGATCCCGGTCACGGCGAGCGCCCGCACCACCTCGTCGGCATGGCGCTGCGAGCCGGCCTTGTTGAGGACCACTCCGACGATGTCGGTGTCGGGCTGGAACGTGGCCATCCCGTGCACCGTGGCGGCGACGGACCGCGACGCGTGCGAGATGTCGACGACCAGGACGACCGGCGTGCGCGTCGCCGCGGCGACGTGGGCCGTCGAGGAGAAGCCCTCGGTGCCGAGTTGTCCGTCGTACAGGCCCATCACACCCTCGACGATCGCGACGTCCGCACCGCGCGCGCCGTGCAGCAGCAACGGGACCAGCAGGTCCTCACCGACGAGGTGCGGGTCGAGGTTGCGGCCCGGCCGTCCGGTGGCGAGCGCGTGGTATCCCGGGTCGATGTAGTCCGGGCCGACCTTGTGCCCGCTGACCACGTGGCCGGCGCGGGAGAGCGCCGCCATCAGTCCGGTGGCGATCGTGGTCTTGCCGTGCCCGCTCGCCGGAGCGGCGATCACCAGGCGCGGCAGGGCGGTGGTCGCGGTGGTCACCATTCGATGCCGCGCTGGCCCTTCTGGCCCGCGTCCATCGGATGCTTGAGCTTGGCCATCTCCGTGACCAGGTCCGCCGCCTCCAGGAGCCGCGGGTCCGCCCGCCGCCCGGTGATCACGACGTGCTGATGTCCGGGTCGGTTCGCCAGGGTGTCGAGGACATCGTCGAGGTCGACCCAGCCCCAGTTGATCGGGTAGGTGAACTCGTCGAGGAGGTAGAGGTCGTGGGTCTCGGCAGCGATGCGCCGCTTGATCTCGGCCCAGCCCTCCGCGGCCGCGACGGCGTGGTCGTCCTCGGTCCCGGCCTTGCGCGACCACGACCAACCCGAACCCATCTTCTGCCAGTCCACCGGACCGCCGGTGCCGGTCGACGCATGCAGCTCGCCGAGCTGCTCGAAGACGCTCTGCTCGCCGAGGCGCCACTTCGCCGACTTCACGAACTGGAACACCCCGAGGTTCCAGCCCTGGTTCCAGCCGCGCAGCGCGAGGCCGAAGGCCGCCGTCGACTTCCCCTTGCCGTCGCCGGTGTGGACGACGACGAGCGGTCGGTTGCGGCGCTGCTTCGTGCTGAGGCCGTCCTCGGGGACGACGGCCGGCTGGCCCTGGGGCATCAGGCC
>JAKFBZ010000125.1:0-2456 GCA_036676945.1 Marmoricola sp.
AGCCGCCCGCGGGCCTCGACCTGCCCGAGCAGCCGGTCGCCGAGCCGGTCGCGGCGACCGCGACCCCGCCGGACCAGCCCGCTGACGCCGACGCCGTACGCCGGGCGCTGGCGCCGTACGTCGACAGCAAGGCGTTCGGACCGCACTCGATGGTCGTGGTCAGCGACCTGACGACCGGTGAGGTGATCTACCGGCGCGGTGGTGGCACGGTGACACCGGCGTCCACGATGAAGCTGCTGACCGCGGCGGCGGCGCTCGACGCGCTCGGGCCGACGACCCGGTTCCGGACCACCGTGCGGCTGCAGGGCGCGTTCTCCGACCAGACCGGAGAAGCGGCTGACAACCCGGAGCTGCAGGGCGGCCGGATCACCCTCGTCGGCGGCGGCGACCCGTTCCTGATGAGCGACCTGGCCGCGGCGAAAGGCCTCTATCCGGCGCGCGCGGACCTCGGCACCCTGGCCGCCCGGACCGCGGAAGGGCTGACCGCCCGCGGCGTCCGGTGGGTGCGGCTCGGGTACGACGCGAGCCTGTTCACCGGTCCCCGGATCAGCCCGGACTGGCCCGCCACGTACGTCCCCGAGAACGTCGTACCGCCGATCACCGCGCTCTGGGCCGACCAGGGAGTCGGGGCCGACGGCAGGTACGTCGCGGACCCGCCGGCGGTCGCTGCCGGGATCTTCGCCAAGGCTTTGCGCGCTCAGGGCATCGAGGTCCGCGGCCCGATCGCGCAGCGCCCGGCCGCCGCCTCGTCGACGGAGATCGCCACGATCGCGAGCGCGCCGCTCGCCGAGATGGTCGAGCACACCGTGGCCGTCAGTGACAACAACGCCGCCGAGGTGATCGCACACCAGGTCGGGCTCGCGGTGGGGCAGGACGCCTCCTTCGCCGGTGGTGCGGCCGCCGTCGCGAAGGTGCTGACTGAGCTCGGTGTCCCGCTCGCGGGGACCGAGATCCTGGACGGAAGCGGCTTGTCGCGAAAGAACCTGCTGACGCCGGCCGCGCTCCTCGCCGTGATCCGGGTGGCCGCGTCGCAACAGCAGGACGCGCTTCGCGCGGTGGTCACCGGCCTGCCGGTGGCCGGGTTCACCGGGTCGCTGCGGTGGCGCTTCGAGAAGGGCCCGGACGACGCCAAGGGCCGGGTGCGGGCGAAGACCGGGACGCTGACCGGCGTCCACGGGCTCGCCGGGATCGCCACCGACCTGGACGGCGACCAGCTGGCGTTCGTGGCGATCGCCGACCGGGTCCCGCTCGGTTCGCAGCTCGCGGCCCGGATGGACCTCGACCGGATGGCGGCTGCGCTCGGGGCCTGCCATTGCGGGAGCACACGTAAGGTCTCCCCATGACTGACGGAGCGGCAGGCAGGCCTGCGACCGGGATGATCGACTGGGATCTCGCCGTACGTGTCGGCTCCCGGCTCGCCGGTGAAGGCCCGGTCGTCACGCGCGCGGAGGCGAACGACGCAGTCGCCGAGCTCCGTGCCGGAGCTGAGCGGTCCACGCCGCTGGTGCGTGAGTTCACCGGCCTGGTCGCCGAGGCGCGGACCGCGCCGATCCTCGTCGTCGACCGACCCGGATGGATCCAGGCGAACGCAGACGGCTTCGCGACGATCATCGGGCCGATCGTCGCCAAGATGCAGGAGAAGAAGGGCGCGCCGTCGCCGATGGCCGAGGCCGTCGGGTCGCGGATCACCGGGGCCGAGATCGGCGTGATGCTCGGGTTCCTCGGCAACAAGGTGCTCGGCCAGTTCGACCCGTTCCACAGCGCCGGCGACGCGGCCGGCCGGCTCCTCCTGGTCGCTCCCAACATCGTCCACGTCGAACGCGAGCTCGACGTCGACGAACACGACTTCCGGCTCTGGGTCTGCCTCCACGAGGAGACCCACCGGGTGCAGTTCACCGCGGTGCCGTGGATGCGCGACCACATCCACGACCTGATGCAACAGATCGTCTCCTCTGTCGAGGCCGACCCGGCGCGGCTGCTCAGCGAGAGCGCGTCCCGGATCGGCGAGCTCGTGTCGGGCAAGTCGAAGGGCAGCCTGCTCGACCTGGTCTCGACGCCGGAGCAGAAGGAAGTCATCGACCAGGTCACCGGCGTGATGAGCCTCCTCGAGGGCCACGCGGACGTGGTGATGGACGGCGTCGGTCCCGAGGTGATCCCGTCGGTGGCGGTGATCCGGCAGAAGTTCACCCAGCGCCGCAAGGGCGTCGGCTCGCTCGACAAGCTGCTGCGCCGGCTGCTCGGCCTGGACCAGAAGATGGCGCAGTACCGCGACGGAGCGGTCTTCGTCCGCGCCGTCGTCGACAAGGTGGGCATGGACGGCTTCAACGCCGTCTTCGCCGAGCCGGCGAACCTGCCGTCGAAGGCAGAGGTCCTCGACCCCTCCGCGTGGCTGGCCCGCGTCCACGGCTGATGAGTCTCGATCCGGCCCGGGCGGCGATCCGGCTGGCCGTGCGCCG
>JAKFBZ010000126.1:0-28238 GCA_036676945.1 Marmoricola sp.
ACGGGCATCCGGACGGGCGTGCCGATGTCGTCGTCGTGGGCGCCGGTCTCACCGGCCTGTGCAGCGCGCTCCTCCTCGCCAGGGCCGGCCAGAAGGTCGTCGTCCTGGAGGCGCTCCGGGTCGGCTCGCTGGCCTCGGGGAAGAACACCGGCAAGGTGTCGGTGCTCCAACGCACCAAGGTCTCGGAGATCCTGTCCAGCCATTCCGAGTCCGTCGCACGTGCCTATGTCGAGGCGAACGCGGAGGGTGCTGCCTGGCTGCGTCGGTTCTGCGACGACCACGACGTGGCGTACCAGGTGCGGGATGCCATCACTTTCGCTCCCGACGCGGCAGACGTCCCGGCCGTCGAGGACGAGCTGCGCGCGCTGCGGCACCTCGGTCTCGACCCGCGGTGGAGCGACTCAGTGGACGTCCCGTTCGAGGTGCGCGGAGCAGTGGTGCTCGAGGATCAGATGCAGGTCGATCCGATGGCGGTCCTGCAGGCGTTGGTCGACGAGTTCGAGAAGCACGGAGGTCGCATCGTCGAAGGCGAGCGCGTCGTCGGAGCTTCGTGGGGTCGTTCACCGGAGGTCCGTACCGCAAGCGGGCAGCGGTTCCAGGGTCGGCACCTGGTCCTCGCCACCGGCACGCCGATCCTCGACCGCGGGCTCTACTTCGCCAAGCTCGAAGCGCGCCGGTCCTACCTGCTCGCCTTCACCGGCGCTACGAAACCGCCGGGGATGATGATCTCGGCCGGTCCGAACGTCCGGTCGCTCCGCGACGTACCTGGTGAGCCCGAGACGCTCCTCGTCGGCGGCGGCGGGCACGTCGTCGGTCGCGGGGCGGCAGAGACTGAACATCTCGAGGAACTCAGGACCTGGGTCCACGCGCACTATCCCGATGTCGTCGAGACCCATGCCTGGTCGGCCCAGGACTACCGGAGCCACGACGGCGTCCCGTACGTCGGCAGGCTCCCGCGTGGGCAGGGATCGATCTGGCTCGCCGCCGGGTACGACAAGTGGGGGCTGGCGAACGCGATCGCCGCAGGTCTGCGAATCACCGGCACGATCCTGGGCGCCGCGCCGTCCTGGGCCCGTCCTCTGGGGCGGCGGATCACCCGTCCGTCCGACGCTGCGGAGCTGGTCCGTCTCAACCTCGCCACGGCGGGTGTCGCGGCGGTCCGGCTGGTGGAGGCCGAGGCACACACGGTGTCGCGAGAGGATCCCGAGGTGGTCGGCCGGGTCGGGCGCGACGGACCTGACCCTCGGCCGGTCGGCGTGGTGGCGGCCGGCTGTGCCGTTCGTGCGCTCTGCACCCACTTGGGAGGCACTCTGCGCTGGAACGACGCTGAACAGACGTGGGACTGCCCGCTGCACGGCTCGCGGTTCGCTGCCGACGGAGCGGTCATCGAGGGGCCGGCCGTGACGCCGCTTCGCAGCCTCGGCCGGCCGGACTCCGCCTGACAGACCCGCGTCGCCGAGAAGCGGTGTCCGGTGTGACACGCCTTGCGCATGCGATCGCGGATGGATGGGCACTGCAGGGATATCAGGCCCGCTCGCGCCGCCGTCGGTCGCGGGTGAATGCGCGACTAGGGAGAGACCATGACTGCAGCACCGGAGCCGTCGACCGGCGAGCTCGTCGCACAGATGTCCGCGGACGTGTCCAGACTCGTCCGCGACGAGCTCGAGCTCGCGCGGGCCGAGGTGACCGGCAAGGCCAAGCATGTCGGGATCGGCGCGGGCATGTTCGGCGCGGCGGGGCTGCTCGCGCTCTACGGCGCCGGCGCGCTCGTCGCTGCCGGGGTCCTGGCGCTCTCGCTGGCGCTGGACGCATGGCTCGCCGCGCTGCTCGTCGGGACCGCCCTCCTCCTGGTTGCCGGCGCGGTCGCACTGGCCGGCAGGAAGCAGGTATCCGAGGGCACGCCCCCGGTGCCGACCAGAGCGGTGGAGAACGTCAAGCAGGACCTTGAAGCTGTCCGACCCGGGCACGGGGCGGACCGCGTGCCGGCTGGAGACCGCGATGTCTGAGATCCCAGCAGAGGGCTCCGAGGTCGCCGAACTCCAGGCGGAGATCGAGCAGACCCGCGAGGACCTGGCCCGGACCGTCGACCAGTTGGCCGCCAAGGCGGACGTGAAAGGTCGGGTCGGCCGGCGCGCAGCCGGAGTGGGGCACGCCGTCGCACGACGCGCCGCGAATGCCCGGGACCGGGCCACCGGGCCGCACGGACGGCCGACCACCGCGTCGCTGGTGATCATCTTCGGGGTGTCCGCCGCGGTCGCGGCGCGCCTCGTGTGGCGCCGTTCCGGTCACGGGCGCCGCGCACGGCCCTGGGAGCGGTGATGGCGCGGCCAGGGTCACGACGTGCGCCTCGTCGCCGTGTGACGCAGGACGAATACGCCAGTACGCCGAAACCGGAGTCGCCGACCGATCTGACCAGCACGTCCTGGCGTTATGTGGCCCGCAAGACGGCGCGCGAGTTCTCGACCGACCAGTGCACCGACCTGGCCGCCGCGCTGACCTACTACGCGCTCCTCTCGGTGTTCCCCGCCGTGATCGCGATGCTCTCCCTGGTGGGCCTCGTCGATCAGGGGGACGCGACGGTCGACACCCTGTTGCAGATCCTCCGCGACGTCGGGGCGGCCGGGACAGCCGAGAGCCTCGAACAGGTCCTCCGCGAGCTGAGTGAGACCCGGAATGCCGGGCTCGGTCTCGTGATCGGTCTCGGCGTCGCGCTCTGGTCGGCCTCGGGCTACGTGGGCGCGTTCGGACGCGGCATGAACCGGATCTACGACGTCGCCGAGGGTCGCCCGGTGTGGAAGCTGCGCCCGACCGTTCTGGTCGTCACTGTGGTCACCGTCGTGCTCGCCACCTTGGTGGCTCTCGGCCTGGTCCTGACCGGGCCGGCGTCCCGTGCCGTGGGAGACGCGATCGGGCTCGGCTCGACCGCGGTGATGGCGTGGAACATCGCGAAGTGGCCGGTGATGCTCGCGTTCGTCGTACTGATCGTCGCGCTGCTCTACTACGCCACCCCGAACGTGAAGCAGCCGAGGTTCCGCTGGATCAGTCCCGGTGCGATCGTCGCCATCGTCACCTGGGCGGCCGCGTCGGCGCTCTTCGGTCTCTACGTGGCCAACTTCTCCAGCTACGACAAGACCTACGGCTCTGTCGCGGGCGTAGTGGTGTTCCTGCTCTGGTTGTGGATCACGAACCTGGCGCTGCTGTTCGGCGCCGAACTGGACGCCGAACTCGAACGCGCCCGTGAGCTGCAGGCGGGACTCCCGGCCGAGGAGACGCTCCAGCTGCCGGTCCGCGACGACCGGGGCATCGTCAAGTCGGCGAAGAAGGAACGGGCCGACGTGGAACGCGGACTCAGGCTCCGGCTCACCCGCGGCCAGGACGAGGACCCGGAGCCCAGCGACGAGCGGCCTCCCGCAGAGCGCCTACCCGAAGGAGCAACACGATGAACGATCAGCAGAAGGGCAGCAAGACTGCCAAGATCCTCTACCGGCCGTGGGGCCTGATCGCCAGCCTGACCGGTGGCCTGATCGCGGGCCAGATCTTCCAGCAGGTGTGGAAGCACGTCGACCCGCACGGCTCCGACGACCCGCCCAAGCCGCTGGAGTCGGAGTACAGGCTGCGGACGGTGCTGGCGGCCGCGCTCGTCCAGGGCGCGATCTTCGCGGTCGTCCGGGCGCTCATCGACCGGGGCGGAGCGCGAGCCTTCGAGCGATGGACCGGCGAGTGGCCGGGGGACTGACGTGAATGCCGGCTCCGCCGATCCCGATCTCACTCCCGTGAAGCGCCGGGTCGACGCCACGGTGGACGAGGTCTGGGCGGTCCTGTGCGACGGGTGGCTCTATCCGCTCTGGGTGGTCGGTGCGTCCCGGATGCGCGACGTGGACCGGGACTGGCCGCGTCCAGGATCCCGGTTGCATCACTCGGTCGGCAGTTGGCCGCTGTTGCTGGACGACAACACCGAAGTGCTGAGCCTCATCGATGCGAAGGAACTCAGGTTGAAAGCCCGCGCGTGGCCGGCGGGCGAGGCGGAGGTGCGGATCTGCCTGGAGGCATCGGGGAACGGGACCGTCGTCACGATCGTCGAGGACGCCTCCGGCGGGCCGGGCACGCTTGTTCCGCAGCCACTACGCCAGATGGCGATCACGAGACGAAACGTGGAGTCGCTGCGTCGTCTCGCCTTCGTGGCGGAAGGTCGATCGGCTCGAGGCCAGCCCGGTCCGTGACCTCATCCCCGGGTCGTGCGCTCGGTCAGGTCGCGCAGGAGACCGGCCATCCCGTGCGCGCGGTGGACCCGGCGCTGCCGGTCGTACTCCGGCTCACTGACCAGGAGTCGCTCGATGGTGGCCAGCGAGCTGCCGTCGAGGCCGCTGGCAGCGAGCGCACCCCGCGCCTCGCTGATCGCCAGTACGGCGAGCTCCCTCACCGGGCGCATCGTGCCGCCGGCGTCGACGATGCGCGCGTCGAGGCCGTGGCGGGCCACCCGGAAATCGTTCTCGGCGAGCAGCTCGGTAGGGATGTCGGCTCGCGCCGGCCGCTCCACGGCGGATATCGCCAGGCCCTGGACCAGGCTGACCATTCCGGCCACGACCGCCAGGGAGGGCTGAGCGTCCATCACTCTCACCTCGAGGGTGCCGAGCCGTGGGCGCGGACGCAGGTCCCACCAGATCCAGCTCTCGTCGGGGATCTCGGCGGCGGCAACGAGTGCTGCGGTGCGGGCGACGTACTCGTCCCAGCAGCGGAAGGCCGGTGGCACTCCGCCGCGCGGGTAGGACTCGAGGACCGCCCATCGTGCCGAAGTGAGGCCCGAGTCCCGACCGTGCCAGTACGGCGAACCGCAGGCCAGCGCTCGGAGCAGCGCCAGATGGGACCGGAGACCACGCATGGCGAGGACCGCCGACTCGGCATCGGGCAGCCCCACATGCACCTGCAGGGCTGCGGTGGGCGTCCGCAGCAGGCCCGCGAGGTTCTGGCCGATCGAGTCATAGCGCGGTGATCCGGTGAGCGCGACGTCGCCGAACTCTCCAGCAGGGTGGACGCCGACGGCCATGGCCCGCCCACCTGCCTCCAGCAGCGCCGAGCGCATGGCGCGCAGCGAGCCGCCGACCTCCTCGCCGCAGCGGCCGACGGCCGTGGCGAACTCGATCTCGGCCCCGTAGAGCTCTCGAGTCACCCTGCTCCCGGACCGGTCCGACAGCGCCGCCACCAAGCCGTCGCGCGCGCCCAGGAGGAGTCGGTCGTCGTCATCGACGAGCAGGAGTTCTTCCTCGGCGCCCACAGTGAACTCCCCGCCGTGCGCGAAGCCAGTGCGGCCGAACTGGCCCCGAGGACTCTCGTCTACCGGGTCCGGGGTGATGAGATTCGTACTCATGGGGTCACCGGTCGCCTCTCCCAGCGAGCCGTGCTCGCTCGACTACCTGCCGCCTCGACTACCTGCCGCGTGATCGCCAAGTACCCGGTTTCCGCCTCGGCGAATCCCGGGGAGCAGGGGCGAAATGTTCCTGCAGGTCAGGACCGTCCGGCCCCTGTCGTCGGATCTCGCCGTACAGCTAGAGCTCGTGCTGGCACGGCCGAATGGAGGAGCTGGGGCGTCAGCGGGGCCGCTCGAGGTCGTCCGGTCGACGCCTACGGATCCCGAAGAGGGTGAAGAGCAGCGCGCCGATCGCCGTGAGACACAGCAGCATCAGGCCGATGGTGTAGCTGTGGTCCTCCTCGTTGTACGTCGCTCCCATCACCAGCGGCGGGAAGAAGCCGCCCAGTCCACCGGCGGCGCCCACGATGCCCGCGACGCTGCCGACCCGTTCCTTCGGAGCGGTCGCCGCGACCCACGCGAAGACACCTCCGGTGCCGAGACCGAGGAACGCGGCGAGCACCACGAACGCGAGACCGGCCGGGATCTCCGGTTCCGGTTGCAGGGCGACGACGACCGCCATCACCGCGGCTCCCGCGAACGAGGTCGCCGCCACCGCCCGCGGGCCGACGCGGTCGGACAGGATGCCGCCGATGGGCCGAGCGATCACGGCGGCGACCGCGAAGCCGGCAGTGCGGGTTCCCGCCTGGGTCAGGTCGAAGTCGTAGACGTCCTTGAGGTAGGTCGGCAGGTAGGTCGAGAACGCGACGAAGCCGCCGAACGCGACGGCGTACAGGAACGACATCTGCCAGGTGATCGGAAGCTTGGCCGCCGCGGCCAGCTTCGGCACGACGGGATCTGTGTTCGGCGCCCACAGCGGCGAGTCCCGCAGTGCAGTCCAGATCAGGAGCGCCACCGCGACCAGCGCGACGGCGATGATCACGTGGGTGACGACGTAGCCGAACCAGTCCACGAACCGCGGCGTGAAGAAGGCCGAGAGGGCAGTCCCGCCCATCCCGGCGCCGAAGACTCCGGTGGCGAACCCACGCCGTTGGGCGGCGAACCAGGCGTTGACGAACGGGATGCCCACCGCGAACGTCGTGCCACCGATGCCGAGGAAGAAGCCGAAGAGCAGCATCAAGCCGTAGGAGTCCTGGTTGCCGGCGAACGCGACCAGCAGGACGACGGGCGCGGTGGCGATCAGCAGCACCGTGAACATCACTCGACCACCGAACCGGTCGGTCAACGCGCCGGCGATGATCCGGCCGAGCGAGCCCACCAGCACCGGGATGGCCACCAGCAGCGACTTCTGACCCGAGGAGAGGTCCATGCTCTCGGCGTAGCGGACGCCGAGCGGCGCGATCAGGTTCCAGGCCCAGAAGCTGATCGTGAACGCCAGGGTCGCCAGCGCCAGGTTCTTCATCTGGCCCTGCGTGATGTCAGGGACGGTCGCTTGGTCGCTCATCGCGTGCTCCTGTCGCGGTCGGAGGTGCCGACCGGGCTCCAACCCGCTCGGGCGCGGCCGGTGGGGGACGGGGTGCGGGCGTCCCGGCTCCGGTACACGATGTAGGGACGGAACAGGTAGTGCACCGGCGCGGTGAACGCATGCACCAGGCGGGTGAACGGCCAGGCGGCGAAGAGCAGCATCCCGACCAGCACGTGCACGTGGAACTGGACCGGTGCGGCCGCCATCGCGTCGACGTCGGGGTTGAGCCGGAAGATCGAGCGGAACCACGGCGAGACCGTCTGCCGGTAGTCGTGCGCCTCGTGGCCTGCCCCGACCGCGACCAGGGTGGTCCACAGGCCCAGGGTGATCGCGCCGACGAGCAGGACGTACATCATCTTGTCGTTGGTCGTCGTGGCCATGAACACCGGTCCGGTCGTCCTGCGCCGGACGATGAGGATGATGATTCCGGCAAGGGTGCACACTCCTGCGATGCCACCGAAGAGCAGAGCGTTGAAGTGGTACAGGTCCTCGGAGACTCCGACGGCCTCGGTCCAGTCCTCCGGGATGAGCAGACCGCCGACATGGCCGATGAAGACCACGAGGATGCCGAAATGGAACAGCGGCGACCCGATCCGCAGCAACCGCGACTCGTAGAGCTGGGAGGACCGGGTGGTCCAGCCGAACTTGTCGTAGCGGTAGCGCCAGATCGTCCCGAGCACCAGCGTCGCGATCACGAGGTAGGGAAGTACGCCCCAGAGCAGGACATCCATCAGCGCCCACCTGCCATCGGGAGCAGACGCGGGTCATAGGGTTCGAGACCGACGGACTCGACGGGCGGGCCGTCGACCATCGCCTGCACGGCTGCGCGGTCGGCCGGCGAGGCTCCTGGCAGCGTCGCGCAGACGGCAGTGACCACGTCTGCGTGCGACGAATGGTCCTCCGACAGCCCGATCCGAAGCAGCTCGAGGCTCGGACGGTACTCGCGCAGCAGTGCTTCGCCGGCTTCGGGATCCGCGACGGCGGCGAACTCGAGCACCATCGGGAAGTAGTCGGGCAGCTCGCCGGACAGGTCGACCAGGAAGCCGCTGGCCCGGTAGACCGCCTTGAAGCGTCCGAGCACCTCGCCCCGGCGTCGGGTGTCCCCGTCGGTCCAGTAGGACAGGTACAGCGCATGCCGGCGGGAGAGGTCGAAGACATCGACGTAACGGCGCTGGAGCTCACCGAGCGGGATCCGTTCCAGCTCGTCCAGGAACGAGTCGAGGTCGCTCACGGCGTGCTCCGCGAGCGCGGCACGCAGCTGCGGCACCCGCGCGACCAGATCCGCATCGGGATAGGTGAGGCACCACGACGCGACCTGCCGTACGACGCGGACCCGTTGGAGCTCGGGGTCGCGGCGCCTCATCGGCGCTCCTCGTCGTGGCGATCCGGGAACAGGCCGGCGGGACTGCCGTTGCCGTCCCAGTTCAGCAGATTGACCCGGCCGCGCAACTCCTCGGCGCCGGCGGGACTGTCACTGGTCTGCCGCTGCCGAAGAGCGTGGAAGGTCTCGACCGCGACCGGGACAGGCCGTCCGCTCGCCTCACCGAACGGCGCCGACCCGTACATGCCCGGACCCTCGTCGAAGTCGAGGGAGCACCCGATCTCCTCGAGCTCGTGGGCCTGCTCCACGTGCGCGGTGGGGATGACGTACCGCTCCTCGTACTTGGCGATCGCCATCAGCCGGTACATCTCGTACAGGCTCTCCTCGCTCATCCCGACCGAGGCCGGGATGGAGGCGTCAGGCTCCCGGCCCAGGTTGACGCCGCGCATGTAGGCGCGCATGGCGGCGAGCTTGCGGAGCACGTCGGTGACCACCGCGGTGTCTCCCGCAGTGAACAGCTCGGCCAGGTACTCGACCGGGATCCGCAGAGCCTCGATCGCCCCGAACAGGACGTCGCGGTCCTCGGCGTCGTGGCCCTGCTCGGAGAGCAGATCGACGACGGGGGAGAGCGGCGGCACGTACCAGACCATCGGCATCGTGCGGTACTCCGGATGCAGCGGCAGGGCCACCCGGTACTTCTTCGCCAGCGCGTAGACGGGTGATCGTCGAGCGGCGTCCAGCCAGTCCTCCGGGATGCCTTGCCGGCGCCCGGCCGCGATCACCTCCGGGTCCTCCGGGTCGAGGAGCAGGTCCATCTGCGCCTCGTAGAGGTCCTTCTCGTCGGAGACCGAGGCTGCCGCGGTCACCGCGTCTGCGTCGTAGAGGAAGAGACCGAGATAGCGCAGCCGGCCCACGCAGGTCTCGGCGCAGACGGTGGGGATCCCGACCTCCACGCGCGGGTAGCAGAACGTGCACTTCTCCGCTTTCCCGGACTTGTGGTTGAAGTAGATCTTCTTGTACGGGCAGCCGGTGATGCATTGGCGCCATCCGCGGCAGCGGTCCTGATCGACCAGGACGATGCCGTCCTCTGATCGTTTGTAGATCGCGCCTGACGGGCAGGAGGCCATGCAGGCCGGGTTGAGGCAGTGCTCGCAGATCCGAGGCAGGTAGAACATGAACGTCTGCTCGAACTCGAACTTGATCTTGTCCTCGGACTCGCGCCGGATCCGCTGCACGATCGGATCGAGGTGTCCGTGCTCCGAGGCGCCGCCGAGGTTGTCGTCCCAGTTGGCCGACCAGGTGACTTGGGTGTCCTCGCCGGTGATCAGGGACTTCGGCCGGGCGACCGGGAAGTCGTCACCGAGCGGGGCGTCGACCAGCGTCCGGTAGTCGTAGGTCCACGGCTCGTAGTAGTCGTTGAGCTCGGGCTGCACCGGGCTGGCGAAGATCGACAGCAACCGCCGGAGCCGGCCACCGGTCTTCAGCCGGAGCCGTCCGCGCTTGTTGAGCTCCCAGCCGCCCTTCCACTGCTCCTGGTCCTCGTGGCGCCGCGGGTACCCCTGGCCGGGCCGGGTCTCGACGTTGTTGAACCAGACGTACTCGGTGCCGGCCCGATTGGTCCATGCCTGCTTGCAGGTGACCGAGCAGGTCTGGCACCCGATGCACTTGTCGAGGTTCATCACCATGCCCATCTGGGCCATCACGCGCATCAGTACTCGACCTCCTGGGACCGCTTCCGGATCGTCGAGACCATGTCGCGCTGGTTCCCGGTGGGTCCGAGGTAGTTGAACGTGTAGGACAGTTGGGCGTAGCCGCCGATCAGGTGGGTCGGCTTGACCAGCAGCCTGGTCACCGAGTTGTGGATGCCGCCGCGCCGACCGGTCGCCTCGGACTTCGGGACGTCGATGGTCCGCTCCTGGGCGTGGTGCACGTAGACGATCCCGGCGGGCATCCGGTGGCTGACGACCGCACGGGCCACCAGCACCCCGTTCGCGTTGGTCGCTTCGACCCAGTCGTTGTCGTGCACGTCGATCGCGCCGGCGTCCTGGGGACTCATCCAGACCGTCGGGCCGCCGCGGCTCAACGACAGCATGAACAAGTTGTCCTGGTACTCGGAGTGGATCGACCACTTCGAGTGCGGGGTCAGGTACCGCACCGTGATCTGCAGCTTCCCGTCCGGCCCGAGCGCGGGTTCGCCGAAGAGGCGCTGCATGTCCAGCGGAGGCCGGTACGTCGGCAATGCCTCGCCGAGGTCGGTCATCCAGTCGTGGTCGAGGTAGAAGTGCATCCGTCCGGTCAGGGTGTGGAAGGGCTTGAGCCGCTCGATGTTGACCGTGAACGGGGCGTAGCGACGCCCGCCGGTCTCCGATCCGGACCACTCCGGTGAGGTGATGACCGCGACCGGCGCCGCTTGGGTGTCGGCGAAGCTGATCCGCTTCTCCTCTGACCCCTCGGCGAGGTCGTGCAGTGTCTTCCCGACCCGCTCCTCGAGGGTGCGGAAACCCTGCACGGCCAGCGCTCCGTTGGTGGTCCCGGAGAAGCGCAGGATCGCTTCTGCCATGTGCTTGTCGGTCGCGATCGACGGCCGTCCGGCGCCCGCGCCGGTGGACATCACGCCGTTGCTGGCGGCCAGCGCGGCGACCTGTTCCTCGAGCCGGTAGGTGACGTTCTTGACGGTGAAGCCCAGGGAGTCGGCGAGCGGGCCGACGGCCGCAAGCTTGTCGGCGATCTCCGTGTAGTTCCGCTCGACCACCTGGAACACCGGAGTGTTGACGCCGGGTACCGCGTCGACCTCAGGCCGCTTCCAGTCGCGTACGACGCCGCCGGCCTGCATGGTCTCGCCCGGGGTGTCGTGCTGGAGAGGCACGGCGACCAGGTCACGACGGGTACCGAGGTGGTCCCTGGCGAGCTCGGAGAGCCGCCGGGCGATCGCGTGGAACATCTCGAAGTCGGTGCGAGCTTCCCAGGGCGGATCGATCGCCGGGCTGAACGCGTGCACGAACGGATGCATGTCCGTCGAGGACAGGTCGTGCTTCTCGTACCAGGTGGCGGCGGGCAGCACCACGTCGGAGAGCAGCGTCGTCGAAGTCATCCGGAAGTCGGCCGAGACCAGCAGGTCGAGCTTCCCCTCAGGCGGGTCGTCGTGCCAGGCAACGTCGGAGGGCCGCGGCGTCTCCGGGTTCTCGGCTCCCAGGACGTTGGAGTGGGTCCCGAGCAGATTCTTCAGGAAGTACTCGTTGCCCTTCGCCGAGGAGCCGAACAGGTTCGAGCGCCACAGGACCAACGTGCGCGGCCAACTCTCGGGCGCGTCGATGTCGGCGATCGCCGGCTGGAGGCTCCCGTCCTTGAGCGACTTCGCGATGTACGCGGCTGCGTTCGGCGCCTCACCGGCCTCCACCGCCGCACTCGCCTCCTCGGCCACGTCGAGCGGGTTCTTGTCGAACTGCGGGTAGAACGGCATCCAGCCGAGACGCGCGGACTGCGCGATGGTGTCGGCGGTGTGCATGCCGGCGAGGTGTCCGCGGGCGAGCGGTGAACTGAGCGAGTCGGCGGAGTAGCCGTCGTTGCGCCACTGGCCGGTGTGCATGTACCAGAACGAGGTGCCGGTCATCGTGCGCGGTGGCCGGCTCCAGTCCAGACCGTTGGCCAGTGAGATCCACCCGGTGATCGGGCGGCACTTCTCCTGCCCGACGTAGTGGGCCCAGCCGCCGCCATTGCGGCCCATCGAGCCGGTGAGGATGAGCAGCGACAGGATCGCGCGGTAGGTGGCGTCGCCGTGGAACCACTGACAGATGCCTGCGCCCATGATGATCATCGAGCGTCCGCCCGATTCCTCGGCGTTGCGGGCGAACTCGCGGGCGACCCGGATGCACTGCTCAGCCGGCACGCTGGTGCGTTCGGCCTGCCAGGCCGGGGTGTACGGCGTCTCGGCGTCGTCGTACCCGGTCGGCCACTCGCCGGGGAGACCGTCGCGGGCGACGCCGTACTGGGCGAGCATCAGGTCATAGACCGTGGTGACCAGGTGGCCGCCGACCCGCCGGGCCGGGACGCCCCGGCGCAGGACCGACCCGGATCCGTCGTCGTCGACGAACGCCGGGAGCAGTACCTCCACGGGTTCGCTGTCGTCGCCTGCCATGGTCAGGGCCGGGCTGACGCCTTCGAGGTCCAGGTTCCACTTGCCGACACCGGAGTCGGCGTACCGGAACCCCATCGAGCCGTTGGGCACCACCGGCTGGCCGCTGGCACCGTCGAGGAGCACCGTCTTCCAGGCGTCCTCCTCCGCGGTGCCTCCGAGGTCGGCGGCAGCCAGGAACTTGCCCGGGACCAGACCGCCCTGGTCGTGGTCCTCGAGCCGGATCAAGAACGGGAGGTCGGTGTACTGCTGGACGTAGTCGACGAAGAACGGGGTCCGCCGGTCGACGAAGAACTCCTTGAGCAGCACGTGCCCCATCGCCATCGCGAGCGCGGCATCCGTCCCGGCCTGCGCCGGCATCCACTCGTCGGCGAACTTGGTGTTGTCGGCGTAGTCAGGGCTGACCGTGACGACCTTCGTCCCGCGGTAGCGGACCTCGGCCATCCAGTGCGCGTCGGGAGTGCGGGTGACCGGGACGTTGGAGCCCCACATCATCAGGTAAGTCGCGTCCCACCAGTCGCCGGATTCGGGGACATCGGTCTGGTCCCCGAAGACCTGCGGACTGGCGACCGGCAGGTCGGCGTACCAGTCGTAGAACGAGGTCATCACGCCGCCGATGAGCTGGATGAAGCGGGTGCCGACGCAGTGGGAGACCATCGACATCGCGGGGATGGGTGAGAAGCCGGTGCACCGGTCCGGGCCGTGGGTCTTGATGGTGTGCACGTGGGCCGCGGCGACCATGTCGATCGCGTCCTGCCAGGAGACCCGGACCAGGCCGCCCTTGCCGCGGGCGCGCTGGTAGCGACGGCGCTTCTCGGTGTCGCCGACGATCTCCGCCCAGGCCAGCACCGGGTCGCCGAGCCGGTCGCGCGCCTCACGGAACATCTCGACCAGGACGCCGCGGGCGTAGGGGTAGCGGACCCGGGTGGGGGAGTAGGTGTACCAGGAGAAGGCCGCGCCACGTGGGCACCCGCGGGGCTCGTACTCGGGCCGGTCGGGTCCGACCGAGGGGTAGTCGGTCTCCTGGCTCTCCCAGGTGATGATGCCGTCCTTGACGTACACCTTCCACGAGCACGAGCCGGTGCAGTTCACGCCGTGGGTGGATCGGACCACCTTGTCGTGGCTCCACCGGTCCCGGTAGAACACGTCACCGGCCCGGCCGCCTTCGCGGAAGACCACACGCCCGTCGTCGGTCTCGTCCCACCGCGTGAAGAAGCGCCCGGCGCGGAGGAGCGCATCGCTCCCCGCGCCGTCCAGACCTGGCCGAGTGTCAGGCGGCACTCGATCAACGTAAGGACGCCACCCTCGGCATGCAATGCTCAGGTGCTCTTGACTTGGCGACCTGTTCGTTCTAGTCGGTTTGGCCGGAATTCACAGCGGGCCGCCCGATCACGCGCAGGCGTCTCCGACGTCAGCGCGCCCCCCGCGATCGACGATCACGTCGATCGGGGAGCCGAACGTGCCGTTCGGCCGTTCGCAGGTGAGCGTCCACGCCTCCTTGACGCCGGTCTCGGTGCGCGGGCGCGGGCTCTGGAACGTCACGCTGCCGTTGCCCCAGTCGTCGTACGCCTGGCCGTCGACCTGGTCGTAGTTGACGATCACGGCCGTGTACGTCCCCGGCGGGGGATCGAACAGCACCGCGTCCTCGGTCGTGTCGCCGAACAACGCGGACTGCGCGACGACGTTGCCCGCCGCGTTGTAGATGTAGAGGTCCCAGTCGGTGTCCGGGTCGGCCCAGTCGATGTGGACCGTGAAGCTGCCGTTGTCGACGGCCGGCGGGGCCCCGACCTCGAACTCGACCTCCTCGTGCGCTCCCGCGCGCGGGTCGCCCGTGTTCTCGGCCGGCTGGCCGTCCGGGTTGGACAGCGCGATCGGAGCCTGCGGTGGGCCCACCGCATCGCGCCCGTCGCGTCCGGCGACGATCGGGCGCGTGGACGGGTTGACGTTCCACTCGAACGCCGGGCCGTCGGTGACCATCGAGTACTCGAACGTGTCGGAGAACGTCTGGACCGGCCCGATGTCCGCTCCGAAGTCGTCGTTCCAGACCGGCGAGGTCTCGGTGGTGACCGTCTTGGTGATCCTCAGCGTCGAGCCGGCCGGAGCCGAGCCCTCGATGACCGAGTGCAGGTCGTCCTGCCTCGTCGACGCGAGCATCTCGTAGTACGCCTCGCGGTTGCCGCCCTTGCCGGCGCCCGCGGACTGGCCGCGGCCGAGGTACTCGTCGACGACGCCGTTGTTGTACGGCGGGTGGAACTCGTCGGGTCCGATCTCGTAGGTGAAGCCGAGCGAGCCTGCGGTCCAGAACGTCCAGTCCTCGGTGCTGCCCGTCGTGTCGTACAGGTCGTAGCCCGGGACATTCGCGTAGCCGTTGTGGCTGGCCATCCGCGCCCCGAGCGCCTTCACGAGCGACTCCTCGAGCGGGGGGCCCATCGCGGCAACGCCCGGCGGGCGCAGGATCAGGTTCGAGAACGTGTGGTTCGTGATGAGGTTCGTGATGGACCGCGTGCTCTGCAGTTCGCGGATGTTCTGGATCTCGGGCTCCGAGAACGGCGCGTCGCCGCGGAACGTGTCGTCTGACCAGTTCACGCTCGCGCCGCTGCCGCCCCACAGGCCGCCGTAGTTGCGGTTGGGGTCGGTGCCACGCAGACGCCCGGCGGCGTTGTCCTCGCAGGTGCCGGTCGCGTACTGCGCCGGCGTCGCCGTCGAGATCCGGCAGTTCTTGCGCTTCATCTCGTAGTCGAACAGGCCGAAGGAGGCACTGAAGCCCGCGTGACGTGCCTCTCGCGAGAGGTTGAACCCGTCCACGTTGACGATCGGAACGACGATCGTGCGCGTCGTGTCGACGAGGTCGGTCGTCCGGCTGCTCGTGCCGTAGTTCGTCACGAGGTCGTAGGCGAACTCGATCGCGTGCTCCGCCGACGGCCACTCACGCGCGTGATGCGCGCCCATCTGCAGGAAGATCGGCTTGCCGTCCTGTGCATCGGGGTTCTGCGTGATCTCGATACCGTGGACGTCGCGGCCCTCGACCGACTCGTGGTTGAGCGTCAGCTCCTTGACCAGCCCCGGGTAGCGCATGGCCAGCTGCTTGAGCTCGAGGTTGTAGTCCGCGAGGTGGCGGTAGGCATTGCTGCCGCTCGGCAGCTGGGTCTTCGGGTTCGACGCCGCGAACTTCGCGTCGGCGGTCGCGTTCGACTTCGAGCGCGCCTCCAGATCGGCGATCCGGACGGCGTAAGTGAAGCCGGCGTCGCGGAGCTTGCGCTCGTCGGCGGTGCCGTGCACGACGACCTCGACCGAGTTCGAGTCGCCGTGCTCGGTCAGATCCAGGCCGAGGCTCTGCAGCCGCTGCTTCTGCTTGCGGGTGGCCGTGCTGACGTCGACGATCTTCACCTTGCCGAGGGAGCGTTCTGCGATCTCGACGAAGCCGATCGACAGGTCGGCGCTCGACGCGCTGCCGCGGAAGCGGCACGCTTGCACGCGTAGCTTCTGGCCCTTCTTGACGAAGCCCTCCGCCAGCTCGTTGGACGCGAAGCCCGCCGAGCCGGCGACACTGCGGCCCGAGCTGGAGTCGAAGACGCCGAGGTCCCAGTCGCCGTTGCCCGACAGGCGCGCGCTGACGAGGCCCGTGACGGGCGCGGTCGCCGTGACCGTCTGCGTGCCGGCGGCTCCGCCGACGTACTTGGCATGACACGAGCGGGCGACGGCCGTCGCGGCCGTGACCTTCTGGCTGGGTGCGGCCTGGGCAGGTGCCTGGGCAGGTACGGCGCTGATGGCGGCGCCGGCACAGGCGAGCACGAGCGCCCCCTGGGCCCAGGTGAGAGATCGCCGTCGCGCGCGATTGGTTGTGGTGCCTGGGCTCATCAGATCTCCGATCCGGCGCCGCCCCCGCAGCACCTGGCTGCTAGATCCCTCTCAGCCTAGATCCGACCGTGACCCCTGCAAAGGCCTGAGGATGACGAACGTGCCGCAGATCCGGAGATCGACGGCACGTTCGTTTGTTCGGACAAGCTCAAGCGGCGAGCCCGCCGCACGTTGGTTGGACGGACGGACTCTAGGCGAACGGCTTAGCGCACGTAGACCATCGCCTGTCCGGGCGGTACCCATGTTCCGCAGAGTGACGCATCGAGTCCCGTGAGCAGGCCAGGGCAGGGGAGCAGCTGGGGAACTGCGGCCCAGACCGGAGTCGAACCAGTCACCGCTTCCGCGGCTGTTTCATCGGCAAACCCTGCGGGCCTCGGGCAGACCGCCGCCCGTAGGCAAAACCAGTGTGTGCCAGACCCGTTACCCAGCGGTGTGCTCCGCATTCGCCCGCGCCTGGTCAGGCGACGTCGGGCGCCGCTGGCTTTCCCGCGACCCCTTGCCTCCAAGGCTGCTGTCGGGTACTGAGGGACGTAACGAGCGGCCCCGCACCCACATGGACGCCACGGCGATCGACGAACGGGGGATGAGGTGTCAGTTCCGGATCCGTCCACCGCGCTGGCACGCGCGGCGCGCGCGGTCGACGAGGCACGAGATGTCGACGCGGTCGTCCAGGCGATCACCGAGTCGGCAGTGATCTCCCTCCCCGGGATCGAGCATGCCGGCGTCTCTCTCATGCGCCGAGACCGCCCGATCGAGACCAAAGGTGCCACCAGCGACCTCCCGCGGGTTCTCGACGACCTGCAGTACGACTTCCGCGAAGGGCCCTGTTACGACGCGATGGTCGAGGGAAGCCCGGAGGTCCTGGTCGCGGACAACATCCGTCACGACCAGCGGTGGCCCAACTACGTGCCCCGGGCCGTGAAGCTCGGGCTCAAGGCGCAGATGGGTGTGCGCCTCTTCAACACCGACGGCATCCACGGCGCGTTGAACCTCTACACGATGGAGAACGACGAGATCCCGGCCGAGACCGTGGATATGGCGTCCCTCTTCGCCGTCAACGCGGCCGTAGTGCTGGGACGTGTTCTTCTCGAGCAGAATCTCCGCGCGGCCATGGCCACGCGGACCGTCATCGGCGTGGCCACGGGCCTGGTCATGGGGAAGTACCACGTCACCCAGGAAACAGCGTTTCAGTACATGACGCGCATCTCCCAGGACACGAACACCAAGCTCCGGACTGTGGCCGAACAGATCGTCCAGGACGCCTCGGAGCCAACTGACGTAGGCGCGGATTCCGCGGGCTCGCCTAACGGCCGAGGTTCACCAGGATCGTCAGCAGCACAGAGCTGACGACCGAGATCGCGATCATCACCAAGCAGCCCAGGCCGCCGCCCAGGGGTCGGATCTTCACCGGTGTCCGAGCAGATCGGTGGTGTGCAAGACAGGCCGCCTTTTTCGGATTCGGGTGGGACCTGCGAAGTACCCAGGTGTCAGATGTTCATCCGCTGGGCACAGTGGCTCACGCCAGGAAGGCGGCCCGATGACTGATCATGGCTTCGACCGGTTCGTCGATCGCAACAACCCGCCACTGGTGGTCGTCACGGTCCAGGTCGGCAACGAGCTGGCCGGATGCATGGTGGGCTTTCACGCTCAAGCCAGCATCGAACCGGAGCTGTACGCGGTCTGGCTGTCCAAGGCGAACAGGACGACCCGTCTGGCCGTGCATGCCGAGCATCTCGCGGTCCACTACCTGCGCGCGGGTCAGATCGACGTGGCCGAGCACTGGGGCTCCCTGACCGGAGACGCGACCGACAAGTTCGCGGACGTCGACTGGGAGCCGGGGCCGCACGGACTGCCACTGCTCGGTGCGTGTCCGGACCGGCTGGTCCTGGAGCGGGTCGAACTGGTCGACGTAGCCAGGGCTGACCACGTGTGCTGGCTCGGGCGGGTGGAATCGGCCCACGTCGCCGCGGACGCCCCGGGGCCGTTCCGGCTCTCGGACGCCGGCGGACTCACTCCTGGCCACCCCGCCGAGGACACCTGAGTCGCGGTGCAGCCGCGGGTCGTCCGCTCGGTGTGGAAACGGTGCCGCAGGCCCCGTCACCGTTTTGGCGACAGCGAGTCGGGTACTTGGTGACTGCAGCCATTGAGGTTGCCCGAGGGGAAGTCGCTCGGCCCCGTCGAATGGAGTCTTGGCGTGTGCTGGACTTTGATCTCGCAGCCGGGACACTCGCGCGCCTCATCCCTCAGTCGGTCGCGTTCAGGTCGCGCGCCATGATCTCCACCGTCACCGACCTGCGTGAGGACGCAACTGCTGCCCTCGTGGGACGACGGCTGGTCCTGATGCTGGTGCTGCTCCTGGTCGTGCTCAACCTGGGTGGTGTCCTCGGAGTCCGTACCGACACCGTCACGAGTACCAGCGGCGGCTACACGCTGAGCCTCGACTACCCCGCAACGGGCCGGGCCGGGCTGGACGTCCGGTGGCGGGTGCACGTGCGACACCCCGGTGGGTTCGACAAGGAGCTGACCCTTGCGGTGACCGGCGACTACTTCGACATCTTCGAGACGCAGGGCTTCTTCCCCGAGCCGAGCGCGCAGGTCCGCGACGGTGACACGTTGTACCTGACCTTCGACGCCCCGGCCGGCGAGAGGTTCGTCCTCGACTACGACGCCTACATCCAGCCCGCCAGCCAGCGCGGGCATGAGGGCCACCTTGCCGTCGTGACCGGCACGGACGGAGCCGAGCTGGTCAGTGTCGACTACCGGACGAGGTTGGTGCCCTGATGGAGATCGTCATTCGCGCGGTCGTGATCTTCTTGTTCCTCTGGGTGATCACCAGGGCGGTCGGTCGATCCACGCTGGGCGAGCTCAGCACCTTCGACCTCCTGCTCTACGTGACCATGGGTGACCTCATCCAGCAGGCGGTCACCCAGCAGGACTTCTCAGTGACGGGCGGCATGCTCGCCGTAGGGACCTTCGCCCTGCTCACGGTGCTGCTGTCCTGGCTGCAGTGGCGGTTCCCGCGGCTGCATCCGTTCGTCAACGGACGCCCGATCGTGGTGATGCGTGACGGGGAACTCGTCGAGAAGGCGCTCCGACAGCAGCGGCTGTCCCTGACCGATCTGATGGCCGCGGCCCGCCAACAGGGATTCCGTTGGCTCGATGAGATCGACCTGGCCGTGCTGGAGGCGGACGGACGGATCTCGTTCTTCACCCGGAGCGACGAGCCGAGCAGCGGTGCGCCGGAAACCTCGTCGACGTGATTCCCGGCGCGGCGACTGAGTGACGCGCAGCTGATGCCGCACAACCTCGGGACGACGTTTCTGCTGTGGTCCCGCGGGTACCCACCTGGTACACACCCCTGATCGAAGGAGCGAACGTGTCGGATGACAAGAGTGTCGCCAAGGAACTGGTCGAGACATTGAAGGACGGCGAGCGCGGCTTTGCCAGTGCCGCTGAGAAGCTCCGGGACAGCGATCGTCCTGAGTGGGCGACGACGTTGCAGAACCTGTCGGGTCAGCGAGCGGACTTCCGCAAGGAGATCGTCGAACTCGGTCACGAGTATCACGAAGACGTCGACGAGAGCGGCTCGGCCGCCGCAGCTCTGCACCGGAGTTGGATCTCGCTGAAGGACGCGTTGACGGGTGACGACGCCGGCAGCGTCCTCGGCGCCGCTGTGACCGGTGAGAACCACGCGGTTTCGGAGTTCGAGAACGCACTCCAGAAGGACCTCAGTCCCGGCTTCCGCGAGGTCGTGCGTCGACAGCACACCGCGGTCGTCGCTGCACGCGATGAAGTCAAGGCCTTGCAGAGCGCCGACTGACCCACCGCTCAAGGAGTAGTTCCGGCACAGAACCCCCACGTTCCCGTGGGGGTTCTGTGCTTGTTCAATCGGCGGACGGACGCCGATTGCGCGGTGCTGAAAACCGAGCAGCGAACCCTGCGCCGAGGCTGAGCAGCAGCAGGTGCAGCGCTGGCGCTCCGACGGCGAGGGCCTCGTCCCGCGTGGAGGGCGACAGGTCGGGCGCCTGGGAGGACTGCCCGGCTTGGGTCTGGAGATGTTCCGGGTCGATCGGATTGGCCGCCATCGCTTGTCCTTGCAACTAGAAGGGCTTCGTTCACGGTGCTGCGATGCCAGCGAGCGCCACGTTGATGTGAAGCGATTGCGGGGCACTCAGAGGCCTTCTGTCCGTACCTGGCATTACCCGATCGGGTGAATGCGAATCCACTCCGGCCGATCGCTCAGGTCGAAAGCGCACCGCCTCATCCCGGTGATCGGGATGAGGCGGTGCGCAGGCGATGAATCAGCGACGGTTTCGGCCAGCAGCATCGTCATCGTCGTCGTAGAAGTCACGGCTTCCGGACTTCGCCAGCCCGCGGCTGACCATGTATCCGATCGTCAGGAACGTGATCATCTGCCACGCCTCCTGAGCCCCGAAATCGGGATTGTTGTCGACGACCGCCGAGGCGATCAGCACACCGAGAACGGCGACGACGTAGGCGATGAGCTCGGTGGTCTTGAATGACGCCTTGGTCTCGGTGCTGAGCCGGCGCCCGGTGGTCCGGGTGTCCGTGTTCTGAACGGTGGTGTTGGCCATCGTTGTTCCCCCTTGTATTTCAGCGGTTCGGCGCGAATGCGCGTCGTCGCACCGATACCCCGCTGTCATGGGTGTCACGCGCAGGCTGGCGTGAGTGTGGGCCAAGACACTCGGATCCGCTCGCCTGCGCGAGCGATACAAGAGCGGTCGCCAGGCCGGCACCGTGTCGATCTACCTCATCGGGGGTACCTCGGCGTCATGGATGAGCACAGAGACTCCCGACTCGAGCAAGGCTTCCTGAAGCGCGAGGGGCTCACCGGCGAGACCGTCGCGGCGGTCGGGAAGCTGTCCGAGGCCCTGGAGACTGTCGAGGTCGCGCGAGGACACCTCTTCGCGTTCCACCAGCTCAGCGGGCGTGCGGATTTCCTGGTGGGGGATGCTGTCGAGCTGCTTCGAAGCGCCGGTCATCACGACTTCGCTGACACCCTCGCCCGGGAGCTGGTCGGTCGCAACGTGCTACCCGGACGATGGACCTTCCAGGTCGTGGAGGACTACGAGACCACGTACTACGAGCCCTTCCGGGACCTCGAGGTGCAGTCGCGGGAACTGACCGGGGGTCATCAACATCTCTACGAGGCAGAGCTGAAGCGTGAGCGCCGGACAGTCGGAGAGCCTGACCACGATGCCGACCCGGCTGCGGTGTCCGCCGACCTGGAGTGACGATCGCCGCGAGCCGTGCCCGGTTCGTTTCCCGTTGTTCGGGTACGTGACGGATCTACTCCGGAGGTACTTCCATGGCGGCGACAGGCAGAGCAGCGCGAGCAATCAGAGCAGCAAGCAAGAACGTTGTCGCACAGGCCGCTGAGGCGGCCCTGCGCAGCGTCACCAAACCGGCCGCTGGACCACCGGGCGCGCCTGCACCGAGCGCTCCCGCGTACGACGAGCCCACACGGCCGAAGCCGCCGCTCCCGGCCAAGCCCGACCAAGCGGGGCCCGACCGTCGCACTCCCACCGGAGCGGAGACCGGGGTGACCCCGGCACAGATCGCCCAGCAGGGACCCTTCCTGACCACGTCACAAGGGGCCCGGCTCCGTGACACCGACCATTCCCTCAAGGCCGGCTCACGCGGACCTGTTCTGCTCCAGGACCATCACCTTCGCGAGAAGATCACGCACTTCGACCACGAGCGCATCCCCGAGCGAGCCGTTCACGCGCGCGGTGCCGGAGCTCACGGGATCTTCGTCGGCTACGGCAACGCCAAGTCCGTGACCAGCGCCGCGTTTCTCGGCACCAACGTCGAAACGGCTGTCTTCGTCCGGTTCTCCACCGTCCTCGGCTCCCGGGGCTCTGCGGACTCGGTGCGAGACACCCGTGGATTCGCGACCAAGTTCTACACCGCCGAGGGAACCTTCGACCTGGTCGGCAACAACATCCCGGTCTTCTTCATCCAGGACGGCATCAAGTTCCCCGACATCGTCCATGCGGCGAAACCGCACCCGGATCGAGAGATCCCGCAGGCGCAGAGCGCCCACGACAGCTTCTGGGACTTCGTGTCCCTGCACACCGAGGCGCAGCACCACACGCTGTGGAACATGTCGGATCGCGGTATCCCACGCTCGTACCGGATGATGGAAGGGTTCGGCGTCCACACCTTCCGGACCGTGAACGCCTCCGGTGAGACATCGCTGGTCAAGTTTCACTGGAAGCCCGCGCTCGGCGTGCACTCCCTGACCTGGGAGGAAGCTCAGCTTCTCGGCGGAATGGACCCCGACTACCACCGACGCGACCTCGCCGACTCCATCGAGTCAGGCGCCTACCCGCAGTGGGAGCTCGGCGTCCAGGTCTTCCCCGACTCCGAGGACGAGACGTTCGAAGGTATCGACCTGCTCGACCCGACCAAGTTCGTCCCCGAGGAACTCGCCCCGGTCCAGGCGATCGGCCTGCTCACTCTGACCGCGAACCCGACGAACTATTTCGCCGAGACAGAGCAGGTCGCCTTCCACCCCGGCAATCTGGTTCCCGGGATCGATGTCACCAACGATCCGCTGCTGCAGGTGCGGCTGTTCTCCTACATCGACACCCAGCTGACCCGTCTCGGGGGACCCAACTTCTCCCAGATCCCGATCAACCGGCCCCAGGCTCCGGTCAACGATCTCCTCCGCGACGGAGTCCACCAGAGCGCTGTTCACGCAGGGGTGGCGCCGTACCGCCCCAACTCGCTCGACGGCGGCTGCCCGTTCCTCGCGACCGCCGCGAAGGACCGCGGCTTCGTCGACGTCGCGGCGCTGGTCCCCGAGGGCCTGAAGGTGCGGGAGCTCCCGGCCACCTTCGACGACCACTTCAGTCAGGCCCGGCAGTTCTGGTTGAGCATGTCCGCGCCCGAGAGGGAACACATCGTCGCTGCCTACACCTTCGAACTGGCCCGCTGTCATGAGCAGACCATCAAGGAACGACAGCTCGCCGCGCTCGCCAACATCGATCCGGACCTGTGCGCCCAGGTCGCCGCCGGTCTCGGGCTCGACGCGCCTTCCGCGACGGTGCCGCTGCAAGACCTGGAACCCAGCGGAGCCCTGTCCCAGCTGGGCGGCGTCTGGCCGACCGACGGCCGGGTCATCGGGATCGTCGTCGACGTCGAGAACGAAGCGCGTGGCCTCAAGTCGCTCGTTTCCGCGGTGACGTCTGCCGGAATGGTGCCCCTGGTGATCGCAGCCCACGGTGGCAAGCTGGCCAACGGGCTGGTCGTGCAGCGAACTTTCGGGGCGAGCCGGTCCGTCGAGTACGACGCCCTGCTGATCGCCGGTGCACCCGCCCCCGCACCCGACGCTCTGGTGGTGCGGGATGCGAAGGCGGGCGAGCCTGGAGACCCCGAACTGGACCCGAGGGTGGCGCTCATGCTCAACGAGGCTTTCCGGCATGCCAAGACGATCGGCGCCTGGGGCCCCGGCGTCGGAGCGCTCGAACTCGCGGGGATCACCCCGCAGCAGCCGGGAATCGCGACCGGCTCCAGCGCCGGCAAGGTGTTCGCGGAGGTCAGCGAGCTGCTCGGCAGTCACCGCGTCTGGGAGCGCTTCGGAGAGTCTGAAGCACCGCCGGCGTAGGCACTTGCTCGGTCGAGCCGCCGACGGTGCGGACCTGAAAGCGTCTGCGAAGACTCGGTACAGACCTGGGTCAGACCCTGGGTCAGACCGTCGACTGCTCGTCGCCGACGCTTTCGGAAGCCTTGTGCGCGAGCGCCTGGTCGACCGTGTCGTACATTCCGAGCACGCCGTCGAGACCCATCAGAAGGATGATCTTGTGCACGTTGGCCCGCGGCGCGACGAGTCGCAGCCAACCTTGCTTCTCCTGAGCACGTTTCGCGACGGCAACGATGACACCGAGCGCTGTGGAGTCGAGGAAGGTGGTCCGGGACAGATCGACGACGATCAGGTTCGTGGTCCTGAACGCCGACAAGGCCGCGTCCCGCAGGATGTCGACGCAGGAGAGGTCGAACTCGCCGATCGGGCTGAGCACGACGGCATCGTCGTGCTGGAAGTGTGTGACATGGGGCTGGTCGAGCATGGCATCGCTCCTGTAATGGAAGCCGGCTGCGACGCCTCTGGGTAACAGGCGCGGGCCGGGATCAGTCTGAACGACAGGACCGAGCGGGACCCACGTGTTTGAAGGAAGCGAGAACCTGTTGAGACCAGTAGAACACGCTTTCGCGGCGGACCCCCCGCGCCGATGCGTGAAAGCTCGCGAAAGGCTGACGGCGGCTGAGGTCGGGTCGTGGTGTTCGCCACCCGGCGCATAGTGCATGTTAGGCAGGGTAATGAAGAGACGGAGTCCGTTCCGGGTGCCGCGTCCGGGCTCGTCCCTCGGTCGAGGTCTCGTGTACGGACAAGCCTGAAGGGGTGGCTCAATGAGCGCGAAGCCGTCGATCGTCCTGATCGATGACTCACCTGAGGTGCGGGCACTGGTACGTACCCAGATTCGCCTCTCAGGAGTGTTCGACGTCGTGGGCGAGGGCGCCAACGGGCTGGACGCTGCCGCTCTCGCCAACCGCTTCCAGCCGACTGTGATGCTGCTTGACGTCTCGATGCCGGTCGTCGACGGTCTGGCGGCTCTCCCTCAGGTGCTCGGGTCCTCGCCAGGGACCCGGGTGGTGATGTACAGCGGGTTCGACGAGGCGGGACTGGCTGGCCGTGCATGCGAACTCGGCGCCCGGGGCTTCGTACAGAAGTCAGCGCCGTTCGAAGAGCTCCTCGCCACCTTGAGAGACGTCAGCGGTATCGGGCCTGACGATCGTGAGGCACAGGCACAGCTGAGATCGGACGGTCCGGTTCTGGACCCGGTCCTGGAGCAGCACCTGGAACGGTTCCGCGAGGTCTTCGAGGACGCCGCGATCGGCATGGCGACCATGACTCTCGCTGGCCGGATCGTCAGGGCGAACCACAGTCTGGCCGGACTCCTCGGGTTCAGCGTGGACGATCTGATCGGAAAGGCGCTCGAGGAGATCGCAGGCAAGGACGCGGTCAGCGAAGCCTTCGAGCGGCTTGCGGCCGGAGAACAGATCGTTCAGGTCGAACACCACATGGCGGACCGGGATGAGCGGACTTTCCGCTCCACATTGTCACCCGTGATTGATGTTGCCGGTCGACCTCTGTACCTGTTCCTCCAGGTCCAGGACGTCACCGGTCAGGTGGCGGCCGAGAACCAGTTGCGTGGATCAGAGGCACGGTTCCGTCTCCTGGTCGAGGCTGTTCAGGACTACGCCATCTTCATGCTTGACCCCGCCGGGCACATCACCAGTTGGAACGCCGGTGCCCAGCGCAGCAAGGGCTATCGCGCCGAGGAGATCATCGGCCAGCACTTCCGGATCTTCTACCCGCCGGAGAAGCAGGAAGCACGACACCCCGAGTACGAGTTGGAAGAAGCTCTGCGCCACGGGAAGTACGAGGAGGAGGGCTGGCGCGTCCGTAAGGACAACAGCCAGTTCTGGGCGAACGTCACGATCACGGCCGTGCACGATGCGCACGGCGAGCTGGTCGGGTTCGCGAAGGTGACACGTGACACCACAGAACGACGCAACATGCTGCGTGACCAGGAGGACGCGAACCGGCAGCTTGCCGAGCTCGCCGAGCAACAAGCTCAGTTCTTCGCTGTGACCGCGCATGAGCTGCGCGGGCCGGTCGCCGTACTCAGCGGCGCCAGCACCACGCTGGCCGACAAGTTCGAGTTCCTGGAGGTCGAGGAGCGCACTGACCTCACCCAGGCCGTCAAGCACAGCTCTGACCAGTTGCGACGGCTTCTGGACGACCTGCTCACCGCAGCCCGGCTGCAGGCGCGTCGCCTGGAACTGAGCATCACCGACGTCAACCTCGACCACGTGCTGCGGACGGTGGTCGCCGGGCTGAGCGGCGCTTCGGATGACGTTCACATAGTGATCAGCGGCGAGCCCGGGCTGCGGCTGGCTGCTGACCCCGTGCGTTTGCGTCAGATGCTCGAGAACCTGCTCAGCAACGCCCTGCGCCACGGCTCGTCACCTGTCGGAGTTCGAGTCGACGGAGTCGGCCAGATGGTCGAGATCGAGATCACCGACGCCGGAGCCGGCGTTCCCGCAGATATGCGTACACAGCTCTTCGAGAGGTTCGCCACCGGCAGCGACAGCGGCACGGGCCTGGGCCTCTATCTGGTCCGCGAACTGGCGAGGGCTCACCACGGCGAGGCGTCATACCGGGCCGGCGACCAAGCATTCGTTCTCGCACTGCCACGGGCTCCCGAATGACATCGACCGAGACCACCATCTCGACGCTTCTGGTCGACGACGCGCCCGAGCTTCGCACCGTGCTGCGGATAGCGCTGCGCAGCCACGGCTCGTTCACGATCGCCGGCGAAGCCGAGAACGGCGCGGACGCTGTGCGGCTCGCTGGTGAACTGCGCCCGGACGTGATCGTGCTCGATCTCGGGCTGCCGGACCTGGCTGGCCGTGACCTGCTTGCGCGGATGCGGCACGAGTCACCGACCTCGCGCATCGTGATCTTCACCGGTACAGACACCGACCGAACCTGGTACGAACGACGCTCCGCGGGGTTCGTCGTGAAAGACACAGACCTCGAGGACCTCATCGATCTTCTCGAAAAGGTCGGAACCGGACAGCGCCACCTGGTGGGGAACCTGGAGGTGCCCCTCGACTTCAAGATGATCCGCGAGGCGCGCGCCTCGATCGCCGCTCTTCTGGAGACCTGGAACCTGGCACATCTCAACGATCTGGCCACGCTTGTCGTCACGGAGCTCGTCACCAACTCCCTCGACCACGCCGAGTCGCCGTGCGAGGTCACCGTGATTCGATCTGCCCACGGCATCCGCATCGAGGTCCGGGACACCGGGGAGGGATCTCCAGCGCCCCAGGAAGCTGACCTCGAGCACGAACGAGGGCGCGGACTTCGGATCATTGCCGCACTCAGCAGCGCCTGGGGGGTCGAATCGGCGCGAGCCTCCAAGGTCGTCTGGGCCGAACTCGCAGACGGCTAGCCACGTTGCTGCCTGCGCAGCCGTTGACCCGGCACACGTCAGAACGAGGAAAGCCGTGGACTCGGCCTCGCAGCCAAGCCCACGGCTTTCCGTGTGGACTTCGAGTGGACTCCGGATGATTCAGCGGCCGCTACCTGATGCGTATTCGCAGGTCACGCGGCCAGTGGTCCGGAAACCCCTCAGATGTCGTAGTAGAGCTCGAACTCGTGCGGGTGCGGCCGCAGCTGCACGGGCAGGATCTCGTTGGTGCGCTTGTAGTCGATCCAGGTCTCGATCAGGTCCGGCGTGAAGACGTTGCCGACGGTGAGGAAGTCGTGGTCGGCCTCCAGGTTGTCGAGAACGGCGTTCAGCGAGGTCGGGACCTGGGCGATCTCGGCCATCTCTGCCGGCGGCAGCTCGTAGATGTCCTTGTCGACCGGAGCGGCCGGCTCGATCTTGTTCTTGATGCCGTCGATGCCCGCGAGGAGCAGCGCGGAGAACGCCAGGTACGGGTTCGCCGACGGGTCGGGGCAACGGAACTCGATCCGCTTCGCCTTCGGGTTCGAGCCGGTGATCGGGATACGCACACAGGCCGAACGGTTCCGCTGGCTGTAGACGAGCGAGATCGGGGCCTCGAAGCCCGGCACCAGTCGGTGGTACGAGTTCACCGTCGGGTTGGTGAACGCAAGCAGCGACGGGGCGTGCTTCAGGATGCCGCCGATGTAGTAGCGCGCCATGTCGGACAGGCCGCCGTACCCGGTCTCGTCGTAGAACAGGGGCGAGCCCTCGTTCCAGATCGACTGGTGCACGTGCATGCCCGAGCCGTTGTCGCCGAAGATCGGCTTCGGCATGAAGGTCGCCGTCTTGCCGTTGCGCCAGGCGACGTTCTTGACGATGTACTTGAACTTCATCACGTCGTCCGCGGCCTTGAGCAGCTCGTCGAACTTGTAGTTGATCTCGGCCTGGCCTGCGGTGCCGACCTCGTGGTGGGCGCGCTCGACGTGAAGGCCGGCCTTCTCCATCTCGATGACCATCTCGTCGCGGAGCTCACCGAAGTGGTCGTACGGCGCGAC
>JAKFBZ010000127.1:0-5326 GCA_036676945.1 Marmoricola sp.
GCACGGGTGAGCAGCGCGAGGCCGTCCTCGACCGGGACGTTGCTGCGTGCCTGCAGTTCGGCGGTGGACAGCGGGCCGATCACCCGGAGGACGTCGACCATGCCTTCGGGATCCCGGGCATGGCGGTCATCGGCCAGGCGTTGCAGCTCGGACTCGACCTCGGCCAGCACGTCGGGATCGAGGAGCTCGCGCAGTTCGGCGCGTCCGAGCAGTTCGGCGAGCAGCCCCTGGTCGAGGGTGAGTGCCGCTGCCCGGCGCTCGGCGATCGGGGAGTCGCCCTCGTACATGAACGCGGCGACGTACCCGAAGAGCAACGACTGCGCGAACGGCGAGGCTCGCTGGGTGCTGACGTCGACGAGGTGGACGCGCCGCTCGGAGATCTGACGCTGCAGGGCGACCAGGGCCGGGACGTCGTACACGTCCTGCAGGACCTCGCGGACCGTCTCCAGCACGATCGGGAACGACGGGTAGCGCGAGGCCACCTCCAGCAGCTGTGCCGACCGCTGCCGTTGCTGCCACAGCGGCGAGCGCCGGCCGGGGTCGCGGCGGGGGAGCAGCAGTGCCCTGGCGGCGCACTCCCGGAACCGGGCGGCGAAGAGCGCGGAGCCGCCGACCTCGGTGGTGACCAGTTGCTCGATCTCGTCCGGCTCGAAGGCGAGCAGCTCGGCGCCGGGCGGGTCCTGGTCGGTCTCCGGGATCCGCAGCACGATGCCGTCGTCCGCCGCCATCGCCTGGGCGTCCACGCCGTACCGCTCGCGGAGCCGGGCGTTGATCGCCAGCGCCCACGGCGCGTGCACCGGGGTCCCGTACGGCGAGTGCACCACCAGCCGCCAGTCGCCGAGCTCGTCGCGGAACCGCTCGACCACCAGCTGCCGGTCGTGCGGGATCACGTTGGTGGCCTCGCGCTGCTCGGCGAGGAGTGCGACCAGGTTGGCCGCGGCCCACTCGTCCATCCCGGCCGAGCGAGCGCGGGCGACGGCCTCGGCGGGCGGGGCGGCGGAGAGCTCCCGGGTGAAGGCCCCGATCGCGGCGCCGAGCTCGGCGGGCCTGCCGAGGGTGTCGCCGGTCCAGAAGGGCAATCGGCCGGGCTGGCCGGGCGCGGGCGAGACCAGGACCCGGTCGTGGGTGATGTCCTCGATCCGCCACGTCGAGGTGCCGAGGGTGAACAGGTCGCCGACCCGGGACTCGTAGACCATCTCCTCGTCGAGCTCGCCCACCCGGCCGCGTCCGGCCCTGGCATCCGCCCCGACCAGGAAGACGCCGAACATGCCGCGGTCGGGGATGGTGCCGCCGCTGGTGACCGCGAGTCGCTGGGCGCCGGGGCGGCCGGTCACGGCACCGGTCACCCGGTCCCAGACGATCCGCGGTCGCAGCTCGGCGAACTCGTCGCTCGGGTACCGCCCGGCGAGCAGGTCCAGGGTCGCGTCGTACGCCGAACGCGGGAGCTGGGCGAACGACGCCGTCCGGCGGAAGAGCGCGAAGAGCTCGTCGACGTCCCAGGTCTCCAGCGCGGTGGCGGCGACGATCTGCTGGGCGAGGACGTCGAGAGGGTTGGCCGGGATGCGCAACGCCTCGATGCCGCCGCTGCGCATCCGCTCGACGGCGACGGCGGTCGCGACCAGGTCGCCGCGGTGCTTGGGGAAGAGGACGCCGCGGGAGGTCTCACCGACCTGGTGACCCGCCCGGCCCACGCGCTGCAGCGCACTCGCCACCGACGGCGGTGACTCGATCTGGATCACCAGGTCGACCGCACCCATGTCGATGCCGAGCTCGAGACTGCTGGTCGCGACGACGCAGGGGAGCCGGCCGCGCTTGAGGTCGTCCTCGATGACGGCGCGCTGCTCTTTGGAGACCGAGCCGTGGTGGGCGCGGGCCAGGACGCCGGGTGCGCCGGCTGACTGCCCCGACTGGGCCATCATCTGCGCGGGGGTGCGGGCGCTTCCGGACGTCGAGCCTGGCTCGTCGTCCGGCGAGATCCGCTCCGCATGGATCTCGTTCAGCCGGGCGGTCAGCCGCTCGGCGAGGCGGCGCGAATTGGCGAAGACGATCGTCGAGGTGTGCTGCTCGATCAGGTCGACGACCCGTTCCTCGACGTGCGGCCAGATCGAGCCCGAGCGAGGCGAATCGTCGTCCTCGTCGAGCGCGGTCATGTCCTCGACCGGCACCACGACCGTGAGGTCCCAGGACTTCTCCGAGGGCGGAGCGACCACCTCGACCGGGGCAGCGCCGCCGAGGAACCGGGCCACTTCCTCGATCGGTCGCACCGTCGCGGAGAGCCCGATCCGCTGGGCCGGCGTCTCCAGCAGGGCGTCGAGCCGCTCGAGGGAGATCGCCAGATGCGCGCCGCGCTTGCTGCCGGCGACCGCGTGCACCTCGTCGAGGATCACCGTGTCCACCCCGCGCAGCGACTCCCGGGCCTGGGAGGTGAGCATCAGGAAGAGCGACTCGGGCGTGGTGATCAGGATGTCCGGGGGCGTGGTCTGCAGCCGGCGGCGGTCGGCGGCGGGGGTGTCCCCGGAGCGGACGCCGACGGTGATCTCGGGGACTTCGACGCCGAGCCGGTCGGCGGTGTGCCGGATCCCGGCCAACGGCGCCCGCAGGTTGCGCTCGACGTCGACGGCGAGCGCCTTGAGCGGGGAGATGTAGAGGACCCGGCAGCGTTTGGTCTTCTCCGCCGGTCGCTCGGTGGTGGCCAGCCGGTCGAGGGAGGCCAGGAACGCGGCGAGCGTCTTGCCGGAGCCGGTGGGCGCGACGACGAGCGCGTGCCGGCCGGCGTCGATCGCGGCCCAGGCGCCGGTCTGGGCGGGTGTCGGCGCAGCGAAGGCGGCCTGGAACCAGACCCGGGTCGCCTCGCTGAACTGCTGCACCCGCTCATCATTCCCCAGCGCTCCGACAAGGCGTCGGGCAGTGGGACGATCATCCCCGTTCGTTGCCTGTCTGGGAGGGCGGGCGGCGTCTCGAAGTGAGTCTGTCGAAACCGAGGGACCAAGGCAGGCCCCTCGAAACCCTCGCGACCGCTGTCCCCGCGCGGGGCTAGTGTCGGGTCTCGTGAGCACTGACTCCTCGCTCGGCCGGCCTGACGCGATGATCCGGGCCGTCGGCCTGCGGAAGTCGTTCCCCACCAAGGACGGGGCCGGGCTCGAGGCGGTCAAGGGCATCGACGTCGAAGTACGCCGCGGCGAGGCGTTCGGCTTCCTCGGCCCGAACGGCGCCGGCAAGTCCTCGACGATGCGGATGGTCGCGGCCGTCTCGCCGGTCTCGTCGGGGTCGCTGCGGATCCTCGGGCTGGACCCGGCGACGGACGGCCCGCAGATCCGAGCCCGGATCGGGGTCTGCCCGCAGGAGGACACCCTCGACACCGAGCTCAACGTCCGCGACAACCTGTACATCTACGGCCGTTATTTCGGCCTGCCGCGCGCGGAGGTCCGCCAGCGGGTCGGCGAGCTGCTCGACTTCGTCCAGCTCACCGACAAGGCCGACGCCAAGGTCGACGAGCTCTCCGGCGGCATGAAGCGCCGCCTCACCATCGCGCGCTCGCTGATCAACCGGCCCGAGGTGCTCCTCCTCGACGAGCCGACCACCGGCCTGGACCCGCAGGCACGGCACGTGGTCTGGGACCGGCTCTTCCGGCTCAAGCAGCAGGGCGTGACCCTGGTGCTGACGACGCACTACATGGATGAAGCCGAGCAGCTCTGCGACCGCTTGGTGGTGATGGACAAAGGCCTGATCGTGGCCGAGGGGTCGCCGAGCGCACTGATCCGCGACTACTCGACCCGCGAGGTCGCCGAGCTCCGGTTCGTCCCTCGTGACGGGAGCAGTGGTGAGCACGAGGCGATCGCGCCCAAGATCGAGGACCTCGCCGAACGGGTCGAGGTCCTCCCGGACCGCCTGCTGTTGTACTGCGAGGACGGCGAGGAGGCGATCGCGAAGGTGCACGAGCGCGGCCTGGACCCGGTGATGACACTGGTCCGTCGCTCGACGCTGGAGGACGTCTTCCTGCGGCTGACCGGCCGGACCTTGGTCGATTGATGAGCTTCGACACGAGCAACCGACGTGCAGGGCTCGACCTCGGCCGGGCGTCCCGCCTGGTCGATTACTGGGCGGTCGTGTACAGGCGTACCTGGCGCGGCTCGGTGACCTCCTCGTTCGTGGTCCCGCTCTTCTACATCCTCGCGATGGGCGTGCTGCTCGGCGGCTTCATCGAGGGCGACCCGGAGAAGCTCGACGGCGCGACGTCGTACCTGGCCTTCGTGGCGCCCGGGATGCTGGCGGCGCAGGTGATGACCACCGTCTTCGGCGAGATGACCTACCCGGTGATGGGGATGATCAAGTGGAACCGGATCTACGAAGGGATGATCGCCACCCCGCTCTCGATCCCTGACATCGTCCTGGCCCACCTGGGCTTCGTGGTCTTCCGGGTGGTCACCGTGTCGGCGGTCTTCCTGGTCGTGATGGCGCCGTTCGGTGTCTTCGAGTCGGTCGGGGGCGTGCTGATCGCCTTCGTGCTGCAGATCCTGGTCGGCCTCGCCTTCGCCGCGCCGGTCTACGCCCTGAGCGCGGCCCTGAAGGACGAGAGCGGCTATGCGCTGGTGTTCCGGCTCGGGATGATCCCGATGTTCCTGTTCTCCGGGGCCTTCTTCCCGATCTCGAACCTGTCCGCACCGATGGAGGCGCTGGCCCGGCTGACGCCGCTGTGGCACGCGGTGGACCTGACCCGGATGCTCGTCCTCGGACAGGTCGAGGCCGGCCCGGCGCTGGTCCACCTCACTTACCTGACAGTGCTGGCCCTCGTGGGCTGGTTCGCCACGGTCCGCCTGTTGCACCGGCGGTTGATCTCATGATGTCGGCCTACGCGAAGGGCGAGCAGGGCAAGGCGCTGCTCGCACGGGAGGGCGGCCGGGTCCTGAGCACGTCGGAGGCGACGGGGCTGCTGGTGCAGCGCAACTACATCGCCTACCGCTCGGCGTGGTGGATCTTCGTCTCCGGCTTCCTGGAGCCGGTCTTCTACCTGTTCTCGATCGGCGTCGGGGTCGGGGCGCTGGTCACCGGCTTCACCTTCAACGGCGAGCAGATCCCGTACGCCGAGTTCGTCGCGCCCGGCATGGTCGCGGCGTCGGCGATGAACGGCGCCCTGCTCGACTCGACGTACAACTTCTTCTTCAAGCTCAAGTACAACAAGCTCTTCGACCAGATGCTGGCCACACCGCTGACCACCGCCGACATCGCCCGCGGCGAGCTGTCCTGGTCGTTGCTCCGCGGCGGGATCTACTCCGCGGCGTTCCTGCTGGTGATGGTGGCGATGGACCTGGTCCACTCGTGGTGGGCC
>JAKFBZ010000128.1:0-19844 GCA_036676945.1 Marmoricola sp.
CTACCCCACCGCCGAACTGGTGAAGACAGCGGCCAACGCGTTCCTGGCCACCAAGATCTCGTTCATCAACGCGATGGCCGAGCTCTGCGAGGTCACCGGCGGCGACGTCACCCATCTCTCCGAGGCCCTCGGGCACGACGTCCGCATCGGGCGCCGCTTCCTCAACTCCGGCCTCGGCTTCGGCGGCGGCTGCCTGCCCAAGGACATCCGCGCGTTCATGTACCGGGCCGGCGAGGTCGGGGCCGACCAGGCGCTGAACTTCCTGCGCGAGGTGGACGCGATCAACCTGCGACGGCGTGACGCGGCCGTCAACACGGTCACCGACTGGCTCGGTGGCCGCGTCGTCGGCAAGCGGATCGCCGTACTCGGCGCCGCGTTCAAGCCGCACAGCGACGACATCCGGGACTCGCCGTCCCTCTCGGTCGCCGAGGCACTGCACGTGCGCGGGGCCGATGTCGTCCTGACCGATCCCAAGGCGCTCGAGAACGCTCGTCGGAAGAGCCCGCAGCTCGGGTTCGCCGAGTCCGCCATGGAAGCCGCTCAGGGAGCCGACGCGGTGCTCCTGCTCACCGAATGGCCGGAGTTCAAGGAGCTGGACCCGGCGGAGCTCGGTGCGGTCGTGAACGGGCGCCGTATCTTCGACGGTCGCCACGCCCTGGACGCCGGCGCCTGGCGGGCCGCCGGCTGGGAGTACCGGACGCTGGGACGGCCGAATGCCTGAAGCCCCGGTGAGCATCCTGTGAAGACCCTCGCGCTCAACGTGGTGGGCGGCTTCGTGCTGCTCTTCCTGCTCGCCATCGGCATGCAAGGCTCGCTGATCCCGATCGGTTTCGCGCTCGGAGCCTCCGTCGGCCTCACCCTGCTCATCTACTTCGGCCCCGACCGCCTCGGCATCGGCGTCCTGTTGCTGGCGACCTTCCTGGCTCCGATCAACGGGCTGAAGCTCGGCCAGGGCGGCAACGTCACGTACGCCGACTTCGCCTACGTCCTCGGCATCGGCCTGCTGATCCCGAAGCTGCTGAAGTCCAGTTCCAACATGCCGCGGCTCTACACCTGGGGCATCCTGATCCTCACCGTGAACGCGCTCGTGGTGAGCATGCTCGCTCCCGAGCCGATCCCGAGCCTGCTCGGGTTCGTGCGGGTCTCCTGGGCCCTGATCGTGATCCCGATCGTGCTGCACCGGCTCCGGATGTCCCGGGTCCTGCTGAACACCTTCGCCTGGTCCTATGTGATCGGCCAGATCGTCAGTACCGCCAAGGGCATGACCGTCTCCGGGGCGCTCGGCGGCGGCCGGTCGATCGGCTGGACGACGCACCCGAACTTCTTCGGCCTCGCCGGCCAGCTCGCGTTCGCGATCTGCGTGTTCCTCTTCTACCGGACTCCGAAGAACCAGCGCTGGATCGTGGTGGTGGCCGCGGTCATCTGCGGCGTCTCGGTGATCCAGAGCGGGAGCCGGGCCAGCCTGCTCTGCGTCGCGCTCACCGTGCTGATCTGGCCCCTCGTCGAGCGCACCGCGATCAGCGCCTACGTGTTGATCACGTTCGTGGCGCTCGCCGCCGTGGGATTCAACTTCATCCTGCAGAACGCGCCCGAAGGCTCCGCGTTCGACCGGATCAAGGGCGGCGGCTCGGCCCAGGGCTCCAGTCTGGCGCGGGAGATGCTACTCACCGAAGGCTGGGCGAAATTCCTGAGCAGCCCGATCAAGGGCAGTGGCTGGACGACCGACATCCTCGAGTTCCACAACGTCTATCTCGAGGTCGCGATCGCCGGAGGCGTGCTCGCCGTCGTCGGGTTCGTGCTGGTCATCGCGTCCATGATCAAGCCGCTCTTCGACGAACCGGTGCCCAACCGGCTCGCGTTCATGGGTGTCTCCTACGCAGTCTTCGCAATGCTCGGACCGACGCTCTACGACCGCGTACTCTGGGCCGCGCTCGGTCTTATCTTCGCGTTCCACCACTACCCCGACGAACCGCTCGAAGAGGGCGAGGAACGGGTCCGCAAGAAGGCCGCGGCCGACTCGACCAGCACCACAGACACCCTGAAACCACGGAGGACATGATGAGCCGCGCACCCGGGATCGCCCGACGTCGCCTTGTACAGACGGTGACTGCCTTTGAGAACGGCCCGCGGCTGCTCTGGGACCTGGCCCGCAAGACCGACGAGCTCGAGTACCAGACCAAGGTCGGGCTCAAGATCACCTGCCCGAACGTCGCCGGCGCCCGGGTCCCGCTGTACGAGCTCTTCGCCGAGGACGCGTACAAGATGAAGGAGCTGCTCGCCGGGCTGCCCGAGGACCTGGTCGTCCTCGACATCGGCGGCCAGATCGGCTGCTTCTCGACCTCCCTGGCGACCACGAACCCGAAGGCGACGGTGCACTCCTACGAGGCCTCGCCCAGCACCGCGGTCTACCTCGAGCGCAACGTCCGCCAGAACAACCTGCAGGACCGGATCTTCCCGCACGCGACCGCGATCTCGGACCACAACGGCACCCTGAGCTTCGCCTCCAACGTCGCCGGCAGCGCGCTGAACGGCATGACCAGCCCGCAGGACGAGAACCTCGTCGAGGTCCCGTGCATCACGTTCGGCGAAGCGGTCAAGGCCGCCGGCGGCACCGTGCACCTGGTGAAGATGGACGTCGAGGGCGCCGAGTACCCGATCCTGGCCGGTTCCGACCCGGCGGACTGGGCGACCGTCCAGCGGGTGGCGATGGAGTTCCACGGTGTCGAGGGCAAGCACTGGCACGAACTTCGCGATTTCTTCTCCCGGGCCGGCCTGAGCGTGAAATCCTCGGCTTTCGGCAGCGAGGGCTACGGCATGCTCTGGCTCGAGCGGGACTGAATCCGCTCGCTCGGCCGGATCGTCCTCCCACCTCCCAGGAGCACCTCATGAGTCCGTCCGTCACGCACACGGCGACCGACGTACTGCCGTGCCCGGGGTGCGGATCGTCCAAGACGTTCCACTACCCGGCCTCGCGCAAGACGGGCCGCAGCGTCCTCGGCTGCCGCGCCTGCGGCCTCAAGTCCTGGGCCGAGCGGGCGGAGTTCATCACGCCGGACTTCACCGAGACCTCCGACCGCGACCTGAGCACCGAGTACGACGGCTACGCGAGCGGTAAGCGCCTCGACATGGTCGACGCCGCCTGGGTCAAGACGATCGAGCGTCTGCAGGCACTGAGCAGCTCGACCCCGAGTCCCAAGCTCTTCGACGTGGGCGCCGGCGACGGCAAGTTCCTCAAGCTCGCCCAGTCCTACGGGTTCGAGGTGGCCGGCAACGAGGTCCACGCCGGCGCCGCCCAGCTGGCCTCCGAACGCAACGGGTTCCAGCTCCAGGTCGGAGACCTCTCCGAGCTCGACCTCGAACCGATCCACGACGCGTTGACCATGTGGTGCGTGATGGTGCACACCGAGGACGTCGACCGCACGCTGGAGAACTGCAACGCGCTGCTCAAGCCGGGCGGGACGATGTTCCTGCAGACCCCGCACTGGACGACGGTCGATGCGATGGCGCTCTCCGCCCTGCGGGTGAGCGGCGGGCGCGTGAACCGGATCGTCGACCGACGGGTCGCGTGGCACCACTGGCAGCTGCACACCAAGCGGAGCATCCAGATCCTCCTCGACCGCCACGGCTTCGACACGTTCGACGTGAAGCCGATGCCTCGCTACAGCCTCAACTCGGTGCTCTACATGCGCTCGCTCGGAGTGCCCGACAACGTCGCCCAGCGCACCAGCAAGGCAGTGGACCTCGCGATCAAGTACGGCCCGATGCCGCGGATCGTGCTGGACGTCTACGCCCGCAAGCGCTGAGCGCCCTCAGGACGCTTCGGCGAAGGCGACACTGCTGATCGCGGTCGTGTTCCGCGGTCCGCGGTCGACGGCCAGGATCTCGAGGGTGACCTCGTCGGTGGTCGTGCGCGGGACCCGCATCGTCTGCACGCCCCGGTCGTCTGCGTCGCCGTCGAGGGTCTGCTCCACCGACTCGCCGTCGGCGAAGGTCCAGCGCACCCTGGTGATCCGGTTGTTCTCGGCGTACCGGTCGACCCCGCTGGCCGGGTCGGTCTTGGCGTACCCCGGGATCAGTCCGACCTCGACGAGGTCCACCTCGGACTCGAACCGGAAGCGGAGGGTCTCGCCCACCGCGTCACCACCGCAGCGCCACGCGGTGGTCGGATCATCGTCGAGGGTGTTGGCAGCGCGGTAGCGGACCGGGCGGCCTGCTGAATCGGAGCCGGGACGGGAAGTGCAGGAAGCCCGTGCGCGTTCGGCGACGACGACGTCGGCCGGTCCGTCGTACGCGCCCGCGGCCGGGGTGCTGCTCACGGTCGGGTCCTCGCTGGGCGCGGGCTCCCGCGTCGGCTGCGCGCTGCTCGACGGGTCGGTGGCGTCCCCGGTCGACTGATCGTCCGACCCGCCTGAGATCGCCCTGCCGAGCCCGTACGCGGCCGCGATGAGCAGGACGGCAGCCACCCCGATGAGCACCGGCAGGAACCAGGGGGCGTCGCGCAGACTGCCGACCGGGCCCGCCGGTCGATGGGTGCCCACCTCCGAGACCTGTTGCGGCTCGACCTCGGTGATCAGCGAGTCCGGGTCGACCACCACCGGATGGATCCCGGTGTCGAGTTCGTCGTACTCCCCCGACTCCAGGGCGCGCCGGTACGCCTCGGCGTAGGTGGCGGCGAACTCCTCCGGGACCTCCGGCCCAGGAGTGTCCGGCGTGTCAGGGCGCGACATGGAACCGGAGCCTACCCAAGGCCCGCCCCGGAGCAGAAAGCAGTGCGCCCCCGTGCCCGGGAGGGCACGGGGGCGTCCTGACCACGAACGTCAGATCGAGACCTCGACCTCGGCGACGACGCCCTTGGCGGCGGTCACCACCGTGTCGACCGGGTCCGTCTGCGGAGCGAGCGTACGCAGCGTCCACTCACCGGGACCGGCGAAGAACCGGAAGTGCCCGGTCGCCGAGGTCGGGACCTCAGCGGTGAACTCACCGGTCTTGTCGAGGAGCCGCACATAGGCGGTGCCCACCGGCTCGCCACCGCGCACGACCTGGCCCTGGATGATGGCCTCCTTCGCGACGTCGACGCCGTCCAAGGAGAGCCCGCCCTTGGTCGCGCCGCACATCAGGCTTCACCCGGCTCGTCGCCGAGCGCGACCGGAACGCCGACCAGCGAGCCGTACTCGGTCCAGGAACCGTCGTAGTTCTTGACGTTCTCCTGGCCGAGGAGCTCCTTGAGCACGAACCAGGTGTGGCTCGAGCGCTCACCGATGCGGCAGTACGCGATGGTGTCCTTGCTCCAGTCGACGCCGGCCTCGGTGTAGATCTCCTTCAGCTCGTCGTCGCTGCGGAAGGTGCCGTCGTCGTTGGCAGCCTTGCTCCACGGCACGCTGGCCGCGGTCGGGATGTGACCCGCACGCTGCGCCTGCTCCTGCGGGAGGTGGGCCGGCGCGAGCAGCCGGCCGGCGAACTCGTCGGGGCTGCGCACGTCGACCAGGTTCTGGGTGCCGATCGCGGCGACGACCTCGTCGCGGAACGCCCGGATCGAGCCGTCCTGCTCCTGCGCGGCGTAGCTGGTCGGGTCCAGCTTCACCGGCTCGTCAGTGAGGTCGCGGGCGTCGAGCTCCCACTTCTTGCGACCGCCGTCGAGCAGCTTCACGTCGGAGTGGCCGTACAGCTTGAAGTACCAGTACGCGTAGGCGGCGAACCAGTTGTTGTTGCCGCCGTACAGGACGACGGTGTGGTCGTTGCTGACGCCCTTCTCCGAGAGCAGGGCCTCGAACTGGGCCTTGTTCACGAAGTCGCGGCGGACCTGGTCCTGGAGGTCGGTGGTCCAGTCGAGCTTGATCGCGCCACGGATGTGGCTGCGGTCGTACGCCGAGGTGTCCTCGTCGACCTCGATCAGGACGACCTTCGGGTCGTCCAGGTGCTCGGCTACCCAGTCGGCGTTGACGAGAGCGGATTCGCGGCTCATGCGGCTACTTCCTTGTTGGTTGCGGTGGTGTGGTTCTTCTTCTCGGGGGCGAAACGGCGTGCGAGGAGATAGACCTCGCACCCCAGGCAGAACCCGAAGACCGCGTTGAGCAGTGCGGCTCCGAGAGCGAACCCGGTCGCGATCGCCCCCAGGAGGGTCGCGCCGGACAGATAACCGACAAGCGCCACGATCATGAAGCCCAGACCGACGGTCTGCGCGAATCGTGGCGGTGCGGGGTCTTCGAGGTGGTCCGGCGCGGAGAGCCGGGGCCGGACGAACGTCTTGAACACGTACGCCGTCGGGGTGTGCTGCACCCCGCGGAGGGCGCCGATCGCGAAGAACGCGGTCTGGAGCACCAGCAGGGTGGTCGCGAGCGGCGACGGCGCGGTGAGCAGGACGACGGACACGATCACGGCGGTGACGCCGGCGGTGAACCGGGGGCCGCGCGGATCGATCTGCGGCGACTTGGTCATGGCTTCTCCTGGTCCTGACGGGGTGGCGTTGCAGCGCGGGACGCGTCGCATCCGGGAACGATCGATGGCGATCGCCGGAGCGGGAACGACAGCACGACTCGACCGAGTCAGCGCAGGTCTGGGCGTCCCGTCAGGACATTCGACACAGGGACGAGTGCACGCGGCAGTGGTCCACCGCACGGCGCTTCGTCAACATGGTCGAGAACATGGACGGAAGCCTAGGGGGCGGTCCCGGCGGCACGGAAATGTCAATCTCATCCAACGAGACGGATGTCCGACAGGTGGGACGCTCAGCGGGAGAGCACCCCGGATCAGCCCCTCGCGGCGGCGTTCAGGATGGTCTCGAAGCGGTCCGCGCACCCTTCCAGGGCGAACTCCCGCTCGGCGAGAGCGCGGGCCTGCTTGCCGATCCGGCCCGCTTCCTCGCTGTCGGCGAGGACCCTGGTGACCCAGTCCGCCGCGGCCGGCAGCGAGGTGTCCTTCGGCGGCAGCACGCAGCCGTCGGCGTCCCCGACCAGCTGCGAGGCGAGGTTCTCCGCCGGCATGAACCCGAGGACCGGTCGGCCGGCGCAGAGGTAGGACAGCGTCTTGGAGGGCACCGAGAAGGCGCCCGCGTCCTGCTCCAGCAGCACCACCAGCACGTCGCCGGACCCGAGCACCTCGGGCAGTCGCTCGTAGGGCTGGAACGGCAACAGCGTCAGCGGTACGTCGAGGCGCGCGGCCTCCTCGCGCAGCACGGCCTCGGCCGGCCCCTCGTTGACCACGACGAGCCGCACCGGGGTGCCCGCGTCGCGGACGGCCGCGGCGAGCTTCGGCAGCAGTGCCGGGTTGTGCTTGAGGCCGAGCGTGCCCGAGTAGAGCAGGGTGCGTTGCTCGTCGAGGCCCTGCTCGCCCGACCAGGCGTTGCGCCGGGCCACCGGGAAGATCTCGTCGAGCGGCGCCCAGTTCGGGATCACCGTCGTCTTCTCCGCGGTCCCCCACTCCTGGTGCACGGCGACGAACGAGTCGGCGATCACCACCACGGCTGCCGCCCGTCGGGAGACCCAGCGCTCGGCGATGGTGAACAGCCCCGCGATCAGCCGGAACCCGCGGCCGAGCTTCTCGCCAGCGAAGGCCTTGATGGCGACGGCGTAGACGTCCTGGTGCCAGAGCACCCACGGCTTGCGCAGCAGCAGCATGCCGAGCGCGAAGACCACCAGCGTCGGGATCTGCGCGTTCGACAGCATCGCCACGTCGGCTCTCGTCCGGCGTACCTGACCGAGCAGCTGTACGCCGAGCCAGGACTCGACCACGACCCGCTTGACGAACGCGTCCTTCTCGATCGGCGTGCTCGGGCCGACCGGCTCGATCACCAGCGCGTCGCCGGGCTCGGCCTCGAGCCGTCCCTTGCCGGAGACCCAGGCCGGGCAGTACGAGTGCGTGACCGCGTGGCCCCTCCGGGCCAGTTCACGACTCAGTTCGACCTGGAACGGGTGTCCCGAGAAGTCGTGGACGAGGACGCGCATCACCCGATGGAGCGCTTGACCTCGTCGTACACCCAGGCGTAGGTCTTCGCGAGACCGTCAGCAAGGGTGATCGACGGCGCCCAGCCGTAGATCTCCTTGATCAGGTTGTTGTCCGAGTTGCGGCCCCGGACACCCTGCGGGGCGTCGAGGTTGTACTCGCGCTCGCACTTGATCCCGGCGATGTTCTCGACGATGTCGACCAGCTGGTTGATCGAGACGAGCTCGTCGCTGCCCAGGTTCACCGGCTCGTTGCTGTCGCCCTTGAGGATCATCTGGGATCCCTGGACGCAGTCGTCGATGTACATGAACGAACGCGTCTGCTCGCCGTCGCCCCAGATGTCGATCTTGTGCTCACCGGTGATGGCGGCGGTGGCGATCTTGCGGCAGACGGCGGCCGGAGCCTTCTCGCGGCCACCGGTCCAGGTGCCGTTCGGGCCGTAGACGTTGTGGTAGCGCGCCATCCGCGTGGTCAGACCGAAGTCCTCCTCGAAGTGGCGGCACATCCGCTCGGTGAACAGCTTCTCCCACCCGTAGCCGTCCTCCGGCTGGGCGGGGTAGGCGTCGGCCTCGACGAGCGCGGTCACGTTCGGGTCGGTCTGCTTGCCGGCGGCGTACACGCACGCGGACGACGAGAAGAAGAGCCGCTCGACCTCGTGGTCGCGCGCTGCCTCCAGCAGGTGCGTGCTGGTCAGCACGGTCAGCATGCAGAGAGCCTTGTTGTTCTCGATGAAGCCCATCCCGCCCATGTCCGCGGCGAGCAGGTAGACCTCGCGGGCACCCTCGGTCGCGCTCATGGCGTTGTCGAGCTTCGACAGGTCGGCGACGACGTTCTCGACGTCGTCGTGCACCTGGTACCACTCGTCCATCGGCTTCACATCGACCGAGCGGACGCTCAGGCCCTGACTGCGCAGGTCGGCGACCAGGTGCCCGCCGATGAATCCGCCACCGCCGGCTACCAGCACATCGACATTGCTCACGAGGGCCTCCACAAGAAGATCAAATGGTCGTCGCGCGCACCCGAACGAGCGCTGCGCAGGGGAACGTACCGTCCCGAGCGAACACTGTAGTAACGGGGGGGCCGAACGCGCAGCGGAATCGGGCGGAACGAGGGCGTAACGCAGCAGATAGGCTGCTCAGATCATGAAGCGCGCACTCATCACCGGCATCACCGGCCAGGACGGGTCCTACCTCGCCGAATTGCTGCTGGGCAAGGGCTACGAGGTACACGGTCTCGTCCGTCGTTCATCGACGATGAACCGGTCCCGGATCGACCACCTGCACAGCAACAAGGACCTCCACCTGCACTACGGAGACCTGACCGACGGCGTCGGCCTGGTGAACCTGATCCACCAGGTCCGTCCCGAGGAGGTCTACAACCTCGGGGCGCAGAGCCACGTGAAGGTGTCGTTCTCGATGCCCGACTACACAGCCTCCACGAACGCGATCGGCACGATGCGGCTGCTCGAGGCCATCCGGGCCGCCGGACTCGACTGCCGGTTCTACCAGGCCTCGACGTCGGAGATGTTCGGGGCGACCCCGCCGCCGCAGAACGAGGACTCCAAGTTCCACCCGCGCTCGCCGTACGGCGCCTCCAAGCTCCAGGCGCACTGGGTCACGGTGAACTACCGCGAGGCCTACGGCCTGTTCGCGGTCAGCGGGATCCTGTTCAACCACGAGTCCCCGCGCCGCGGCGAGAACTTCGTGACCCGCAAGATCACCAAGGCCGTCGCCGCGATCGCCGCCGGGATCGAGGACCACGTCGAACTCGGCAACCTGGACGCCATCCGCGACTGGGGCTACGCCCCGGAGTACGTCGAGGGGATGTGGCGGATGCTCCAGGCCGACGAGCCCGACGACTACGTCCTCGCGACCGGCGAAGGGCACACTGTCCGCGACTTCTGCGAGGCCGCGTTCGCCCACGCCGGCCTGCACTGGCAGGACCACGTGAAGTACAACGACAGTTTCGAACGGCCCTCCGAGGTCGACGCGTTGCTCGGCGACGCGTCCAAGGCTGCCGCACACCTCGGCTGGACCGCGAAGACGAAGGCCCTCGAGCTCGCCGGCCTGATGGTCGACTCGGACCGCAAGGACCTGGAGCGGTTCCTCAGGGACTGAGCCCCCGACCGCGTTGGTCGAGCCTGTCGAAACCCCTTGAGCGGGCTACTTGGTCCGCTTCAACCAGAGCGACGACGGCGGGTTCTTGTCCTCGGCCACCGGCGTGTAGTCGCTGAACCGGCCGGCCAGGAACTGCTCGTCGTGGTGGCGCACCATCGGCGTGGAGAGCAGCACCTCGAAGGAGTCGTTGAAGGCCAGGAACGCCTGCACGACCATGACTTCCTGCCAGTAGACCGGCCACCGCTCGCCGAAGAGCCAGTAGTCCGCCGGGAACGGGTGGTTGTACGGGAAGTGGATGTCGTGGATGTGCACGAGGACACCCGGCTTGACCCGCGGGAGTGCCTCCATGAAGAGGAACGCCACATCACTGTCGATCTTGAGCGCATGGGAGGAGTCGATGAACAGCACGTCACCGGCCTCGAGCTCCTCGAAGCGCTCCAGCGGGACGTCCTGGACGAAGCCCTCGACGAGCTCGAACCCCTTGATCGTGCGCAGCGCGTCGAACGGGTAGGGCTCGATGCAGGTGATCTGCAGCGGTGACCCCTCGGCGGCGTTCTGCTCGGCGGCCAGACTCGTGTAGTACGTCGACAGACCGGAGCCGACCTCGAGGTAGCGCTTCGGCTTGTGCTCGCGGAGCATGTAGTACAACGTCCGCGCGTCGAAGTACGGGTACCCCGGGCCGAAGCCCTTCTTGGTGTTCGCCAGGTAGTCGCCGGTGACCCGGGTGAACTCGGCCTCCCAGTTGTCGGCCAGCGTGCCGAGGTTCTTCTCCAGCACCGCCACGTCGATGTCGACTCCGGTCAGCGCGCTCGGCTTCTCCCAGCGCTCCCGGGTCGACTCGATCTCGGAGAGGACCGGAAGCACCGAGTAGTAGTCAGCCTTCTTCACGATGTTGAAGCCGAACAGCCCGAAGAACCGTTGGGCGCCCCGGATCCGGCGCTTGCGGGCGCCGAACAGGAGTCGGTCGATGAACGTGACGGCGACAGCGGGCAGCAGGCGCCGCAGAAGCTCCCTCATGCGAGGGACCGGGTGGGGAGGCAGATCATGGCGGCGATCCTACGCAAGGCAAGCCCTCTCAGGAGGCGGTTCGGGGAGTCGCGAGATGCGGCTGCGTCTCGGCCCAATCGGCGATGATCCCGGCCAGCTTCTCCCCGATGGCCCGGTGCAGTTCCGGGCTGTAGTGGAAGCCGTCAGGGGTGGCGACCTCGAGGTCACCGCCGAAGCGCTCCTCGAGGATCTCGTTGACGGTGCAGTAGCGGACGTCGGGCAGGTTGACCCGTTCGACCATCGCCCGGTTCGCCTCGTTCATCATCTCGATCCGGGCCGTCATCCCCGGGAACCAGGTGCGCTGCCGCTCGGCGGGCGGGATCAGCTCCATCACGATCACCATCGGGCTGGCCACCTTCTGGACCTGCTTGATGTAGGCCTCCATGTCGAGCGGGACCGTCCGCACACGCGAGCGCCTCAATGTCGGCTTGAGCCGTGCGTCGAGCTTCGCCTGGATCTGGGCGAGCACCTTCCAGACCGGGCGCACAACGCTCTTGCGGTAGATCCGGGAGATCGTCCGCGGCCGGGCCTTCAGGCTGTTCGCGTGCCGTTCGAGCCACCGCGGCAGGAACAGGTGCACCGACTCGAACTGGCCGTACGACAGCACGATCACGTCCGGCGAGAAGCCGAGCACCTCGCGCTGCCAGGTCAGGGTGAGCTTCTTGGCCTGCTCGGAGGTCATCGTGATCGCCTCGACCATCGCCGGGCGGCCCTCGGCGCAGAAGCGCTCCTCGATCACCCGCGGAAACGTGAAGTCCGTGCGGGGTCCCCCCATCCACGAGGTCCAGTTCACGATCGAAGGGCCCTTGATCAGCACGCGGATCGGCAGGCGCAGCGGGGTGGACATCAGGTCTCCAGTCTCTCTCAGTCGCGGAAGAAGATGCCGTCGGCCTGCAGCATCTGGCCCGACGGAGTGCCCCAGCCCTGTTCGATGACCTCCAGGTGGAACCCGGCGGCGTACGCGAGCGAGATCGCCTGGTCGGCGAGCATCCCGCCCTCGTAGAGCGGCACGAAGGAGAGCTCGAGCTGGAGCCCGACGCTGCGTGCCAGCGTGTCCGGCCCGCCGGCGAGGACCTGCCGCTCGAAGCCCTGGGTGTCGATCTTCAGGAAGACCTTGTCCGCGGGAGAGATCAGCTCCGCGGCGACGTCGTCGAGCCGTTCGACCCGGATGGTCTCCTTGTCCACGTAGCCGACGCTCGGCTCCGCCTCGCGGTGGGCGTCCAGCATCGGCAGCAGCGAACTGCTGGTGCTGTTGGAGGCGATGTTGATCTCCGCCTCGCCGGCCTCGTCGCCCAGCGCGTGGTTCCGGGCGGTCCACAGCGGGTCGTCGGCGATCGCCGCGCTCAGCCGGCTGTGCGCGGCCGCGATCGGCTCGAAGGAGACGATCCGGCCGGTGTAGCCGAAGTGGCGCAACTGCCGGCCGAAGCCGCCGTCCGCGGCGCCGACGTCGAGGACCAGGTCGATCCCGCGGGAACCGAAGATCTTCTGCCTGCGTGTCGCAGGGTGCCGCCGGAGCTCGAAACCTCGGTGGTAGACCGCCATCCGGGCGGCGCTCATCAGACCCATCAGGAGGTCAATCCGCCGTCGACGACGATCACCTGACCGGTCAGGTACGAGTTCCGGGGGTCGGTGAGGAACTGGCAGACCCGGGCGATGTCGTCCGGGTCCCCGAGCCGGCCCGCGGGCGTCCGCCGGATGATCTGGTTGAGCTGGTCCGCGTCGAGGCCGTGGCTCATCTCGGTCTTGAGGTATCCCGGCGCGATGCCGTTGACCACGATGCCGCGCGAGCCCAGTTCCCGGGCCAGCGCCCGGGTCAGGCCGTCCAGAGCCGCCTTGGTCGCGCTGTAGGTGGCCAGGCCGCGGTAGCCGGAGAGGCCGACGATCGAGGAGATGTTCACGATGCTGCCGCTGCGCCGGGCGAGCATCCGCCGGCTGACCGCGCGGGACACGTACAGGGTCCCCTTGATGTTCAGGTCGACGACCGTGTCGATGTCCTCGTCGGAGAACATGCTGTGGATGCCGTCACGGGCGACGCCGGCGTTGTTGATCAGGACGTCGACGCGTCCCCACTTCTCGATCACGGCCTTGACGAACGCGTCGGCGTCCTCGACCTTCGCGAGGTCGGCCGAGCCCCACAGGAACCTGTCGGCAGTGGCCGGATCGGCCTGCCATGCCTCCACCTCGGGGGTGATGGAGCGCGCACAGGTCGCCACCAGGTCACCACTGTCCAGGTAGGAACGGACGATCCCGGCTCCGAGGCCACGGCTTCCGCCGGTGACGATCACGACGCGGGGGGTGTTGGTCACGGTGCTCTCCTGGAGGCGTGGCGCTGGCGCAATCCGGTCGCGGGGCGGCCGGTGCGCAGTGGTCGAGGGAGGGCCAGCGACGGTGCTGGCGACCCCGCGACGATAGCCGAACGCAACGGTCAGGACCGAACCATTCGGAGAATCCGGGCACGCCGGGAGGATCAGTCCTTACGGATCAGCGCGTAGAGCACGTCCCCCGCGAAGTTGTTGCCCAGCGTGCCGACGTCGAAGGTCACCGGATAGTCGAGGGTCGCCGCGATCCGCTGGATGTAGAAGGCCCAGGACTGCGGGGTCCAGAAGTTGACGTGGCCGACGTACGAGACGCCGTCGTCGGAGGTGAACGCAGGAGTCGAGTCGTACTGTCCGTTCGGGACCGTCACGATCAGGGCGCCGCCCGGCTTGACCAGGCCGAGGAGTCCGGGAATCTGGGTCTCGGTGTCGACGATGTGCTCGAGCACCTCGGTGCAGAAGACCACGTCGAAGGTGTCCTCGCCGCTCTTCAGATCGTCGATGCTGGCCTTGACGACGTCCGCGTTCGGGACCAGCGCCTGGGAGAGCCGGACGCATTCCTCGTAGTAGTCGGTCCCGGTGAGGCTGACCCCGTCGAACTTCTCGTCGACGATCCGCAGCAGGTACCCGCTGCAGGTGCCGACGTCCAGCACGCTCTTGCCGGTGAGGTCGACGCCGTGCCGCCCGCAGAGCTCGACCGTCTGGTGGTAGGCGTTGACCCGCTGTTCCTCGAGGTAGTCCATCACCGCCTTCGGGCTCGACCAGACCGGCCATTCGGCGGGGTTGAGCCCGATCTGCTGGACGTCGCTCTCGACCCGCTCCCGCAGGGCGCCGTCGAAGTAGGTGAGCTCTGGTCGCTCCCGTGGCTCGGTCTTCATCACGCCGTAGCCCGCTTGGGCCATTCGTGTCAGGACGGATCGCTTCAAACTGTCGAGCGCCATCATTGAACCTTTTCGGTTGGTGGGCCCCCGGCAAATCCCCTGCGGTCAGTATGGGACTGCGGGCTCGTCGCTTACTAGTGCCCGACTCCGAGAATCGCAAACACGCCGTGTCGCGACGGCACGCCGGAGGCGCGGCCGAGCTCCTGTCCGGCGCCGTCGAGGATGAGCGTCGTCGGCGTCCGCAGGATGCCCAGCCGGCGGACGACGTCGAGGTGGTGCTCGGCGTCGACGTCGAGGTGCGCGACGCCGGGGACGCTGTCGGCGACTTCGGCCAGCACACGCCGGGTCGCCCGGCACGGGGCGCAGAACGCCGAGGAGAACTGGAGCAGCGTGAACCGCTCCCCGGCCTGCGAGGCCCACGGGGTGCCGTCCAGCAGCGAGGCCGGCGCATCTGGAGCGGACCCGGCCGCCGGCGCGGTCCCGGCGGCATCGCCCGCTGCGCCCCGGATCAGGTGCGTCCCGCGGAACCGTCCGTCGGTCAGCGCCCGGTAACCACCGAACGCGAGCGCGAGGACGACCGTGACGAGGAGGACCCAGGCACCGGTGTTCATGTCGTCCTCAACGTCGGGCGCATCGAAACATTCCTGGATCGCTCGACACTCAGCCTCCGGCGAAGGGCGGCAGGAACTCGACCACCTGGCCCGGACTCACCTGGATGCCCGCCGGATCCGCGCTCGCCACGGGCTGGTCGCCGAGGAGCACCGAGCAGGTGGCCAGCACCGCGCTGAGGCGCTCGTCCCCGCCGGAGCGGGCGGCGAGCACCCGGTCGATCAGGACGGCGAGCGGAAGCGGCCCGTCGACCGGGATCTGCTCCTCCGCGACCCCCGCCGCGGCGCGCGCGGAGGCCCAGTAGCGGAAGGTGACATGTCCGCTGGTTGAGTCATCCTGCGAAACCCGACCGTTCATGTTGGATATCCTTCCTCATCGACGAAGACCAGGCCCTGCCTGAGTCGGAGGGAGGTGCGCCGCATGAGCACGCTGCTGATGCTGACCAGCGCCCTGCAACCCTCTGCCGACGTGCTGCCCGGGCTCGCCCTGCTCCCGCACCAGGTGAAGATCCTGCCGGCCGAGGGCAGTGCGCTCCTCGAAGCACCGTCCAGCGACCTGGTCCTGATCGACGGCCGACGCGACCTGGCCCACGCTCGTGACCTGTGCCGGCTCATCCGGACGACCGGCTCCGACCAGCCCGTGCTGCTGATCGTCACCGAGGGCGGTCTCGCCGTGGTGGCGGCCGACTGGGGCATGGACGACGTACTCCTGGAGACCTCCGGCCCGGCCGAGATCGACGCCCGGATCCGGATCGCGCTCGGCAAGCTGGACGCGTCGAAGGACCCCAACGACCCCGAGGCGCACATCATCCGCGGCGGGGAGGTCGTGGTCGACGAGGCGACGTACACCGCGAAGCTCGGCCGCCGCACGCTCGACCTCACCTTCAAGGAGTTCGAGCTGCTCAAGTACCTGGTGCAGCACCCGGGGCGGGTCTTCACCCGTGAGCAGCTGCTGCAGGAGGTCTGGGGCTACGACTACTTCGGCGGCACCCGGACCGTGGACGTCCACGTCCGCCGGTTGCGTGCCAAGCTGGGTCCGGAGAACGAGTCCTTGATCGGGACAGTGCGCAACGTGGGCTACCGCTTCGTGCTCCCCCCGAAGGACAAGAACCGCGACCGCGAGGACGTGCCAGCGAATTGAGGCAGCACACGTGAGTTTGGCCCGGATCGACCCGAACGACTTCGACTCGAACAGCGGGACCGGCCCTGCCGCCGAGGTGCGCCGGATCGCCGAGGCGGCTGACGTCGCCGACGGCGTGATCACCCTCAACGAGCAGGCCTGCCTCCAGCTGAAGTACCGCGGCCTGCGCGACGCGGCGCTCTGGCTCGGCGACGGCGGCTTCGCCCTGTTGCACGGTCAGATCCTGGATCTCGCCGTCCACCCGGAAGCGCGGGGCAAAGGGGTCGGCACCGCGCTGGCCAAGGCGGCTCTGGCCACCACCGACAAGATCGAGGCCTGGTCGCACGGCGACCACCCGTCGGCGGGCCGGCTGGCGGCGCGGATGGGCATCCCCAAGGAACGCGAGCTGCGGATCATGACCCGGCCGACCGCGCTCCCGGTCACCGCGCTGAACGCGCCACCGGGCGTGCGGATCCGGACGTTCACACCGGCCGACGAGGAGGCACTGCTCGCGGTCAACGCGGCGGCGTTCTCGCACCACCCGGAGCAGGGCCATCTGACCTCGGAGGACTTCCGGGAGCGCACCGGCGAGGCCTGGTTCGACGCCGAGGGCCTCTTCCTCGCCGTCCCCGAGGACGAGGACCCGCTGAACCCCGAGATCCTCGGCTTCCACTGGACCAAGGTGCACCGCGACGAGAACCCGCCGTACGGCGAGGTGTACGTCGTCGCCACCAACCCGAAGGCAGCCGGCCGCGGCCTCGGCAGCGTGCTGACCAACGTCGGCCTGGCGCACCTGGCCACCCAGGGCGTCGACGACGTGATCCTCTACGTCGACGGCGACAACGACCCGGCGATCGCGGTCTACGACCGCCAGGGCTTCACGACGGTGCGCACCGAGGTCCAGTACCGCGGACCGGTACTGCCCGAGCTGATCTGATCAGGCCAGCGCGGCCTTCAGCCGCTCGGCGATGTCGACCGCGTTGGCACGTGCCTCGCGGCCGATGCCGACGATGTTGAAGAAGCCGTGGATCATCCCGGCGTACCGCTTGACCTCGACCTCGACGCCGTTCTCGGCGAGCAGCCGCGCGTAGGCCTCGCCCTCGTCGCGCAGCGGGTCGAACCCGGCGGTGACGACGAACGCGGGTGCCAGACCCGGCGGCAGTTCGGCGCGCAGGCTGACCGAGGCGAGCGGATGCGCGCGATCCGCCGGGTCAGGGAGGTACCAGTCGGTGAGCTTCTCCATCCCGGGCCGCTCGAGGTAGAGGCCGCCGCCGTCGAAGAGGTCCCTGCTCGCGCTCCGGTTCACCAGGTCCGTGACCGGATAGATCAGCAACTGGAAGGCCATCGGCAGACCCGCCTCGGCGGCCTGCAGCGCCGTGGCCGCGGCGAGATTGCCTCCGGCCGAGTCGCCGCCCACCGCCAGCCGGTCGGGGTCTGCGTTCAGGCTGTCGGCGTTCTTCACCAGCCACTGGTACGCCGCGAAGCAGTCGTCGACGCCGGCGGGGAACGGGTGCTCGGGAGCGAGCCGGTAGTCCACGGACAGGACCTGGACACCGGAGTGCTCGGCGAGGTGGCGGCAAGCACCGTCGTGGCTGTCCAGGTCACCGAGCCCGTGGCCGCCCCCGTGGATGAAGAGCAGCGTGGGGACCCGGTCGGCGCCGAGACGCGCGGACGGGATGTACAGCCGGGCGTCCCTCGGGCCCTCGCCGCCGTCGACGACCACCTCACGGACGGCCCCGATCGGCTGGTTCCCGGCCACCATCTGGCCCTGGACGGTCACGATCGCTCGCGACTCCTCCAGCCCGAGCATGCCGAGCCCCGGCTGCTTGGTCAGCTCCTGCAGCTTCAGCATCATCTGGGTGTCGGTGGCCAAGGTCTGTCCGTCGATGACGACCGGCTTGCCCAGCAGCGCCCGCTGGACGCGCTCGGGGAGGCCGACCGCGGCGCGGAGGATGGCGGTCTCGACTGTGATCCGGAGTGAGGGCATGGTCGGAAAACTACTTCACCTCCAATTCACCTCGTGGTGCCAGACTGCCTTTCATGACCACCGAGAGCTTCCCGTCCGACCCTGAAGAAGGGCCGCTCGAGTCGAGCCTGCGGGTGGTCACCCCGTTCGACGTCGATCCGCCGTACGAGCCGGAGGCGGACGATCTCGGCGACGGCCGGTTCGACGACCGTTTCCTCGACCGGGAGCTGTCCTGGCTCCGGTTCAACCAACGCGTCCTGGAACTGGCCGAGGACACCAGCCTCCCGCTGCTCGAACGCGCCCGGTTCCTGGCGATCTTCGCGAGCAACCTCGACGAGTTCTTCATGGTCCGCGTCGCGGGCCTCAAGCGACGGATCGCGGCCGGGGTCGCCGTCCGGGCCGCTTCCGGCCTGATGCCGCGCGAAGTGCTCGCCCAGATCTGGGCCGAGACGGCGACGCTCGCCTCCCGGCACGCACGCGTGTTCCGGGAGGACGTGGTCCCGGCGCTCGCAGACGAAGGCATCCAGCTGGTCCGCTGGGACGACCTGGACCGCGACGAGCAGCGGCAGTGCAAGCGGCTGTTCAAGGAGCGCGTCTTCCCGGTGCTGACACCGTTGGCGGTCGACCCGGCACACCCGTTCCCCTACATCTCCGGCCTGTCGCTCAACCTCGCCGTCCTGGTCGAGAACCCGAAGACCGGCAAGGAGCACTTCGCGCGCGTCAAGGTCCCGCAGAGCTTCAGCCGTTTCGTGGCGCTCGGCAACCAGCGGTTCGTCCCCCTCGAGGACGTGATCGGCGAGCACCTCAAGCGCCTCTTCCCGGGGATGGACGTCAAGGCGGCACACACCTTCCGGGTCACCCGCAACGAGGACCTCGAGGTCGAGGAGGACGACGCCGAGAACCTGCTCAAGGCGCTCGAGAAGGAACTGCTGCGGCGGCGCTTCGGCCCGCCGGTCCGCCTCGAGGTCGAGGAGACGATCGACGACCACGTGCTGCAACTGCTCATCTCCGAGCTCGGTGTCACCGACGAAGAGGTCTTCCGGCTCCCGGGTCCCCTGGACCTGCGCGGGCTCCACGACATCGGCGACCTGGACCGGCAGGACCTGAAGTACCCGGCCTTCCTGCCGTCGACCCACAAGCTGCTGGCGCCGGTCGAGTCGGCCTCGCCGGTCGACGTGTTCAAGGCGGTCTCCCGCAGCGACGTCCTGCTGCACCACCCCTACGACTCGTTCAGTACGTCGGTGCAGCGGTTCATCGAGCAGGCTGCCGCCGACCCGCATGTGCTGGCGATCAAGCAGACCCTCTACCGGACCTCCGGTGACTCCCCGATCATCGACGCCCTCGTCGACGCAGCCGAGGCCGGCAAACAGGTCCTGGTGATCGTCGAGATCAAGGCCCGCTTCGACGAGCAGGCCAACATCCGCTGGGCCCGCAAGCTCGAGCAGGCCGGGTGCCACGTCGTCTACGGTCTCGTCGGACTCAAGACCCACTGCAAGCTCGCCATGGTCGTCCGCGAGGAGCCCGACGGGATCAAGCGGTACACCCACATCGGCACCGGCAACTACAACCCGAAGACCGCACGGATGTACGAGGACTTCGGGCTGCTGACCACCGACGAGGCGATCGGCGAGGACGTCGCGCACCTGTTCAACAACCTGAGCGGCTGGTCACGGAACGCGTCCTACGAGCAGCTGATGGTCGCCCCGGACTCGGTCCGCTCCGGGCTGATCGACCGGATCCGCGTCGAGATCGCCAACCACGAGGCCGGCCTGCCGGCCCGGATCCGGATCAAGGCCAACTCGATCGTCGACGAGGCGATCATCGACGAGCTGTACCGCGCCTCCCGGGCCGG
>JAKFBZ010000129.1:0-3359 GCA_036676945.1 Marmoricola sp.
GCGAACGCGTCGTACACACACGTGCTGTTCTTCGCCTGTCCGGTGACGCTGACAGTCCGGTAGAGCGTCGTGCCGGTGCCACCGACGCCGGGCGCCGCGTACAGCGGGCCGCTCGCGGTCACCGTGCCGCAGGTGCCGGTCGACAACGCCGTGTTCTTCACCGGGGTGCCGCCGGAGTCGGACGACAGTACGTCGTACCCGGGCCGCCCGGTCGTGCAGCCGGCGGCGCCGCTGCCGTCACTGCAGTTGTCCACCGCGATGGCGAAGGTGAAGTTCTGGGTGGCCGGGGCCGAGTTACCGGCCTTGACCGTGACCCGGAGCGGGACCAGGTCGAGCTCGTTCCAACCCTTGCCCAGGTTGCCGGACGTATAGGACGCGTCCGGGCACAGGAAATCGCCGTTGCCGTCGGGCAACGAGATGTCGCCGTTGTTGCGACAGCCCTCGAGGGTGTAACTGACGCCGTCGCCGGTCGGCAGCGGTACCGCGTTCGCGGGGGTTGCCGTGGCGAGTCCTATGCCGGCCAGGCCGGCGATCATCAACGCGAAGGTGCAGAGGATGGAGACCATCCTCCGGCCGGAGATCGCGTGGCTTTGCGTACCTGAAACGTCTGCGGTGAGTGTCATGTCGAGCCTTCTCCACTATCGGAGCTCGCCCGATCAGGCCCCCGTCAATTCGTCTGATACGTCGACACCGCAGCCCCCAACCACTGCCTCGGCCGGCCTTGTTCGGCCACTGTCAACCCGCTTTCCAGATTGAGTCCATGACCCCTTCGGTATGGCCCGTCCGGAGACAGCGAAGCGGACGAATCCGGTCGGACCGGCACAGACGTGGCAGGCTTGATGGGTGAATTCATCAGGTTTCAACAGGTCTGGGATAGCCCGAACGCACTAGCCCGTTCAGGTCTGGACGATCGGCCCGACATCGTGCAATCTCACCGATCGGTCGGTCGGCCCGCCGCCTGTCTACACCGGGTCGTCGCGATGCGTCAGTCCGGCTCGACGGCCGGGGCACGTCGCCCGGACAGGCCGCCGACGACGCCGCCGCCGATGCCCTTGACGAGCTTGGCCCCCGGGATCACGTCCAGCCCGCCGAGGGTGGCGTTCACCAACGCCTCGACCCGCTGCACCGCGTCCCGCGCGACCCGGATGTCCTCCTGGGTCTCCGGGAGTCCTTCGATCACCGGCAGCAGCTTCTTCATGCCCGCCGCGGTCCGGTCGACGCTCGGCACGAGCTTGGCGAGCTGGGTGGCCGCCTGGTCGAGGCGGTTGCTGACCAGGGCGATCTGGGTGACGGTGGCCTCGGTGATCCGCATGACCCGGCGCACGTCGTCGATCAGGCCGGAGTCGACGGCGTCGGTGAGTGCGATGACCAGCGGCCGCGCGTCCTGCAGGAAGCCGATCGACTCGTCGAGGAACGTCTCCGCCTTCCCGGTCATCCGCACCGTGTAACCCAGACCGTCGGTGCCCAGGGTGACGAGCGCGTCGGCGAAACCCACGACGGCGCGCGTCACCGGGGGCTGGTCCTGCCAGTCTTCGTTCCCCACGTGCTCACGGTACTGCGTCGGTCAGCGCATCTCGACAGACCCGATGTCCGGGGCGGCGTCCTCGACCCGGTCCCGGGCCATGACGGCGAGCTCGGGGAAGTCGGTGATCAGGCCGTCGACGCCGGCCCGGTAGAAGAGCTCGGCCTCCCCGACGGCATCACCGTGGGCGTGGGCGGTGGTGCCGATGCGGAAGTCGGCGGGAAGGTGCTGGTTCTCGGCCCGGTGGGTCCACACCAGGACCGACAGACCGCGGCGGTGCGCCTTCTCGACCACGCCGCTCGGCCGCCCGGTGCGGTCGTGGGCGTCGCGCGGGAAGACGGCCTTGCGGCGTACGGCGATCCCGTTGGCGTACTCGGTCGCCCGCGCCAGCGCGATCGGGTTGGGCGCCTTGTCGAACAGCCGCAGCACCGGCCCGACCACGTCGAGCCGGCGCAGTGCATCTGACTCGAACCCGAACCAGGCGACCTCCGGCCGCGCCGACGCGGCCGAGTCGCCGATCAGTGCGGTCAGGTCGATCCCCTGCTCGCGCAGGTGCTTCACCGACTTCAGCTCGGCGTGCACACCGAGGCCGATCCCGGCGCGCGCCGATTCGGCGTCGACGAGGTCGAGCACTTCCTGCAGCGTCGCGACGGCGTACCGGCCGTTGAACGACGCGCTGCCCGGCCGTTTCTTCGGCCAGCGCTCGCGGACCCGAAGCTCCCGCAACTCGTCGAGGTCGAGGTCGTGGACGAACCAGCCGCTGACCTCGGCACCGTCGATCTCGATCGTGCGGCGCAGGTGCGCGAACTCGGGTCGCGCCGCCACATCCGTGGTCCGGGAGAGCTCCAGGTCGTGACGACAGACGATCACCCCGTCGCGGGTGGCGAGCAGGTCGAGCTCGACGGAGTCCGCGCCGAGCCGGAAGGCGAGCTCGTACGCCGCGAGCGTGTGCTCGGGACGGTGACCGCTCGCGCCGCGATGGGCGATCACCGACGGTCGGGAGGGCCGCTGCGCCGAACGGGCGCGGACCGCGGGACGGACGAGACCCAGTGCCATGACAACACTGTCGGCACCGCGGATGGCCGCGAGGTGTCGCGCGTGCCAACCCACCGTTTACGGTGCATGGCATGTCCGTCCACACCCTCGGCACCCTCACCACCGTCCCGGTCCTGGAGAACCTGCACCTGGTCGCACCGCCGGTGGCCGACCTGCTCCGCACCTGGGCCCCGGCAGCGGAGGTGGGCGTCGTCGCGATCGACCCGGACCTGGCCGAGACCGCCGCCACCGTGGATGTGTACGGGGTCCCGCTGGACGCCGGCGCGAACTGCGTCGTGATCGCGGGCAAGCGCGAGGGCGAGGAGCGGATCGCCGCCTGTGTGGTCCGCGGCGACACCCGGGCCGATGTGAACAGCCGGATCAAGCGGCTGCTCGACGTGCGCAAGTGCTCGTTCCTCGACCACGACCGGGCGGTGACCGAGACCGGCATGGAGTACGGCGGGATCACCCCGATCGGCGTCCCGACCGCGTGGCGCCTGCTGGTCGACGCCCGGGTCCCGACGACCGGGATCGTGCTGATCGGCAGCGGGATCCGCGGTTCCAAACTGATCCTTCCCGGCCGGCTGCTCGCCGAACTGCCCGGCGCCGAGGTCGTCACGGACCTGGCCGGATGACGAAACGAGACTGACCGGGCGGCCTGTCAACATCGCTGGCGATCCAGGCGAAAAGAAGGAGGCGGATTGTCGGTGATCTCTGCTGGAATAGCCGCATGCATCGACAGATCGCCGGAAAACTGACCGGACCCGTGACCAAGTGGATCGTCCTCGCCGGCGCCATCGTG
>JAKFBZ010000130.1:0-3520 GCA_036676945.1 Marmoricola sp.
GGTGGCCTGGGCGATGTGCCGGGCCCGCCAGCTCTTCAGGCTGCGGCCGGTGACCCGCGACCAGGTCCGCGGCAGCCGGTGTCCCAGGTCCAGGACGTCGGCGATCAGCGACTCGACCGAACGCCGGCTCATCCCGATCACGGCACCGAACTCGACCACCGCGAAGTGCGAGACGTGCGGAGCGCCCTCGCCGGCCAGCGAGATCGGGGTGTCACCGAAGGTCGCGATCACGGTCTCGTCGGGGTCCTCGACCCGGTGCAGCTCCGCCCAGGCGAGCGCGTGCTCGAGCAACTGGGCCTCGGCCTCGCAGGCCTCGGCACGATTACGACGAGCAGCAGCGAGCAGCGCCGCGGTGTCGAGAGTCGTGGTCGAGGTCATGGAAGAACTCTACGGAGGACCACCGACAGAAAAGCCCTAAGAATAAGGGGTTTCGACGTTCTGCACGGCATCTCGACAGGGTCGGCGACCCGGTGGTTGCCCTAGCTCTCGGACGGCGGATTCCGGAAGAGCAGCCAGGCGACCACCGCACCGACCACGGCGAAGACCACGACGCCGATCGGACCGAGGACATTGCCACCGACCCATACTGAGGTGAGCACCAGTGCCACCACGAGGACGATTGCGACACCGCGCTGCATTCCTTGACCCATGCGGTGATCCTAGGGGGCGACCGGCACGGCCAGGGTCGTCGGATCGAGCCGGCCCCGCAGGAGGATCGGTTCCAGCAGCCGCCAGCGCGAGCGCTCGCCGGCCTCGGCGCGCCCGACGATCCGCTCGGAGGCGACCACCCGCTCCGGTCGGTCCTTGGCCTGTTCGGTGAGCCGGGCGGCCTCGTTCACCGGGTCGCCGATGACCGTGTACTCGAGGCGCTCGGCGGACCCGATGTTGCCGGCGATCACCAGCCCGTGGGAGACGCCGATCCCGGCGTCCAGGTCCGGCACCTCGGCGCGGAGCCGAGCGGCCATCGTCCGGGCCGCACCGAGCGCGGACGCGGCCGGGTCGGACAGTTCCAGGGGCGCGCCGAAGATGCAGAGCGCCGCATCCCCCTCGAACTTGTTCACCAGTCCGCCGTGCTCGGAGACGACGCTGACGACCACCTCGAAGAAGCGGTTCAGCGCGGCGACGACCTCGCCGGGAGGCCGCTGGGCAGCGTACGTCGTGCTGCCGATGATGTCGACGAAGAGGGCCGCCACCTCGCGCTCCTCGCCGCCGAGCGCCACGCCCTGCTGGAGCGCGAGCCGCGCGACGTCCTCGCCGACGTGACGACCGAACAGGTCCCGCAGCTGCTCCCGCTCCTGGAGCGCGGTCACCATCTGGTTCACACCCACCTGCAACTGCCCGATCTCGCCGGCGTCGTCCACCCGGACCGAGACGGAGAGATCGCCGTCGGTCACCTCGGCGAGCGCGTTGGTCAGGGTCCGCAGCGGTTCACCGACCGACTTCGCGAACAGCACGGTCGCGAACAGCCCGGTCACCAGCGCGCCGAGCCCGACGACGAGGCCGCTGACCGCGAGCTGGTCCAGCGAGACGCCGGACTCGCCCGCGAAGGCGATCATCAGGATCAGGCCGAGCATCGGCACCCCGGTGGTGAGCGCCCAGATGAAGACCGCCTTCTCCCCGACCCCGGCGGCCCAGCCGCGCTCCGGCGGGGCGATCTCGAGGACCCGCGCCGTCGCGGGACGGAAGAGCCGCATGCAGAGCAGGTACGTCGTCGCCGCGGTGGCGAGCCCGCTGATGATCACCGCCGTCGCGAGTTGCAGCGCGTACATCGTGCTGACGTGGAGGTTGGCCACGAAGAAGACCACGCAGGAGAACGCCCAGAGCGAGACCTGCATCCAGAACAGCCACCACGGCAGCATCAGGGTGCGCCGGCATTCGTCCGCGTCGGGCGCCATCCCGCGCACCGTCCAGTCGAGGGCACGATGCGCCTGCGGAGCGCCGACGACCCCCAGGACGATCCAGGAGAACACGACGAGCGCCAGGCCGAGGATCACGTTCCCGCGGACGATCTCCGTGGTGGAGACGTCCTCGGGGAAGGGCAGCACGATCAAGTAGTCGATCATCAGGATCGCGGCGCCGACCACGTTCGCGAACCAGACCAGACCGATCACCTGGTACGGGCGGACGCCACGGATGTTCGGCCCGTGCAGCCCGTGGAAGCGGTGCATGCTCCGAATCGTGGCGTGGCGGGGTCAGGTTGGCAATCGTTCCAGCAGCTCGCGCACGATCCGGGCGGTCGCGCCCCAGACCAGTTGCCCGTCGACCGTGTAGGTGTCCGTGGGGACCGGAACCCCCTTGCTCCACAGACGTTCCCGCCGGTGGCCCCGGACCAGGTCGGCGACCGGGAACTCCAGGACCTGCGCGACCTCGACCGGGTGGATCGTCCACGCGGTGCCCGGCGCGATCCGGCCGACGAACGGATGGATCCGGTACCCGCTGACGAAGGTGCCGATCGGCGGCAGCTCGTCGACCACCTCGACCAGGTCGCGGGGCAGGCCGATCTCCTCCTCCGCCTCACGCAACGCGGTGGTGACCAGGTCCTCCCCCGGGTCGCGCCGGCCGCCGGGGAACGAGATCTCGCCGGCGTGCTTGCGCAGGTCGGCGCTGCGCTCGGTGAAGACGACCACCGGTCCGCGCTCGTCGGTGTAGATCGGGATCAGGACCGCGGCGTCGACCTGTTGACGGGCCATCAGTCGCCCGGGCGGTTCTGCTTGTGATCCCCGAACGGCTCGTCGCGTTCCCGGACAGCCTCGCGGAAGCCCACCTCCATCGACCGCTGGGCGAAGCCGTAGCCCTCCGGCGTGTGCCGGGAGATGCCGTCGAAGACGGTGCTGACCATCGCCGAGTTCATCACGCCCTGGGCCAGCAGTGCGCTGTTGAGCGCGAGCTTCACCATGATCAGCTGGTTGATCGGCAGCGCCGCGATCCGAGCCACCAACGCCTCGGCCCGCGCATCCAGTTCCTCGGCCGGGCAGGACTCGATCGCCAGCCCCCACTCCTCGGCCTGCTTGCCGGTCAGGCAGTCACCGGTGAGCAGCAGCCGCTTGGCGCGCTGGTCGCCGAGGCGGTGCGCCCACAGCCCGGTGGCCGGCACGCCCCAGACCCGGGTCGGCGGGTAGCCGATCTTGGTGTCGTCGGCGCAGATGATCTGGTCACAGTGCAGGGCGATGTCGGTGCCGCCGGCGACCGCGAAGCCGTGCAGCTTGGCCACCGTCGGCTTGTTGGCGTGCAGGAGCGAGGAGAAGCCACGGTTGAACCGGCTCATCATCTGGTAGTCGACCATCGGGTCCCAGGTGCGGGACGGGTCGTGGTTCTCCAGCTGCGTGGTGGGGTCGAGCACAGTCCCGGTCCGCGGGTCCGCGCTGCCGTCCGGCGCACTGCGTTCGGCGAAGATGGAGAGGTCGTAGCCGCCGCAGAAGCCCTTGCCGCGGCCGGACAGGAGCATCACGTGCACGCGCGGATCCAGGTCCGCCCGCTCGACGACCTCGGCCAGCTCGACCGGGGTGTCCGCGGTGATCGC
>JAKFBZ010000131.1:0-44774 GCA_036676945.1 Marmoricola sp.
CCGGTACGACGCCACCGGTGCGGTCGTCGAGGACGACTCCCAGGTGAAGAGCGCCCCGTTGCCCAGCACCGAGGCGCCGGGGCTGGGGTTGAGCAGGGTGGGGGCGGCGCCCGCCGAGGAGAAGAACCCGGTCGCGCTCCACTGGCCGTACCGGTCGTCGGCATCCGCACGACGGACCCTCCACTGATAGTTCCCCGGGGTGAGGGTGGTCGCGGGCGTGTACGAGTTCTGCTTCAGGCCCGCCTGGTTGAGCAGGGGCGTGGCGGTGTCCATCGCCGCGCCCGCGGAGAAGACCTGCACCTGGTAGGTCTTGGCGTAGGCGAGCGGCGACCAGCCGAGGGTGATCGAACCGCTGTAGGTGATGTGGTTGTGACCCACGGTGAGGACCGGGCCGGGCGACGTCTTCTGCACGATGCCGGTCTGCGACCACGGCAGCGGGTTCTCGGAACCGTCGATCGCCTGGACCCGCCAGAACAGCTGGCCTTCGGGGTAGGTGCGGTCCCAAGGGGTGTACGTGCGCTGATCGACGACCTTGTTGTCGAGCAGCGAACTGAAGTCCGGGACCGTGCTGACCTGGATCCGGTATTGCCTCGCCTCTGTGCCGGCCGGGGTGGAGAGGGACGATCCGGTGCCGTCGTCGGCCAGCAGCGTGGCGAGGTAGTCGGTCCAGGTGAACGTGATGTCGTTCGCCCGCGCGACGCCACCGAGCGGCGAGAGGAGCTGGACCTGCAGACCCTGCTTGTCGAACCGGTGCTGAGCCGGCCCCTGGATCGCGCAGACTCCCGACGGGCCGCACGGTTGTACGTCCCAGTAGTACGCCGTGCCGGCATCGGCGTCCGGCAGTGCCGCGGTGTGCATCCACATGTTGGAGCCGTGCACGGTCGTGGTCAGGACGGGGTTGGTCAGGTTCTGGTCGCGAGAGATGACCAGGCGGTAGTTCGCCGCGCCAGGGACCGGATTCCACCGCAGCACCGGGGTCTGGCGCAGGTGGTCGCAGTCGTCGGGGAGTGACGCCTCGCAGGAGGTGCCCGAACTGCCCGAAGCCAGACCGGTCATCGCCGCTCGGAAGCCTCCGACGGCGCCGAAGGGCAGGATCTGGTACGTCGAAGAACTGCTGGTGACGATCGGGTTCGTGCCGACCGTCTCGACCCGCCACTCGTAGAGGCCCGGCGCCATGAACAGACCGGTCGTGTCGCTGCCCGCTGCGTACGGGAAGGTGGTCCCGTCGCTGGCGTTCAGGTAGGTCCAGCCGCCCGTGGTGCCGTTCGGACGCACCTGGATCTTGTAGCCGGTGGCGCCCGCGACAGCGTCCCAGGTCAGCAGCGGCGGACGCTGGTCAGCGCTCTCCGCCGACAGGGACGTCGGCGTCGAACCAGCGCCAGCGGGCGGGTCCTGCGCGGTGAAGGTCGGCTGGCTGGCTGCGAGCAGGGGCGCTCCGAGGCGGCCGTCGCTGAAGACCGGCCGGACATGCCAGCGGTAGGTGGCGCCGTTCGTCAGCTTGTTGGGCCAGACGAACTCGGTGGTGACCGTGTCCTGGCTGTCGGACGAGCCGGAGCTCACGTTGGTGATCGTCACCCGGTACTCGTCCGCCTCCGGGTAGGGCTCCCAACGCAGCACGGGGATCTGCACGGTGGCGCCGTCAGCCGGGGCTGTCTGAGTGATCAGTGCCGGGTCGAAAGTGAACCGGTGCACGTCGCTGAAGATGACCTCGCTGTCGACGCCCTTGGGTTCGTCGAGCGCGACGACGCGCCAGTAGTAGGTGTTCGCGGCGCCGGGCCAGCAGTCACCGGCGCTCCGGCTCGGCACATAGGTCGTATGCACCGTCGTGCAGTCGATGATCTCGCTGGCCGGAGTGAACGTCTCGTTGGTGTGCATCTCGATGCGGTAGTTCGACGCCAACTCGGTCGCGGTCCACTGGAAGAAGAACGGGCGGCTGACGGTGCTGTTGTCGGCCGGGTAGAGCAGTTCGGGCTGGTGGTCCCAGGCCCGGATGAAGGTCCACACCGGAGTGGTGTCACTGAACGGGGTCTGGACACCGTCTGCGTTCACCGGTGCGACCCGCCACCAGTACTGGTCGTTGTCCAGCGTGGTCGCCGGCGAGTACCGGGTCGAGGTGATGCCGCTGACCGTCGTGACGCCGTTGAGGAAATTACTGTCGGTGCTGATCTGCAGCCGGTACGTCGTCGCTCCGTCGATCGGGTGCCAGTCGAGGACGACGTCCTCCACGGTCGCCCCGTTGGAGGGGGTCTGCGGCAACTGCGGGACCGATGTCGAGCCACCACTGAGGATGACTGCCTTGATCGTGTAGCCCCGGACCTGGGAGTACGACGACTTCACCCCGGACTTCAGGTTCGCGATGACGCGCCAGTAGTAGGTCTGGTCGACCGGGATCGCGTTCGGCGCGTACATCGTCGCCTTGGTCGTGTACTTCGTGACCTGGGCGGGGTCGACGAAGCCCTCGTCCAGACTGCGTTCGATCGTGTAGTCCACCGCTCCGGGCACGGCCTCCCACCGGTAGACCAGCGGCTCACCGGGCTGGTTCAGTTGCTCGCCGTCGTCGGGGGTGACCAGCGCCGGGGCGCTGATCGCCGCCCGGGTGAAGCTGCCGTCGGACCAGTCGGACTCCACGCCGGCGACCGACCCGCGGACGCGCCAGGTCAGCGGCTTGTCGGTCGGGAGCTCGACCGCGGAGGGGACCCACTGGTTGTTCACGGTGTTCGCGACCGACGTGACCTTGGTCGCACCGTCGTAGACCTCGACGTCGTACGCGGTGGCGCCGGCGAGCCGGTCCCAGCTGAAGACGGGTGTGGTCGGCACGGTCTCGCCGCTGTCGGGCGAGAGCCCGGACGGCCCCGCGACGGCGGAAGCCGGCGTGAGCGCGGCTCCGGACAGGACGACCGCCAGGCTGAGCGTGATCGCCACCAGGGCGCGACCGAGCGCGTTCTGGCGTGAAGAAGTGGTGTGCACCGTGTACCCCCGTAGAAATGGTTCCGTGGCACGGTACGTCGATCCACCGACCCCAGTCCCGTGAATGAGGCGGAACCACCCACCGGTCCAGGCATTCGATAGGCAAATTCTCAGACTCACCCCGTACCCTCGATCCAGCGCCGCGCGCCGGGCGCGTGCTCCGGCGTGCCCGCACCTGACCTGCAATTCCTTCCCCTGGAGATCAACTCGTGAGTGGCAGCACCCCGAGGCCCCGCCCGAACGGCGGGCGCCCCGCCGCGAAGAAGACCTCGACCGGTCGACCCGCGAACGGGGCCAAGAACGGCAAGCCGCAGAGCCGCAAGGGCAAGCCGACCCGCAAGGAACTGTTCCGCAAGTGGTTGCGGATCGGCCTGATCGCCGCGGTCGTCGGCACTCTGTTCATCGGCGCGGTCTTCTACTTCGCCTACCGGTCGACGGAGATCCCGGACCCCAACGAGGCGTTCCAGGCGCAGACCACCAAGGTCTACTACGCCGGCGGCAAGACCGAGCTCGGCAACTTCGCCACCCAGAACCGTGAGTCGATCCCGCTGGCCGACATCCCGCAGGTGATGCAGGACGCCGTCGTCGCCGCGGAGGACCGTTCCTTCTGGACCAACAAGGGCATCGACCCCAAGGGCATCCTGCGTGCTGCGTTCTCCAACGCCAAGGGCGGCTCCACCCAGGGCGCCTCGACGATCACCCAGCAGTACGTGAAGATCCTCTACCTGACCCAGGAGCGGACCTTCAAGCGGAAGATCAAGGAAGCCTTCCTGTCGCTGAAGATCCAGCAGCAGCAGTCGAAGTCCGAGATCCTCGAGGGCTACCTCAACACCATCTACTTCGGTCGCGGCGCGTACGGCGTCGAGGCCGCCTCGCAAGCCTTCTTCGGCATCCCGGCGAGCAAGCTCAACACCTCGCAGGCCGCGATGCTCGCCGCGGTCCTGAACTCGCCGAACTACCTGAGTCCGGACCGCAACGACGACTCGCGCGCCGCTCTGCTCGGCCGCTACGACTACGTCCTGCGCAGCATGGTCGCCGCGGGCACGTTGGACGCCGACGAGGCCGCGGAGATCTCCGGTGAGCTGCCGCCCCGCAAGAAGCAGACCACCAGCAACCTGTACGGCGGCCAGAAGGGCTTCATGCTCGACATGGTCAAGAAGGAGCTGCTCCGGCTCGGCTTCGACGAGGCGCAGATCGACGCCGGCGGGCTCCGGGTGACCACCACCTTCACCCGCAAGGCGATGAACGCGGCCCGCGAAGCAGTCGCCGAGCAGCGCCCCGAGGGCAAGGGGCTCGGCGACAAGCAGCTGCACGTCGCGACCGCCTCGGTCGACGTGAAGACCGGTGCCCTGCTCGGCTTCTACGGCGGCCAGGACTACCTGCAGAGCCAGCTCAACTGGGCCGCCCTGGGCGGACCGCCGGGCTCGACCTTCAAGGCGTTCGCAGTCGCTGCCGGCATCAAGGACGGGTTCAGCCTGAAGGACACCTTCGACGGCAACTCCCCGATGGAGGTCGGCGACACCGAGTTCAGCAACCAGGGTGACTCCGGCGGCCGCAGCTACGGCCGGATCAGCCTCCTCGGTGCCACCGAGAACTCGGTCAACACCGCGTTCATCGACATGACCCAGGCGATGACGAACGGGCCGAAGAAGATCGTCGCGATGGCCAACGCCCTCGGCGTGCCGAAGGATCCGGGAGGCGACCGGACCGGTCTGCGCGAAGAGACCGGCGTCGCTCTCGGTTCCGCGACGGTCAGTCCGATCAACATGGCCAACTCCTACGCGACCATCGCCAACGGCGGGCTGCACCACGACACCTTCGTGATCTCGAAGGTCACCCGCGCCAGCAACGACGAGGTGCTCTACACGGCGCCGAAGAAGAGCGACCGGGCCCTCGACGAGGACATCGCCTCGGACGTCAGCTACGCGTTGCAGAAGGTGGTCAGCGACGGCACCGGCACGAACGCCAAGCTGGACCGCCCGGTCGCCGGCAAGACCGGCACCGCCACCAACGACAAGGGTGACGTGGTCTCGTCCTGGTTCGTCGGCTACACCCCGCAGGTGGCCACCGCCGTCATGTACGTGCGCGGCAAGGGCAACGGACCGCTGCAGGACTACATGCCGACCTTCTACGGTGGCGAGTACCCCGCGCGCACCTTCGCCGCGGTGATGGAGAGCGTCATGGACGGGCTCGAGGAAGAGAAGTTCCCGAAGCCCGCGAACGTCGACGGCAAGGCGCCGTCGAACGGGCACGCCCCGGTGCCGACGAGGAAGCCGAGACCGCCGAAGCCGACGCTGACGATCACGCCGACGCCGACCCCGACGCCGACCCCGACGCCGACCCCGACCGAGCCGGTCCAGAACGGCGTCTGCTCGGACGTGCCGGGTGACCCGGACTGCCCGCAGGAGCCGGTGGAGAACGGCGTCTGCTCGAACGTCCCGGGTGACCCCGACTGCCCGCCGCCGACCGACTGCCCGATCCTCAACCCGAACTGCGACGGTCCGCAGTCACGACAGACCTCCGCCGACCGGGTCGAGTACTACGCGCGGCAGGAGTCCGCAGCATAAGAGCCCGACCGGAGACCCCGTTGCCTGCTGCGCGTCGACAGAGAGTCTCCGGGCGGGCTCTGACCGCCCGCCCGACTCGGGAGGACCCGGTCGCCGCCGCACTGAGCGAGGTCGTCGGTGGCCCGGTCGGCCGCCGCGCCCGGCCGCACTCGTGGTGGACGCCGGTGCGGGTCCTGCTCGCGCTGGTCTCGGTCGTCTTCTCGCTGGCCCTTCTCCAGAAGTTCCCGTGCGGCCAGACCGACTGGTCCAACGAGGACGTCCGCTACGGGAAGATGTGCTACTCCGACGTCCCGTACCTCTACACCGGCCGCGGGTTCGCCGAGAAGCGCTGGCCGTACGAGACCGACGGCCGCTACCCCGCGATGGAGTACCCGGTCCTGATCTCGTACTTCGCCTGGGGCGCGGCAGCGATCACCGGGCTGATGCCCTCGGGTCCCTCTCAAGAGGTGCGAGCCGAGACCACCACCGGGGCGCTGTGGGGACTGCCCGGCATGGCCCGCGAGGTGAACACCTACTTCCTGGTGACGGCCGTGCTGCTCTTCCTGTGCGGACTGGGCACTGTCTTCTTCCTCGCTGGTGCGAGTCCTGGACGGCCGTGGGACGCGATGGCGTTCGTCCTCTCCCCGGCGCTGCTGATGGCCGGCCTGGTCAACTGGGACCTGCTCGCGCTGCTGTTCACCGCCGGAGCTCTCTGGGCGTGGGCGCGCGGCCGACCGGTCCTCGCCGGAGTGATGGTCGGGCTGGGGGTGGCCACCAAGCTCTATCCGCTCTTCCTGCTCGGCGCGTTCCTGATCCATGCGGTCTACCGGCGGCGCGAGGGTCACGACCCGGACGACGCAGCCGACCGACGCGCACAGTTCGGGCTCGCGGTCTTCGGCGCCGCCGCGGCGTGGATCGTGGTGAACATCCCGGCGATGCTCACCGGCATGGAGTCCTGGAAGGTCTTCTGGTCGTTCAACTCCGAACGGGCCGCCGACCTCGGGTCGCTGTGGCTGGTGGCCGACCAGCTGGGCGTCGCGACCGACGCGCACCTGATCAACGTCGTCTCGTGGATCGCTTTCCTCGCCGCGTGCGGAGCCGTCCTGGTCCTCGGTCTCCGGGCTCCGCGACGGCCGCAGGTCGCGCAGCTCGCGTTCCTGATCGTGGCCGCGTTCCTCATCGTCAACAAGGTCTACTCGCCGCAGTACGTGCTCTGGTTGCTCCCCTTGGCAGTCCTGGCCCGTCCGAACTGGCGCGACCTGCTCATCTGGCAGGCCGGCGAACTGGTCTACTTCGCGGCGGTCTGGCTCTACCTCGGCGGCTGGCTCGCGCCCGGGGGCGGCGACAACCCGACGGCGTACCAGCTGGCCATCCTGATCCGCGTCGGCGCCGAGCTCTTCCTGATCGTCCAGGTCGTGCGCGACATCCTGAAGCCGGACCCACCGTTCGCCGGGTGGACCGAGGACGGGTCAGCTGACCACGACCGCGTCGACGTCGGTGGCGGTGAAGCGGACCCGGACCTCGACCTCGTCGCCGATGGCCGGCACCTCGGCGTCTGAGGGCAGGAACAGCATCGAGGACTGCATGTGCGGCGGCTCGGCGAAGTAACGGGCCTTGCCCGCGATCGTGTACGGCGACTTGGCCAGGCCGAGCGCGTCCAACCCGCCGCGGGCCAGGCTGCCGGCGCGTGATCGCAGACCGGTGTCGCCGCTCGGCGCCTCCAGCCCGATCCCGTGGGCGGTGCCGCCCGAGACCACCACGATGGTGCCGCTGCGCGCGACCGACCGGCCGCGATAGCCGAACGTCTCGCCCCGGTCGACCGGGTGCACGTCCAGGACGCGCGCGGTGACCCGGAGCGCTCCGCGATCGCCGAGCCAGAGCGCGGTGCCGATCCGCTGCCGGAAACACACCTCGGGGTAGCGGGCGGCGAGGCCGGCGAGCGCAGCCGGACCGAGATGGGAGACCCAGACCTGGGCCGGGCCGCGGTCGTCGGGGCGGGCGAGCCCGGCGGCGACGAGGTCGGTCAGCGCGGCCTCGGCCTCGGCAAGGTTCCCGTCACCACCGTCGAGCGGCAGGTGCAACGAGCCGCCCTCGACGCGGACGCCGGGCCCGCCGCTGTGCGTGGCGATCAGTGCACCCGCCTCGCGCAGGCCGCGGGCGGTGAAGCCGTGCCGCTTCATCGCGGTCATCCGCTCGAGGAGGACGCGCGGCCGGTCAGGGCGGTCCAGCAGCAGAGCCAGGTCCTCGAGCCGGCCGACGGTGTGGATCACCCGGTCGGCGAGCGCCGCTGCGACCTCGGATCCGAACGGCCGCCAGGGGGAGAGCACCACGATGTCGCCGTCGAACCTGCTCGCCACTTCGTCGACCTCGGCGTAGGTGCCGACGCCCACGGCGTCCACGCCGAGCCAGGCGGCCTTCCGGGCGAGGCGGGCGTTGCCGAACCCGTAGCCGTTGCCCTTGATCACCGGGACAAGGCCCGGGCGCTCATCGGCGACCGCGCGCAGGTGGTTGCGCCAGCGGTCGCCGTCGACGTTCAGGACCAGTGTCATCGCCTAGCTCACCCGCGCCTCTTCAAGTAGATCTCGAAAGCCTTGTAGAGCGGTCGGCTCAGCGGCAGGTCCCACTCGCCGGCGTACTCGACGGCCTCGCCGCCGGTGCCGACCTTGAACTGGATCAGCCCGACGTGGGAGTCGTCGCTCGACAGGGTGTCGGTGATCCCGCGGAGGTCGTAGACGGCCGCGCCGTCGGCCAGCGCGTCGCGGATCATCCGCCACTGGACCGCGTTCGAGCCGCGCACCTCGCGCTTCTCGGTCGAGGAGGCGCCGTAGGAGTACCAGGCGTGCTCGCCGACGCGGATGTAGACGGTGGCGGCGACCAGGTCGCCCTCGTGGTGGGCGAGGTAGACCCGGATCCGGTCGGGGTCCTCGGCGGAGAGGGCGTCCACCATCGTGCGGAAGTAGGAGAGCGGGCGCGGAGTGAAGTGGTCGCGCTCGGCGGTGTGTGCGTAGAGCGCGTGGAACGCGGCCAGGTCGTCGGCGTCGGTACCGATCCGCACCTCGACGCCGGCCTTGTCGGCCTTCTTGATGTTGCGCCGCCATTGCTGGTTCATCCCGGCGAGGACGTCGGCCTCGGTGCGCGGACCGTCCTCGGTGCGCAGCGGGATCTGGAAGTTGTACTGCGGCTGGCCGGCCGCGAAGCCACCGGCCACGTTCTGGCAGCGCCAGCCGAGCTCGCGCAACTGGGAGAGCACCGCGGCGCCGGCCTCGCTGCGGTCGGTCGGCGGCAGCGTGGTCAGGCTGGTGACGGCGTCGTCGGCGATGCCCTCCTTGACCTGGGCGGCGCTCCACCGCCGGGTCACCACCGGCGGCCCGATCCGGATCCCGAACGCGCCCTGCCGCTTCAGGTGGGCGGCCATCGGATCCAGCCAGGACCCCAGGTCGGGGGACTCCCAATCGATGACCGGTCCCTCAGGGAGGTAGGCCAGGGCGCGCTTGGACCGGGGCAGTCGCCGGTACAGGACGAGCGCGGCTCCGACGAGCTCACCGTCCGACACCCAGCCGAGCGACTCGGCGTGCCACTCCTTCTTCACCTTCGCCCAGGCCGGGGTCTGCAGGAAACTCACAGTCGGCCGGGTCTGCAGGAACGCGAGGTGCTCGGCGGGCGTGATCGTGCGGACGGCGAGCGTGGTGGGCTGGGTCGACAGGGGGGCGGGGGGCACGCACCGAGCCTAACGAGACCCCGGTCCGGCGCCGGGGACCCCTCGCTAGGGTCGTGATCATGAGCACCCCTGGGAGCACCTTCGGCCCTGAGGTCGTCGACGCGGTCCTCGCGCACATGAACGACGACCACCACGAGGACAGCCTGCGGATCGTGCAGGCATTCGGCGTCCCGGACGCGACCGCGGCGGTGATGGCGGGCCTCGACTGCGAGGCGGGCTTCTGGACCGTGACCACGGCGGCCGGTGAGGTCGAGCACCGGGTGCCGTGGCCGGCCGGGACGATCACCGAGCGGGCCGAGATCCGCCGCGAGGTCGTCGCGCTCTACGACCAGGCGTGCGTCTTGCTCGGCATTGAGCCTGCGGAGCACTGACGGGCTGAGAACACTCCGCGGCTGCGACGACTCAGAGGCGCTCGCGCAACCATTCGAAGTCGTCCTGGTGCTCGGCGGCGCCACCGGGCGTCTCGCAGATGACCGGTGCGTCGGCATCGCGGACGACGCCGACGAACTCCTCGGCGTCGAGCTGGCCGTTGCCGAAGTTGGCGTGCCGGTCGGCTCCGGAGTCGAAGGCGTCCCGGCTGTCGTTCGCGTGCACCAGGTCGATCCGGCCGGTGATCGAGCGGATCTTGTCGACCGCGTCGCCGAGGCTGATCCCGCCTGCCCAGGCGTGGCAGGTGTCCAGGCAGAAGCCGACGTCGTCGAAGCCCTCGGCACGGCTGATCGCCTCCCAGACCCCGGCGATCCGGTCCAGGTGCCGCGCCATCGCGTTGTCGCCTCCGGCGGTGTTCTCGATCAGCAGCGGGATCTTGATGTCCGTGGCCTCGACCGCCTTGCGCCAGTTGTCGAACCCGACCGCCGGGTCGTCGGTCTTGTTGACGTGGCCGCCGTGCACGATCAGGCCCTTGGCGCCGATCTCGGCAGCCGCGTCGATGTGCTGCTGGAGCAGCTTGCGGCTCGGGATCCGGATCCGGTTGTTCGTGGTCGCGACGTTCACGATGTAGGGGGCGTGCACGTAGAGGTCGATCCCGGCCGCTTCGGCGTCGGCCCTGAGTCCGGCGGCGCCGCCGGCGTACGCGATCTCGGGGCCCTTGTAGCCCTGCGGGTCGCCGAGGAAGAACTGCACCAGCGTCGTGCCGCGGGCCTTCGCCTCGGCGATGGGGTCGGTCTGGTCGACGTGCGCGCCGATCGGGAGCTGTCCGGACATGACTCCACCCTAGGAGGGGGCGCCGACGTCAGCCGCTGCGGCGTCCGGCAGTCATCAGCGCCGCGGCCCCGAGGCCGAGTTCGGCGGCCAGGTAGGCCCAGTACGCGGCGTCCGTCCGCGGCCGGTCGGCAACGAGAGCTGCGAGGCGGACCGCGCCGGCGCCCAGCCAGGTCGCGCCGACGGCGCGCTGCGCGCCCACCGAGCCGCTGAAGAGCGCGAACGCCCCCAGTGCGGCGTACGTGCCGCCCAGTCCTGCCCGGGTCTCGGCGATCCCGCGCGGTGAGCCCGGAGCGAGGTCGAGCGCCTCGGCGACCCGCGCGGGGATCGCGACGCCGGCCGCGCCCGAGAGCATCAGTGCGGCGCTGCTCAGATGTCCGGCGTCCATGCACTGACGGTAGACGAGCCGGCCTTGCTGATTTGAACACGTTCAAATACCGTCTTCGCATGGCCCCTCGTGCTGACACCCGCCAGCTGATCCTGGACACCGCCCTGCGGCTCTTCGAGGAGCGCGGGTACGCCGCCACCACCATGCGCGCGATCGCGACCGAGGCCGGCCTCTCGCCGAGCAACGCCTACTACTGGTTCGGGAGCAAGGACGAGCTCGTCCAGGCGTTCTACAACCGGATCCAGGACGACCACCGCGACCGGGTCGCCGCCGTCCTCGCGGGTGGCGGCGCACTGACGGACCGTCTGCTGGCCGTCGAGCACGGCTATCTCGACGTGATCACCGGCTACCACGGCTTCGGACTCGCCTTCCTGTCCACCGCACTCGGCTCGGACCCCGGCAGCCCGTTCAGCCCGGAGTCCGCCGAACCCCGGGAGAAGTCGCTGGCGATCTACCGCGACCTCGTCGCCGGTGCCCGGCCGGCCGTCCCGGCCAAAGTGGCCGGGGCTCTCCCCGAGCTGCTCTGGCTCTGCCACCTCGGGATCACGTTGTTCTGGGTCTCCGACCGCAGCCCCGACCAGGAGCGGACCCGACGCCTGGTGGAGGCGACGGTGCCGCTGCTGGCCCCGTTGCTGCGGGTGGCCCGGCTGCCTTGGGGAGGTGCGGCGGTCGACCAGCTCGGCCGCGCGCTGGCGATCGCGATGGAGAGGCAGCCGTGACGGCCGCGTCGTCGATCGACCACCAGGCCGGGCAACGGGCGACGATCAATACGCCCGGCTTCGGCGGCTACCTGCTGGCGATCCTCATCAGCGCTGTGGCCTTCGACCTCGAGCTGGTGGTGGTCGCTGCCTTGAGCGGGGACCTGTGGGGCGACCCTGCCGCGGTGGGCGGCACCGTGGGCCCCTTCACCGGCCTCGGCCTCTGGGCGGCAGTCGTCCTCCTCCCGTTCGTCATCCTTGTCGCGCTGCCAGTCGGGGCCGCGGGCGCGCTCATGGTCCACCTTTGCTGTCATCGCGTGTCCCGGCAGTCGGTCCACGTGCTCGCCGCGTTCTGTTCGGCGTACGGGGTCGCCGCGGGGCTCTGGCTGACGGGGGGTTGGATGGCGCTGACGCCCATCGAACTCGTCCAGGCATTCGGCTCCCTGCTCCCGGTCGCGCTGGCCGCCGCGACCGGGCGGCTCTTGGTCATCCCGCTGGTGCGCGCCCGATGAGCTCCGGCGTACAGACCCGCAACACCCCGGGCGTGCTCGGGTACGCGATCGGGATCGTGGTCAGCCTGCTGGCGTTCGGTCCGTTGGTCGCCCTCCCGGCGCTCTTCGACGGCGAGGTGGGCGCCTACGTGACCGGTGCCCTGCTGATGTCGTACTACGCGCTGCTGGCGGGGTGGCCGGTCGCGCTGACCGGCGCGCTGATCGTCCACCTGACCTGCTTCCGGGTGCGGGACCAGGGGATCCACGTCCTGGTCGCGGGACTCGCCGGATGGGCCGTGGCGGCGGTGTATCTCGGACTGCTGACCGGCCTGAGTCCGTGGGACCCGCTGGTCCTGGTCGTCGGGATCGCCGCGGCCCTCGGCCGGGAGGTCGCCTCGGCGTTCGTACGGCGCCCCTGACGATTGGCATCAGCCACCCCGATCCGGGTACCCTGACCCGTCGCCCGCTCCCGATGAGGGGCGACAACCGCACAGCCCTCCTGCCACGGAAACGCCGTGGCCGCCAAGTCCGAAGGAGGTGGAGAACGCTATGCGCGCCTATGAACTCATGGTCATTCTCGACCCGGAGCTCGAAGAGCGGACGGTCGCCCCGTCCCTCGACACGTACCTCAACGTCGTTCGCAGCGACGGAGGCACCGTGGAGAACGTTGACATCTGGGGACGTCGCCGTCTCGCTTACGAGATCAACAAGAACGCCGAAGGCATCTACGCCGTCGTGACGATCCAGGCCGAGCCGGCCACCGTCAAGGAACTCGACCGTCAGCTCACGCTGAACGAGTCGGTGCTCCGCACTAAGGTCATTCGTCCCGGCGCTCGCTGAGCTCCGGACACCGCTCAAGTCCCCGCGTCACCCTTAGGGAGAACCCATGGCAGGCGAGACCGTCATCACCGTCGTCGGCAACCTGGTCGACGACCCGGAGCTGCGCTTCACCCCCTCGGGTGCGGCCGTGGCGAACTTCCGGATCGCGTCCACTCCGCGCACCTTCGACAAGCAGACCAACGAGTGGAAGGACGGCGAAGCGCTGTTCCTCTCCTGCTCGGTCTGGCGTCAGGCAGCGGAGAACGTCGCCGAGTCGCTCACCCGCGGCATGCGCGTCGTCGTCCAGGGCCGCCTGAAGGCGCGCACCTACGAGACGCGCGAGGGTGAGAAGCGGACCGTCTTCGAGATCGAGGTCGAGGAAGTCGGCCCGAGCCTGAAGTACGCGACTGCCAAGGTCACCCGTGCCTCCCGCAGCTCTGCGGGCGGTGGCGGTGGTTTCTCCGGTGGCGGCGACGACCCGTGGGCCAACTCCGGTTCCGCACCTGCAGCGCAGGGCGGCGGCCAGGGTGGCGGCCAGTGGGGCGGCCAGCAGGGCGCTCCGCAGGGTGCCCCGCAGGGCGCACCGCAGGGTGGCGGCCAGCCGGCCGGCGACCCGTGGGCGGTCCCGGGTGGCTCGGAAGAGCCCCCGTTCTGATCTGCAACACCATCCAAACAAAAAACAGCCAACCATTCCGGCGTGAGCCGGGCTCGAAAGGAGCACCACAATGGCTAAGGCAGTGATTCGCAAGCCCAAGAAGAAGGTTTGCCAGTTCTGCAAGGAGAAGGCGACCGGTGTCGACTACAAGGACACCAACCTTCTGCGCAAGTTCATCTCCGACCGCGGCAAGATCCGTGCGCGTCGGGTCACCGGCAACTGCGTGCAGCACCAGCGCGACGTCGCCATGGCCGTCAAGAACGCCCGTGAGGTCGCGCTTCTCCCGTACACGTCGTCGAGTCGCTGAGAAAGGGGAGTCGAAGAAATGAAGCTCATCCTGACGCAGGAAGTGACCGGTCTCGGCGCCGCCGGCGATGTGGTCGAGGTCAAGGACGGCTACGGCCGTAACTACCTGATCCCCCGTGGTCTCGGCATCCGCTGGACCCGTGGCGGCGAGAAGACCATCGAGTCGATCAAGAAGGCCCGCGAGTCGCGTGCCGTTCGCGACTCCGACCACGCGGCCGAGGTGAAGGCGAAGCTCGAGGGCTCGACCTTCCAGGTCAAGGTCCGTGCCGGTGAGGGCGGTCGTCTGTTCGGCGCCGTCACCACGGCCGACATCGCCTCGGCGATCGTCGAGGCCGGTGGCGAGGTCGACAAGCGCACGATCGTGGTCGCGAACCCGATCAAGTCGCTCGGCACGCACACCGTGACCGTGAAGGTGCACGACGACGTCGAGGCGCAGGTCAACCTCAACGTCGTGTCTGCCTGATCGGCGCGACTGACGCGAACTCTTCGGAGGCCGTTCCCCCTTACGAGGGGGGACGGCCTTCGTCGTTCTCGGGCGCGCGTGACCGGGCCTGGATCTCCAGCGGGCCGGGACCGCCGAGCCAGCGACGCCGGTGCACCCGGAAGACGTAGTAGATGAACGCGACGTTCACCACGAAGGCGAACGCGACCGCGGTGTCGTCGAGGGCCTGGAGGTCCCCGCCGATCGCGATCGGCGGGAGCACGATCAGGACGGCGAAGGCCCACATCAGCAGGCCGAACCGCTTCGGGATGTAGCGCTCGCCGGGCTCCTCGACGGCCGCGCCTTCGGCGATCCCCTTCACCAGCAACAGGCAGAACACGGTCTGCGGCATGCTCAGCGCCCAGCTCCCCGACGCGTTCAGCTCGTGGGTGAGCTGGGGGAACCACAACGGGATGCTCAGCGCGCCGGCGACCCAGGCGGCCCAGCGCGCGTACTCGAAGCCGGACGCGACCCGGCAGAGCGCCTGCATGCCGGCGATCACCAGGATCCAGCCGACCGGGTCGGCCAGTCCGTCGTAGCTGCGCCAGCTCGGTTCCGGATCGGGCGGGAACGGCGCGTACCCGACCACGAAGATCATCCCCATCGCGATCTTCTGCAGCGGCGACATGGGGATCAGCCTAGGGTCATCCATTCCTCGCCGCGTTCGCGGCGGGTCAGCACCACAGCGCGTCCGCCCATGAACGCGATCGCGAAGGCGACCCAGAGCCAGACCAGGCTCTGGCCGGCAGCGACGGCGAGCCAGGCGGCCGGAGCGAACGCGAGCAGCACCAGGAGTCCTGCCCAGGCCAGGTAGCGGCCGTCCCCGGCGCCGATCAGGATGCCGTCGAGGACGAAGACGAGCCCCGCCAGCGGTTGCGCCAGCGCGGCGACCAGGAGGACCGGGGTGACCAGGTCGGTGACGTCGCTGTCGGGCGAGAAGAGCGGGCCCAGGAACGGCGCCGCGACGGCCAGGCCGATCCCGGTGACCACCCCGGCGCCGAGCCCCCAGCGGATCATCCGCCGGGTGATCGCCCGGGTGGCGACGCGGTCGCCCGCCCCGAGGTGGCGACCGGTCAGGGCCTGAGCGGCGATCGCGATGGCGTCGAGCGAGAACGCCAGGAAGGTCCACAGCGTCATCGCGATCTGCATCGCGGCGAGATCCTCGGAGCCGAGCGAGGTGGCGCCGTACGTCATGATCAGCAGGCTGATCCGCAGGGTGAGGGTCCGCAGCAGCAGCCAGACGCCGGCCCGTCCCGCCGTACGGATGCCGGACGCCACCGGGCGCACGGAGACCCGGTGCCGCCGCGCCGCGCGGCCGACGACGGCGAGCAGCACCACGGCGGAGAGCGCCTGGGCCAGCACCGTGCCGAGCGCGGAGCCACCGATGCCCAGGTCGAGCCCGTAGACCAGCCAGAGGTTGAGGATCACGTTGAGGACGTTGCCGGCGACCGCGACGACGAGCGGGGTCCGGGTGTCCTGGAGTCCGCGCAGGATGCCCGTGGTCGCGAGCATCACCAGCAGCGGGATCGCGCCGAACAGGCCGATCCGCAGATAGATCTCGGCCTGCTCGGCCACTGCCGCCGAGGGATCGAACAGGCCGACCAGCAGCGGCGTGGCCGCCAGACCGGCCACGGTCGTCACCGCGCCGATCACGGTCGCGAGCCAGACTCCCGCGACCCCCTGGGTGAGCGCACCGCGCACGTCGCCGGCGCCGATCCGGCGGGCGACCGACGCGGTGGTGCCGTAGGCGAGGAAGACGCACAGGCTGATCAGCGTGCCCAGGACCGCGCCGGCGATACCGAGCCCGGCGAGCTCGGTGGTGCCCAGGTGACCGACGATCGCGGCGTCGGCGAGCAGGAACGCCGGCTCGGCGACCAGGGCGAGGAACGCGGGGACCGCGAGCCGGAGGATCTCGGCGTCCTCGGCGGCGTACGGTCTCTTCATGGGAGGCCAGGGTAGGGCCGGCCCCGACCCTGGGGATAACCGGCCGCTTCTGTGGGAAAGCCCCGAATGCGGGGGATATGTCGACATAGGTACCGGGGCATCCCAGATGACGAAACGGTGAACAGAAACCCGGCAGAAAACTTGAATCCACAGGCAGTGGACAACCGTTTGTGCAGGTCAGAGCCGTGCGGGGTGGTGGCCGGTCTCGGTCGTCCACAGCATGACCACCGACTCATGCACACAAAATCGGACGTACTCCACACCGCCCACAGGGTTATCCACAGGTGCCTGTGGACGACCGACTTTCCCCAGGTCCCGCCAGGACTTAATGTCGCCCGGTCCGACGCACCGCGTCGGCACCAGGATCTGTCGGGGGTTCTCCCTAGTTTCGGCGGCGGATGCGGATCAGTCGGCGACAGCAGATCGGGGAAGGCGGCGTCGCGATGAGCATGACGGAGTCCACGGGGTTGGGCGCCGGGACCGGGCCTGACCCGGCTCCGGGCGGCTTCGTCGGCTACCCCGACGACCCCGCGGCCGGCTCCTTCGGGGGCTTCGGCGGTGGCGGACATCCCGACATGGGCAACCAGGAGCACTGGTCCGGCCGGATGCCGCCACAGGACACCGACGCCGAGCAGAGCGTGCTGGGCTCGATGCTCATCTCCAAGGACGCGATCGCCGACGTCCTGGAGGTCGCCAAGGCGCACGACTTCTACAAGCCGGCGCACGAGACCATCTTCGACGCGATCACCGACCTCTACGCGCGCGGCGAGCCGGCCGACCCGGTGACCGTCGCAGCCGAGCTCCAGCGCCGCGGCGACCTGGTCCGGGTCGGCGGCGCGCCGTACCTGCACACGCTCTCGGCGAGCGTGCCGATCGCCGCCAACGCCGGCTACTACGCCGACATCGTCCGGGAGAAGGCGATCCTGCGCAGGCTCGTCGACGCCGGCACCAAGATCGCCCAGATGGGCTACGCCGGCGAGGGCATGGTCGACGACACCGTGGACCGTGCCCAGGCGGAGATCTACGCGATCACCGAGAACCGTTCCTCGGAGGATTACCTCCCGCTGAACGCGATCATGGAGTCGACCCTCGACGAGATCGAGGCGATCTCCAACCACGACGGGTCGCTGCGCGGTGTCCCGACCGGACTGGCGGACCTCGACGAGCTGACCAACGGTCTCCAGCCCGGGCAGATGATCATCGTCGCCGGCCGACCCGGTAGCGGTAAGTCGACCCTCGGCCTCGACTTCTGCCGGGCCGCGTCCATCAAGAACGGCCTGACCAGCGTCATCTTCAGCCTCGAGATGGGCAAGGCCGAGATCACCATGCGGCTGCTCAGCGCAGAGGCGCGGATCCCGCTCGGCCACATCCGCAACGGCGGGATGAGCGACGACGACTGGGCCAAGCTGGCGCGCAAGATGGGCGACGTCTCCAGCGCGCCGATGTTCATCGACGACAGCCCGAACATGACGATGATGGAGATCCGGGCCAAGGCGCGGCGCCTCAAGCAGCGCCACGACCTGAAGCTGATCGTCATCGACTACATCCAGCTGATGACCTCGGGCAAGAAGGTCGAGTCCCGTCAGGTCGAGGTCTCCGAGTTCTCCCGGCAGATCAAGCTGCTCGCCAAGGAGCTCGAGGTCCCGATCGTCGCGCTCGCCCAGCTCAACCGTGGTTCGGAGCAGCGCGCCGACAAGAAGCCGATGGTCTCGGACCTCCGTGAGTCCGGCTCGCTCGAGCAGGACGCCGACATCGTCATGCTGGTGCACCGCGAGGACATGTACGAGAAGGAGTCCCCGCGCGCCGGCGAGGCCGACATCATCGTCGGCAAGCACCGCAACGGCCCGATCCGCGACGTCGCCGTCCTCTTCCAGGGTCACTACTCGCGCTTCGTCGACATCACCAACTGACGGGGTAGCGCGGACTCCTCGGTTGGCGTCCTTCGCACCGAGCTAGGCGCGTTCCGGTGCTTTCAGGTCCCTGATCGCCTGGTCGAAGGCGCGGCCGGCTGCGCGCCAGGGCACCGACAGCTCGGCTTCTTCGGCCAGCCCGAGCAGGTGCGGGGTCAGGTCAGCGCTGAAGCTCTCGCTGGCCTCGCGTGGGAGGAGCGAGGGCAGGTTGTCGATCGCGATGACCTCCAGCGGCGCGCTGCCGTGCGCCGGGTCGCCGTCGTGCAGTCGCCGGACCGGCTCGTTCCACGTCGTGATCCTGTTGTTCACCGGGAGCATGTTCGTGGGGCCGGTGACGTCGCAGGTCACGTCCGCGAGCACCCGGAGCCGACGCTCGTGGTCCAGATCCGCCTGCTCCACGAACGGAGTCGTCGGGGTGTGTGTCACCACGCAGTTCACCAGCAGGTCATGACCGAGGAGCGCCTGCTTGTGCAGGTCGCGCGTCTCGTCGCGATCCCACCGGGTCGTCGGCACCCCGGCGGTCATCAGTGCCCGCACAGCGCCGCGACCGGACCGACCCCGCGAGCCGGTGACCAGTGCCAGCAGCCGGTCGCCTCCGACTTTGCCGGCCCGCTGCAGCTCCGCGTCGAGCTCGTCCTTGGCCATCGGGGACAGCGGCGCAGCCAGCATGTCGGCCAGGTGCAGCACGCCCAGAGCGGCACCGACGTAGCCGGCCCAGTAGCCGAACGCGACCACCCGTTTGCCGTCCTCGCCGATGAGGTACTCGATGTCGAGCAGCCGACCTCCACCGCGCAGGAACCGTTCCAGGGTGCGCCGTGCGTCCTCCTGCCCCTTGAACGCGTGCGCGAAGTAGATGTGCCGGTGACGCAGCGACTCCGGCTCCTCGGGGAGCTCCTTGATGCCCAGGATGTAGGCGTCGTCGGGTGCGTCGGTCCAGGTGCCCTCGCCCACCACGGACGCCCCGGCTGCGGCGTACTCCTCGATTGAAAAGGTCCGCTGGACCGACTCCTCAACTGTCACCTGGAACCCGGCCCCCAGCAACAGTGCGACGTCAGCGGGTACGACGGGCGCACGCTGTTCGGTGCCGCGGGACTCGGACCTGATCCACACATGGACGGACTGCATGCGGTCAGGATGCCATTGCCGCCGCCGGAGGGCGTGGCGCCGGTCCTCGACGTGGTCACGCGATCAGCGCTCGGATCAGGATGTCGAGGCTGTGCGGCGCTCCAGTGCTTCGATGATGACCGGGCAGACGTCGATCCCGTACAGCCTTTCGATGCTCTGCATGCCGCCCGGACTCTCCGCGTTGATCTCCACGACCTTGTCGCCGATCACGTCGATGCCGACGAACCACATGCCGTCGGCCGAGAGCTTCGCGGCCATCGCATCGACGATGCCGCGTTGCACGTCACCGATCTCGAGTGGAACCGAGCGGCCGCCCGTGCTGATGTTGGCCCGCGGGTCGTTCCCGCTGGGCACTCGCCGGAAGGCGGCCATGGTTCCGTCGCGCTGGAGAATCTGTCCTTCCAGCACGAAGATCCGGGCGTCACCGTCCTCGCCTCCGTCGACGAACTCCTGCGCGATCGCGTACCCGTCCTGGAACACCGCCTCGGTGATCTGGGCGAGGTTCGTCTCTTCCACGTCGTCGACCATGAACACATTGCGACCCTTGGCCCCGTACAGCGGCTTGACGACGCAGTGGCCGACCTCGCGTACGAACCGTTCGATCGCTTCAGCGTCGCGCGTCACGAGTGACCGCGGCCGGATCTTCTCGGGGAACTCCTCCAGGTAGAGCTTGCTGGTCGCGCGCGTCAGGGAGCTCGGGTCGTTCACCACCGTGACGCCTCGAGCCTTGAGCATCTGGCCGAAGACCACGGCCAGTGGGCTCGCCCAGGGCCGATCGTGCATGTCATCGACCGACTCGTTGCGCAGGAACAGGGCGTCGAGGTCGTCCATGACGATCAGGCTCGCGTCACGTTCCTTGATGCGATCCATGAAACCCTGCAGGGTGTCGCCGTCTGTGAACGTCGCGGCACGAGCCCGGGCCACGAGCTGCCCGTCGCTCTCTCCGAACTCGACGTCGCCCACGCCGACGTACCAGACCTCGTGCCCGAGCTCGGCCGCCGATCTCGCCAGCCGCGTGGTGGTGTACTCGTCGATCTCGGTCGCGACGTCGTTGACGAAAAAGGCTAGCTTCATGCGGACACTTCTCCTTCGTACAGGTCGGTGACCAACGCACCCGCGCGCAGGTCGCCCAGGCGCTCCTGGGCGCCGGGCACGTCCATCCAGCGTGGCCGGACCCACGGTGGGTGCAGCACTTCGCGGTCGAGCAGGTCCTGGATCAACGGGATGTGGTCCAGCGCGATCTTGCCCACGAGGAGGACATCGAGGTCGGCACCGTCGGCGAGGGCCTCGAGCAGGTGCGAGATCCCACGGAGATAGATCGCGTCCTTGACGTTGCCTCCCCCCACGACGACCCGGATGGCGATGGACCATGCGGTCCTCGACGGAAACACGTACTGGTCACGGAGCGACTCGAAGATCTCCAGGAACTCGGCGCCTTCGAGCATCTTGTCGATGGCCACGACCCGTGCGGCGAGCACGCGTAGACGCCGAGGGTCCAGTCCGCCGGTCAGGTACTCGGCGAGCACGGCAAGACCCTCCTGGGTCTCGTCGTAGCCCGGCAGCCCGATCGTCAGCAGTGTCAGTGGTTGCCTGGCGCCGTTCTGGTAGGTGACGACGTGAGTGCCGACCTCGTGGTGCAGCAGGGCGTCGACGCGGTCGGCCCTCATGGTGGCGGTCTCGGGGATGAGCAGCCGGCCGAACGACACCATCAGCTCCGAGATGTCGTTGCGTACTTCGATGTGGACCGGGAACTCCGGATAGCGCGCCCGGTACCGATCGAACTCCGCCCGAGCCGCCTCCTCGAACGCACCTGCCGTCACACTTCTGGTGTTGGCACCCAGGGCCGGGATGGATTCGAGCAGTTGTTCCGCGACCGACACCAGGGGCGGGGAGACCCCTCCGTAGAGCTGCAGCGACGCGTAGAGGAACCGTGACGTGTCCCGATCCGCCAGGGCCGTGACCTGCCTTGCGATCTCTTCTCGCTTGGCCCGGAACAGGGTGTGCAGCGCAGGGTCGGTCACGTTCTCGACCTCGAGGTCGTAGAGGTCGCGCAGCACCAGGTCGGGCTCGAAGTCCAGCGGCCTGAGGCGAAGCGTAGGGGCAGTCCCGAAGTCGCTCCGCTCGAAGTCCGCCCAGGCCTCCGCTGCATTGACCGGTGTCGTGTTCAACAGAACGTCGACTTCGCGCTCGATCTCGGCGAGGCGGGCATCGACCTCCAGAGCAGGCGCGAGGTCCTGTACGGGAGTCTTCATACAACGGAAGTACCCCCAAACGTCTGCCGGCATCCGTCCGGGCGTGCGTGCAGCCGATGCACCAGCGTCGCGGTGGACCAGGTCCGCCAGTCGTCGGTAGTCAGGGTGCGCAGTCCCAGGACCAGCGGGCTGACCTCGGCCAGTTCGGGTGCGGGCTCGATGGCCAGGGCGTTCGTTACGAGTCCCGCGGCCTCCGGCACCGACGCCGGCTCGTCCTCACAGGTCAGCCAGGCATAGGGGTCGTCGTCGAGTTCGGCCACGGTCGGGGGCGAGTACAGCGCGCCGGGACAGATGCCCCCGGCCGCGTCGACATGCTCGCGGGCGGCGGCGAGGGCGCGGTCACCGTCGGATTGATTCGCGGGCGTCCACACAGACGCGGCCGCCATGTGTGCCAGCCAGATGCCGCCGTACGCGCGCCAGGCCGGGTGCAACCCGCACTGATCCTCGGTCTGGAGGATCTGCACGAGCTCGGCGACCAGCCAGTGGGCCGTCGGCCCCCCACGGGGCACGTTGAGGAGGGCGATCGCGTAATGAACCGGCGCCGAACGCGCCAGCGCGACGTCGACTCTCTGGTCGTGCCCGGCCCACGCGGCGACCGACTGCAGCGCCTGTGAAGCTTCGGCATCGGAGAGGGCGTCCGCCCGGACGCAGACGGCGATCTCGACGACGTCGTTGAGACAGTCGCACATGGTCGGATGCCTTCCCGTCGGTGAGGTGAGCACTTCGGGATGCGGAAGTCGCCGGCCGTGACGACCGGCGACGAGTGCGCATCGCGTCGGGGTTAAGGCCGCGATGCGCACTCGTCTTTCTACCGGAGCCGGTGTCCTTGGGACCGGTCCCGCACAGAGGAGCCGGTCAGCGGGTCAGCACCCCCGTCCCAGTGGATGCTGTCGCTGTCGCGTCTCCGGCGAAGGAGGCCTTGTAGGTGGTCGTGAACATGACCACCGTCGAAGGCACCTTCCCGATACAGGTCGCCACTCCGGCCGCATCGGTCGTCGCCGAGCACGCGGTCGAGGTGCCGATCTTGAAGGTGATCAACTTGCCGGCGACCGGCCCTGCCGGGCTGGTCAAGGTGGACTTCATCGTGGGCATGACCCAGGAGAGGCCCACGGCGCTTCCTGCCACCGGACCGGCCGCGATCGACGTGACGTACTTGCCGACCTGGAGGAACGTCGGGGCCGAGCTGCTGGCCACGAATCCCGGAGCGCCGGCGTAGCTCGCCGTCACCGTGTGGGTGCCGGCCGCGAGCGCGCTCGTGGTCAGCTGTGCCTGTCCGTTGACCAGGGTCGCTGGTGCTCCGAACGGGCTGCCGTCGACCACGAACTGGACCTGGCCAGTCGGCACGACCGGGCTGGACGGGGTGGTGGCCACCCCCGCGGACAGGGTCACCGGTCCGCTCAGCACCTGTGCCGGGCTCGTGTTCGTGGTGACCGTCTCGGACTGGATCAGCTTCTCCACCGTGTTGGAGTAGTTGGTCCCGACCGACACATTGACGCCGTTCACAGCCACGGAGCCCCCCGAGTGCCGGGCCACCAGGGTGCGGAGCCCACCCCCGAGGTTGCCCGTGACGAGCACCGCCTTGCCGGCGGTCGCCGGAACGACTCCGAGGCTGGTCTCACCGTCGAAGAACTCGACCTGGCCACCGCTTGCCAGCCCCACGTCCGCCGTCAGTGTGATCTGATCGCCGATCTTGGAGATGCCGCCCGGGGTGACCGTCAGCTTCGTGCCAGTGACGATCACGGTCCCGAGCCGGCCTGCCTCGGGGCCCGCCTCGCACGAACCAGGAATACCGAACCCGCCGGTCCTGAAGTCGAGCCGGTCGACGGTGATGTCAACGCGGTCACCCGGCTCGCCGATCACCTGCGCGGTGCCGGTGGCACCGGTGAAGGTGTACCGGACGTCGTTCTGGGTGGCACTCGGCTGAGTCACCGTGGAGCCTCCGGTCTTGCCCGCCAAACCTCCGGGCGAGAGCTGAGCCGTGATGTCCCGGATCTGCGGGCCGAGAACCTGCTGGCTGCTGGCCGCCGGGAAGATCGAGTTGCCCAGCTTGAGCTCGACGTCCGTGAGGTTCACGGTCGTGCCCGAGGGTGCGGAACCGGGCAGCGTGGCGAACCCGTTGAACATCGCCGGCACCTTGTAGACGCCGCCCGCGAGCGGAGCGAACGTGCAGGTGTAGAGCTTGCCCCACGCCGGTGTGACGGTGAAGGTCACCACCGACGAGAACGCGTCCTTGTAGTTGCTGTCACCGAACCAGCGCAGCTGCACGGTGTGCGTCCCCGCTGTGAGGTTCTTGGTGTCGAGGAACTCGCGGACGAACCCGCCGGAGCCGGCCGGGATGCCGGTGCCGGTGACGATCGGGACTCGCAGGCCACTTGGCTCGACGCCTTCCTGCATGCCGACTGTCGGGGTCGGGACTCCGTCGACGAGCAGTTCGGCCACGCCGACCGGAGCCGGGTTGACCGGCTGACCGGCGACGTTCACGGCAGGGGCGATGACGCCCTTGACGGCGAGGTAGTAGCCGCGGGTGACCTGGTCACCGATGTTGACGCCCGTCCCGGGCAACGTCGTCAGCGTCACGCCGCCGCTGTCCACGCGGGAAGCGGGTGGGATGATCGTGGTGCCGACGATCTGGGCGACGTTGGCGCCAACCGGGGTGCCGGTGCCGGGGTCCACCTGCTTGAGCACGGCTGTCGAGATCAGTGTGCGCTTCGGCGTGCCGACGGCGACCGCCATCCGGAACGGGACCGACCTGGTCTCGCCGGGGGCGAGCGCGAACCCGTTGGTACCGCCGTACGAGGCTGTCATCGCGGCGAAGGTGGTGCCGGTCTGGGTCAGACCGACGGGCACCCAGTCGCCGTTGGCGTCCTGGTACTCCATCGCGAGCTGGGACGGCGTGACGTTGATCCCGCCGACGGCGGTGTCGGTCGGGGTCTGCGCGATGCTGAGGTCGACCCGCAGGTTCGCCGGGACGCCGTCGGACGGGTTCGTCACGGTGAGGGCGAACTCCTGCGGCGTGGCTCCGGGGACGAGGATCCCCGGGAACGCGACTCCGAAGTCGGGCTTCGCCTGGACGACGAACTCGGTCGGGGCCGACGAGTTGCCCGCGAAGGTCGCGTTGCCCGAGTACCGCGCGGTGATCTGGTGCGTACCGGAGGGAAGCACCTTCGCCAGCGTCGCAACACCGCTCGCATTGATCGGCGCGCTACCGATGAACGACTCACCTGTGTAGAAGTCGACGCTGCCAGTGGCCTCGAGCGGGTCGACGGTCGCCGTCATCGTGGTGGAGGTGCCCTGGGTGACCGGACCGGGGTTCGACAGGGCGAGCGTGGTGGTCGCGTCGTTCAGCCCGGCCGCCAGGTCACCCTGCAGGGTGAGCTCGAGACGGTTGTTCGTCCCTGCGAACTGGGCGCCGGCGTTCTGGGTGATGATCGCGGCGCAGGTGGAGGTGGTCTGGAGGTTCGGGATGTTGAAGCCCTCGGCCTTCAGGTTCACCTGGTCGGTGTCTGTGTTGTACGGCGCCGTGGACTTCAGCTGGACATTGATCGGCTCCGACCAGCAGTCACCCGTCGCGATGCTCGCCTTGATCTTCACGTGGAGCTTGAACGAGAGGTCGAGCGTCATGTCCCCGTTGTCGTCGAGGTGTCCGCTACCGGGGGACAACGGGATCAGCTGCTGGTCGATGAAGACGTCGAGCTCCTGAGGCACCGTGACGTGCTGGACGATGTGCACCTCAGGGGTGGCGAAGGTGAGGTTGCTGAAGTCGCCGGAATCCGGGTCGAAGTTGCCGCTGAGCGAGGTCGGCTCGCCGAGCGGGGCTCCCGGCTCGTTGCCGGAGATCATGAAGTGGCCGGAGCCCGGGACCATGCTCATCCCGAAGGGCTGAGGGCCGTCGGCCTGTGCCGAGAACGGGGTCAGGGTCCCGACCGCGAGCAGGGTGGCGAGAGCACCGATGACGGCGATCAACGTTCTACGGGGACCGTTGACGCGTCGACGATGCGCCCCGGATCGAGGTGGCAACTGATGCATGGGTGAGCCCTTCGGTGAGTCGAATGACGCTGCGGCTTCAAAGGAGGACCAGCCCGAGACGGCCGGCAAGCATCTGCTTGGTCGGTCATGTAACGCGGGTTTTTCAACGCTGTCAATCGATACTGGCTGGTAAGGTGAAATTTAAGTAATCGGCATTTCACAACGGGCAATTGCGAACAGGTCAGGGCATATGAATGCTTTTCCTGGCGAGAAATCGACCGGCGGACCACCGGAGCCGATGAGCGTGGTCCTGCCGGGGACCCGCGATGCGCGCGACGCGGATCGGTCGCTGACGCCGGTCGGGCACGGCTACACCCGCGAGGAGATCGCCGAGCTCCAGAAGGACCGGTTGCGCGACGCGATCGTCCAGGTGGTCAGCGAGGACGGGTTCGAGAACGCGAGCATCAAGGCGATCTGCTCCCGGGCCGGTGTCGGCCTGGCCACGTTCTACGAGCACTTCCATTCCAAGAACGACCTGATGTTCGCCGCGTACGACGCGGGCGTGACCGCGGTCTTCGAGGTCGTCAGCGCGAGGTACGCGGCCCCTGCCGACGGCGCCGACATCCGCGAGCGCACCGAGTCCGGGACCCTGGCGCTGCTGGAGGTCCTTGCCGCCAACCCGGCCTTCGCCCGGTTCTTCCTGGTCGAGTTTCCTAAGTCCGGGGCGGAGGCGCACGACCGGATCGAGGCCGCGCTCGACGCGGCCTTCGAACTCTTCACCGACGTCGAGCCCGACGGCGGCCTCGAGGCGCCCGATCCCGAGATGGTGCCGCTGGTGGTCGGCGGCATCTACGCGCACCTGTCGCGTTACGTCCGCACCGGCCGGACCGCGGAACTGCCGAACCTGCTGCCGTCACTGCTCCAGTTCAGCCAGGCGTCGATCGGCGGGTTCGGGGCCAGCACGATCAACCTCAAGCCGCCGCACTGAGCGGTTCAGAAGTCGAAGAGGATGAACGACGTCAGGACCGGCAGCAGGTCCGGGAGCTCGGCGGTCCGGTTGTGCCGGATGTAGAAGTAGATCCGGGTGTAGGCGCCGCCGATGATCAGCGGCCCGACGTGTTCGATCGGCAGGTCGGCGCTCGCGGCGAGCTGCGATTTCGCATACAGCCGGAAGGCGTTCTCGAAGGTCTCGTCGATACGGTCCTGCGCGAGCGGGCCGGCCTTGTGGATCTCGACGGCGAAGAAGCGAGCGAACAGCGCGTTGTCGGCGAGCGCATGGAGGATCGCGCCGAGGCCCGCCTCGACCCGCTCCCTCATGCCGGCGTCGGCGGCGATCGGAGCGTCGCGGGCCGCGGACAGCAGGATCTCGACGCCCGCGTCATAGGCCGCGAGGAACAGCTGCTCCTTGGACTCGAAGAGTTCGTAGAACGTCCCGTAGGCGACGCCGGCCCGCTTGCAGATCACCTTCACGCCAGCCGACTCGTAGCCGCGCTCGGCGACGACCTGCACGAAGGCGTCGATCAGTCGATCGCGTTGCACCTGGGCGACGTACTCGCGCGGCTGGCCGTGCGGCCCGACCGCCAAGGCCCGCGACGGGTCGAGAGCCGACCGGTATCCGGGCAGCACGACCGGCGGCAGGTCCTCTGCTTGCGCCGTACTCAGCTTCGCGGCCTCGTTCATATCGAGACCATTGTCGACCGGACAGGAACGGAACGTGACAGGACCCCCCGGTCCGAAAATGTCTGGCCCTAGGCTCGGCCCATGAGCGAGGACTCCGGCACCGGGCGGGGCACCGTCACCTGGCTGGCAGCGATCGACCCGCACCCGGCACGGGTCGCCCAGCAGGCGGCGTTGCGGTGTGCGATGGCCGGTGACAAGCAGGCCTGGCTCGACCTGTGGGCCGAGGACTGCGAGATCCACGACCCGGTCGGGCCGTCGCTCTTCGACGCGTCCGGCGAGGGCCATCACGGCAGCGCCGGCATCGAGCACTTCTGGGATGTGGCGATCGCGCCGGTCGAGCGCTTCGACGTCGAGGTCCGGACCTCGCACGCCTGCGGTGACTCCTCGGCGCAGGAGGCCACCTTCACCACGACGTTCCCCGACGGCACCCGTGCCGAGATCGACCTGATGGTGGTCTACCGGGTCGACGGGGCCGGGTTGATCACCTCGATGCGCGCTTACTGGGAGCTCGAGCGAGTCCGGGTGACCGCGCCGGCCTGAGGCTCAGCGCGGGCCGAGGCCGGGCACCGACCGAGGCGTCACCCGCTGCGCCGCCCTGTGACCGGAGGCACTCCCCCGACGGGCTGACCCCGTGTCTCCTTCTGAGACACTTTGCCGGTGATCACGACCCGGACGAAGCGACAGCTCCTGGTCTTCGTGTTCATCACCCTGGTCGGCGTCTCGTACGTCGGAGCGCGTTACGCCCGGCTGGACAGGCTCGTCTACGACTCGTCGTACAGCGTGAACGCGCAGTTCCTCCGGTCGGGCGGCATCTTCACCGGCGCCGAGGTCACCTACCGCGGCGTCAAGGTCGGCAGTGTCTCGGACATGCGCCTGACCGAGGAGGGCGTCAACGTCGTCCTGAGCATCGACAAGAGCGAGGACGAGATCCCGGCTGACGCGATCGCGCTGGTCGGGAACAAGTCGGCGGTCGGCGAGCAGTACGTCGAGCTGCAGCCGAAGGTCGACGGTGCGCCGTACCTCGAGGACGGCTCGGTCATCGACTCCGAGGACACCCGCACACCGGTGTCGACCACGGAGATCCTGACCAACCTGGACGGGTTCGTGAACTCGGTGCCGCAGGACAGCCTGCGGACCGTGGTCTCCGAGCTCGGTGCCGCGTTCAAGGGGACCGGTGAGGACCTCGGCCAGCTGATCGACACGTCGAACGCGTTCATCACCACCGCGAACGACAACTTCGACATCACCACGGCCCTGATCCGGGACTCCAACACCGTGCTGCGCACCCAGGCGGCGAAGGGTTCCGCGATCCGCGACTTCTCACGCGACCTGGCGCTGTTCAGCGGGGTCCTGGCTGACAACGACGAGGCGCTGCGGGCCCTGATCGAGAACGGCTCGGCGACCGCGAACGAGCTGCGGACCTTCCTCGAGCAGAACCAGGTCGACCTGGGCGGCCTGATCAACAACCTGGTCACCACCGGCGAGGTGGTGGTCAAGCACCTGCCCGGCATCCGCCAGATCCTCGTCATCTACCCGTACATGGTGGCGGGCGGCTTCACGGTGACCGCGAAGAACCCCTCCGGTTACAACGCCCGGTTCGGGCTGGTGCTGACCCAGAGCCCGGCGGTCTGCTCGAAGGGCTACGACCCCGCCGAGCGCCGCTCGCCCACGGACGGCTCGAACAAGCGGATGGACGAGGACGCGCACTGCTCCTCCCCGGCCAAGACGACCAACGCCCGCGGCGCGCAGAACGCGCCCCGCCCGGCCGCGACGTACGACACCAGCACCGGACGTCTGACCTGGGACGACCCGTCCGCGGATCGTGTCGCGTACGACGGCGGTGCCGCCGAGCTGTACGGCGACGACGCCTGGGCCGCGCTGCTTCTCGGCCCGGTCTCCTGAGCGCACCGCTAACGCGACCTGGATCACGCCGGCGCGCGGGATCTCCCGCCTGAACAGGGCACTGTGGCGGTTCTCACCGTTCGAGCCCGCTCCCGTCGACCTGTGGATCGGGGTAGGTTTCGCCGAGCCCATCAGATGCAGGCGAAGGAGTAACCGTGCGTATCGGGATCCCCCGCGAGTCGAAGGCCGGCGAGACGCTGGTCGCTGCGACGAGCGCTACGGCCGCGCAGCTGCAGAAGCTCGGATATGACGTCGTCATCGAGTCCGGCGCAGGCGTGGCGTCCTCCCAGCCCGACGAGGTGCTGACGGCCGCTGAGATCCCCGTCGGCACTGCCGACGACGTCTGGTCGAGCGACATCGTCGTCAAGGTCAACGCGCCCACCGCCGAGGAGATCGGCCGGATGCGCCCCGGCACGGTCGTCATCTCGCTGATGGCCCCCGGCCGGAGCCCCGAACTCATCGACCAGCTCGTCGCCGGCGGGGTCACCGCACTCGCCATGGACGCGGTGCCGCGGATCTCCCGCGCCCAGTCGATGGACGTGCTGTCCTCGATGGCGAACGTCGCCGGCTACCGCGCCGTGATCGAGGGTGCGCACGTGTTCGGCCGCCAGTTCACCGGCCAGGTGACGGCCGCCGGCAAGGTCCCGCCGGCCAGGATCTTCGTCGTCGGCGCCGGAGTCGCCGGTCTCGCGGCCGTCGGCGCCGCCGGCAGCATGGGCGCGATCGTCCGCTCCTTCGACGTCCGCCCCGAGGTGGCCGAGCAGGTCGAGTCGATGGGCGCGCAGTTCGTCACCGTGGACATGGAGTCCGAGGTCTCCAGCGACGGCTACGCCAAGGAGATGACCGAGGCCCAGGTCGCGGCCACCGCGGTGATGTACGACGAGGAGGCGCGCGGCGCCGACATCGTCATCACCACCGCGCTGATCCCGGGCCGCCCGGCGCCGAAGCTGATCACCGCCGAGACGATCGCCGGGATGAAGACCGGCAGCGTCATCGTCGACATGGCGGCGGCCAACGGCGGCAACACCGAGCTGACCCGCACCGACGAGGTCGTCGTCACCGACAACGGCGTGACGATCATCGGGTACACCGACCTGGCCGGCCGGCTCGCGGCGCAGACCTCGCAGCTCTACGGCACCAACATCGTCAACCTGCTCAAGCTGATGACGCCGGAGAAGGACGGTCAGCTCGTGATCGACCTCGACGACGTGATCGTCCGGGGCATCACCGTGGCCAAGGACGGCGAGTCCATGTGGCCGCCGCCGGCCGTCCAGGTCTCGGCCGCGCCGGCCGTCGCAGCGCCGGTCGAGCCGGCGGCGCCGAAGCCGCCGCCGGATCCACGGCGCAAGGTGTACGCCGCTGCGCTCGCCGCGGTGCTGTTCATCATCGCCGCGACCTACTCACCGCCCGACTTCCTGGGCCACTTCACGGTCTTCTCGCTGGCGGTGATCGTCGGCTACTACGTGATCTCGAACGTCGCCCACGCCCTGCACACCCCGCTGATGAGTGAGACCAACGCGATCTCCGGCATCATCCTGGTCGGCGGCATCCTGCAGGTCGGCTCCACCAATCCCGCTATCGCGATCCTGGCCACCGTGGCCGTGCTGGTCGCCAGCATCAACATCTTCGGTGGGTTCCTGGTGACCCTCCGCATGCTCGAGATGTTCCGGAAGGACTGAACGACGGTGCATGACTTCCTGACCTCGGAACACCTGGGCGGCTTCATCCAGGGCCTCTACATCGTCGGCGGTGTGCTGTTCATCGGCGCGCTCGCCGGCCTGTCCAAGCACGAGACCGCGAAGGCCGGGAACATCGCCGGCATGACCGGCATGGGCCTGGCCCTGTTCGCGACGCTGCTCAAGGCCGGCCAGCAGGCCGAGCTCGACACCGGTGACGACTGGCGCGGCGTCGGTGCGACGCTCGCGGTCATCCTGGTCGCGATGGCGATCGGCGGCGCGATCGGCGCCTGGCGCGCCCGCACCGTCGAGATGACCGGCATGCCCGAGCTGGTCGCGCTGCTGCACAGCTTCGTCGGTCTGGCCGCCGTCCTCGTCGGCATCAACTCGTTCCTCGACCCGAACGCTCCGCACCACGGCGCCGAAGCGACGATCCACGACGTCGAGGTGTTCCTCGGTGTGTTCATCGGGGCGGTCACCCTCACCGGGTCGATCGTGGCCAACCTCAAGCTCAGCGCGCGGATGAAGTCCTCGCCGCTGGTGCTGCCCAAGCGGCACCTGCTGAACCTGATGATCCTGATCGTCTCGTTCGCGCTGCTGCTCTGGTTCATGTCCTTCGACGGCTGGACCGCGGACCACCTCGCGCTGCTGCCGCTGCTGGTGATGACCGCCCTGGCGCTGTTCCTCGGCTTCCACCTGGTCGCCGCGATCGGCGGTGGCGACATGCCGGTCGTCGTGTCGATGCTGAACAGCTACTCCGGATGGGCCGCGGCCGCCGCTGGCTTCCTGCTCAACAACGACCTTCTGATCATCACCGGCTCGCTGGTCGGTTCCTCCGGTGCGATCCTGAGCTACATCATGTGCAAGGCGATGAACCGGTCGTTCGTCTCGGTCATCGCCGGTGGCTTCGGCTCCGACGGCGCCGTCTCCGGCGAGGCGCGCGACTACGGCGAGCACCGCGAGATCGGGGCGGCCGAGGCGGCCGAACTGCTCGCGGAAGCCTCCACGGTCGTGATCACGCCGGGCTACGGCATGGCGGTCGCGCAGGCGCAGTACCCGGTCGCCGAGCTCACCGCGAAGCTGCGTGCGCGTGGCGTCGACGTACGGTTCGGCATCCACCCGGTCGCGGGCCGGCTGCCCGGCCACATGAACGTGCTGCTGGCCGAGGCCAAGGTGCCCTACGACATCGTCCTGGAGATGGACGAGGTCAACGACGACTTCCCGACCACCGACGTGGTCCTGGTGATCGGCGCCAACGACACCGTGAACCCGGCCGCCCTCGAGGAGCCGAACAGCCCGATCGCCGGGATGCCGGTCCTCGAGGTCTGGAACGCCCGCGAGGTGATCGTGTTCAAGCGATCGATGGCCACCGGGTACGCCGGCGTCCAGAACCCGCTGTTCTTCAAGGAGAACTCGCGGATGCTCTTCGGCGACGCCAAGGACAAGGTCGACGAGATCGTCCACCATCTGCCGCACTGACGCATGCCCTGCGTGACGCCTCGGCCCTCGGGACGTTGATCCCCCGGAGAACGAGTCCGCACGCACGCAGGGAGATCACCGTGAAGCACGGCGTACGCAGTCTGGTCGCGATGGCGACGGTCGCTCTTCTCGGTGCGGCGCTCGCACCGAGCCTCGCCGAGGCGCGCTCCGCGTACCCGCGCTACGTCGAGTACGTCGCGCTCGGTGACTCCTGGTCCGCCGATGTCGTCTTCTTCGACAAGGACGGGCTGCCGGACTCGCGCCACGTCCCGATCGACTGCGCCCAGTCGCACCGCAACTACCCGAAGCTGGTCGCCCGGGCGCTGAAGGTGGCCCGGTTCAAGGACGCCACCTGCGGGTCTGCGACCACCGACCACTTCACCAGGCCCCAGGCGCTCCCGCTCGGCGGCAAGAACCCGCCGCAGTTCAACCGGCTGACCAAACGGACCGACCTGGTCACGGTGGGGATCGGCGGCAACGACTCCGGCTTCGCCTCCGCCGCGTTGAGCTGTCTCTCGGTCAGCCCGGTCGGCATCCCGCTCCCGGTGCTGCCGCTGCCGGAGATCCCGCTCCCGCTGTTCTCACTGAGCACGCTGCCGACCGGTGCCTGCAAGGAACGCTTCACCGCGGGCGGGGTCGACCAGCTCGCCCGGAGGATCGCCGCCTCGGAGATCAAGCTGGTCCGGGCGTTCCGGCAGATCCACCGGATCTCCCCGAAGGCCCGGATCCTGGCGGTCAACTACATCGACGGCATCCCGGCGAAGGGCTGCTGGCCGCTGGTCCCGATCACCGATCCCGACATGGCCTACCTGCACGCGACGTTCGTCAGGCTCAACGCGATGGTCGCCCGGGCGGCCCGCCGCGGCGGCGCGCAGATCGTCGACGCGTTCTCCGCGACCCGCGGTCACGACGTCTGCACGGCGCCGACCCGGCGTTACGTCGAGGGACTCGGGGTCGTCTCGGTCAACGATCTGGCGATCGCCGTACCGGCGCACCCGAACTCGGCCGGCGCGGCGGCCCAGGCGCGAGCTGTGCTGGCGCGGATCGCGAAGTAGCGACGCCGGGCCGAACCGGTCAGCGCGCCAGCGACGACCGGGTGATGTCGTCGCGGGCGACGTACACGGTGAAGTCGCCGGTGTTCGCGGCCGGGGCGAGGTCGAAGTAGCGCAACTGCAGCCGCTCGGTGACCAGCGGCCGGTACCAGGCCTCATAGGTGTGGTCGGCGCGGCAGGTGCCGTCCTCCCAGCGCAGCGCGCCGCGCAACAGCAGACCGTGGGTGGTCGGCACCGGGCCGGCGTACGGGCTCTGCGGGTGGTCGCTGCCCTCGGAGTCGTCGTCACCGTGGCCCCAGTCCTCGCCCCAGTCCGGCCATTCGTCGTCCGGCTCCGGATCCACCGGGTTCGGGTCGATCGTCAGGCCACGCGGCGTCGGCGTGTAGTCGCTCGTCCCGGGCGGCCAGTTGCAGTTGGCATCCCCGGTTCCGCCGCCGGCGTACCGGACGGTGCCGGTGACCACGATCCGGTAGGTGACGCCGGCGCGGAGCCTGAACGACGACGACGCCGACCTGCCGTCACCCGGGACGGTGAAGCCGGTGACTGCCGTCTGATCGGCGTCCAGTTGATCGGTGCGCGGGTGCAGCACCGGTCGCGACGGGATGTTGCGCGCTCGGTACCAGGACGTCTGCGCCGCGGCGCCGGCGCGACCGAGGGAGATGTGCACGTGGTTCAGGTGGCGCAGGCTGCGCGAGCACTGCGCCTTCGAGCGGCAGCCGGAGTTCAGGTACGGGCGGGCGACGAAGTCGCGGTAGGAGGACCAGATCGTGTCGTCGTAGATCAGGTACATGATCCCCAGCCGGCGGGCCAGCGCGTGCCGGTTGCCGGCGGCGTCGGTGGCCAGGGCTCGCCGGATGAACGAGTACGCCGCCCGGCGGGTGCGCGGCCTCGCGACGTCGGCGGCCCAGTCGAAGGCGCGCCCGTCCTTGTGCTCACTCGTCCCGCCCGACCCGCAGGCCCGCATCAGCCCCATCGAGCCCGTCGCCGGGTAGGTGCGCTGCAGCCAGCGCGCAAGTGCCACCGTCCCCGGTAGCGGAGCCCTCGTGCAGGTGGTCTGCGCCTCGTACGACGACGGTGCGTCGACCTGCGGCGAGTAGCCGATGCCGTCGGCCGGCGCGTGCACGGCACTGAGCAGGCCGGCGGTCATCCCGACGGCGAGGATGCCGGCCGCGGCAGCAGCAGCGCGGCGGCGAAGCGGACGAACGGGCTTCCGGAGCTGGTGCAGCATGGTGGGTCCAAACGCTGGGACGGCTGGTGGTGTGTGGCAGGGACCGACTCCCAGGCCAGCCCTGCCACACCCCCTTCCCTTCGGCCGCGGCGGGCCGAACTGAAGGATTCCGCGTCCCGAGTTCGCCGGCGGGCTCAAACGGGCTCCGTACCCGGCGGCGAAAACACGGCCGCGATGCCGTGGCAGCCGGGTCGCTCTCTGACAGACTCGTGGCACTCAGAGTGGAGGCAACGGTGTCCGATCAGAACGAAGTGAGCGCACGCACGCGCGCCCCGGCCCTGCCCCGCGGGTTGCTGATCCTGCTCGGGTTCGCCGCAGCGGCGGTGACCATCGGCGGGATCAAGGGGATCAGTGGCCTGGTCGGCCCGTCCTTCCTCGCCCTGGTCCTGGTGATCACGGTCTTCCCGATCCGCGGCTGGCTCGTCGGCAAGGGGCTGCCCAACTGGGCCGCGACCCTGGCCACGATTCTCGCCGTGTACGGGATCATCTGCGCGATGCTGCTCGCACTGGTGGTCTCGGTCGCGCAACTTGCACAGCTTGCGCCGCAGTACACCTCGGAGATGAACGACTGGGTCGCCGACATCGGCAACTGGCTCAAGGACCTCGGCGTCAAGCAGGGCCAGGTCGACGAGGTCGTCGACTCGGTCGATCCCGGCAAGGTCGCCTCGATCGCGACTGACGTCCTGCAGAGCGTCTTCAGCCTGCTCTCGAACGCCTTCTTCATAGGGACCCTGGTGCTCTTCATCGGCGTCGACGCTGCCCGGTTCCCCGGCCTGCTGGTCCAAGCCCGCGGCGAGCGCCCTGCGGTCGTCGACGCGCTGGTCTCGTTCGCGGCCGGCACCCGGAAGTACTTCGCAGTCTCCGCCGGCTTCGGTCTGGTCGTCGCGATCATCGACTATGTGGCGCTGCTCATCATCGGAGTGCCCGGGGCCGTGGTCTGGGGCATTCTCGCGTTCGTCACCAACTTCATCCCGAACATCGGATTCGTGATCGGCGTCATCCCGCCTGCGCTGGTCGCTCTCCTCGACGGCGGAGTCGAACAGATGCTCGCGGTGATCATCGTCTACTGCCTGGTCAACTTCGTCATCCAGTCGGTGATCCAGCCCAAGATCGTCGGCGATGCGATCGGCCTGACCGCGACCCTCACCTTCCTCTCGTTGGTGTTCTGGACCTGGGTCCTCGGCCCGCTCGGTGCGTTGCTCGCCGTCCCGATGACGTTGCTGGCGAAGGCATTGCTGGTCGACGTCGATCCCGAGGCTCAATGGGTCAGACCCCTCGTCTCGGGCCATCCCAACGACAGGGACGAGCCCGAGGGCGGCCCCGAGACCGCCGCGGTATCCAGCGCCGACCCTCCCGGATCGGGCGCAGCCGACGACGTCCCCGAGACGGATGACTGAGGTTCCGCGCGGCGCCGTCCCACGACGTCGCTTCATCACCCGGGGCGGCGCGGTCCGGAGCCTCGTCAACCTGGCTGCGGTGCTGCTGCTGTACTTCGCCATCCCGCTCGACACCAGCAGCTCCGGCGTCCGGGTCGCGGTGAACATCGCGTTGACAGTGCTGGCCATCGGCACGGTCACCTATGTGCTGCTGCGCGAGTTCCGGCTGGCACGCGACGGCGGGGAGGAGGGGCTGCGTCCGATCCAGTTGATCGTGTTCTTCGAGATCGTCCTGGTGATCTTCTCGGTGGCGATCTACTCCCTCGCAATGCACGGCACGGACCAGATGTCCGGCGTGCACACGCGGATGGATGCCCTGTACTTCTCGGCGGTCACGATGGCCACCGTCGGGTACGGCGACATCCACGCCACCGGCCAGGCCGCGAAGGCCGTGGTGACCGCGCAGATCGCCTTCGACGTCATCTTCATCGCCACCTTCGTGCGACTGCTGACCCAGGCCGTCCAGACCAAGGTCACCCGTGAGGAACGGGACGGCACGGATCCCGAGACAAGGGCCTGACGGAACGCCGCGTCTCGTTTAGGCTGGGTGCACGACGCCGGTCGTACGACGCAGAGAGGTGGCCGCAGATGCTGGTCGACGTGCCCGAGGGCAAGGACCCGATCATGTACGTGTGGGGCGAGATGGTCCCCAAGATCGGGATGGCCGCGGTGAAGTTCTCCGGCGCCGTCTACGAGCACAGCAGCCTTGCCCTGCACGAGTTCGAAGCCGCCCGGCTGACGATCGCGGAGGTGAACGGGTGCATCTTCTGCCAGGACTGGCGCACCGAGCGTGACGGCGTCACCGTCGAGGACGGGTACGACGACGAGGTCCGCAACTGGGCCACCTCGACGGTCCTGACCGAGCGGAGCAAGCTCGCCGCCGAGTACGCCCGCCGCTTCGCCGAGGACCACCACAACCTCGACGAAGCGTTCTGGGAGCGGATGTTCGCCCAGTACTCCCAGGAAGAGGTCGTCGAGCTCTCGATGTGCCTCGGCTCCTGGATGGCGTTCGGCCGGCTGAACCGCGTGCTCGGCCTGGACGTCGCCTGCGTGCTACCGAGTCACGCAGCCTCGAGCAGCTGACCCCGCGCGTCGTCAGCGCGCGGACGGGCCAGGAGCAGACCGACGGTCATCAGCACCGCACCGGTGAGCACGATCCCGACCTCTTCGCCGACCCAGGCCGGATCGGTCTCGCCGACGACGGCCTTGGCGATGCCTTCGATCACCTGGTAGCTGACCGCCCAGAGCACCAGACCGGCGACGCCGCCCAGGGCCCGGAGCACCGGATGCCGACCCGCGAGCACGGCGACGCCGAGGCCGGCGAGCCCGAACGCCATCAGAGCGACGGCCGCCAGGTAGAGGATCGCGGTGAGGGAGTCGGCCGTACCGGAGGTGGCGCCGTCGGTCGCCGCGATCACGACGAACTTGAGGACCCAGCAGAAGCCTCCTGCGGCGAGGACGCCGGCGGAGACGCGGAAGAGTTTCGTTGATGTAGTCATGGCTCCGACGCTACGAACGCGTCGCCGCGGCTCGCATCGACCGGGAGACGGGTTCGACATCCACCGGAAGATGGATTCGCGGGCGACCGTTCCCGTCTAGCTTGGGACGATGACGACCCGCCGAGCCCGAGCCTGGGACCTCATGGTGCTCGTCCTGGTCGTCTGCGTGATGCTGGAGTTGCTCGGCTCCGACCAGGATGTCCCGCTCGCTCTGAGCGTGCCCGTCGGGTTGACGATGACGGTGCCGTTCCTCTTCGGGCAACGACACCCGCTGCCGGTGGTGGCGCTCGTCCTCGGCGCCTGGGTGCTGCAGGGACTGCTCGGGGACTGGCAGCAGGAGCCGCAGTCGGAGCTGCTGTCGGCAGCTCTCGCGTTCTGGTGCCTCGGCGCCTATGTGACCGGCCGCGCCTCGCGCTGGGCCCTCGTCCTCGCCCTGGCGGCGCTCGTGGTGCACGAACCGGGGGACGTCGTCGTGCTCGGGCCGTTGATGGTCGGCGTGTACGCCGCCGGGCGGTTGATGCAGTCCCGCGAGCAGCTCGCCGCCGCGTTGCAGGAGGAACGGGCCCACGCCGAGCGGTACGCCGTCGCGGAGGAGCGCGCGCGGATCGCCCGCGAGCTGCACGACGTGGTCGGCCACGCGATCGCGACGATGACGGTGCAGGCAGGCGCCGAACGGATGGCCCTGGGCGATGCCCGTCCCGAGACGACGAAGGTTCTCCACCAGATCGAACTGACCGGACGACAGACGCTGCAGGAGATGCGCCGTCTCCTCGGCGTCCTGCGAACCGACGAGGATCCGGTCGACTTCACGCCGCAGCCGGGTCTCGGCCAGCTCGGGACGCTGGCCGAGCGGGTGGGCCACGCCGGCCTCGCGGTGGATCTCCGCGTCGATGTCGACCCCGGCCGGGTCTCGCCCGGCATCGACATCTCGGCGTACCGGATCGTCCAGGAGGCGCTCACCAACGTGCTCAAGCACGCCGGCACCGACCGCGCCCGGGTGTGCGTGCGCGACCACGAGGGGGCGGTCGAGATCGAGGTCACCGATGCCGGCGGCGGCACCGGCGCAGCGGCAGCCGCGGACGGGCCCGGCCACGGCCTGGCCGGGATCCGCGAGCGGGTCGCCCTGTACGGCGGCTCGCTCGACGCGGGCCCCGCGCCGGACGGAGGATGGCGGATGCTGGCCCGGTTGCCGAAGGAATCACTGTCATGACCGTCCGGGTGCTCGTCGCCGACGACCAGGCCCTGGTCCGTGAAGGCCTGCGCAAGATCTTCGAGGCGGATCCTGAGATCGAGGTGGTCGCGGATGTGGCCGACGGCCGCGCGGCGGTCGACCAGGTCGTCCGGGAGCGACCCGACCTCGTCGTGATGGACATCCGGATGCCGGTGCTGGACGGGATCGAGGCGACGCGCGAGATCGGGCGCCTCGCCGACCCGCCCCGGGTCCTGGTGCTCACCACCTTCCACCTCGACGACTACGTCTTCGGCGCCCTCCGTGCGGGTGCCAGCGGGTTCTTGTTGAAGGACGCGGAGCCGGAGAACCTGATCGCGGCGGTGCACACGATCGCGCGGGGTGACGCGCTGCTCGATCCGGCGGTGACACGCTCGGTCGTCGAGCGGTTCGGGCGGGCGCCGGACCCGGATCCGCTCACCGCCGGTCGGCTGGCCGACCTGTCCCAGCGCGAGCACGAGGTGCTGCTCCTCCTGATCGAGGGCTGCTCCAACAAGGAGATCGGCGGCCGGCTCTTCGTCAGCGAGGCCACGGTCAAGACCCATGTGATGGCGGTGTTGCGCAAGCTCGGTCTGCGCGACCGGATCCAGGCGGTGATCCTCGGGTACGAGGCCGGCCTGGTCCGGCCCGGGGAACGCTGACGCGACCCCACCGAAATGCGCTGGCGATCACGCCGGGCGGGAACGATGATCTGCCCATGAGCAAGCAGCCCCGCGCCGACATGTTCCTCGACCCGGCAGACGATCCGCGTCGCACCGAGGGGACCGGCGACGTGGACGAGAAGGCCAACCTGGTCGAGTACATCACCTACCAGCGCCAGACCCTGGAGCTCAAGTGCGACGGGCTGGACGCGGAGCAGCTCGCGCGCCGCTCGGTGCCCCCGTCGACGATGTCGCTGCTGGGCCTGGTCCGGCACATGGCCGAGGTCGAGCGCGGCTGGTTCCGGCGGAGGCTCGCGGGGCTCGACGTACCGCCGATCTACCGGACCCCGGACGAGCCGGATCTCGACTGGGACGGCGCCGCCGCGGACCCGGCAGCGGTCGCCGAGGCGTGGGCCAACCTCCGTGAGGAGCAGGCGTTCGCCGATGAGGTCATCGCCGGGGCCGACGACCTGGGGCTGGTCGTCCCGGTCGGCGAGGGACAGGCCTCGTTGCGCGAGGTGCTGGTGCACATCGTCGAGGAGTACGCCCGGCACAACGGGCACGCGGACCTGCTCCGCGAGTGCATCGACGGCCGGATCGGCGAGTAGACCCGGCTGCCGGTCGGCTGAGCGTCAGAAATCCGGGTCCAACGGCTCGTCCGAGTACGTGCGACCCAGGTTCTCCGAGCAGTAGCTCGTGCCGTAGTAGTACTCGAACGCCGCGTACGCGCCGTTGAGGGTCCGGGTGAGTCCGGTGCGGGCCGCCTCGCCGCTCGGGATCTTCTGGCCCTTGAACGCGTCGGCGATCGCGGCACAACGCCGGGCGTCCCCGGCGGCGCTGGTGTCACCCATCGCGACCTCGCGGTGGATCGAGTCGACCAGCACGGTGAACGGGACCACCCGGTTCTCCTGGGCGCTGAAGACGTTGCGCGGGAAGTAGAGGCTGACGGCCGCGACCATCACGGCCGCCATGACGACGAGTCCGACAGGGCGGACGAGGCGCCAGCGCGCTGTCATGACCAGGCGGACCGCCACCACCCCCGCCAGTGACAGTGCCGCCCAGGTGACGACCCCGTTGCGGTTGGGCAGGGCCGGCGACGTCACAGCGATCGCGGCGATCTGCGTGATGCCGGTGATCGTGGCGCTCCCGACGGCGATGAGTGCGGCGACCGCGAGGACGAGGTACAGCCCTCGGGCGTCCTCGGCTGTGCCGTCGGCTTCGTCAGCCCCGGAACCGGCGCGGTTGCGGGCAGTCCAGCTCGCCCACAGCAGCAGGAGCGAGAGGGTGGCGATGGCGGCGACGGCGACGGACAGCGGGCTCACGCCGGGGAACGAGCGGCCGGCGTCGCGGGCCTGGTCGGCGACGAAGCTCCCGTTGTTCCCGGGGAAGGAGCCGAGGAAGTTGTAGAGCAGCGCCCGGGGCCGGATGTCCACGGTCGTGCCGGGGTACTGGTAGCAGGTGTCGGTCGCGTGGCACGGCATGGTCGCGATCTTCCAGCGGACCCAGACGAAGATCGCGGTGTAGGAGATGCCGAGCGGGAGCAGCACCGTGAGTCGCGCCCGCCACCGCAGCATCCGCGTCGGGGCATCGGAGAACGGCTGGAGCAGGAGCACCAGGGTCGCGACCGGGACCGTCAGGGCGAGCAGCTCGTAGGAGAGGTTCAGGATCAGGCCCGCCGACACCATCGCGATGACGACCGGAGCGGCCCAGGCCCGGTAGCTGGTCTCCAGGCGGCGCGAGAGCGAGAGGACCAGCGCGGCCGTCAGGAGGTAGGCGGCGAACGGGCCGTAGGTCAGGGAGGGGTAGTAGTTGAACCCGTTCAGGCTGCCGATGTTCTGGGACTTGACCCCCAGCGCGAAGGTGAGAGGCATCGCCAGGGTGATGAACACCGTCGACCCGCGGCTGAGCCCCCGGATCTCCCCGTGCCTGTCGCGGAAGCGAACCTGCTTCAGGAACACCGCCACGGAGAGGATGGTGATGCCGACCAGGGCTGTCTTGAGCGCAGCCCACACCAGGTGCGGTGGCACGGAGAACAGTCTCGCGGCGTCGATCGTGAGGAGGGCGAGCACACGTCGCTCCGAGAGCGCGAGCGCCGTGCCCCGCGACTGGGACCCGAAGTCGAAGGCATGCGGCAGCGGACCCCACCAGGCGTCCCAGTAGCTGGGGACGATCGCGCGCTTCTCGGTGATCCAGTAGGTGTCGTCGCCCATGATGCTGGCCAGGAGCACGGGGCCGAGAAGGACCAGGACCACCGCGACGTAGATCGCCAGGACGAGCCACCAGGTGCGCCTGGAAGCCAGCGCCCTGAGGCCCCGCTCCTTCAGAACCTCGGCGTTCATCGCCACGTGATGGCCCTTCAGTGTGATGGATGAGCGCTGGCAGCGGTCGATTCTAGACGTCTTGTCCCGGCCGGCGCCGCGATCAGCACGGCAGCTTGTAGACCTCGGCGTCGGAGTTTGAGAAGACGAGCTCGGCAACGGGTTCGAGCGACGGGAGGTCGGGCTGGTAGCGCCGGTCGAGCAGGGCGTAGGTGGCCCCGTGCTCGCACAGGATCGCGGCCTCCTGCGCCGTCGGGCTCTCGAAGAACCCGTCGTTCGCCTCCAGCAGCGCCGGGTCCCAGAACGGTTGGCTCTGGTACGAGCGACCGTTCTCGATCTGGCCGGCCAGGGCGCGGCTGCTGAATCCCCAGCCCTCGACCAGCGCGCGGCGCTCGGTCCGGGCCGAGACCCAGAACGAGACCACGCCGCACTTGTTCTCCCGCCCGGTGCCGGGGAAGACCCCTCCGCTCAGGCAGTGCCGGTTGGTGGCCACCACCGTGTCCGGGTCCGAGTGGTCCCGGAGCCAGCGTGCGGCCGCGACGCCCTTGGCCGTCACCCCGCTGGGTGCCTCGGTCCTCTCGGCGTACAGCTTGGCGACGCTGGTGCCCGGGAGCGTCGAGAACACGTACTGGAGTGTGTTCGCGATCCCGCCGGCGATCACCACGGCGGTGATCACGGCCACGACCGAGACCTGCCCGAGCCGGCCCTGGCGGTGCGCTGCGACGACGACCAGTGAGACGAGGGCAGCGGCGGACAGCACGATGACGGAGGGCAGCCCGAGGAAGACGATCTGGTCCAGGAAGCCTTCCCTCGGACGGGTCGCGGCGAAGAGGTCACTGGAGGCGTAGACAGCCACGCCGCTGGCGAGCACCAGCGCGCCGATCACCGCCACGGCGCGGGCGCTGAGTCGGGGCGCCTGCTCGCAGATCGCCCAGACGGACGCCAGGACGCCGAGGGAGAACGCGCAGACCAGGAAGTAGACCTGGCTCCCGCCGGGGTGCTTCAGCATCAGGTACCCGCCGACACCCGTCAGGAGGATCCCGGTGAGCAGGATCTGGCCCGGGTCCGCGGTGCGCCAGCGTGCCGCGACGAGGACGACTCCCCAGGCGCGCGCCAGGACGGTGACCGCCCAGATGCCGGTCACGATCGTGACGGCCGCGACGGTCTTCACCGTGGGGAACGCATCCATCTCGATGCTGGTGTACCCGCCGGTCAGCGCGCGCATGATGAACAGGGGTGAGAAGGACAGCCCGCCGGACTCGCGGCCGTAGATCGTGAGCACCGAGAACAGGAAGACGGCCGTGAGCGCCGTTCCCGCGGCCAGGGTTCGCACGGCCAGGGCTCGTTCCCGGCGCAGGAGCGCGACCACCAGGAGCACACCGGCACCGCCGATGAACACGGGCAGCTCGGAGGACTTCGCCAGTGCCAGGGCGAGGAAGAGCGGTACCCCGAGCAGCCACATCTGACGTTCGGAACCGGACTGGCGACGCAGATAGTCGATGACCACCCCGATCGCCGGGAACGCGAAGACGATGGCGATGGTCTGCGAGGGACTCGCCCAGGCGTAGAACTGAGTCATCGGGGCGAACGGGCGAGAGGTCCACGAGCCCATCACGATCTCGCCGGCCACATAGATGAGCACGGCAGTGAGCGGTCCGGCCCAGAGCCGACCGGTGATCCGCGTTCCGCAGGCAGCCACGATCACGACTCCGGCGAGCGTGATGACCGGCACCCACAGCTGAAACAGCACCGCGGACAGTTCGATCCCGGTCAGCTTCGAGGCCAGGCCCATGTCCAGATGGGAGAGCCAGTGGTAGTACAACGGTTCGCCCGCCACCTGCGGCAGGGTCGGCGGCACGGACTGCTTGGCCTGCGCGGCGATGCTCAGGTGGAACTCGAGATCGCTGTAGTACGTGTGAACTGTGCCCGGCTCCGGCGGACTCCAGCGGAGGAAGTCGCCGCGAAGCCATGCCAGGGCTGCGAGGCAGACGGCGGCGACGGAAGCCGACCAGGCGAGCGGGGTCGTGTCCAGCTCGGTCCCCAGCACCCGTCGTCGCATTCCGGGGTGGAGGGCAACGACGGCGACCACGATCACCGGCCACGCCCAGTAGGTCAGCCCGAGCTTCAGGAACAACCACCAGACGGGTACTTGCACCAACGTTCCGACGGCGAACCCGACAGCGAGGTCCTCGATGCCGGTCCGGGGACTGCGGCGCACGAGCCGGCTGATCAGCACACCGGGAAGCAGCACGGCGACGACGAGTCGCAACGCGTAGAGGGAGATGTCGCCGAAAGCGACCCCTCCCTCGAGGGCGACCGCGACCACCGCCAAGACGACAACCGCAGCCGGGACGAAGCGCAGGAGGGGGATCTCGAGGAGCCCTCGGCGGGCGGGGGCGACGTTCGGGTCCAAGTCCGGCACCGAAGCATCTAATCAGGCCCGGATTCCCGATCGGCGAGTAGACCCGTCTACTGAATACTTGTCAATAAAATGTAACTCACAGTTACATCCGTCGTCGATCGCGGCTAGGGTCGACTGCGTTCGAGCCGACGGCCGGCTCGTCGATCCCAGGAGGCTGGCGATGGCGTCCCGACTCAACCCGTACATCAGCTTCGCGGGCAACGCCCTCGAAGCGCTGACCTTCTACCGCGACGTCCTCGGCGGCGAGCTCGCCGTCAGCAGGTTCGGCGAGTACGGCGCGACCGAGGAACCGCTCGCGAGCCAGGTGATGCACGGACAACTGGAGACCCCGGCCGGATTCACGCTGATGGCCTCCGACACCCCGCCGGGCATGACCCACAACCCGGGCACGAACATCACGATCAGCCTCTCCGGCGACGACGCGGCCGACCTCGAGGGCTGGTTCTCCGGCCTCGCGGAGGGCGGCACCGTCAACCTGCCGCTGGAGAAGCAGATGTGGGGTGACCACTTCGGTCAGCTCACCGACAGGTTCGGGATCTCCTGGCTGGTCAACATCGCCGGCGACGCTGTCGAGGCGAGCGCATGACCGCGCCTGACTTCGACGTCCTGGTCGTCGGCGCCGGTCTCTCCGGCATCGGCGCGGGCTACCGGCTGCAGACCGAGTGCCCGGACAAGACCTACGCGATCCTCGAGGCGCGCGAGTCCATCGGCGGCACCTGGGACCTGTTCCGCTACCCGGGGATCCGC
>JAKFBZ010000132.1:0-36384 GCA_036676945.1 Marmoricola sp.
CTCCTCGGGTGAGTTTCTGTCTCTCACTGGTACGACGATCTGGACCCGGCGAATCTGACAACTTTTCGGCGAGAACTTCGTGGACCTGCCGGCCGCTCACGCGGCGGTGGTCCAGCGGTCGGGGGAGTAGGTGTCGTCGCGCTGCGGAGCCTTCTGCTCGAGACGCTCGAGGCGGCGGCGCCGGAACGCGCGGAAGAGCAGCACCATGGCCCAGGAGTAGCCGACGACGGCGATGGAGATCACGAACGCCATGTGCCTCGGGCCGTTCCCGTTCAGCCAGGTGTTGGCGTATCCGATCCACGGCAGGTGGTACCAGACCTTTCCGCGGACCTGGTAGCCCTCGACGGGCTGGTCGGCCGCGCCGTTGTTGTCGCCCTTGACGATGTAGGTCCGGGTGCCGTCCGCGTGGACGGTGACGTCGGTGATGCGGTGGATGATCAGCGTGCTGTCGGTGGCCTCCGGCTGGTAGGCGATCACGTCGCCGATGACCAACTCGTCGACGTCGTTGATCTTGTCGATCGCCTGGGCGTCGAGGGTCCGCAGATCGGTGGCGTCGTCGGTGCGCATCGTCGGCTTGACGACGGCGAGGTCGCCCACCGGCATGCTCGGGGCCATCGAGTTGCTCAGGATGCTCAGCGGTACGGCGCCGGTGGCCTTCGGGATCACCACGGCCAGGACGGCGACGGCGAGCACGAGCAGGAGCAGGCCGAAGCACAGGCCGCGCCAGGCGCCGTACAGGACGCCGGTCGCAATCGTCCGTCGACGCGGTCGCGCTGCGAGGCGGCGACGGGCTGGTCCGAGTGTCACGGTCATCGTCATGGTCAGGTCCTTGGGTGTGCGGTCGAGTGGCGGCTGGCTGTACTGCTGCTGGTGGTCATCACACGATCCGCCAGCGAGCCGGCCAGTTGAGCAGCGGCAGGTTCGGTGCCCAGCCACTCGGAGCGGTCGGCAGCAGGTCGACCGTCCAGGTGGACAGGTCCTGGAGGAACAGCAGCTGTCCCCAGAACATGTTGGTCATGTTGGTGACCTTGCTGGTGTTCCAGGCGCCGATCGGCTGGTTGAAGGCGAGCGAGGAGTTGAACATGTTGCCCATGTTCGTGACGTTCGCGGTGTTCCACGCGCCGATCGGGGAGTTGAACGCCTTGCTGCTGCTGAACATGTTCTGCATGTTCGTCACGCTGGCGGTGTTCCAGGCGTTCAGCGACTGGTTGAAGACCCAGGTGCTGTTGAACATGAACTGCATGTCGACGACCTTGGAGACGTCCCACGACCCGATCGGCTGGTTGAACGCACGCGTGCTGTCGAACATGTAGGCGGTGGTGGTGACCTTGGAGGTGTTCCAGTTCCCGATCGGCTGGTTGAAGGCCAGCGCCTCGCGGAACACGTGGCCCATGTTCGTGACATTGGCGGTGTTCCAGGCGTCGAGCGGCTGGTTGAACGCGCTCGCGCGGTAGAACGTGCCCGACATGTTTGTCAGGGCGATCGTGTTCCAGGTGTTCAGCGGCTGGTTGAAGGCGACCGCGCTCTCGAACATGTTCTGCGTGGTCTGGACCTTCGCGGTGTTCCAGGCGCCGATCGGCTGGTTGAAGGCGCTCGCGCCGCGGAACATGTACGCCATGTTCGTGACGTTGGCCGGGTTCCAGGTGTTCAGCGGCTGGTTGAACACCGCTGCGGCGTCGAACATCGCGTACATGTTGGTGACGGCCGCGGTGTTCCAACCGGCGACCGACGAGTTGAACGCCGAGGCACCCTGGAACATGTAGGCCATATCCGTGACGGCGCCGGTGCTCCAGGTGTCGAGCGGCTGGTTGAACACGCCGGCGTACGCGAACATGTACTGCATCGTGGTGACCTTGGCGGTGTTCCAGGTGTTCAGCGGCTGGTTGAACACATACGCCGATCGCAGCATGAAGGCCATGTTCGTGACGTTGCCGGTGTTCCACGCGCCCAGCGGCTTGTTGAAGGCGTAGGCGTTGAAGAACATCGCGTACATGTTCGTCACCTTGGCCGTGTTCCAGGAGTTCAGCGGCTGGTTGAACGCGTAGGCCGCGTTGAACGTGTTCGACATGGTCGTCACGTTGCTGACGTTCCAGCTGTCGACCGGCTGGTTGAAGGTGGTCGCGAGCCGGAACGTCCAGTCCAGGTTGGTGACCTTGCCGGTGTTCCAGGCGCCGATGGGCTGGTTGAACGCCGGAGCGTTGTTGAAGGTGGCAGCCAACGTGGTCACGTTGGCGGTGTCCCAGGCGCCGATGGGCTGGTTGAACTTGGCGGCGCTGTCGAACATCCAACCCATGTTGGTGACCTTGGAGGTGTTCCAGGTCCCGATCGCGCCGTTGAACGCTGCGGTGTTCTGGAACATGTAGGTCATGTTCGTCACGTTGCCGGTGTTCCAGTTGTCGAGCGGCTGGTTGAAGGCGGGGTTGCCGGAAAACATGTAGCCCATGTCGGTCACCTTGGAGGTGTTCCAGGAGTTCAGCGGCTTGTTGTAGTACATCGCCTGGAACATCGCGAACATGGAGGTGACGTTGCCGGTGTCCCAGGTGTCGAGCGGCTGGTTGAACGCCTGGGCGTAGCCGAACATGTAGGCCATGTTGGTGACCCGGGAGGTGTCCCAGGTGCCGATCGGCTGGTTGAAGCCGTTGGCCTGGTAGAACATCGCGTTCATGTTCGTGACTGTGTGCGGCGGCTCTGCGATGGGCCCGAGGTTGTTCGCCGTACGGAAGGCGTTGGCGGTGCTGGTGACGCCGTTGTTCTCCCACAGGTCGACGGACTTGATCGACTTGTTCGAGGCGAGCACGCCGGCGTCGGTCGAGCCGTAGGAGCTGAAACGCCCGTAGATCGTCGCGGTGTAGGTGCCGCTCGTCGCGTAGGTGTGGGTCGGGTTGTCGGCGGTGAGGTTCTGCCGCGCGGTGCCGTCGCCCCAGTCGATCTGCTGGGTGCCGACGCGGCCCGAGATCGGCACCTTGATAGCGGTGGTCGCTCCGGCCATCGTCGTGTTGTAGGTGATGACCAGCCGGGTGCTGTCGGCGACCCGGACGTTGAGCAGGCTCAGTGCCATCGTGTCGCCCCAGACCGTCCGGGTCTGGGAGTTCAGCAGCAGCGCCGACAGGTCGATCGTCTCGCCGTGCAGCGCGTAGTCGTAGTTCGGCTTGACCGCGATGCTCAGCGTCACGGTCGCGTTCTGGTCGTTCGGTGAGACCACGAGCGGCGTGGCTGCGGCGTTGACGGTGACGGCGCTGCTCAGGGCGGCGGGGACGGTCCAGCCGCTCAGGTCCAGGCGGGGCGCCATCGTCGTCCCCGTCGTGCGGGCGACGACCGGGATGGTGACCGTGAGGGTCTGGCCGCTGTACAACCGGTCGACAGCAGGGTCGAAGGTGGTGGTGCCGACCTTGTAGGTCGGGGTGCCGGTGGAGACGATGTCGGCGGTGGCCGAGGCGAAGGTGGTGCCGGGCTTCGACGTGGAGTCGTTCCACAGCGAGAAGCCGCCGAGGCCGCCGAGGAGGGCGGCGCCGGACGCGACCAAGAAGGTGATCAGGAGCAACCGGGTACGACGCTTCGCCGGCTTGGCGGCGCGGTGCTGGGCTTCCATGATCTCCTCCTTGGTGTCGATGGGATGGATCCGGGAGGAGGGTGCTGCCCGCCGTGGCCGGCAGCGCCCTCCTCCTCGGGCCTTACTGGACCTGGTTCAGCTCGAACGACAGGTCGTCGATGCGGACCGCGGCGCCCAGGCTCTGGCCGACCTGGTCCGGGATCGCGTCGGAGAAGTCGACCGTCACCCGGACGGGGACGGTCTGGACGCCGGTGGCGGAGACGCTCGGCGAGCCGACCGTGTCGACGGTGACGTACGGCGCGAGCGAGGCGTCGATCGAGTAGGACGCGGGGTCCACGACGAGCTCGGCCTTCATGTCGTCGCCGGTCACGTTGACCCGGACGTCGGCGTCGTACTCGAGCAGGTCGCCGGGCGAAGCCTTGAACGTGCTCGGGTTGATGACCGAACCGGCAGCCAGCACGCCGTCGGTGCGCTGGATGGTCCACTGCTCGCCGGTGACGGCCTCGATGTCGAGGGTGCCGCTGGCGATGTCGGCTGAGTTGTTCGCAGCCATGGTGTCGTTCCACAGCGAGAAGCCTCCGGCGCCGCCGAGCAGGACGGCGGTGGCGACACCAGCGGTGGCGGTGGCGCGCAGGACGAAGGCGCCGCGGCGCCGCTTCTCGTTCTCGTTCTCGGTCTTGTGCTTCGTGGTCATGTCAGGACTTGCCTTTCTCGTCGAGCCTGGTCGGCTCTGCGGGTGGTAGCGCTTCGCTCTCAGCGTGTGAGGTGCTCCGCGTCGCCACCTTCCGTGAGGTGGCTGAATCAGGATGCGGCCGCGCTTGGACGCGCTGAGTGGTGCAGTCGGCGGGCGACCGGTGAGGGGGAGATCGGGAGAGTGGTCGCGGTGGTGCCGGGAGTACCCCGATGAGTAGCGGCGTGAGCGCTCGATGAGTGGGCTAGGCGGGCCGTCGCAGCGGCGCCTGGCCGATCACCACGGTGGTGCCGTCCTCGGCGTCCTCGACGTACGACGGGGACAGCCCGGCGTCGCCGTACGCGGAGAGCGCGGTGTCGCGTTGACCGGCGGCCACCTCGATGAGGACCCGGCCGCCGGGCCGCAGCCAGTCGGTCGCGTGGTCGGCGATACGGCGGAGCAGGGTCAGTCCGTCGGGACCGCCGTCGAGGGTGTGCCCCGGCTCGTGCTCGCGGGCCTCAGCCGGCAGCAGGCCGATCTCCGCGGACGGCACGTAGGGCGTGTTCGCGACCAGGACGTCGATCCGGCCCCGCAACGAGTCGGGCAGGGCGTCGTACAGGTCGCCGGTGAGCACCTCGGTGCGGGCCAGGTTCTCCCGGGCGCAATCGGTGGCGACCTCGTCGATGTCGACCGCCCAGATCTCCGCGTCCGGTCGCGCGTCCTCCAGCCAGGCCGCGATCGCGCCGGCGCCGCAGCACAGGTCCACGGCGAGGCCGTCCTCGGGCAGGCACAACGTGGCCTGCGCGGCGAGCAGTTCGGTACGCCGCCGCGGCACGAACACCCCGGGGCGCACGGCGATCCGCAGCGTCCCGAACTCAGCCCAGCCGAGCACCTGCTCGAGCGGTTCGCCGGCGACGCGTCGGGCGATCAGGCTGTCGAGCTCCCGACCGTCGGCGAGCAGGAGCAGTGCCTCGTCCTCGGCGTAGACACAGCCGGCCGCGCGCAACGTCGCCACGGTCTCGGCGTACCGGGAGTCGGACCCATCCACACCGGGAGAGTCGCAGGTCACACGCCCGGGAGTCATCAGGATTCTTCGGATCGTTACCGGGTGCCCTACTGTTGAGGCACAAGGATCGTCCAGTCTTACCTCGGTCCTGATGGCGTGTTGAAAGCCTTTGAGGTGTTCCACGCCGGCGAAAGACCAACGCGACTTCTCTCAGTCGCGGCCGTGGTGAGACACCACATGAGATAGCGACTACCCCTTGTCCAAGAGTTTCCTTGATCTGGGCGTGCCCGGATCCCTCGTCGACGTGCTCACCGCACGCGACATCACCTCGCCCACCCCGATCCAGGCGGCCACGCTGCCTGACTCCCTGGCCGGCCGCGACGTGCTCGGCCGTGGCCGGACCGGCTCCGGCAAGACCTATGCCTTCCTGCTCCCGATGGTCGCCCGCCTGGTGGCCTCCGGCCGTCGTCGTACGCCGAAGCGCCCGCACGCGCTGATCCTGGCGCCGACCCGCGAGCTGGTCTCGCAGATCGCCGAGGCGCTCGCGCCGCTGGCCGCTGCCAACAACCTCAAGACCCGCACCGTCTTCGGCGGCGTCGGTCAGAACCCGCAGGTCCAGGCCCTCGCCGCCGGCGTCGACATCCTGATCGCCTGCCCGGGCCGCCTCGAGGACCTGATGCAGCAGGGCGCCTGCGTCCTGGACGACATCGAGATCACCGTCCTCGACGAGGCCGACCACATGGCCGACCTCGGCTTCCTTCCCGCCGTGCGCCGGATCCTCGACAAGACGCCGAAGGACAGCCAGCGGATGCTCTTCTCCGCCACGCTCGACGCGGGCGTCAACGTGCTGGTCAAGCGGTTCATGAACAACCCGGTCACCCACGAGGCCGACTCGGCGCAGTCGCCGGTCGCCGCGATGGACCACCACGTCCTGCACATCGAGCACCACCACAAGGTGGGCGTCCTGGTCGACCTGGCCAGCGCGCCGGGCCGCACCGTGGTCTTCACCCGCACCAAGCACGGCGCCAAGGCGCTCGCCCGCCAGCTCAACAGCAAGGGCGTGCCGACCGTCGAGCTGCACGGCAACCTCGCGCAGAACGCCCGCACCCGCAACATGGACGCCTTCCACTCCGGCAAGGCGACCACCCTGGTGGCCACCGACATCGCCGCGCGCGGCATCCACGTCGACGACGTCGCACTGGTCATCCACGCGGACCCGCCGGCCGAGCACAAGGCGTACCTGCACCGCTCCGGGCGGACCGCTCGCGCGGGCGCTGCCGGCACGGTGATCACCCTGATGACCGACCAGCAGGTCCGCGACGTGCGCGACCTGACCCGGGCAGCGGGCATCAAGCCGACGACCACCAAGGTCACCGGACCGAACCACGAGATCCTGCGCACCCTGGCGCCGGGCGAGCGCGTGCTCGTCGCCGGCGGCCTGGTGCTCGCCGGTGGTGGCGACGGTGGCGGTTCGTCCTCGGGCGGTGGCGGCGGACGCCGGCGCTCCGGTGGCGGTGGTGGCGGTCGTAACCGCGGCGCCGGTGGCGGCGGTGGCGGTCAGAGCCGCGGCCAGAAGTCTTCCGGTGGTCAGGGCGGCGGCAGCGGCGCGGGTTCGCGTTCGCGTCGCCGGCCCGCCGCGGGCTCCGGTGGATCCGGTGGCGGCCACAGCGCCGCGTCGTTCAGCGGCAGCCGCCGGGGTCGCTGACCCCTCCAGCAGAAGTCGGGCCCGCTCCGGGGACGCAGTGTCCCCGGGGCGTGGCACGCTGGTCGTATGGAGTTGCTCACCCCGCGCGACGTGCCGCTGGGCGGCGTTCGCGCGATGACCGTACGACGCACCCTGCCCCAGCGGCAGCGCACCTTGATCGGAGCCTGGTGCTTCGTGGACCACTACGGTCCCGACCAGGTGGACCCTGACGGCGGCATGGTCGTGCCGCCCCATCCGCACACCGGACTGCAGACGGTGAGCTGGCTCTTCACCGGCGAGATCGAGCACCGCGACTCGGCCGGCCATCACGCGATGGTCCGCCCGGGCGAGGTGAACCTGATGACCGCCGGCCGCGGCATCTCGCACTCGGAGTACTCCACGCCCGGCACGACGGTGCTGCACGGCGCCCAGCTCTGGCTGGCGCTGCCGGACGCCGACCGCCAGGTCGACCCCGCCTTCGAGCATTACGCCCCCGACGCAGTCGCCGGGGACGGCTGGGAGGCCCGGGTCTTCCTCGGGTCGCTGCTCGGCTCGACCTCACCGGTTCAGACCTACAGCCCGTTGCTCGGTGCCGAGCTCAGGATCGAGGCCGGCACGACGCTCACCCTGGACGTCGACCCGGCGTACGAGCACGGCATCCTGCTCGACTCCGGCGAGCTGCGCGTCGGCGGCAAGCCGCTGGAGCGCAACGGACTCGGGTACGTCGAGCCGGGGACCGCGACGATCGAGCTCACCGCGGACGAGGACGCCCTGCTGCTGGTCCTCGGCGGCACGCCGTTCGGCGAGCAGATCGTGATGTGGTGGAACTTCATCGGCCGCGAGCATGACGAGGTCGCCGGTTACCGGGCCGAGTGGCAGCGGCTGCTGGAGACGGGTTCCGACGACAGGTTCTCCTTGCCCGCGGACGACCCGCTGCCGGCGCTTCCGGCGCCTGTGTTGCCGAATGCCCGCATGGTCAAGCGCGGATGAAGGCAGTCATCGGCGACGACGGGATCGCCCGCTGCCCTTGGGGCAGCGCCAACGACGTCCTGCGGGCGTACCACGACGACGAGTGGGGCCGCCCGGTCGACGGCGAGACCGCGCTCTTCGAGCGGCTCTGTCTCGAGGGCGCGCAGGCGGGCCTGTCCTGGCTGACGATCCTCAACAAGCGCGAGGGCTACCGGCGGTTGTTCCACCGGTTCGACGTGGACGCCTGTGCAGCGCTCACCGACGCCGACCTGGACGCCGCGATGCTCGACCCCGGCATCGTTCGCAACCGCGCGAAGGTCGAGTCGGTCCGCAAGAACGCCCGCGCGACGCAGGCTCTGCGAGCCGACGGCGGCCTGGTGCGGTTCGTGGAGGGCTTCGTCCCGGACCGGACCCCGGCTCCGGAGCGGACCTCGCAGCTGCCGACCACCTCGGACGAATCGCTCGCGCTGTCGAAGGCGCTGAAGAAGCGCGGCTTCGGCTTCGTCGGACCGACCACGATGTTCGCGCTGATGGAAGCGGTCGGGTACGTCGACACCCACCTGGTGGGCTGCTTCCGCAGGGGAGTCTCCGGCCGCTGGCCTGCGTGAGCGCGGGCGCCTGAGAGACTGCGCCGGTGCCGAACCCTCCCGCGCCCCTGAGCTTCCTGGGCGGCCTGCTGGCGCTGCTGGGCTGCCAGCTCGTCGGTGAGGTCGTCGTCCGGCTCCTCGGCGTGACCGTGCCCGGCCCGGTGGTGGGGATGCTCCTGTTCTTCGTCGTCCTTCGGCTGCGTCGGCCGCCGGAGGCCGCCGGTCTGGTGCAGGCGCCCGCGTTCCTGCTGCGGCACCTCCAGCTCCTCTTCGTGCCGGTCGGCGTCGGCATCGTCGTCTACCTCGACACCCTGCGCGACGACGCGCTCCCACTCGCTGCGGGGCTCTGGCTCTCCTGGCTGGTCGGGTTCGTGGTCACTGCCGTGGTGGTCGGCGGGCTCCTGCACCGACGACGGGGCAGTCGATGAACGCCCGTACCGTCGTCCTCGAGCTCGGCTGGCATCCGCAGGCCACCTGGGACTGGCTGACGGACTCGCCGCTCTTCGGAGTGACGCTCACCCTGGCGGCGTACGCCGTCGGCATCTGGGCGCACCGCCGGACCTCGAGCCCGGTCTTCCAGCCGGTGGTGGTCGCGATCACGATCGTGACGACGGTGCTCCTCGTCGGCGACGTCGACTACGAGCACTACCTGACCGGCGGGTCGTTCATCGGGTTCTGGCTCGGTCCCGCCACCGTCGCGCTCGCCCTGCCGCTGCACCAGGAGTGGCACCTGGTCCGCCGTGCCGCGGTGCCGATCGGCGCGGGCGTCCTCTCCGGGGCGCTGGTCTCGGTGCTGGCGGCGATCTGGGCGACCGAGCTCGCCGGCGGGAGCCGCGAACTCCAGCTCACGATGGCTCCGAAGGCGGCCACCACCCCGGTCTCGTTGGCGCTGTCCGGCCAGATCGGCGGGATCCCGGCGCTGACCGCGGTGCTGACGATCCTGGCCGGGATCACCGGCGCGATCCTCGGCCCCTGGTTGCTGGACCGGCTGCGGATCACCGACCTCCGTGCCCGCGGGGTCGCGCTGGGCACGGTCTCGCACGGCATCGGCACCGCGCGCGCCCTGCACGAGAGCCGCACCGAGGGCGCCTTCAGCGCACTGTCGATGGCGCTGAGCGCCCTGGCGACCAGTGCCCTGGTGCCGGTCCTCGTGCTGTTCGTCTGAGAATCCGACCACGGAAGGATCCGCAGACTCCTCCGGACGGCTAGTTTCCCCCCATGACCCCTCCTCGCACCCGGGTGCACGCCTTCTCCGACGACGCCCTCGGCGACCATGACGCGGTCGGCCTCGCCGAGGAGCTCCGGTCCGGTCGGATCTCGGCGGGCGACGCGGTCGATGCCGCGATCGCGCGGATCGAGACGCTCCAGCCGGAACTGAACGGACTCGCCTGCGCCGACTTCGACCGGGCCCGGGCGCGGGCCGGCGGCCCGGTCTCCGGTTTCTTCGCCGGGGTCCCGTCGCTGGTCAAGGACAACTCCGACGTCGCCGGCCTGCCGACCCAGCAGGGTTGCTCGGCGTACGCCGGACGGCCGGCGCCGGCCGACGGTGACTTCGCGTCGATGTTCTTCGGCGCCGGGCTGATCGGCCTGGGCAAGTCGCAGCTCTCCGAGTTCGGGTTCTCGGCGAGCGCTGAATTCGCTCGTTCCAAACGGGAGGGGGGTGCCGACCCGGTGCGCAACCCGTGGAACACGGCGTACTCCTCCGGCGCCTCGTCCGCCGGCGCGGCAGCGTTCGTCGCGAGCGGAGCGGTGCCGATCGCGCACGCGAACGACGGCGGCGGATCGATCCGGATCCCGGCGGCGTGCAACGGCCTGGTCGGGCTCAAGCCGACCCGTGGCCGGGTGCCGCAGGACAAGATGCTGCGCGAGATGCCGGTCAGGATCGTGGCCGACGGCGTCGTCACGCGCACCGTCCGGGACACGGCGGCGTTCCTGCGCGAGTCGGAGAAGCAGCACCGCAACCTCAAGCTGCCGCCGATCGGAGACATCCGGGGCCCGGGCCGCAAGCGGCTGCGGATCGCGATGACCGTCACCTCGGTCGGTGGTCGTACCGCGGACCCGGAGATCGCCGACGCGGTCCGCGCCGCGGCCAAGCAGCTCGAGTCGCTCGGCCACCACATCGAGGAGATCGAGACGCCGGTCCCCGACTACTTCCGTGATGACTTCCTGGCGTACTGGGCCACGACGGCCACCTTCCTGCTCGCCACCGGCAAGCGCACCTTCGGTCCGGACTTCGACCGCCGGCTGACCGACAACCTGAGCAAGGGCCTGGCCAGGCACGGGATGCGCAGTGCCTGGAAGCTGCCGCTGACCCTCGGCCGGCTGCGCGCCTCGCAGTACGCCTCCGCGCGGTTCTTCCGTGACTACGACGCCGCGCTCACCCCGGTGCTGGCGATGGCGACCCCGGAGCTCGGCTGGCTGGATCCCCAGCAGCCGTACGAGGTGGTCATGGACCGGCTTCTCCAGCTGGTCGGCTTCACCCCGCTGCAGAACGCCACCGGCGACCCGGCCATCTCGCTGCCGCTCGCCACCGGCAGCGACGGGATGCCGATCGGCGTCCAGCTGGCGTCTGCCCAGGGTCACGAGGCCCGGCTGCTCGAGGTGGCCTACGAGCTCGAGGAAGCGGTCGGGTTCGCCCGGATCACCGACAGCTGAGGCCGGCGTCACAACGCCGCGAGGACCGGTCCCGGAGCCGATTTCGTACTCGGCCCCGTGCCTGTGTATTCTTCACGTCGGCCTGAAAGCCCCACAGCTTCCAGGCAGGCCCCTTTAGCTCAGTCGGCAGAGCGTCTCCATGGTAAGGAGAAGGTCTACGGTTCGATTCCGTAAAGGGGCTCTGGGAATGACTGCGGATGCGCGGTCGTTACCCGAGGCGGGGTAGCTCAGCTGGTTAGAGCGCACGACTCATAATCGTGAGGTCGCGGGATCGAGCCCCGCCCCCGCTACCAGCATCCACGCCCACCAGCACCAAGGTTTCGCAAGCAGGAAGAAGGCACACCGTGGCCAGCAAGAGCTCCGACGTCCGCCCCAAGATCACTTTGGCCTGCGTGGACTGCAAGGAACGCAACTACATCACCAAGAAGAACCGCCGCAACGACCCGGACCGCATGGAACTGAGCAAGTTCTGCCCGCGTTGCCGCAAGCACACCGAGCACCGCGAAACCCGCTGAGCTCACCCAGAACGCCGTCAGGAGCGGCACCCCGGTTCCCGGGGTGCCGCTCCGACTCTTTTTGCGCCCGGTCGCGCTGATAGCGTCGATCCGTGCCTGTTGACCAGACCCTGGTGGGGCGAACGTTCCCGCCGACGACGCCGTACGACGTGACCGAGCAGAGCCTCTCCGCCTTCGCCTCAGCGAGCGGGACGCCGTACGCCGCCGGTGGGCCGGCGCCGGCCACCTACCCGATCGTGGTCGCCTTCGCGGCGATGCACCAGCTCATGCTGGACCCGTCCGTGGGGATCGAGCTCCACCACGTCGTGCACGGCGAGCAGCGCTTCGCCCACGAGCGCTCCGTGGTCGCCGGCGACCGGCTGACCGCTGAGCTGACCGTCGAGAGCCTGCGCCAGATCGGCGGGGCCGACATCATCGCCACCAGCAGTGCGATCACCGATGCGACCGGCGCCCTGGTCTGCACGGCGAAGGCGACGCTGGTCCACAAGGCAGGTGCCTGATGACCGGCGAGCTCGCACCGAAGACCTACCGGGTCACCCGCGCCGACCTGGTCGCCTACGCCGCGGCCAGCGGCGACCAGAACCCGATCCACCAGGACGAGGAGATCGCCCGCTCGGTCGGGCTCCCGGGCGTGATCGCGCACGGGATGTACACCTTGGCCCTGGCCGCCCGGTACGTCGACGAATGGGTCGGCGAGCCCGGGCAGATCGCCGAGCTGACCGCGAAGTTCACCAAGCCGGTCGTCGTGCCCGCCGAGGGCACCTCGGTCGAGATCACCGGTGTGCACGAGGTGCGGGACGGGGTCGCATCGGTCGCGCTGACGGTGACCTGTGACGGCCAGAAGGTGCTCGGCAACCCCCGGGCGGTCCTGCGTGCCTGACCGACTCGCGGCACTCACCACCCTGAGGGTCGGTGGCCCTCCTGCCGAACTGGTCGAGGCGACGACGGACGACGAGCTCGTCGCGGCGGTCCGGGAAGCCGACGAGGCCGGGACCGAGGTGCTCGTCCTCGGCGGCGGGAGCAACGTGCTGGTCGCCGACGAGGGGTTCGCCGGGCGGGCCGTCCTGGTCCGGACCCGCGGAGTCCGGGTCGACGCCGACGCCTGCGGCGGTGCCGTCGTCCGGGTCGCCGCGGGCGAGTCCTGGGACGCGCTGGCCGCACAGGCCGTCGCCGACGGCTGGATCGGAGCCGAGGCGCTCGCCGGCATCCCCGGTCTCGTCGGAGCCACCCCGATCCAGAACGTCGGGGCCTACGGGCAGGAGGTCGCCGAGACGATCGCCTCGGTGCGCTGCTGGGACCGGCGGGCGGGGGCGGTCCGGACCCTGTTCAACCACGACTGCCGGTTCGGCTACCGCAGCAGTGTCTTCAAGGCCGAGCCCGGGCGGTACGTCGTGCTCGAGGTCGTCTTCCAGTTCCGGCTCGGCGACCTCGGCGCACCGGTCAGGTACGCCGAGCTGGCCACCCGATTGGGGATCGCCCCGGGGGAGCGAGCGCCCGCCCGCGCCGTCCGCGACGCCGTCCTGGACCTGCGGCGGGCCAAGGGGATGGTCCTCGACGACGCCGACCACGACACCTGGAGCGCGGGCTCGTTCTTCACCAACCCGGTCCTGTCGCCCGGGCTGGTGCCCGACGCCGCCCCGTCCTGGCCGCACGCACCTGACCCCGACGGCGCGCCGCTCGTGAAGACGAGCGCTGCCTGGTTGATCGAGAACGCCGGCTTCGGCAAGGGCTTCGGCATCGACTCCGCGCGCGCGACGTTGTCGACCAAGCACACGCTGGCGATCACCAACCGCGGAGACGCGTCCGCCGCCGATCTGCTGGGCCTGGCCCGGGAGGTCCGCGACGGGGTCCGGGACCGGTTCGGGATCTCGCTCGTCAACGAGCCGGTGCTGGTCGGCTGCGCGCTCTAGGACGTCAGGTCAGGTCGTCGTGCCGAAGTCGTCGTAGATCGTCGGGTCGCTGTTGGCGATCGCGACGATGACCACGACCAGGGCGATCACGCCGAGGATCATCAGGACCGTGCCGACGATCCCGAGGATGAACCCGGTGGTCGCCTTGCCCTCGCCGCCGTACTGGCCGTTCGACTCGCGGATGGTGCGACGCGCCTTGGCCCCGATCGCCCAGGCGAACGGGGCGGCCAGGATCGGCAGCACGCAGAAGAAGCCGCCGACGACGCTGACCAGGCCGAGGATGAACGCGGTGTTGGCCTGCGGCAGGTCCTGCACGCCGTAGTTCGGGAAGCCGGTGAACTGCTGCCCGGCCGGGTAGGGCTGCCCGGGGACGTACGGCTGCTGGGGGTACGGCTGCTGCGGGTAGGGCTGTTGCGGGTACGGCTGGTACTGGGGCTGGCCGTACGGCGCGGGTGGCGGCGGCACCGGCGGTTGCGTCGGGCCCTGCTCCCCGCCCGGGGCGACCGGGAACCCGGTCTGCGGGTTGAACACGGTGCCCTCGCTGGGCCTTTCGCTGGTCCCGTTGTCGGGTCCGTCGCTCTCGCTCATACCGGGATTCTCCCTGACCACTCGTCGATCTCGCGCAGGAGTTCCTGCTTGGTGCTGTCGCCGGCCCGGGACGCCAGCACCGAGGAGCGCGCCAGGCCGGCCAGCTGTGCGTCGTCGAGGTCGTGGGCGGCCCGCATGGTGGCGTACTGCGCGCCGAGCTGCGAGCCGAACAGCAGCGGGTCGTCAGCGCCCAGGGCGATCCGGGCGCCGGCTGCCATCAGTTCGGGCAGGGGGACCGACGTCAGGTCCGAGTAGACGCCGAGGGCGACGTTGGAGACCGGGCAGATCTCCAGGGCGACCTCCGCGGCGACCAGTCTGTCGAGCAGGGCCGGGTCCTCGGCGACCCTGACCCCGTGCCCGAGCCGGCCGGCGCGCAGTTCGTCGACGCAGATCCGTACGGACTCGGGTCCGAGGAGCTCGCCGCCGTGGGGGGCGAGCAACAGACCGGCGCGCTCGGCGATCCGGAAGGCCGGTGCGAAATCGGCGGTCCGTCCGCGCCGTTCGTCGTTGGAGAGCCCGAACCCGACGACGCCGCGTCCGGCGTACTGCGCGGCGAGCCGGGCCAGGATCCGGGCGTCCAGCGGGTGCCGGGTCCGGTTGGCCGCGATCACCACGGCCATCCCGATCCCGACCTCCCGGGAGGCGACGGCCACCGCGTCGAGGACCAGGTCGGTGAACTCGGTGATCCCGCCGAACCTGGCGGCGTACCCGCTGGGGTCGACCTGGATCTCCAGCCAGCGACCCCCGTCGCGCTTGTCGTCCTCGGCGGCCTCGCGCACCAGCCGGCGGACGTCGTCCTCGGTGCGGAGCACGGACCGGGCGACGTCGTAGAGACGCTGGAAGCGGAACCAGCCCTTCTCGTCCGCGGCGGAGAGCTGCGGGGGCCAGTCCTCGACGAGCGCGTCGGGGAGATGGATCCCGTCGCGCTCGGCGAGCTCGAGCAGCGTGGCGTGCCGCATCGACCCGGTGAAGTGCAGGTGCAGGTGCGCCTTGGGCAGGGTGCTGAGGTCGCGCCGAGGAGCGGCGCCGTCGAGCCCTGTCCCGGGACCCACGTCAGCCGTGGAGCTTCTCGGCCGCCGCGAGGAGCACGCAGGTCGCGACGGCGTCCATCGCCTCGGTCACCTCGGACAGTCCCGGGAAGGTCGGCGCGAGCCGGATGTTGCGATCCCGCGGGTCCTCGCCCTTCGGGAAGGACGACCCGGCCGGGGTCAGCGCGATCCCGGCCTCCTTGGCCAGCGCGACCACCCGGGCCGCCGTGCCGTCCAGGACGTCCAGGCTGACGAAGTAGCCGCCGGTCGGCCTGGTCCAGGTGGCCACGTCGAGACCGCCCAGCCGTTCGTCGAGCACCCGCTCGACCTCGGCGAACTTCGGCGCGATCAGGGCCCGGTGCTTGACCATGTGGTCGCGCACGCCCTGGGCGGAGCCGAAGAACTGCGCGTGCCGGAGCTGGTTGAGCTTGTCCGGGCCGATGGCGCCCTTGCCGAGGTGGCCGGTGTACCACTTCACGGTCTCGACCGACCCGGCCAGGAAGGCGACGCCCGCGCCCGCGTAGGTGATCTTCGACGTGGAGGCGAACATGATCGGCCGGTGCGGGTGCCCGGCCGCCGACGCCAGGCTGAGGATGTCCGCGCTCTTCGCCTCGTCCTCGGTGAGGTGGTGGAAGGCGTAGGCGTTGTCCCAGAAGATCTTGAAGTCGGGCGCGGCGGTCGGCATCGTGGCCAGGCGCTCGGCGACCTCGAGCGTGGTGATCGAACCGCTCGGGTTCGCGTACGTCGGCACGATCCAGATGCCCTTGATGCTGGGGTCGTCCGCCACCAGCGCGGCCACCGCCTCGGCGTCCGGGCCGTCGTCGTTCATCGGCACGGTGACCGTGTCGATCCCGAACCAGTCGAGCAGGGTGAAGTGCCGGTCGTAGCCGGGGACGGGGCAGATGAAGGTGACCTTCTCCTCCTGGCCCCACGGACGCTCGCTGTCGACCCCGCCCTTGAGCCAGAGGTCGGTCAGCACCTCGCGCATCATCACCAGGCTGGAGTTGCCGCCGGCCACGACCTGGTCGGGTTCGACCCAGAGCAGGTCGGCGAACATCTCACGCAGCTCGCGGATGCCCTCGAGGCCGCCGTAGTTGCGGGTGTCGACCCCGTGCGCGTCGGTCGCGCTCACCGGAAGCGAGAGCAGGGCGTCGGAGAGGTCGAGCTGGGCCGATGCGGGCTTGCCCCGGGTCAGGTCGAGCTTGAGCCCGCGGTCCTTCAGCGCGTCGTACGCCGTACGCTGCTCGGCGAGGAAGGCCGCCAATTCGTCGGGGGACTGCTCGGACAGGGGCTGGGTCGCTGCGCTCACGGGCCCATCGTTCCAGAGGGCCGGAACCGACCGCGAGCCGGTTGCCACGCGTCGGACCAGGGTGGCGAGGGAGTCGGTTCGACTTTGCTCGACAAGGCCCCGTAGACTCTCTCCTTGGTGTCTTCGGGCAATGCTTTGGCATGCCCCGACGATGCCGAAGGGCACTAGCTCAACTGGCAGAGCATCGGTCTCCAAAACCGAAGGTTGGGGGTTCAAGTCCCTCGTGCCCTGCGAGAAGGAAACGACGAGTGGAAGAAGGCAACCGTGGCGGACAGTCCGTCGGAGCGCACCAGCCCGATCACGTTCTACCGCCAGGTCGTCGCCGAGCTGCGGAAGGTCGTATGGCCGACGCAGCAGCAGTTGGTGACTTACTTCATGGTGGTCATGGTGTTCGTGCTGGTGATGATCGCGATCGTCTCGGTACTCGACCTCGCCTTCGGTAAGGCCGTCTTCGCCATCTTCGGCGGGGAGACCACCAGCAATTAGCCCTGGGCCCGGCCCAGGACCACGCACAAAACGAGCATTACGGAGAGAACGTGTCGGAGCAGCACGACGAAGCAACGCAGGACGCACCCGAGGAGGTCATCGACGACCTCGGGGTCGACGCGCCTGTCGCCGACTCCGTCGAGGACCCGTCCGAGGACGTCGTCGAGGACGCTGACGCGACCGTCGACTCAGGCGCAGAAGCAGACACCGACGCAGCCGCCGAGGTGACCGAGGAAGCGGACGCAGCCGAGGTTGCTGACGAGGCCGACGTCGCTGACGAGGCCGACGCCGAGGTCGAAGAGACCAGTGTCGACGCCCCGGCATCCGACCCGCTCGAGGAGTTCCGGGCTGCGCTGCGGGAGAAGGTCGGCGACTGGTTCGTCGTGCACACCTACTCCGGCATGGAGAACCGGGTGAAGGCGAACCTCGAGAACCGGATCACCTCCCTCAACATGGAGGACTTCATCCACGAGGTGATCGTGCCGACCGAAGAGGTCGCCGAGATCAAGAACGGGCAGCGCAAGGTGCGCACCAAGCCGAAGCTGCCCGGCTACGTCCTCGTCCGGATGGACCTGACCGACGAGTCCTGGGCCGCGGTCCGGCACACGCCGTCGGTCACCGGCTTCGTCGGGCACAGCCACCAGCCGGTGCCGATGAGCCTGGAAGAGGTCGAGAACATGCTCGCCCCGGCCGTCGTCGCCGAGGCCGAGGCCGCCGCTGCCGCTGCTGCCGAGGGCGGTACTGAGGGTGCCCCGGCCCGCGCCGCGAGCAGGGGCCCGGTCGTCGTCGCCGACTTCGACGTCAACGACTCGGTGATGGTGGTCGACGGGCCGTTCGCCACGCTGCACGCGACGATCACCGAGATCAACGCCGAGTCCCAGAGGGTCAAGGCCCTCGTCGAGATCTTCGGCCGGGAGACCCCGGTCGAGCTGAGCTTCAGTCAGATCCAGAAAGTCTGAGCCAGCACATCGGGTGGCTGAGGAGGGCCGGCGAGGCCCGCCTCGAAACCCAGTAAGTGTGGCAGGGGCACCAGCCCCGTCATGACCACGAAGATAGAGAGAAGAGAAATGCCTCCGAAGAAGAAGATCGCCGCACTGGTCAAGGTGCAGCTCCAGGCAGGTGCGGCCACCCCGGCTCCGCCGGTCGGTACTGCGCTCGGCCCGCACGGTGTGAACATCATGGACTTCTGCAAGGCGTACAACGCCCAGACCGAGTCCATGCGTGGGAACGTCATCCCCGTCGAGATCACCATCTACGAAGACCGGACCTTCGACTTCATCACGAAGACGCCCCCGGCCGCAGAGCTGATCAAGAAGGCCGCTGGCATCGCCAAGGGCTCCGGTGTTCCGCAGAAGGACAAGGTCGGCAAGCTGACCAAGGACCAGATCCGCGAGATCGCCGAGACCAAGATGCCCGACCTGAACGCGAACGACGTCGAGGCCGCGATGAAGATCGTCGAGGGCACCGCCCGCTCCATGGGCGTCCTGACCGACTGATCGCGCTTCAACCCACACCCAGAAACACGTGGAAGGACCGCGCTGGTCCGCACCACATTTTCCGAAAGTAGGAACCACCATGCAGCGCAGCAAGACTTACCGCGCGGCGGAAGAGCAGTTCGACAAGGACGAGCTCTACGCCCCGCTGTCGGCGATCAAGATCGCCAAGACCACCTCCAAGAAGAAGTTCGACGAGACCGTCGACGTCGTCATGCGACTCGGGGTCGACCCGCGCAAGGCCGACCAGATGGTCCGCGGCACCGTGATCCTTCCGCACGGCACCGGCAAGACCGCCCGCGTCCTCGTCTTCGCGAACGCGGAGAAGGCCGAGGCCGCCCGTGAGGCCGGCGCCGACATCGTCGGTGGCGACGAGCTGATCGAGAAGGTGAACGGCGGCTGGACCGACTTCGACGCCGTGGTCGCCACTCCGGACATGATGGGCAAGGTCGGCCGCCTCGGTCGCGTCCTCGGCCCGCGTGGCCTGATGCCGAACCCGAAGACCGGCACGGTGACCCCCGACGTCGCCAAGGCCGTCAACGAGATCAAGGGCGGAAAGATCGAGTTCCGGGTCGACCGGCACGCGAACCTGCACTTCATCATCGGCAAGGCCTCGTTCTCCGAGGTCCAGCTCGCGGAGAACTACGCCGCGGCGCTCGAAGAGGTGCTCCGCCTGAAGCCGTCCAGCTCCAAGGGCCGCTACCTCAAGAAGGTCACCGTCTCGACGACCATGGGCCCCGGTGTCCAGGTCGACCCGAACCGCACCCGCAACGTTGCGGCCGAGGACGAGAACGCCTGAGCCTGATCAACACGAGAGCCCGGTACCGCGAGGTGCCGGGCTCTCGTCGTTCCCGGGGCGACCGCCGACCTGGTGGCCGGCGTCCAGGGCCGGCGGACGGCCGATTTGGTCAGGTCGCCGGGTCCCCGTTAGAGTTCTCCCTTGTAACCGAAGACCGCCGGTGCGTCACCCAGGTGACGCGAAGGTTCGCGAGAGCGGACGGCCTGCGCAGGTGACACCGAGTGAGTCAGCTTCACGCTGTTCTACGCCCTGTGCGCCTTGCGCCCAGGGCGTTCTGTTTTTCCAGGTCCGACGTTCACCGGGCGCCGTACAACCCCGTACGCCGCCCGCGCACACGACGTGCATGTTGGAAGGAGTCCCATGGCGCGGCCAGACAAGGCAGCAGCCGTCGCGGAGATCGTCGAGCAGTTCAACGATTCCGCTGGTGCTGTGCTGACCGAGTACCGCGGGCTCACCGTGAAGCAGCTGCAGGACCTGCGGCGCTCCCTCGGCGAGAACGCCAACTACGCCGTGGTCAAGAACACGCTGACCAAGCTCGCGGCTACGGAGGCCGGCGTCGAAGGATTCGACGACCTGCTCAACGGGCCGACCGCCATCGCCTTCATCAACGGCGACGTGGTCGAAGCGGCCAAGGGTCTGCGTGACTTCGCCAAGGCGAACCCCGCCCTCGTCATCAAGGGCGGCTTCATCGACGGTGCCTCCATGGACGCGAAGGAGATCGCCAAGCTGGCCTCCCTCGAGTCCCGCGAGGTTCTCCTGGGCAAGCTGGCGGGCGCGATGCTCGCTTCGCTCAGCCAGGCCGTCTACCTGCTCAACGCCCCCCTCGCCCAGGCTGCCCGGCTCGCCGGCGCGCTGCAGGCGAAGGCCGAGCAGGACCCCTCGATCCTCCAGGGTGGTGCGGGCGAGCCCGCCGCCGCTGCTGAAGCCCCGGCCGCTGAGGCCGAGGTTGCGGAGGAAGCCGCTGCCGCGGAGCCGGAGGCCGTCGAGGCCCCCGTCGCCGAGGCCGAGGCTGCTGACGCTGCCGAGACCGAGGCCCCCGCGGCCGAGGACGACGCCGCCGACGCTCCCGCCGAGTAAGTACACGGCAAACCACCCACCAAGAAAACCTTGGCTGGCGTCGGAACCGACGCAGCCACGAATGGAAGGAACGCCACCATGGCGAAGCTCAGCACCGACGAGCTGCTCGAGGCTTTCAAGGAGATGACCCTCCTGGAGCTCAGCGAGTTCGTGAAGCAGTTCGAAGAGACCTTCGGCGTGACCGCGGCCGCCCCGGTCGCCGTTGCCGCCGCTCCCGCCGCCGGCGGTGCCGCTGGTGGCGCCGACGACGCTGCCGACCAGGACGAGTTCGACGTGATCCTTGACGCCGCCGGCGACAAGAAGATCAACGTCATCAAGGAGGTCCGCGCGCTGACCTCCCTCGGTCTGAAGGAGGCCAAGGAGCTGGTCGAGGCCGCTCCGAAGGCGATCCTGGAGAAGGTCAACAAGGAGACCGCGGAGAAGGCCAAGGAAGCCCTCGAGGGCGCCGGCGCCTCCGTCACCCTCAAGTGACCCGCTAGCTCTTCACAGCACCACCGCGCGAGCGGCCGTCCCAGGGGGCGGCCGCTCGTTCGCGTCCCAGGGGGTGCCGGACTTGTGCTCAGTTACCAGAAGTTCCGGCCGATATTGAGTGTGGAGCCAATGTTTCGGTGTCGAAATACTGAGACGGTGTCGCAACTTGCCCGTGTTGCGGCAATGTGCGCGTAACTTAGCCCCCTGTTACTCGTTGGTTACCCAAGGCGGAAGTGTCGGGAGTCACATCCGCTGCTGTTGTCGTTTCGAGAGGGAGAATCCATGGGCGTCGAGATCCAAATCGAGCACTTGACGAAGTCATTCGGCAAGCAGCTCATCTGGGGTGATGTCTCGCTGACGCTCCCCGCGGGCGAGATCAGCGTGATGCTCGGCCCGTCGGGTACCGGTAAGTCGGTGCTCCTCAAGACCCTGATCGGCCTGCTCAAGCCCGACTCCGGCAAGGTGATCATCGAGGGCGTCGACATCGCCTCGTGCCCGGAGAAGGAGCTCTACGAGATCCGCAAGCTGTTCGGTGTGCTGTTCCAGGACGGCGCGATGTTCGGCTCGATGAACCTCTACGACAACGTCGCCTTCCCGCTGCGCGAGCACACCAAGAAGTCCGAGTCGGAGATCCGCAACATCGTGATGGAGAAGATGGACCTGGTCGGTCTTCTCGGCGCCGAGGACAAGCTCCCCGGTGAGATCTCCGGTGGTATGCGCAAGCGCGCCGGCCTGGCCCGTGCCCTGGTCCTCGACCCCGAGATCGTGCTCTTCGACGAGCCCGACTCCGGCCTCGACCCCGTGCGCACCTCGTTCCTGAACCAGCTGATCATCGACCTGAACACGCAGATCGACGCGACGTTCCTGATCGTGACCCACGACATCAACACCGCGCGCACGGTGCCGGACAACATCGGCCTGCTGTACCACAAGCACCTGGCCATGTTCGGGCCCCGCGAGATGCTGCTGAGTTCCGAGGAGCCGGTGGTCCGTCAGTTCCTCAACGCCCAGCGCGTCGGCCCGATCGGGATGTCCGAGGAGAAGGACGCCGACGAGCTCGAGGCCGAGAAGGGCCAGGACCTGCCGCCGCTGCCCCCGATCCCGCTGCAGCAGGAGCCGTCGTCCGGCATCCCGCGTCGTGCGCAGCGTGCGCCCGGCGCCTGGTGCGCCGAGAACGGCGTCACGCCTCCGCCGGGTTCGTTCGCCGAGAACATGTCGATGGCGCCGGGGGCCTGACCTGAATGTCCTCAGCCACTGCTGACCGGGTTCTGGCCCCGATCGGAACGGCAGGCAAGTTATTCGCCTTCGGTCTCGACGTCGGACGGTCCCTGTTCAAACGCCCCTTCCAGACGCGTGAATTCCTGCAGCAAGCATGGTTCATCGCGTCGGTGACGATCGTGCCCACGGCACTGGTCGCCATCCCGTTCGGCGCGGTCATCGCGCTGCAGGTCGGCGGCCTGATCAAGCAGTTCGGCGCGCAGTCCTTCACCGGTTCGGCGTCGGTCCTCGCCGTCGTCCGTGAAGCGGGCCCGATCGCGACCTCGTTGCTGATCGCCGGTGCCGGCGGTTCGGCGATCGCGGCCGACCTGGGCGCTCGCAAGATCCGTGAAGAGCTCGACGCGATGATGGTGCTCGGCATCGACCCGATCCAGCGGCTGGTCGTACCGCGCGTGCTCGCGTGCATGCTGGTGGCGGTCTTCCTCAACGGCCTGGTCAGTGTGGTCGGAGTGATCGGCGGTTACTTCTTCAACGTGGTCCTGCAGGACGGCACCCCAGGTGCGTACATCTCCAGCTTCACGGCCCTCGCGCAACTACCCGACCTCTGGCAAGGCATGGCCAAAGCGCTCGTGTTCGGCCTGATCGCGGCGATCGTGGCCTGCTACAAGGGCATGAACGCCGCCGGTGGCCCGAAGGGCGTCGGCGACGCGGTCAACGAATCCGTGGTCATCACCTTCATGCTGCTGTTCGTCGTGAACTTCGTGATGAGCGCCATCTACTTCCAACTCGTCCCACCGAAGACGGGTTAGCGCCATGGCAGACGTGAAGCAGATCTACGAACGTCCGCTCAGGCTCCTCGACACCATGGGCGAGCAGCTTGCGTTCTACATCCGTGCCCTGATCGCGACCCCGCGATCGGTGACCCGGTACCCGAAGGAGATCCTGCGGCTGCTCGCCGAGGTGACCCTCGGCTCGGGCGCACTCGCCGTCATCGGCGGCACCGTGGGCGTCATCACCGCGATGGCGTTCTTCACCGGCACCGAGGTCGGCCTGCAGGGCTACGCCTCGCTGAACCAGATCGGCACCGCGGCCTTCGCGGGCTTCGTCTCGGCGTACTTCAACACGCGCGAGATCTCGCCGCTGATCGCCGGCATCGCCCTGGCTGCCACCGTCGGCTGCGGCTTCACCGCCCAACTCGGCGCGATGCGGATCTCCGAGGAGGTCGACGCGCTCGAGGTGATGGCGATCCCGTCGATGCCGTTCCTGGTGACCACCCGGATCATCGCCGGCCTGATCGCGATCACGCCGCTGTACGTCGTCGGCCTGCTCTCGTCGTACTTCTCCACCCGGCTCGTGGTGACGAAGTTCTTCGGGCAGAGCTCTGGCACGTACGACCACTACTTCAACCAGTTCCTGCCGCCGGGCGATGTGCTCTGGTCCTTCGGAAAGGTCCTCGTCTTCGCCGTGGTCGTCATCCTGATCCACTGCTACCACGGCTACACCGCCTCGGGCGGACCCGCCGGTGTCGGTGTGGCCGTCGGCCGCGCCGTCCGTACCTCGATCGTGGCGATCAACGTGATCGACCTGTTCCTGTCGATGGCCATCTGGGGCTCGACGACCACCGTCAGGTTGGCGGGCTGATATGTCGACCGTGTTCAAGAACCGTCTCCTTGGCGTCCTCTTCATCGGCATGCTGGTGTTCGGCGTGTGGATGGTCAACGCCGTCTTCACCCAGAAGTTCGTCTCCTTCGACACGGTGAAGCTCAACACCGACACCGTCGGCCTGCAGCTTCCGACCCGCGCCGACGTGAAGATCCGCGGCGTGATCATCGGGCAGGTCCTCGAAGCCGAGTCCGGCTCGGACGGCGCCGTCCTGACCCTGGGGATCAAGCCGGAGGAGATCGACTCGGTCCCCGAGAACGTGACCGCCTCGATCCTCCCGAAGACCCTCTTCGGCGAGAAGTACGTCGAGCTGGTGATTCCTTCGCCGGCCGCGCAGACCCCGCTCGAGCAGGGCGACACGATCACCCAGACGCAGCTCCCGATCGAGGTCGAGAAGGTCCTCAACGACATCTACCCGCTGCTGCGGACGGTCCAGCCGGCTGAGCTCAACTACACGTTGAACGCGATCGCAGGTGCCCTCGAGGGCCGTGGCGACGACATCGGCCAGAGCATCGAGACCCTGGACAGCTACCTCAAGCGACTCAACCCGCAGGTGCCGGCACTGGTCGAGGACCTACGGCTCCTGTCCAAGGTCACCGGTGTCTACGCCGACGTCGCGCCGCAGATCGCCGCCACGCTGCGCAACACCGTGAAGACCGGCAACACGCTGCTCACCAAGGAGGACAAGCTGAACGCGTTCTTCAAGGACGTGTCCTCGTTCTCCGACACCTCGAAGTCCTTCCTGGACGCCAACGGCAACAACATCGTCCGCCTCGGCCAGTTGAGCGAGCCGCAGACGAAGCTGCTGGCCCGGTACGCACCCGAGTACCCCTGCCTGCTCAAGGGTCTGGTCGACCAGGCGCCGATGCTGGCGAGCACCTTCCGCGGCTTCGTGTTCCACATCGACCTGATCACCCTGCCCCGCCAGCCCCGCGGCTACGGACCTCAGGACACCCAGGTCTACGGCGCCGACAACGGCCCGGCCTGCCTCGGACTGCCCAACCCGAAGGTCCCGTTCCGCGGCACACCGAACTTCGTCGACGGCGTCGAGGGGCTGCAGCGCGGTGACGCCCAGCGCACCGCGCCGCGCATCGACACGGCGTCGACGAACGCGGCTGCCGGGCCGGCGCAGAAGGCGCTGTTCAACGCGCTGACCGCTCCGGTGCTCGGCATCCCGGCCGACGAGGTCCCCGACCTGACCACCCTCTTGTTCGGCCCGCTCGTGGCCGGCACGGAGGTGAGTATGCGATGAAGATGCTCGACAAGCGCACTCGCGGCGACCTGATCAAGCTGGTCATCTTCATGGTCGTGACCGGCCTGGCGACGATGATGCTCGTCGTCGTGATCGGCAACCTGAGCTTCGAGAAGTCGGTCACCTACAAGGCGGTCTTCATCGACGCCACCGGCGTCGTGAAGGGCGACGACGTCAGGGTCGCCGGCGTGAAGGTCGGCACCGTCAAGGACGTCGAGATCCACGAGCGGACCAAGGCGAAGGTGACCTTCACGGTCCGTGAGGCGACCGACCTGACCCGCAGCTCCACCGCCACGATCCGCTACCGCAACCTCGTCGGTCAGCGCTACATCTCAGTGACCCAGGGCGTCGGCGACACCAGCAAGCTGCCGGCTGACTCCACGATCCCGCAGTCCCAGACCGCGCCGGCGCTGGACCTCACCGTCCTGTTCAACGGTTTCAAGCCGTTGTTCGCCGCGCTGAGCCCGGCGGACGTCAACAAGCTGAGCTACGAGATCGTCCAGGTCTTCCAGGGCGAGGGCGGCAACCTCGAGGCGCTGCTGCGCAGCACCGGCTCAGTCACGAACACCCTGGCCGCCCGCGACGAACTCATCGGTGACGTGATCACCAACCTGAACGCGGTGCTGCAGACCGTCGGTGACCGGGACCAGGAGCTGTCCAGCCTGATCGTCCAGCTGCGCTCCTTCGTCGGCGGGCTGACCCAGGACAAGGACGCGATCCTGAGTTCGATCGACTCGGTCTCCACGCTGTCCGAGCAGACGGCCGACCTGCTCACCGGCATCCGCCCCGGGTTCGTCGACAGCGTCAAGGGCCTTCGCAAGGTCGCGACGAACCTGAACAAGGGCCGCAACGAGATCGACCGCGCGTTGCAGATCCTCCCCATCAAGCTCGAGAAGATCGGACGCACTGCGATCTACGGCTCCTTCTTCAACTTCTACCTCTGCGAGTTCCGCGCGAAGGTGGTCCTCCCGACGGGCAACATCGAGGTCCCGTACCAGACGTACCCGGGCGGGAACGGGAGGTGCAACCTCTCATGAGCGTTCCCTTCCGTGAGCGGAACCCGGTCAAGATCGGTGCGGTCAGCCTGCTGGCGATCGCGGCGTTGATCATGATCGCGTTCAAGGCCGACTCGCTGCCGTTGATCGGTGGCGGCGACACCTACTACGCCTCCTTCACCGACTCGAGCGGGATCAAGCCGAACGACGAGGTCCGGATCGCTGGCGTCCGCGTCGGCAAGGTCAGCAACGTCGAACTCGAAGGCGACCACGTGAAGGTCGCCTTCAAGATCAAGACCGACTCCGACTTCGGCACCGAGACCGGCGCCCAGATCAAGGTCAAGACGCTGCTCGGCGCGATGTACCTCTCGCTCGAGCCCGCCGGCTCCGGCCAGCTGGAGAAGGGCGCCACCATCCCCGAGTCGCGGACCCGGTCGGCGTACGACGTCGTCGAGGCGTTCTCGGGCCTGGCCCAGCGCGCCGAGGACATCGACCTCGACCAGCTGACCCTTTCCTTGAACACGCTCGCCGAGACGACCGCGAACACCCCCGAGGAGCTGCAGAGCACCCTCAAGGGCCTGTCCGCGCTCTCCGCGAACGTGGCCGCTCGCGATGCCCAGGTGAACAGCCTCCTGGTCAACCTGCGCAAGGTGTCCGGCGTCCTCGCCGACCGTGACGACGACATCGTGGCCCTGATGAAGGACAGCGACACCCTGCTGACGGCTTTGGTCGGGCGCCGTGAAGCCGTCCACCGCCTGCTCGTCTCCACCAGCCAGCTCTCCACCGAGCTGACCGCCCTGGTGCGGCAGTCCCGGGCAGATCTGAATCCCGCGCTCAGCAACCTCCAGTCGGTGGTCAACGTCCTGCGCAAGAACCAGTCCAACCTGGACAACTCGCTGCGGCTGATGGCGCCGTTCTACCGGGTGTTCGCGAACACCCTCGGCACCGGTCCGTGGTTCGACACCTGGATCTCCAACCTGCCTCCGGGTCCGGCCTTGGGGGTTGGTCAGTGATGAAGATGCGTGCGATCAACCCTGTCTACATCGTGATCGGCGTGGTCGTGCTGCTGCTCGCCGCCCTGCTGCTGGTCTTCCGGGGCGACGACAGCAAGACCGTCACCGCCGAGTTCCCGCGCACGGTCTCGCTGTACAAGGGTTCCGAGGTCAAGATCCTCGGCGTCGCCGTCGGCAAGGTCGACGAGGTCACGCCGGCCGGGACCAAGGTGATCGTCAAGTTCCACTACGACGGCCAGTACAAGGTGCCCGCCGACGCGAAGGCCGCGGTCATCTCGCCGTCGATCGTCGGCGACCGGTTCATCCAGCTGACCCCGGTCTACCGGGGTGGGGCGGTGCTGAAGGACGACGCCAAGCTCGGCCTGGACCAGACGGCGACTCCGCTGGAGCTCGACGAGATCTTCGGATCCATCAACGACCTGACCATCGCGCTGGGCCCGGACGGCGCCAACAAGCCCGACGCCACCGGCACCGGTGCGCTGACCCGGCTGCTCGACTCGACCGCCAAGAACTTCGGCGGCCAGGGCGTGCAGTTCAACGCCACCCTGAAGAACCTGAGCAAGCTGACCTCGACCCTGGCGAACAACAAGGACGAGCTGTTCGGGACGCTCGCCGAGGTGGAGAAGTTCACCAGCACCCTCGCCACGAACGACGACACCGTGCGTCGCTTCAACGACTCGCTCGCGGCCGGGGCGAACCTGCTCGCCGACGAGCGCGAGGAGTTCGCCGCGGTCCTGCAGAACCTGTCGGTCGCGCTGACCCAGGTGAAGGGCTTCGTCACCGAGAACAAGACGCTCCTGTCCTCGAACATCAAGGGGCTGAACCAGATCTCCAAGGTCCTGGTCAAGAACCGCGCAGCGCTCGACGAGTCGTTGCAGGCCGCGCCTGCCGCGCTCAACAACCTGGCGCTCGCCTACAACGAGACCTCCGGCACCCTCGACACCCGCGCCAACATCGGTGAGACGGTCAGTCAGCTGACCGCCCGCCCGACGGTTGTGATCTGTGCGCTGCTGCCGGACGCCTGCGGTCCGTTGAGCACGGTCCTCAAGGTGCTCGGACTGGGCCGTGCGGCAACCGACATCGACCGGACCCAGTCGATCGCGACGGTCCCGGTGGACCCGACGCTCGCCGGACTGGTGGAGGTGACCCGATGAGGATCATCTCCCGCAAGCTCAGTGCCGTGGCGACAGCGGTGGTCGGAGCGATCACGCTGAGCAGCTGTGGCGTCTACGACATCCCGCTCCCGGGTGGCGCGGACGTCGGCAGCGACCCGATCAAGGTCCACATCATGTTCCGCGACGTGCTCGACCTGGTGCCCCAGTCGACGGTCAAGGTCGACGACGTGACCGTCGGCAAGGTCACCGACATCGACCTCGACGGCTACACCGCGGACGTCACGATCGCGCTCCCGAACACGATCGACCTGCCGGACAACACCCGCGCCGAGATCCGCCAGACCAGCCTGCTCGGTGAGAAGTTCGTCTCGCTCAGCAAGCCGACCGACCCGTCCGGCAAGCTCGGCAACAACGACGTGATCGGTCTGGAGGACAGCGGTCGCAACCCCGAGATCGAAGAGGTCTTCGGTGCCCTCGCACTGCTGCTCAACGGTGGTGGCGTCGCGCAGCTCAAGACGATCTCGGCGGAGCTCAACAACGCTTTCGGCGGTCGTGAGACGGCGGTGCGCTCGATCATCACCCAGGTCGGCGACTTCATGGGCCAGCTCGACGCGAACAAGGCGTCGATCGTCACCGCCCTGGAGAACATCAACCGGCTCTCCCTGGAATTGCGTCGTCAGGACGGCACGATCAAGTCCGCGCTCGACGAGCTGCCGGGTGCGATCGAATCGGTCAACGGGCAGCGCCAGGACCTGGTGAAGATGCTCCAGGCCCTCGCCCGGCTCAGCTCGGTCGGCGTCCGGGTCATCCAGGCGTCGAAGGAAGCGACGATCGACAGCCTGAAGAACCTGGCGCCGGTCCTGGAGTCCTTCGCCGCGGCCGGCGACGATCTCCCGAAGTCGCTCCAGGTGTTCCTGACCTACCCGTTCATCGACGAGGCCGTCGGCCGCGACCCCGAGGTTGCCCGCAACCTGCACATGGGCGACTACACCAACCTGTCGGCCAACCTCACCCTCGACCTGTTCAACCTGCCGAACGTGCCGGGCCTCGCGGCCGGTGTCAGCCTGGCTGACGTCCTCGACCAGTGTGCCAAGACGCCGCTCGGACCGCTCTGCACCTCGGTCAAGGGCCTGCTCTCGCCCGCGGCGCTGACCCAGGTCTGCGGCATCCTCCCGGCGCTGTGCACGGGCACGAAGAACAACGGCGGCGGCGGGCAGGCGAACCCGCTGGGCAACCTGCTCGGCGGAACCACGCCGAAGAGCAGCAACGGCACGACGTCGACCGCCCCGACGAGCGACTCCGGGACCACGTCCTCGGACGGCAATGTCCTCGGGGACCTGATCGGCGGGCTCTTCGGTCACGGCCGGTCGGCCACCAACACCTCGTACGACGCCAAGACCACCACACTGGACCCGTTCCTGCTCACCGGCACCGGCTACGACCCGAGCATGGGCACCCTGTTGATGCAGGGGGTGGCGTTCGAATGATCACCTCACGCACCAAGAAGCAGCTGCTCGTCTTCGTGTTCATCACGCTGGTCGGTGTCTCGTACGTCGGAGCCCGCTACGCCCGGCTCGACCGACTGGTCTACGACTCGTCGTACAGCGTGAACGCGATGTTCCTCCAGTCCGGCGGAATCTTCACCGGCGCCGAGGTGACCTACCGCGGCGTGAAGGTGGGTGACGTCTCGGACATGCGGCTCACCGAAGAGGGCGTGAACGTCGTGCTGAGCATCGACAAGGGCGAGGACGAGATCCCGTCCGAGACGATCGCCCTGGTCGGGAACAAGTCGGCTGTCGGTGAGCAGTACGTCGAGCTGCAGCCGAAGGTGAACGGAGGGCCGTACCTCAAGGAGGGATCGGTCATCGACTCCGAGGACACCCAGACCCCGGTGTCGACCACGGAGATCCTGACCAACCTGGACGGGTTCGTGAACTCGGTGCCGCAGGACAGCCTGCGGACCGTGGTCTCCGAGCTCGGCTCCGCGTTCAAGGACAGTGGCGCGGACCTGGCGCAGTTGATCGACACCTCGAACGCGTTCATCACGACCGCGAACGACAACTTCGACATCACCACGGCGTTGATCCGGGACTCCAACACCGTGCTGCGCACCCAGTCCGACAAGGGCTCCGCGATCCGCAACTTCACCCGTGACCTGGCGCTGTTCAGCGGGGTGCTGGCCGACAACGACGTGGCGCTGCGGGCGCTGATCGAGAACGGCTCGGCCACCGCGAACGAGCTGAACACGTTCCTGACCCAGAACCAGGTCGACCTGGGCAGCCTGATCAACAACCTGGTCACCACGGGCGAGGTGGTCGTCAAGCACCTGCCCGGCATCCGCCAGATCCTGGTGCTCTACCCCTACATGGTCGCGGGCGGCTACACCGTCGCCGCGAAGAACTCGGCCGGTTACAACGCCCGGTTCGGCCTCATCCTGACCCAGAGCCCGGCAGTCTGTGCCAAGGGCTATGACCCCGCCGAGCGGCGTACGCCGCTGGAGACCGGTGACAAGGCGATGGACGAGGACGCCCACTGCTCCTCCCCGGCCAAGACGACCAACGCCCGCGGTGCCCAGAACGCGCCGCGACCGGCCGCCACGTACGATCTGACCACCGGCACCACGACCTGGAACGACCAGGCGTCGCAGTCCAGGGTGGTCTACGACGGCGGTGCGGCCGAGCTGTACGGAGAGAACGCGTGGCAGACCTTGCTCCTCCAACCGTCGATGTGATCGCTTGAACGGAGCACCTGCCGGGTCGAACACCCGGGGAATCGTCGCGCTCGTGATCATCGTCCTCACGGTGATCCTGGTCGCGGGAGCGGCTGTCCTCACCTACCGCAGCTTCAACGTGACCAGCAGCGGCGTGCCCGTCCCGAGCGAGGACGAGCAGCACAAGGCCGTGGCGACCGCCGAGCAGTTCGCGCTCCGGGTCGACGGGTTCAACGGGGACGACCCGGAGGCCTACCGGAAATCGGTGACCTCGTTGCTGACCACCAAGTACAAGGCCGACTTCGACAAGCAGTTCGAGCAGATCCAGAAGCTCGGCATCCAGAAGGGCCAGAAGGGCCAGGGCACGGTCCTGGCGAGCGGCATCACCGACATGGACGCCGACAGCGCCACCGTCCTGGTGGTGCACGACAACACGGTCACCTCGTCCACCGGGAGCGGCAAGCAGCACTCCCGCTGGACGATCGAACTCGACAAGGTCGGCGGCCGGTGGCTCGTGGACGACTTCACCCCGGTGAGCTGAGGCAAGGAACATGAGCAGCAACTCCACTCCCGGCCTGACCTGGTACGAACTCCTCGGCGTCGCGCAGGACGCCCCGGCGGACGAGATCAAGCGCGCCTGGCGCGACGCGACCGACAAGTTCGAGCCCGGCTCCGGCACCAGCCAGTTCCGGCTGTTCAACGAGGCGGCCGACGTCCTGCTCAACCCGGAGCGACGGGCGGCGTACGACGCCGAGCTGGCCGGCGCCGGACCAGCCACCGTCGAAGCCGAGCCCGAGCCGCCCGCCGAGACGCCTGAGGTCGAGGTTCCGGTCGACGCCGGCGACGAGGAAGCTGCCGACGCGGGCCCCGACGCCGAACCGACGCCGGCCGGGGACGAGTCCGACGCCCCGAAGGGCACCGGGCTCCTGGCCCGGCTCGACCGCTCCTTCGTCTGGGTCGCGCTGATCTGCGCCCCGATCATCATCGCCGCCGTGGTCCTTGCCGCCGTCACCCATCACTCGGCCTCGGAGAAGGTCGACACGTGGGAGGCCGGCAAGGAGGCTGCCGCGACCGCGGACCGGGCGCTGACGTCCGTCCTGGGCTACGACTACCGGAAGATGGACAGCGACGAGGAACGCGCGGTCCGGTTCCTGACTCCCGAGTACGCCAAGAAGTTCAAGAAGACCTTCAGCCTGCTGACCACGGGTCCCGACGGCGAGGTCGGCCCGGCGGTGAAAACGAAGACCGTGGTCAGCGCGGACGTCCTCGGCACCGGCGTGATGGACGCCGAACCGGACCGGGTCCGGGTGGTCGCGTTCGTGAACCAGGCGGCGACCAAGGGCGAGGCCAGCCCGTCGATCTTCCAGAACCGCGTCGTGGTGACGATGGTCCGCCGCGGCGACACCTGGCTGATCGACGACGTCAAGACCTACTGAGCACCGCCGGCGCCCCGCGCCTCTGAGCGGCAGGGGAGCCATTTCGGCGCGATCCGGCCGACCTATTGTGCCGATGTGCTTGACCTGGGCCGGGGTTCGGTTCAGGATTGCGCCATCAACGCCCCGGGCGACTCATCGAGACGCCGAATGGATGTTGTCTTTTTGCCTGCCCGTCGGGTACTCTTCTTCTTTGCGTCTGCCCTCAAATGCACTCCGCCTGTCCGGTGGCCGGTTTGTGGTGGGCTGACGCCGTCACACATGTGCCTCGGAAGGACCTCCACTCTTGGCCGCCTCGCGCAGCAAGAACAGCAATAACCAGAGTCCCCGCCGCATCTCTTTCGCCAAGATCTCCGAACCTCTCGAGGTTCCGCAGCTGCTTGCGCTTCAGACCGACAGCTTCGACTGGCTGATCGGCGACCCGAAGTGGCAGGCACGCGTTGCAGAGGCGAACGCGAACGGCGAAGAGCGCTCGACCAAGTCGGGCCTCCACGAGATCTTCGAGGAGATCTCGCCGATCGAAGACTTCTCCGAGACGATGTCGCTCTCGTTCGAGAACCCGGTCTTCCTCGACCCGAAGTACACCGAGGAGGAGTGCAAGGACAAGGACTTCACCTACTCCCGGCCGCTCTACGTCTCGGCCGAGTTCACCAACGGCGACACCGGTGAGATCAAGGGCCAGACGGTCTTCATGGGTGACTTCCCGATGATGACCCGCAAGGGCACGTTCATCATCAACGGCACCGAGCGCGTCGTCGTCTCGCAGCTCGTCCGGTCCCCGGGCGTGTACTTCGAGCGCACCGCTGACAAGACCTCCGACAAGGACATCTTCACCGCGAAGGTGATCCCGTCGCGTGGTGCCTGGCTCGAGTTCGAGATCGACAAGCGCGACATGGTCGGCGTCCGTCTCGACCGCAAGCGCAAGCAGAGCGTCACCGTGCTCCTCAAGGCGTTCCAGGCGCTCGCCAACGAAGAGGGCTACACCGGCACGCCGTACGACTACGAAGCCGTCATGGCCGACCTGCGTCAGTACGAGTCGATCCAGCTGACCGAGGAGAAGGACCACACCACCGGTCCCGACGAGGCGCTGCTCGACATCTACCGCAAGCTGCGTCCGGGCGAACCGCCGACCCGCGAGGCCGCGCTGACCCTGTTGAAGAACTACTACTTCAACCCGAAGCGCTACGACCTGGCCAAGGTCGGTCGCTACAAGATCAACAAGAAGCTCGGCACGCACGAGGCGTTCGACCAGCAGACGCTGACCATCGACGACATCGTGGCGACGATCCGTTTCATCGTGCAGCTGCACGCCGACAACGGCCCGCGCAACACCGACGGCATCCCGCAGCTCGTCGACGGCAACGCCAAGCTGATCAAGAACCAGCACGGTGAGCCGATCGAGGTCCGTCCGGACGACATCGACCACTTCGGCAACCGGCGCATGCGCACGGTCGGCGAGCTGATCCAGAACCAGCTCCGCACCGGCCTCGCCCGGATGGAGCGGGTGGTCCGCGAGCGGATGACGACCCAGGACGTCGAGGCCATCACGCCTCAGTCGCTGATCAACATCCGCCCCGTGGTCGCGGCGCTGAAGGAGTTCTTCGGCACCTCGCAGCTCTCGCAGTTCATGGACCAGACCAACCCGATCGCCGGTCTGACCCACAAGCGTCGTCTCTCCGCGCTCGGCCCGGGCGGTATCTCCCGTGACCGTGCCCAGATGGACGTCCGCGACGTGCACTCCTCGCACTACGGCCGGATGTGCCCGATCGAGACGCCGGAAGGCCCGAACATCGGTCTCATCGGCTCGCTCGCGTCGTACGGACGGATCAACCCGTTCGGCTTCGTCGAGACGCCGTACCGCGTGGTCAAGAAGGGTCGCGTCACCGACACGATCCAGCACCTGACCGCCGACGAGGAGGACTCGAAGGTCATCGCGCAGGCCAACGCCGTCATCGACGACAAGGGCAACTTCGTCGACGACCGCGTCCTGTGCCGCACCCGTGGCGGTGAGACCGTCGACATCCCGCGTGAGGACGTCGAGTTCATGGACGTCTCGCCGCGCCAGATGGTGTCGGTCGCGACCGCGCTGATCCCGTTCCTCGAGCACGACGACGCGAACCGCGCTCTCATGGGTGCCAACATGCAGCGTCAGGCGGTGCCGCTGATCAAGAGCGACGCTCCTCTCGTGGGCACCGGCATGGAGTACCGCGCCGCTGTCGACGCCGGCGACGTGGTCACCACCGATGTCGCCGGTGTGGTCAAGGAGGTCTCGGCCGACGAGATCGTGATCATGACCGACGAGGGCGGCAACAAGTCGTACCGGCTGCAGAAGTTCATGCGCTCCAACCAGGGCACCTGCATCAACCAGCGCCCGCTGGTCGCCGAGGGTGACCGGGTCGAGGTCGGTTCGCCGATCGCCGACGGTCCGTGCACCGACGAGGGCGAGATGGCCCTCGGCACGAACCTGCTGGTCGCGTTCATGCCGTGGCACGGTCACAACTACGAGGACGCGATCATCCTCTCCCAGCGTCTGGTGCAGGAGGACGTCCTCACCTCGATCCACATCGAGGAGCACGAGGTCGACGCCCGCGACACCAAGCTGGGTCCGGAGGAGATCACCCGCGACATCCCGAACGTCAGCGAGGACCTCCTCGCCGACCTGGACGAGCGCGGCATCATCCGCGTCGGCGCCGAGGTCACCCCCGGTGACATCCTCGTCGGCAAGGTGACCCCGAAGGGTGAGACCGAGCTGACCCCCGAGGAGCGCCTGCTCCGCGCGATCTTCGGTGAGAAGGCGCGCGAGGTGCGCGACACCTCGCTGAAGGTCCCGCACGGCGAGTCCGGCACGGTCATCGGCGTCCGCGAGTTCAACCGCGAGGACGGCGACGAGCTGCCCCCGGGCGTCAACCAGCTGGTCCGGGTCTACGTGGCCCAGAAGCGCAAGATCTCCGTGGGTGACAAGCTCGCCGGCCGTCACGGCAACAAGGGCGTCATCTCGAAGATCCTCCCGATCGAGGACATGCCGTTCCTCGAGGACGGCACCCCGGTCGACGTCGTGCTCAACCCGCTGGGCGTGCCCGGCCGGATGAACATCGGCCAGATCCTGGAGATCCACCTGGGCTGGCTGGCCAAGACCGGCTGGCAGGTCGATGGTGACGACGAGGACTGGAAGAAGCGGCTGATCAAGATCCACGCCGACGCTTCCGAGCCGAACACCAACGTGGCCACCCCGGTCTTCGACGGTGCTCGCGAGGACGAGATCGTCGGTCTGCTGGGCTCGACCCTGCCGACCCGCGACGGCGTCCGCCTGGTGGGTGCCAACGGCAAGGCCCGGCTCTTCGACGGTCGCTCCGGCGAGCCGTTCCCGGACCCGGTCTCGATCGGCTACATGTACATCCTCAAGCTCCACCACCTGGTCGACGACAAGATCCACGCTCGCTCGACCGGCCCGTACTCGATGATCACCCAGCAGCCGCTCGGCGGTAAGGCCCAGTTCGGTGGCCAGCGCTTCGGTGAGATGGAGGTCTGGGCCATGGAGGCGTACGGCGCTGCCTACGCGCTCCAGGAGCTGCTGACGATCAAGTCCGACGACGTGCCCGGTCGCGTCAAGGTGTACGAAGCCATCGTCAAGGGCGAGAACATCCCCGACTCGGGCATCCCGGAGTCGTTCAAGGTTCTCATCAAGGAGATGCAGTCGCTCTGCCTCAACGTCGAGGTGCTGTCCCAGGACGGTTCCGCGATCGAGATGCGCGACGCGGAGGAAGACGTCTTCCGCGCCGCCGAAGAGCTCGGCATCGACCTGTCCCGCCGCGAGCCCAGCTCCGTCGAAGAAGTCTGAGGCGCTGCGGTGCGCAGGCCCACCCGGCCCTGCGCACCGCGACCCTCGGTCCCGAACTCGAGATTTCAGAACTAACGAAGGACGACAGCCACCGTGCTCGACGTGAATTTCTTCGACCAGCTCCAGATCGGCCTGGCCACCGCGGACGACATCCGCACGTGGAGCCACGGCGAGGTCAAGAAGCCGGAAACCATCAACTACCGCACGCTCAAGCCTGAGCGCGACGGTCTCTTCTGCGAGAAGATCTTCGGTCCCACCCGGGACTGGGAGTGCTACTGCGGCAAGTACAAGCGCGTGCGCTTCAAGGGCATCATCTGCGAGCGCTGCGGCGTCGAGGTGACCCGCTCGAAG
>JAKFBZ010000133.1:0-3335 GCA_036676945.1 Marmoricola sp.
CTCTCGGCACCCGTCGTCGATGCCTGGATCCGCGCCGAGGCGTACCGACTCTTCACCTGGGGCACGGTCACCCGGCTGGCCGACGGCGGAGACATCGGCGCGGCCGGCTCGGTCAACAAGGTCTGGTGGAGCGAGCTCGACGTGGCCCTCCACGAGACCGCGCTCGACCTGCTCGGCGCCGAGGCGGAGGTCACCTCGGGGTGGACCGACGGCTATCTGTTCTCCCTGTCCGGCCCGATCTACGCGGGCACCAACGAGATCCAGCGCAACATCATCGCCGAGCGCATCCTCGGCCTCCCTCGTGAGGTGCGGGAATGAAGTTCGAGCTGACCGCAGAGCAGACCGGCTTCGCCCGGTCCCTCGACGACCTGCTGTCCCGGGCCGACACCCCTGCTGTGAACCGGGCCTGGGCCGCCGGCGACCACGAGCCCGGCCTCCGGTTGTGGTCCCGCCTCGCCGACCTGGGCGTGGCCTCCCTCGCCACCGAAGCCACCCCGGTCGAGGTCTGCGTCGCCTTCGAGGCGATCGGCCGCCACGCCGTGCCAGGTCCCTGGATCGAGTCCGCGGCGTACCTGCCGGTCGCGCTCCCCGATGTCGACTTCTCGGAGTCGCGGGCCACGGTCGCGGTGCCGTACGCCCTGGATGCCGATGTCGCCGACGCGGTGTACGTCCTCGACGACGGCGAGCTGCACAGCGCGACCGCGGGCGATCGAGTGTCCTCGGTCGATCCCAGCCGCCACCTCTTCGAGGTCACGGTGGGCGACCCGGTGGGGCACGGCGATCTCGACGCCGCCTTCGACCTCGCCGTCCTGGCAACCGCAGCCGAGCTGCTGGGCGCGGGCGAGCGAGTGCTCGCCGACTCGGTCGAGTACGTGAAGCAGCGCACCCAGTTCGGCCGCGCCATCGGGTCGTACCAGGCCATCAAGCACCAGCTCGCTGACGTACGGATCGCGCTCGACTTCGCCCGGCCGCTGGTGTTCGGCGCCGCTCTGGATCCAACTCCCCGCTCGGTCTCGGCCGCCAAGATCCAGTCCGGCGACGCGGCGAACCTCGCGGCGCGCGTCGGCCTGCAGGTCCACGGCGCGATCGGCTACACCGAGGAGTACGACCTCAGCCGCTGGCTGCTCCGCATCCGCGCTCTGCAGACGGCCTGGGGCACGCCGAGCATCCACCGCGGGCGTGTGCTCGCATCGCTGCTGGTGAGTCGATGACCGATCTCGTACCCACCCGGGAGCACAACGAGCTCGCGACGTCCGTCCGCACCCTGCTGGACCGGCGCTCCGACAGCCAGGCCGTCCGGCGATCCTTGAGCTTGTCGAAAGGACATGGCTTCGACACCGAGCTCTGGTCGACGCTCTGCGATCAGATGGGCGTCGCCGCCCTGGCGATCCCGGAGGAGTCTGGCGGAGCCGGCTTCACCCTCGCCGAGACGTATGTGGTGCTCGAAGAGCTCGGCCGCGCGCTGACGCCGTCCCCATTGCTCGCCTCTGTCGTCGCAGCTGCGGCTCTGACTGACAGCCCACTCCTCGAACAGATCGCCACCGGCACCGTCGCGACACTCGCCTGGTCGGGAATCACCGGTCCAGCCGATGCGACCGTCGGCGTCTCCTACCAGGATGGCCGGCTCACCGGCTCCGTCGCTCCGGTTCTGTATGGGGACGCGGCCGAGATCCTGCTCGTCGCCGCCGAGCACGATGGCGGCATCGGGCTGTTCTCCGTCGATCCGTCGGCGGTCACGCGTACGAAGGTTGCCGGGCTGGATCCGACCCTCAGCTTTGCGAACCTCGACTTCCACGACGTTGCTGCCGAGCCGATCAGCCTCGATGCCGCCGAGATGCTCGCGTCGGCGCACCGGGTCGGCACACTCGCGACCGCCGCGCTGCAGGTCGGCTGCGCCCAGCGTGGCCTGGAGATGACGGTCGCGTACACCAAGCAGCGCGAGCAGTTCGGCCGGCCGATCGGCTCGTTCCAGGCGCTCAAGCACCGGATGGCCGACCTGCTCGTCCGGGTGCAGATGTCTCGCGCCGGGGCCTGGGCCGCCGTCCAGGCGCACGTCCACGGCTCGCCGGACGCCGACCGACTGGCCGCCGCGGCCGCGTCCTACTGCGGGGAGTCGGCGATGGCGATAGCCGCCGAGACAGTCCAGCTGCACGGCGGCATCGCGATCACCTGGGAGCACGACGCCCACCTGGTCCTCAAGCGCGCACAGGCGCTGAACCAGCTCTTCGGCCTCCCGCACCACCAGCGCGCAGCCCTGATTTCCTGAGGCTCCGATCCCGGATCAGACGCGGGTCGCCGTGACGATGCGGTACTCCCACTCGAGAAACACGGAGTCCGCGGCCCGCCCACGATCGGATGCGGTGCCCAGCTCGATGAGGTCGTCGCGCAGTGCGGCCTTGCCGTCATCATCCAGGCGGTTGTACGCGCTGTGGGTGGGCCCGTAGTGCGTCAGGAAGTGGTCGGCGAATGCTGCCGCGCTCGTGAACCGCACCGGCACGACTCCAGTCGTGGAGGTGACGTCGACGACGGCGTCGCCGAGCAGTCCGGCGACGGTCGACTCATCGCCCCACCGCACCGGGGACTGCGCGCCGGCGGGCGGAGAGACGTGACGACCCACGGTCCCGAGGATGCCGCCGACGAATCCCTCTGCGGTCCAGCTCGCCAGGGCAATCCGGCCACCGGGCCGAGTCACCCGCACGATCTCGTCGGCCGCGCCCTGCTGGTCGGCCGCGAACATCACGCCGATCGCCGAGACCACGACGTCGAAGGAACCGTCCGCGAACGGCAGGTCCTCGGCCGGGCATTCGACGAACTCCGCGTCGACCCGCTCGGCCGCAGCACGGTCGCGCGCGATCTCGAGGAGTGCCGGGACGTAGTCGATGCCGGTGACGCGCGCGCCGCCTCGAGCGGCAGCGAGGGCACTGTGCCCGGTGCCGGTGGCGATGTCCAGGACGGTCTCGCCGGGCGTGATGCCGGCGGCAGTGACGACGGCTTCGTTGACCGGGACGGTGAACGCGGCGATCTTGTTGTAGTCACCGCTGCTCCAGACCTGCTGCTGCTTGGCACGCAGATCGGCGAACGGATCGGTGGTGGTGGCGATGCTCATGGTGGTGCCTTTCGATGAGAGGTCACGCGATTCGCGACCCCGGTGAGAACAGCCTTCACAGGAGCAGTGCAAAAGGTGTGGACCTTTTGTGCAGGCAGATTCGCTCATTTCCCCGCCGTTCCGGGGGTAACATCGGTTCGGTGGGACCCGCGTTCAGCTTGCTGGGCCCGCTCGAGGTGCGCTCCACATCCGGTGAGCTGGTCCACCTGGGCGGGCAGAAGCCGCGCGG
>JAKFBZ010000134.1:0-1783 GCA_036676945.1 Marmoricola sp.
CTTCGTCGCCGGGGCCGTGATCGTCCCGGTCGCCTACGCCGTCCAGGCGCAGCGCAACGGCCCGCCCGCGCAGGTCATGTTCCTGCCGGCCTTCTGGCTCCTGGTGCCGGGCGCACTCGGCCTGGAAGGAGTCACCGAGATCATCAGGAGCGGCCAGGGCAACGGGATCGGCGAGCTCCTCAACGCCCTCCTCTCCGTCGTGGCGATCGCGGTCGGGATTCTGATCGGGTCGTCGGTCACCGACGGGGTCGGGCGGCGTACCCGTTCCTGGCGCGGCCTCTGACGACGCGCGCCGCCCGGCTAGATGGTCAGCTGCCGCTCACTGTCCTGATGTGCGGTCATGACTGTTCCCGCTCCCTGCTCGCCGCCGAACTCCAGGTCTCCGTTGCCATGTGCGACCCGTCGTCACTCACGAGCGCGTCGACGAGCTCGCGGTAGGACGTCACGGCCTGCCGGAGCTGCTCGGTGTCGACACCGCCGTTCAGCTGGGCGACTGCGACCTCGTGGGCCGAGCGGTAGTGCTGAGCCACCTCCGGATGGTCGACCGAGATGTCGTCCACCCGGCGGTCGAAGTCGTCGACCGGATAGCCGCTCTCGCGCATCATCCGGACGACCAGCCTGTCGGCCGCCTGGACCGACTCGACCGGCTCGTCGACGAAGTGCTGCTGGATGGTGGCCCATTCCTCGCGGTACCGGTCGGCCTCGGCGCCGGTCAGCGGGGTGACCTCGAACTGCGCGCGCCGTTTCTCCCGGTCTAGCAGATCCCGCTCGGCGGCCCGCTGGCCGTCGGACTCGCGGACAGTGTGCTCGTACTCCGGCCCGAACTGCTCCTTCAGGTGCGTCGTTCGCTTCCGGCGGTAGCCGACGGCGGCGACAGCAGCGAGGACCACCAGCACGGCGGCGATGATGACGATGATGAGAAGTGTGGTGTTCATCGATTCCCTCCCAGGACCGTGGCCTGCCCGGACGAGGGCCGCCACTGGAATTCCTCGTACCCAGCCGCCGGGATCTCACGCGACGACGGCACCGGATCCGGTCCGAAATGCACTGAACCCCCACCGTGGTGGGGGTCCGGCGCCTGAACATCTCTGTCCAGTGGCAGATGAAGGATTCGAACCTTCGAAGGCATAAGCCGACGGATTTACAGTCCGCTCCCATTGGCCGCTCGGGCAATCTGCCTTTTCGCTGTCCGCCCGCGGCCGCGAGGGCCGTTAAGGTGACTAGCGCAGACGAGGATAACGCACCACCGGCGGCAGTAAAAATCAGCACAGGAGGAATCCGGCCATGGCCGACTCATCGTTCGACATCGTGAGCAAGATCGACCGCCAGGAAGTCGACAACGCCCTGTCCCAGGCCGCGAAGGAACTCGCGCAGCGCTACGACTTCAAGGGCACCGGAGCCGAGATCAAGTGGTCCGGCGACCTGATCGAGATCTCCGCGAACGCGGACGACCGGGCGAGCGCCATCCTGGAGGTCTTCAAGGAGAAGCTGATCAAGCGTCAGCAGTCCCTGAAGATCGTGGACGCCACCGAGCCGCGCGCCTCGGGCCGCGAGTCCAAGATCACCGTCACCCTCAAGGAAGGCATCTCCACCGAGGATGCCAAGAAGGTCGGCAAGCTGATCCGGGACGAGGGCCCCAAGGGCGTCAAGGTCCAGGTCCAGGGCGACGAACTCCGGGTGACCAGCAAGAAGCGCGACGACCTGCAGGCGGTCCAGGCCCTGGTCAAGGCCCAGGACTACGACTTCGCGGTGCAGTTCACCAACTACCGCTGATCGTCCGGGC
>JAKFBZ010000135.1:0-9586 GCA_036676945.1 Marmoricola sp.
ACCACCATCTACTTCGCCGTCTACTGCACGATCGTCGACCTCGAAACCGAAGAGGCCCAGCTCCTCGAGCAGCTCGAGGCCGAACGGTGAGCAACGACCTGTTCATCTGGAACGAGCCCACCTACTCGAGATACGACATCGTGTTGCGGGAGAGCGCCCCGGTCACGTCGACCCCCACCCGCGGTGGCGGCTACTACAGCCCCCGCTCCAAGCCGAAGCCACACCCACCCCGCCGATACGCCTACGGCTGGGGCAACGTCCCCCACCCCGAAGGCACCGGCACCGTCCACGCCACCGGGGCCCTGGACCTCACGCCCGACTGGCGCGGGCAAGTCTGGCCAGTCGACGACGACGAGGTCGTCGCCATCCTCCTCGGCCTCCCCGAACTCCTCGACCCGTGACGAAGCCCGAGTTTTTCAGAGAGCCAACAGCCACGAAGACCCCGCCCTCTTCGTTTCCCTCCCCGGGGGTACCCCCCCATCCCGTTCGGATTCCTGGGGCAGTGTGTAAAAGCCGGGAGCGGCGGTCTTCAGTGCTGGTCAGGCGCCAAAAAGGCCCGCACACGCTCAGAGAGAGACGGGAAGACGGCGGGGTCTTCGTGGCTGGGCCCGTCCCAAAGAATGGGAACCACTCTTGCTATCGGTGCTGGTGGGGTCCATGATGGGCGGCAAGCAAGCGAGTCACAGGTCGGCCCTGATCGGGGCCGTTGGCATGAGCGTGCCGCCGAGTCTCGCCGCCGGGTTGTACCCAGCGGAGCCGCCAGGGTCGTACCCAGCGCCGAGAACGGGAGTGAACGCAGCGAAGCAAGCGAGAAGCGCCTCAACCGCGCACCGCTTGCCCCACCCCTTCTGCCCCGTTCTTGAACGAGAGGTTCCCCCCGATGTCCATGCATGAGCACATCAAGGCGCTGGATGAGCAGCGCAAGGCCACCGCCCGGGCGATGAACGCCCAACTCGACGAGTGTCATGCCCGTCACCCGGGCAAGCCGATGACGTCCGACGAGAAGGCGGCCTACGCCAGCCTCGAGACGAAGTACACCGAGCTGGAGAGCGAGGTGACCCGGTTCCTCGCTCAGGAGAACCGCCAGGAGGATTCGGCCAGGTTCCGGGGCGACAACGCCAACCTGTTCGGTGGTTCCCGGTGGCAGCGGGAGGACAACGAGGCTGGCCAGATGCGGGCGTTCCTCTCCGGTGAGGGCCCCAGCCGGCTGTTCATCCCGATCCAAGCCGCGATGAAGGAACGGGAGCTCGAGCGGAAGGGCTACAGCCCCGCCGAGATCCGCAACGTCCTCACCGGCGACACCGGCAGCGGCACGTTGGTGGTCCCGACGCTGGTGGCCCGGTCGATCTTCGACTGCCTCGAGGCTGAGATCGCCGCGTTCCGCCTCCCGACGACGAAGCTCAACACCCCGACGGGCGCCGACATCCTCGTACCGAAAATCAGCACCCATGGAATTGGCACAATGGTGTCGGCAGAGGGTGTTGCGGTCGGTGGTACCGACCCGGTCATCGGCTCGAAGACCCTCAGCGCGTACAAGTACGGGCAGCTCCTGCAGCTCTCGAGCGAGATCATCGAGGACTCGTCCGTGGACATCCTCGGCATGGTCGCCCGGGACGCCGCCCGGGCCCTCGGCCGGGTGATCGACACCGACCTCGTCGTGGGTTCCGGCAGCAGCAAGCCCGAAGGCGTCATGACCGCGATCACCGGCGCCGGGACGATCCACGGGACCACCGCGGCGATCACCTTCGAACAGCTCGTCGACCTGCAGTACAGCGTCAACTCCGGGTACCGGAACAACGGCCACGCCGCGTGGCTCATGCGTGACCTGACCGCCGGGACCCTCCGCAAGCTCCGTGACGGCGCCGGCGGCACCGTCGGTTCGCCGCTGTGGCGTTCGAACGAGTCGACCGGTGGTGTCGCCGGCTTCGCCCCGCCGACCCTCCTCGGCGACCCGGCGTTCACCGATCCCAACGTGGCCAGTGTGGCCAGCACGAACAAGGTCATGGCCTACGGAGATTGGTCGGCCTACTTCCTGCGGACCGTCGGCGACCTCGTCTTCGAACGGGACGACAGCTACGCCTTCGACAAGGATCTTTCGACGTTCCGGGCCAAGTGGCGGGTTGACGGCCGGGTCATGGATACCGCCGCGTTCAACGTCCTCCGGACCGTCTAGTCCTCGAGCAGGTGGGGGCGACTCGGCTGTTGTCGAATGCGGCTGGGAGCCCCACCGCTTCACCTGCTCGACCGGTCCCGTTGTCCGTCGTCGTCGCTGAACGGATCGGCGATGGCGGGCACGGGACCACCCCTCGACCTGAAAGGCCAACGTGAGAGGACCGACACCCCGCTGGTACTTCGCACCGGGCCATTCGTGGACGTCGTTGGACGCGTTGATCGCGTGGGTGGAGATCACCGACAAGGTGCTCACCCCGATGGGCGCCGGGTCCTCCCGGGGCCGTTCGTCGGAGCTCGACGACATGCGGGCCGGGACTGGGTCGTTCGTGCTCGACAACTCCGACCGCGACTTCGACCCGACCTATACGGCCGGGCCGTACTGGCAGACCTACCTGAACCTCACCGGCGCCTCAGGGTCCTACGCGTCGACCCCCGACCACGCAGGGCTGGACATCACCGGGGACCTCGACGTGCGGGCGCGTATCAACTGCACCGACTGGACCCCCGCGGCGAGTTTCGCCGTCTTGGCGAAGTACGGCGGCGCCCCGCAGAACTCGTGGGTCCTCGGTGTGACGACGGGCGGCAACCTGCAATTCATCACGTCGGTGGACGGCACGGCGAACACGACGATCGACAACTCGACAGCGGCCACGGGCATCGCGGACGGGACGACCGCTTGGGTGCGGGCCACCATCGACGTGAACGACGGCGCCGGGAACCACGTCACGCGCTTCTACACGTCGACCGACGCGACCGACGACCACACCCTCGTGACGTGGACCCAGCTCGGTACGACGCTGACGGTGGCCGGGGCGACCACGATCTTTAACAGCACGTCGGCTGTGGAGATCGGTTCGGTGTTCGCCGGGACGGTGTCGCTGATGTCCGGCAAGGTCTACGCCGCTGTTGTCCTCTCCGGGATCGCTGGGACGGTGGCCGCTGATCCGGTGTTCTCGATCGGTGCTGGTGCTGGTGCCACGTCGGTCACGGATTCGACGGGGAAGGTGTGGACGGTCAACTCCCCGGCGACGATCGAGAGTGTCGGCACCTACCTGAAGCCGGGTGTCCCGGTGAAGGTGACGGGCACGGCGAACGGGACGGAGTACCCGGTGTTGCGGGGGTTCATCGGCGGGTGGCCGCAGGACTACGACCTGTCCAACAACCTCGCCACCGTCAACGTCGGCTGCACGGATGGGATGGCCAAGCTCGCCACCGCCGGCACACCGTCGTCCGTGTACGCCATCGAGGTCGCAGCCGACGCCCCGAAAGCATGGTGGCGGCTGTCAGAAACCTCCGGTACTTCGATGGCCGACTCAGGGAACGGGCTGTACGACGGCGTCTACACCGACGGAACCGCCCGCCTGAGCGCCCGACACCCGAACCCATACGAGACCATCCCCGGCCTCGACCTCGACGGCGAACACGTCGGCATCGTCACCGACACAGGCATCCACGTCTTGGCCCTCCCGGTAGTCATGGAGGCGGTTGTGCAGGTTCCTGCACTGGACGCGGCGATGGTTCAGCCGTTCGTGCTGCGCCTCGGCACCGGCGCCACGACCAACCTCGTCTCAATGTTCCTGACGCAGAGTTCCGGGAAGATGCGCCTCGGTGACCGCGTCGAGATCGGGTCGGCGGAGATTCTCCTCGGAACGTCAGCCTCGCCGATCATCGAAGACGGCCTACCCCATCACCTGCTCGCCATCCGAACCGCCACCGACCACGGCCTCTACGTCGATGGGGTGTCGATCCCGACCAGCCTGTCCACCACCCCCGGCGGTGTGACAATCTGGGCCACCACCATCGGCGGGGACCCGGAACGTGGGCTGCTCTACAGCTTCGTCGGGGCCATCGCCGACGTTGCCCTGTACGACACGGAGCTGACGGCCGGACGCATCACGGCACACGCCGACGCGCTCCTCGCCCCGTGGGACGGCGACACCACCGGCGCCCGGATCGACCGCATCCTCGGGTTCAGGTGGCCGTCCGACCTGATCGACACCGCCGACGGGTACACGACCCTCGGGCCCGCGACCCTCGGCAAGAACCAGTTGCAGCTCATCAAGGGCTACGAGAAGGCGGAGCAGGGCCGGTTCTTCATCTCCCGCGCCGGGAAGGCGACCTTCCTGGACCGCTACTACAACCAGCTCGTGACCGCCGGAGTGACCTCGCAGGCCACGTTCTCCGACGACGGCAGCGACAACGCCTACTGCTCGATCGCCTTCGACTACGACGACCGGGTCGTCTACAACCGGGTCAGGGCGAGTCGGGCCGGCGGGGGCGAGATCGAGGTCTACGACCAGACCAGCATCGACACCTACGGCGAACAGGTCGACTCGTCGCTCACCGGACTCGACATCGACTCCGACGCATCCGTCCGAGGGCTCGCCGAGCTCCGCCTCGACCGCTACAAGAACCCCCAACTCCGGGTCCGCCCCATCGAGCTCAAGCTCCACGGGCTGACCGCCGCGCAGCAGGCCGACATCCTCGACCTCGAGCTCGGCTACCGGGTCACGGTCGAACGCACCCCGCAAGCGGTCGGGTCGGCGATCACGCAGGAGACCATCGTCGAGGGCATCTCACATCGGATCGCCGGCGGTCAGTGGACGACCACGCTCACGCTGTCGCCCGTGGACACCCGCGAGTACGGGTTGTGGGGCGACAACTGGGGCGAAGCCCTCTGGGGCTACTGACCCCATCCGAGAATCGTTACCATCTCCGCTCGGTGGCCGAACCCTTCGAGGACGACCTCGCCCTCTACCGGGCCCTCGCCGCAGGCATCGACCTCGTAGCCCTCGACCAGGCCCTCGCCACCCTTCTCGCCCGACCCGCATGGCAGGCCGCCGCAGCCTGCCGGCACGCCGACCCCGCGCTGTTCTTCCCCGCCCGCGGCGAGTCGACCGACGCCGCCAAGGCCCTCTGTGCCCGCTGTCCCGTGTTCGACCAGTGCGACCACTACGCCGCCACCATCGAAGGGCCGCTGCAGGGCATCTGGGCGGGTCTCAGCCCACGTGGACGCAGGCGAGCGGCACGGCAGGCCGCCTGACGCGACGGTGCCCCCGACCCGAAGGCCGAGGGCACCGATACTTACGGATTCGGAACTAGTTGCCGCGGCTGGCGATGAGTCCCTCGGCGAACTTCTCGACCTGAATCCGCTCATCGACCGTCAGGTCATCCCAGAGGTCAAGGCCGTCCGGGTTCGGGATCGCCATCTCCCACGTGATCGCGTCGTAGAGGAACCGGCACTCCGGTCCCGCCGCGTCGACCGCCCGTTGAGCGAGCGACGGGTCCTCGAGCACCTCGGCCGCCCACATCTCGCCGAGCGCCACCCTCTGGAACGCTCCCGGGGGCACCTTCCGCGGCGTCACCCCGTCCCCGAAGGCCGTCTTGGTCAGCCCGTCGTCCTGGTGCTCGATCATCCACTCGACGGAGCGCCGGTGGTGCTCCGAGCTGTCCCCGTTGCGGGCCCAGGCCTCGAGTCGATGCATGTCCTCGGCGAGGTGGATCGCCTGGTTGTCGTACCCCTCCTCGTCCGGTCCGACGCCGCCGCGGCCGGCCCAGGGACGCATGGCGTCGAGCGGGTTCCCTCCGCTGTCGAGAATCCAACGGAGGCTCGGCGGCTCGTACCGTGCCGAGTAGTCCGGGGTGGTGGTCTCGGTGGTCATGTTCTGCTCCTACGTGGTGTCCGTGACCAGGCATGACGTCCATGCGATAACCAGCGCCGCCTAGGAACTGAGCCAGCAGGGAAACCCCTGGTCTGAACAGTGGTGGGCGGTCACTAGACGACGCATATCGCATCGTGCCGGGCAAGGGTGGTTGAGTCGAAAGCCCTTGTAACACGGCACTTCGCGGCTGTCTAGGGTCCGAGTATCCCTAGTACAGGGGTTCTCAATGCGATAACGTCAGAATCGTGACCGCCCGGAAGACGTTGGAGAACACCTCGCCGACCATCGACGAGATGGTGGCCGAGTTCGCCTTGCACCTCCGGGCCGAGAACAAGTCCGACAGCACCATCAAGGTCTACGGCTCCGCTGTGACGCAGCTCGCCGCGTTCATCGCCGAGCAGGGGATGCCGAACCGGGTGGCGTCGATCGCCCGGGAGCACGTCGAGGCGTTCATCGCCCGCCTGGTGGAGACCCGTTCGCCGTCCACGGCCAAGACCCGCTTCGGTGGCCTGCAGGTGTTCTTCGGCTACCTCGTCGACATCGGCGAGATCGAGCGCAGCCCCATGGAGCGCATGAAGCCGCCCCACGTGCCCGAGCAGCCCGTGCACACCGTCTCCACCGACGACATCAAGGCCCTGTTGGAGGACACCTCCGGCCGGGAGTTCGACGACATCCGCGACCACGCCATCTTCCGCCTGCTGATCGACACCGGGATGCGCCGGGGGGAGCTCGCCGGCCTCGGCCTCGTCGACGTCGACTTCGACGACCAGGTGGCCGTGGTCCTCGGCAAGGGCCGCCGTCCCCGCGCCGTCCCGTTCGGCACGAAGACCGCCCTGGCCCTCCGCAAGTACCTCCGGGCCCGCGCCCGGCACCCGAAGGCGTCGACCACCGAGGCGTTCTTCATCGGGAAGCTGGGCCCCCTCGGTGGCCCCGGGGTCGAGCAGATGATCCGGCGCCGCTGCCGGCGCCTCGGCCTCGAGGACATCCACCCGCACGCCTTCCGCCATGGGTTCGCCCATGCGTGGCTCGCCGCCGGGGGAACCGAGGGTGACCTCATGCGGATCGCCGGGTGGCGGAACCGGGCCATGCTCGACCGCTACGGCCGCTCGGTGGCCGAGGAACGGGCGAAGGAAGCCCACCGGCGCCTGTCGCCCGGGGACAAGCTGTGACCGACGACGAGGTGCAGGCGTTCCTCGATCAGGCGAAGCACGACGAGTTCCTCGCCACCGCGGCGCGGCGCATGGTCCGGTCGTTCTGCGAATCCTGCGGGCAACTTGCGCTCGAGGTGGTCGAGGACCGTGATGGCGCAGTGGTTGTCGGGCGCATGCTGAGCCCAGTCGACGACAGGGCGAAGGAGTGGTGGAGGGAGCACAAGCCGGGGGTGCGCCAGCCCGATGGTTTCGTGACGATCTTCTCGTCGCCGTTGACCGAGCCGCTCCGGACTGGCCACGTTGAAGGCCACTGCCGGCGCCGGCACCGGGTGATGATCGAGGCGACCGAGACGCAGGGCGCCCTCGACGAGTACCGCCGCACCGGGCGCATCCAACGCATCCGCGCCCGGGTCGTAGAACACCGGTAAGGTTTCTCCCGTCAGCCTCGGCGCATCGCCGAGCCGGAGATGGGCACCGGCATTGAGACCCCAGGAGGGTCCCGATGCCCCCTACCCCGCTGACGCCTGAACAGCGCAGCCTCCGAGCCAAGCTCGCCGTCGAAACGAGCTGGGCCAAGACCAGCGACCGGGCGACCCGCACCGCGAAGGCCCGCGAGGCCTCGTTCCGCCGGTTCGAGCGTGAGGTCGACCCCGAAGGCGTCCTGACGCCAGAGGAGCGCACCCTCCGCGCCCAGCACGCCCGCAAGGCCCACATGGCCCGCATGTCGTACCTCGCCGCCAAGGCCCGCCAGAAGGGCGGTGCCACCGATGCAGCCTGATACGCGACGAACCCCCGGGGGCTGGGGGACCCCGGGGGCTCGGCTGGATCACGTAGGCACTGGACCCGAGGAAAACGATAGTGCAACCGAAGGGTTGCCAGTCGGAATCCCCGTGCAGCTCGCCCTCGGCGAGACCGCCATGGCCAGGAGGGGCGACGCCGTCACCTCGGTGGAGGCCGCCCGGAAGGTGAACTTCACCGCCGGCTGTGCCCGGGTCCTCGGTGCACTGGTGGAGCTCGACCGCGACGCCACAGCGCAGGACATCGCCGAGCACATCGGGTTCGACATCATGCTGCCGAACACCGTGGCGCGGCGGTTGACCGACCTCGAGCGGTTGAACATGGCCGTGAGGTTGGCCCCTGTCGACGGCAAGTTCGGCCGAACGGTGCACGCGTGGAGGCCACGATGAACGCCGACCTGGTGCTCGCCCTGTGCGAGGCGTTCGACGAGTGGGACGGCGAAGGCGACGGCATGCAGGTGATCGCCAGGGTGCCCGACGCCACCCTCGAGGAGCTCAACGCCCACCGGGCCATCCTCGAGGCTGAGGAAGCCATCTTGGCGATGCGGCAGAAGTGCGCCCAGGCCGTCTACCTCATGACCGTCGACGCCATGGTGTTCGACGGGGGCAATGTCGGCGACATCCTCGCCACGTTCCCGCAGGCGTTGCGCTGGCGCGTGATGGCCCTCTGTGACGCCATCGGCGACATCGAGGTGGCCGCCGCGCAGGAGGACCCGTGAGGTGGCCCCGCTTCCCGTGTGGGAGTGGCGAGCCCTGTTCCTCGACCACTGCGCCCTCGACCCCTACGCACGCCTCCTGGGCCTCGTGCTGTCGCACAAGGCGAACGTGGAGGACGGCCGCCGCATCTTCCCCGGGATGGCGTACCTCATGAAGGCGACCGGGGGCATGGACAAGCGCACCATCCGCGACCGCCTGACCCTCCTCGAGGAGACCGGGTGGATCGTCAGGGTCCTCGACGGAGGCTCCACGAAGGGCGGCCGGCGCCTGGCCCGGGAGTGGGTTCTCGCCGTTCCCGAAGCTGCGCGACTGGGTACACCCGATGCCACTAGTCCCGTGTCCGACGGACATCCAACGGACAGCCGACTAGGTACATCCGGTGCACGCGACCAGGTACATGGGGTGCACGGACCAGGTACATGGGATGTCCCCCCATCCCTTCCTTCCACCCCTTCCGTAAACACCCCCGCCGCTTTCGCGTTCGTTTGCAAAAACTGCGCGGGGACGCTCGAGCCCGACAACTACTGCGTGCCGTGCAACGCGGTCACAGAGACGCGCCCCATCTCCGACGCTGATCGTCGTCGGAGAGCTCTCGCTGACAGGGCGCGGGCATGAGGGAAAACGCCGCGAGCAAGGGCAGGAGATACCTCACCGAGGGCCGCGTCGTCATCACCCGACTGAACACGGGTTCAGTCGACGCCGTCGTTCGCGGTGACGGCACCCACCACGCGGTCGCATGGCGTCCACATCTGTGGACATGCACATGCGAAGCACGCGGCACCTGCAGCCACTTGTTGGCCGTGAGGTTGGTTGTCGCCGTCGACCTCCTCGAAGGGAACCCATGACCACCCCCGCCAACTACCTCCGCGACGCGCTGATCGTCATGGACAGCGCCAACCGCCGCGGCTTCCGCAACGTCTTCCGAGACCGCGTCAACGCCGACCCCCAGAACACCGACCCCATCACCACCATCTACTTCGCCGTCTACTGCACGATCGTCGACCTCGAAACCGAAGAGGCCCAGCTCCTCGAGCAGCTCGAGGCCGAACGGTGAGCAACGACCTGTTCATCTGGAACGAGCCCACCT
>JAKFBZ010000136.1:0-25730 GCA_036676945.1 Marmoricola sp.
CGGCCGTCGCCGGACGAGGTGTCTTCCGTCTCGCCGAGCAGGTGATCCTTGGTGAGCCGTACGCCGTCGAAGGTGAGCTCACCGGTGGGCGAGCTCATCATCCCCATCTTCTTGAACGGCTTGGACTGGATCAGCCCGGGCATCCCCTTCTCCAGGACGAAGGTGAGCACCTTCTTGTCCCGCAGCGGTACGTCGTCACCCTCGTCGAGCTTGGCGTAGACGACGATCACGTCGGCGTCCGGGCCGTTGGTGATGAAGGTCTTGTGGCCCTTGAGGATGTAGTCCTCGCCGTCGCGCTTCACCGTCGTGCGCATCCCGCCGAACGCGTCCGAGCCGGACTCGGGTTCGGTGATCGCCCAGGCCGCGACGTGCTCGAAGGTGACCAGCTTCGGCAGCCAGCGCTCCTTCTGGGCGAGCGTGCCCTTGGCCTGGATCGTGCCGACGCCGAGTCCCAGGGAGACTCCGACCGCGGCGACGACGCCCAGGCTGACCCCGGCGATCTCGCTGACCACGACCGCGGCCATGGAGCCCATGCCTCCTCCTTCGGAGGAGGCGGACTTCTCGCCGGTCCGTTCGCGGTCCAGTTGTGTCTTCAGGGCGTCGGCCGCCATCTGGTCCATCCCGAAGGTGGCGAACAGCTTGCGGATGATGTCGTACGGCGGCATCGCACCGGTCTCGAGCTCGTCCACGTGCGGGCGGATCTCCCGCTCGATGAACTCGCGGACCGCGTCGCGGATCGCCAGGTCGGTCTCGGACCACTCGATCATGTGAGCTTCTCCAGTTCTCGCTTCAGTACCTTGCCGGTGGGGTTGCGGGGTAGTTCGTCGAGGAAGGTCACCGCGCGCGGCACCTTGAACCGGGCGAGGTTCTCCTTGACGTAGTCCTTGACGCCCTCCTCCGTCAGCCCAGGCTCGGTCAGACCTTCGTCGCGGACCACGACGAACGCGTGCAGCCGCTTGCCGAATTTCTCGTCGTCGACGCCGATGCACGACGCCTCGACCACGTCCGGATGGGTGGCGATCAGCTCCTCCACCTCGCCGGGGAAGAGGTTCTCGCCGCCGCTGACGATCATGTCGTCGTCACGGCCGTCGATGTGCAGGAAGCCGTGGCGGTCGAAGTGGCCGACGTCGCCGGTGGACATCAGCCCGTCGATGATCTCCTTCCCGCCTCCCCCGGTGTAGCCGGAGAACGGCATCACGTTGCGCACGAAGATCCGGCCGGTGTCGCCGCGCGCGACCTCGTGACCGTCGTCGTCGAGGATCTTCACCGCGACGCCGGGGCACGGGCTCCCGACCGAACCCGGCTCGACCGCCAGTTCGTCCGGCGTACCGATGGTGGCGTAGGCGACCTCGGTGGAGCCGTACAGGTTGTAGAGCACCGGACCGAAGATCTCCGTCGCGCGCACGCACAGGTCGGCTCCCAGCTGCGAGCCGGCCATGAAGACGATCCGCAACGAGGAGGTGTCGCGGTGGTGCCCGGCGGACGCTTCCACCATCCGGCTCAGCATCGCCGGCACCGCGACCACCGTGGTGACCTGGTTCTGCTCGATGCTGTCCAGAGTGGCGACCGGGTCGAAGCGCCGGCGCAGCACCAGCGTGTGCCCCAGGGAGACTCCCAGCATCGTGGTGGTGAGGCCGAGCGCGTGGAACATCGGCGCGCAGCCCTCCATCACCTCCTCGCTGCGGAACGGCACCTTGCCGAAGAGTCCGCCGAAGGGCAGCAGTGACTTGGGCTCCTCGCGCAGGGCGCCCTTGGGGGTCCCGGTCGTGCCGCTGGTGAGGATGACGACCTTGGCGTGCTGGCTGACCCGCGGCGGCGGTGCCGGATCGCCGGCCGCGATCAGGGCCTCGAGGGAGTCGGCTCGTGGCGCTTCGCACCACGCAGAGAAGCGGCCGCGGGGGGCCGGGACGTCGGCGACCATGTCGGCGTACTCCTCGTCGTGGACGAGCAGGTCGACCCCCTCCCGTACACACACTTCCCGGATCTGCGGTCCGGCGAAGTCGGTGTTCAACAGGACGGTGCGGGCTCCGCACTTGGCGGCGGCGTAGAAGGAGTCCAGGAAGCCGCGGTGGTTGCGGACCAGGATCGCGACGCCGTCGCCCGGCTCCAGGCCTCGATCGCGCCACGCGTTGGCGAGGGCGTTGGAACGGCCGTCGAGCTCCGCGTAGGAGAGGTCGCCGAGCTCGTCACGGATCGCCACCCGGTCGGGGTAGCGCGCGGCGGCGATGCCGGCCGCTGCACCGACCACGCCGTAACGGGCGATGGCGGCACCTGCCCGGGCGAGCACCCAGGGTGGGTCCACTCGCACCAGGCCGGTGTCGAACAGCGTCTTGAAGGAGAGCGCCTCACCAGCGGCACGGTTGATCAGATCGTTGACGATCATGAGTGGCGGGCACGCTCCTCGTAGGCCGAGCGCTGGGACTGGTCGACATCGTCGAGGAAGACGGTGTCGCCTCCGAGTCTGCGGCTCAGGCTCTCCGCGACCCGGCGCGGCGCGAACTTCTGCACTCCTGCGAGACGGCCTGCCATCTTCGGAACGTAGACCCGCGCGCGCGGTTTGGCGAGCGCCTCCAGGATCGCCGCCGCGACATCCTCGGGCTCAACCGTCTTCATCCCGGGCACGCCCTTGGTGCCGGCGGTGAGCTCGGTGTTCACGAACGCCGGCAGCACGGCGGTGAACTCGACTCCCGAGGCGGCGTACTCCAGGCGGGCGGTCTCGGTGAAACCGAGGACCGCGTGCTTCGTCCCGACGTACGACGCCGCGCCCGGGGCGTAGAGGAGCCCGGCCATCGAGGCCACGTTCACGATGTGCCCGGACCGGCGCGGCAGCATCGACTCCAGCGCCCGTTTGGTCCCGGTGATCACGCCGAAGACGTTGATCTCGAACATCCGGCGGGCGACGGCCTCGGACTCCTCGTGCAGGTGCCCGACCGGCATGATCCCGGCGTTGTTGATCAGGATGTCGAGCGGGCCTTCTGCCCGCTCGACTTCGTCGAGGAAGGATCGGAAGAGCGCTGGGTCGGTGACGTCGAGCTCGGGGAGGTCGCCGACGACCACCGTGGCGCCTGCTGCGCGCAGAGCCGTCGCGGTCGCCGCCCCGATGCCGCGGGCGCCGCCGGTGACGACGGCGACCCTGCCCCTCACGCCCACGCCGCGAGCTGCTCGGGGAGCTGGTCGAGGTCCCACGGCTCACCGGTCTCGATGGTGTCGGCGATCGACCAGTTCGCCAGCCGCTGGATCGCACCGCCCTGGACCCCGAAGACCTGACCGGTGATCGGGCACTTCTCGGTGGCGAGGTAGGCCACGATCGGCGCGATGTTCTCCGGGCCGAACATGTCGAACTCGCCCTCGGGCACCTCGGCGGCGAAGATCGCGCCCATGCCGGGGGTCGCCAGGGTGAGGCGGGTGCGGGCGATCGGCGCGATCGCATTGACCCGGACGCCGTACCGGCCGAGCTCGTCGGCAGCGACCAGCGTCATCGCGGCGATCCCCGCCTTGGCCGCGCCGTAATTGGCCTGGCCGGCGTTCGGCATGAAGGTGCCGGACGCGGACGCGGTGTTGATCACCGAGGCGGCCACCTGCTCGCCGGCCTTCGACTTGTCCTTCCAGTACGCCGCCGCGTGGTGCAGCATCGCGAAGTGCCCCTTGAGATGCACGTCGATGACCGCGTCGTACTGCTCCTCGGTGATGCCCGCGACGAAGGCGTCCCGGAGGATGCCGGCGTTGTTGACCAGGATGTCCAGGCCGCCGAACTCGGCGATCGCCTGGGCGACAAGGTCGCGTGCGCCGGTCCAGGACGACACTGAGTCGGTGTTGGCGACAGCACGGCCACCGAGAGCCAGGATCTCGTTCACGACGTCCTGGGCCGGACCGGCGTCCGCGCCCGAGCCGTCGTTGCTCCCACCGAGGTCGTTCACGACGACGGCCGCGCCCTCGCGTGCCATGAAGAGGGCGTGCTCACGCCCGATGCCGCGGCCGGCGCCGGTGATGATCGCGACCCGGCCGTCGAGTGCCGCCATCATGCGAGCAGCTCCGCAAGCTTCTCGAGGGACGCCGTGACTTCCTTGTTGGCCGCGCGCTCGACGGCGGCGCCGATCGCGCCGACGACCATCGTGCCGACGAACTCGGCATCGATCTTCGCGACGCACGAGCTCTCGCTGGTGGCCTCGAGCGAGAGCACGAAGGTGATCTGGGCGCCGGCGAGGCCCTTGCCGCCGATGGTCAGGCTCTTCGGGGCGTCGAACGCCTCGACGGTCCAGTCGATCTTGTTCGACATCCCCATGATGGTGGCCTGCTCGGTGAACGTGGTGCCGACCACGATCTCCGTCGGCGGCTCGTCGTAGAACTTGTCGTGGATGGTCAGCCACTTCTCGAACGACGCCAGGTCGGAGAAGGTCTTCCAGGTCTCCTCCTGGCTCGCGTTGATCTCCTGCGAAACGTGTACTTCAGCCATGGTCAGTTCCTCTCTGCGGGACGGTAGGCGGTCACGACGACGGCGCCGCCGAGCCCGATGTTGTGCTGGAGCGCGACCTTCGCGCCGGCTACCTGACGCGCGCCGGCCTCGCCTCGCAGTTGCCAGGTCAGCTCGGCGCACTGGGCAAGACCGGTGGCGCCGAGCGGGTGGCCCTTGGAGATGAGCCCGCCGGACGGGTTCACCACCCAGCGGCCGCCGTACGTGGTGTCGTTGTCGTCGACGAGCTTGTGCGCCTCGCCCTCGGCGGCGAGTCCGAGCGCCTCGTAGGTGAGCAGTTCGTTCGGTGCGAAGCAGTCGTGCAGCTCGATCACGTCGACGTCGTCGGGGGCGAGGCCGGTCTGGGCGTACACCTTGTCGGCCGCCTTGCGGCTCATGTCAGCACCGACCAGGTTGATGGCGCTCCTGGTGTCGAAGGTCGAGCGCATGTCGGTGACCATGGCCTGGCCGACGATCTCGACGGCCCGGTCGCCCAGGTCGTGCTCCTCGACGAACCGCTCGCTGGCCAGCACCGCGGCACCGGAGCCGTCCGAGGTCGGCGAGCACATCAACCGGGTCAGCCCGGCCTCGGGGTAGACCATCTTGGCGCTCTTGATGTCCTCGAGCTCGTAGACGTCCTGGAACTGCGCGTACGGGTTGTTCGCCGAGTGCCGGTGGTTCTTCTCGGCGATCTTGGCGAAGTGCTCCGGGGTGGAGCCGTACCGCTCGTTGTGCTCCAGCCCGGCCGCGCCGAACATCCACGGCGCCGGCGGGAACGCGAACTCGCGGAGCTCGGCCAGCGCCTGGATGTGGTTCATCAGCGGCTGCTCGCGGTCCTCGTACGACGTCGACAGCGAGCCGGGCTGCATCTTCTCGAATCCGAGCGCCAGCGTGCAGTCGGCCAGGCCGCCGCGGATGGCGGAGGCGGCCAGGTAGAGCGCGGTCGACCCGGTCGAGCAGTTGTTGTTGACGTTGGTGATCGGGATCCCGGTCATGCCGAGTTCGTAGATCGCGCGCTGGCCGGAGGTCGACTCGCCGTACATGAAGCCGACGTGCGCCTGCTCGATCGCCTCGAACGCGACGCCGGCGTCCTCGAGCGCCTTGGTCCCGGACTCCTTCGCCATCTGCGGATAGTCCGCAGCGCCCTCGCGCCCGGGCTTCTCGAACTTCGTCATGCCGACGCCGATGACGTAGACCTTGTTCATGCGTTCTCCTTTGCCGGTGCGCTGTGCTTGCTAGAAACGACGGCGAGACCGTCCTTGATGATCGAGGCGCCTTCGTCCGAGGTGGTCTCGAACGAGTACGTGCCGTCTGCGTTGTTCCAGATGGACGTCGTGATGGTGTTGCGCGGGAAGGCTGTCGAGCTGAACCGGACGGCGATCCGCTTGAGCCGGCTCGGGTCCTCAGGACAGGCGGTCTCGATGACTGCTCGCGAGGTGAAGGCCATCGTGCAGAGGCCGTGGACGATGATCCCCGGCAGGCCCATGGCCTTGGCGAACTCCTCGTCGGTGTGGATCGGCATCGGGTCGCCGGAGGCCTCGGCGTAACGCCAGGTCTGGTCCTCGTCGTACTTCTGGATCACCTGCGCGTCCGCCGGGCGCTCGCGGAGCGACTCGGGGAAGGAGTGCGGCGGGGGCTCCTCGCCGAAGCCGCCGTCGAGCTCGCCGCCGCGGAAGAAGGCCGTGAAGTACTGGTCGTTGACCGGCTCGCCCGCGCTCGTCGTCTCGACGAGGGCGGTGACGACCACGCCGGACGAGCGGCCGTGGACCCCGGTGACCTTGGCGCGGCAGGTCAGCGTCTCCCCGGGGCGGATCGGCCGGTGGATCCGGATGTCCTGCTCGCCGTGCAGCACCCGCATCATCAACTCGTCGGGCACGGCTTCCATGGTGGTCGCGGCCAGGATCGGGAACGGCGGGACCACGGCGAAGACCGGTACGCCGTACTCTCCCGACGCGTGCGGCGGGAGGTCGTCGTTGGTGGCGGCGGCGTACGCGACGAGTCTGTCCTGCTCGACCTCGAAGGTCATCGACTCGCTCCACTGCCCGATCACGTCGAGGTTGAACTCCTGTTCGGTCATGGGTGCGACGCTACGGAGCGATCCCGCATGGTCGAATGACCTCAGTTCGCGAGAAAGGTGACCGACGTGCGCACCATCCCGGTCCGGTTCCTGCGCGCTGCCACCAGTACGGCGACGCTGCGCGGCGTCGACCTGCAGGAGTGGATGGACGAGCTCGGCATCGATCCGGTGCTTCTCTTCGACGACCGGTCCCGGATCACGATCGAGCAGGCTGCTCGGTTGGTGCGCGCCGTGTGGAAGCTGACCGGGGACGAGATGGCCGGGCTCGGCTCCGAGCCGGCCCCGCTGGGCACCTTCCGGATGATCTGCCTCGGAGTGATCAGCTCGCCGGACCTCGGCGTCGCGATGGGCCGGTTCCACGATTTCTGCCGGATCATCCCGAGCATGCCGGCGTTCACCATCGAGACCGGCCCGACCACGACCCGGGTCGTCTACGAGATCCAGCCGGAGAACGACCCGACCGGATTCATCACCGACATGATGATGTCGATCTCGGTGCGCCTGTTCAGCTGGTTGGCCGGTAGCCGGCTGCCCGTCGCGGCGGTCGAACTGCCGCACCCTCTTCCCGAGGACGCCGAGGACTACGACCTGGTCTTCGGCAGCCACGTCACCTTCGGCAAGCCGCAGCCGGCGATCGAGTTCAGCAACGAGATGCTCACCCTGCCCGTCGTGCGGACCGAGGCCGAGCTCGAGGAGTGGCTGCGCAACTCGCCGTCGGACCTGCTGATGCTCCGCGACTACGGCACGACAGTGACCGACCAGGTGCGGAAGATCCTCGAGCGCGGGCTGCGGGGACCCTGGCCGACGGCCGACGAGGCTGCGAGTCAGTTGTCGATGAGCACGCAGAACATGCGCCGGCTGCTGCGCGAGGAGGGCACCTCGGTCACCCGGATCAAGGAGGACCTGCTCCGGGACGCCGCGGTCACCGCGCTGGTGCGCGGCGACGAGACCGTGGCCCAGCTCGCCGAACGCCTGGGCTTCTCCGAGCCGAGCGCCTTCCACCGCGCTTTCCGGCGCTGGACCGGGAGCTCACCGGGCGCTTACCGGCCGGCAAACATGGGGTGATCGCCCCATGCGCCGATCGGGCCGGGTTCCTACGTTGGAGACACCTCAACGAAAGGAGCAGACGATGCCCAAGGTGTCGAAGGAAACTGCGACCAAGGTCCAGGACGTCGGTATCGGGATGGTCCGCGAAGGCACGGTCGCCGGATACGACTTCAGCTTCCTGGAGTTCCACGACGAGGGCGACCTCGCCCCGTTGCTCAAGGGCCTGCCGGACGACCGGTGCATCTGCCCGCACTGGGGGTACGTCACCAGTGGGCGGATCACGTTCACGTTCGCCGACCGTGTCGAGACGTTCGAAGCGGGCGACGCGTTCTACGTCGAGCCCGGACACACCCCGGTGATCACGGCCGGGACCGAAGTGCTCTTCATCAGCCCGGAGGAAGAGGGCAAGGTCGTCAACGCGGCGATCGAGGCCAACATGGCGACGATGGCGTCCGCCGACGCCTGAGACCTGCGTCAGACCGGCACGGTCTCCTCGGTGCCGAGGAGCCCGTGCTGGGTCGCGAACAGGGCGGCGCTGGCCCGGTTCGTCGTACCGATCTTCGCGTAGATGTGCTCGACGTGGTTGGCGACGGTCTTGCGGGAGATCACCAGCCGGTCGGCGACCTGCTTGGTCGAGAGTCCTCTGGCGATGAGCCGCAGGACGTCGATCTCCCGCGCGGTGAGCCCGGCCGGCCCGGCGACGCGCCGCGGTGTCCGGTGACCGGCGGTCGCGAGCACCGCCTCCACGGCCTCGGGATCGAGCCGCCCGGCCCTGACCTCCTCGCGCAGGCGGGCCGCCGCCGCGTCCGGGGTCAGCGGTTCGCGGTGCGGTCGTGGCTCGCGCAGCGACTGATAGGTGTCGGCGGCACCGAGGACCCGGGCTTCCCGGGAGATCATCGACCCGGACAGTCCGTTCGGGTACCCGGACCCGTCCAGCCGCTCGCCGTGCTGCACGGCGACCGCCCCCAGCGGGGCGAGCGCGGGTGAGCCCTGCAGCATCCGCTGGGTGACGTACGGGATCAGCCGGAGCCGCTCCCGCTCGCCCGCGCCCAGCGGCGGTGCCTTGTCGAGGATCGCGTTCGAGACGCCCAGCTTCCCGAAGGCGTGCACGAGCGCGGCACGGCGGACGGTGCTCACCCCACCGCCGTCCATCCCGAGCCGGGTCGCGGCGCCTTCGGCGAGTCCGGCCACACCGCGCGCGTGGCCCAGCGAGTACGGCGACTTGAGATCGATGAAGTCCGCGATCGCCAGCAGCGCGGCGTCGAAGCCCTCGGCGTCGAGCCGGATGTCGAGGGCGGGTTCGGCGTCGATCACCGCGGCCCAGGTGTCGCCCGAGTCGAGCTCGGCGAGCAGCATCTCGGCGTTCGCCAGGAACTCGTCGGCCAGGTGGGGATCGAACTGCTTGCCACGCTCGCGCCTGACCAGGGCGCAGGCGCCATCGATGCCGCGTACCCGGTGGGCCACCTCGACGAACTCGCCGATCCCTGCCAGCCGGGTGGCCAGCGGGACCGCGTCGCCCTCCAGATCGCCCGGCCAGCCACGACCGTCCCACTGCTCGTACGACGCCCCGACCGCGGCGAGCGTGTCCTCGGGCAGGCCCAGATCACTCGCCAGCCGACGGGCGAGTGCGGCGTGGTTGACGACCATGTCGCTGACTTCCCGGTATCCGGAGACGGCGAACTCGATGCCGATCTGGATGCGCTCGAGACGCCGGTCGGCACCGGAGCCGATCCGGCGCAGATCGGCGAGCGCGCCCCGGATCCCGCGCTGGGCGAGGTACTTGTCGCCCTTCAGTTCGATGTCGTCGCCGAACCACTTCGCCTGCTCGTGCGCGTCCGAGTGACAGCCGACGTTCAGCAGCAGAGCGGTGTAGTAGACCGAACCGCGAGTCTCCTCGTCGATGCCGATGTGCTCGGCGAGGCGCAGGGCGATCAGGCACTGCCGGAGCACGTGCTCCATCGGCTGGTCGAAGCCGAGGTCGATGCCCAGCGAGAGGGCGGCGACGAGTTCCGCCAGCCGCACGCCCCCGGGATCGCTCACGCGTTCCATGGGGCGATCGTACGCACGCCCGGTGGTGAGGCCCAGTGGTCAGGAGACAGAGCCGGAGTCGACCAGCGCTGCAGCGTCAGCGATACCCCAGTCGGCCAGCGTCCGTACGACGTCGCGGCCGTCGGAGTCCATCGCGCACGGCGCCGCGGCCGGCGTACGACTGAACCGGGGCGCCGGCGCCGGCTGGACGATCCCGTCGACCTCCACGAACGACTCCCGCGCGATGTTGTGCGGATGCTCGGGTGCCTCCCACGGCGAGAGCACCGGGGTCACACACGCGTCCGAGCCCTCGAAGTGGCTGGTCCACTCGTCGCGGTTGCGCTTCGCGAACGCGCGACCGATGACGTCTCGCCAGTCGTCCCAGCCGGTCGGGTCGAGCTGGAACGGCAGGTCCGGCTCGTCGATGCCGAGCTTCTCGAGTAGTTCGATGAAGAAGTGGTGCTCGACGCAGCCAACCGCGACGTACTTGCCGTCGGCGCAGGGGTAGGTGTCGTAGAACGCGGCGGCACCGTCGAGGGCGTTGGTCCCCGGCTCCTCGGACCAGAGCCCGTGCGCATGCATCCCGCGCATGAACGCGGTGAACAGGCTCGCCCCGTCCACCATGGCCGCGTCGACCACCTGGCCCCTGCCCGAAGAGCTCCGCTCGTGCAGGGCCGCGAGGATCCCCAGCGCCATCAGCATCCCGCCGCCGGCGAAGTCGCCGAGCAGGTTCGACGGCGGAAGCGGGCGCTCGCCCTTCCGGGCGATCGGCTCGAGCGCGCCGGCGACGGCGATGTAGTTGATGTCGTGCCCGGCCGCCTGGCTCAGCGGCCCGTCCTGGCCCCAGCCGGTCATCCGGGCGTACACCAGCCGCTCGTTGATCGCGAGCAGCTCGTCGGGCCCGATCCCGATCCGCTCGGCGACACCGGGCCGGAATCCCTCGACGAAGACGTCCGCCGACGCGACCAGACGCCGTACGACATCCAGGCCGTCCGGGTTCTTCAGGTCGACCGCGACCGTACGCCGGCCGCGGTCCAGCGGGCCCTGGGGCGGGACGATCGCTGTCGTGCTCGACGACGCCCGGTCGATCCGGAGCACCTCGGCACCGAGGTCGGCCAGGATCATGCAGCCGAACGGCGCCGGTGCGAGGCTGGCGATCTCGACGACCTTGATCCCGGCGAGCGGCCCGCGGTGTTGTCCCATGGACGTCACGCTAGGCGCGAGGAGCCCACCGCCCCATGACCGCTGTGCACGAGGACGTTGACCGATCCGCTATCACCACGGTCACCCTCCGTGCGCGTCCGGGTCATGGGCGCGACCTCGCACCGCTCCTAGCGTGCGAGCATGACGACGTCTGCGAAGGTCGTGCTCGCTGCCCTGTTGCTCCTGCTCGTGCCGCTGACCGCGCTCCCGAGCGCCGCCGATCCGGCACCGGGATCCGGGCGCCGGCTGGTCACTCTCGAGCTTCCCTCACCGCTGGTTGACACGCACGCGTTCGGCGGCACCCTCCCCGACGCGGACCGCGGCCTCAGGGTGAACGTGCTCCTGCCCGCCGGGTACGACGACAACCCGGACGCGGACTACCCGGTGCTCTACCTGCTGCACGGGGCCTCGGGCGAGTACGACGACTTCCTCGACCCGAACTGGGTCGACATCTCCGGCGTGCTCGGCGGCGTGCCGGCGGTGATCGTGATGCCCGACGGCGGCACCCTCGGGATGTACTCCGACTGGTGGCGCAACGGCGCCCGGTCGGGCCCGAACTGGGTCGACTACCACCTCGAGACCCTGCGGACCACGATCGAGGAGACCTTCCGGATCCGCGACGGACGGCGCTGGCACGCGATCGCCGGGATCTCGATGGGCGGCCAGGGTGCACTGCGGTACGCCGCGATGATGCCGGGCTACTTCGGCTCCGTCGCCGGGTTGTCGGCAGCGGTCCCGAACATCCGCTCCCTCGACACCCAGCTCGCGCTGCCCGTCCTGCTCACCGCGAACGGCGCCGAGCAGCTGGTCACCGCCGCGGACATCTGGGGACCGCCGACCGGGGCCTACGCGAAGGCGCACAACCCCACGGACCTGGTCGCGAACCTCGCGGACACCCGGGTCTACCTGATCTCCGGATCCGGGCTGCCGTGCCCGGGCGACGCGCTCACGCAGACTCTCCTGCTCGACATCGGCACGGAGGCCGACATCCGCCTCCAGCAGATCGCCTTCGCGCGCAGTCTGCGCACTGCCGGGGTCGATGTGACGGAGCGAAGGCCCGCCTGCGGGGTGCACACCTTCGGCGTCTGGCGCCGTGCGTTCGCCGACATCGTGGCCACCTGGGACTTCTTCGGGCCCGTCCCGGACGCACCGGACTCCTGGACGTACCGGACCGGGATGCCGCACGGCCGGATGTGGCAGTTCGACTACAAGTTCACCGCGCTGCCGGGATTCGACACCTTCGCGCGGAGCGGCAACACCCTGACCGCAACGGGCAGCGGGACGGTGACGCTGAGCGCTCCCGGTTGTAGCTTCACTGCTGTGCTGCCGTTCACCCGTTCCCTCCCCAGCGGCTGTCCATGACGCCGCTGCGCGTGCCCCGGGTCGCGATCGTCGGTGCCGGCATGTCCGGGATCTGCATGGCGGCCACGTTGCTCCGGGCGGGCATCGACGACGTGGTGCTCTTCGAGAAGGACACCCGCCTCGGCGGCACCTGGCGTGACAACACCTATCCCGGCATCGCCTGCGACGTTCCCTCGCGCTTCTACCAGTTCTCGTTCGCGCCGAACCCGGACTGGACGCACCGGTACTCGCCGGGCGCGGAGATCTGGGCCTACTTCGAGAAGGTGGCGCGCGAGACCGGGGTCGAGTCCAGGATCCGGTTCGGCACACGGGTGACCGAGGTCCGCTGGACCGGGGGCGCCTGGTCGGTCACGACCGACGACGGCTCCGTGGCGGAGTACGACTTCGTCGTCTCGGCGACCGGGATCCTGCACCATCCCCGCTACCCCGACATCGAGGGTCTGGAGACGTTCGCGGGCCCGGCGTTCCATTCGGCCCGGTGGGAACACGGGGTCGACCTGACCGGCAAGCGGGTCGGGCTGATCGGTACCGGCTCGACCGGCGTCCAGATCCTCGGCGACCTGGCCGGCAACGTCGAGCGGCTGCTGATGTTCCAGCGCACGCCGCACTGGGTGGTGCACCTGTCCAACCCGGAGTTCTCGGCCCTGACCCGGCGGCTGCACCGTCGGTTCCCGGCGTACGACAAGCTCACCTACCACCTGAACCGGAAGCTCATCGAAGCCCTCTCCCCCGCCCTCTTGCATCCGGGGAAGGCACGCCGGTTCCTGACCCGGCTCTGCCACCGGCAGCTCGAGCGGATCGGGGACCCGGACCTGCGCCGCGCCCTGACCCCGGACTCGCAGCCGATGTGCCGCCGGCTGATCATCTCGCCGACCTACTACGACTCCGTCCAGCGCGACGACGTCGAGGTGATCGCCGACGGGATCGATCACATCGAGCCGGCCGGCGTCGTCACGGCCGACGGCGTCCTGCACGAATGCGACGTGCTGGTGCTCGCCACCGGTTTCGACGCGCACGCGTACCTGCGGCCGATCAACCTGGTCGGCCCGGGCGGGCTCACCCTCGACCGGGCCTGGGCGGACGGCCCGCGCGCCTACCGGACCGTGGCACTGCCTGGCTTCCCGAACTTCTTCATCCTGATGGGGCCCAACTCGCCGGTCGGGAACTACTCGCTGACCGCGATCGCCGAGACCCAGGCCGGGTACGTGCTGCAGTGGATCCTGCGTTGGCAGCGCGGCGAGTTCGCGACCACGATGCCAACCGGGGCCGCGACCGACGCGTACTACGTCGCGGTCGGCGAGGCGCTGCCGGACACGGTGTGGGCGACCGGCTGCGACAGCTGGTACCTGGGCCAGAACGGCAAGCCCGAACTGTTCCCGTGGGCGCCGGAGCACCACCGCACGATGCTGCGGGAGATCCGCACCGAGGAGTTCGAGGTCAGCTAGATCGCGTTCTTGCGGATCTGGTCGCCCAGCCCGGGACTGATCGCCTCGGCGAAGCCGACCCACGCCGCCACCAGCGGCGTCACCCGGCGCGAGCGGGTGACCGCGGCGTCGCAGACGACGGCGGCCGCCTGGTCCATGGTCAGCGCCGGCATCCGGCTGTAGAGCTTGGTCGGCGTGATCATCGGCGTCCGGACCAGCGGCATGTGCACGTTGGTGAAGACGATCCCGTCGTCGAGGACCTCCCCCTGCACGCAGTCCGACCATGCCTCGAGCGCCGCCTTGGAAGCGGTGTAGCCGGAGAAGCGCGACGGACGGAGCAGGGCCGCCCAGCTGGAGATGTTGATGATCTGGCCGGACTCCCGCTCGAGCATGGTCGGCAGCAGGCCCATCGTCAGCCGGACCGCGGCGAAGTAGTTGAGGTGCATCGGCCGCTCGAAGTCGTGGAACCGGTCGACCGAGTGCCGCACCTTCCTCCGGATCGACATCCCGGCGTTGTTGACCAGGATGTCGACGTGACCGTGCCGGTCGAGGACCTTGGTGACGAGTGCGTCGACCTGGTCGAAGTCGGTGAGGTCGCACGGGTAGGCGATCGCCAGGCCGCCGGTGGAGCCGATCTCGTCGGCGAGGTCCTCGAGGGCCTCCTCGCTGCGTGCGACCAGCAGGACGGTGGCACCCGCCTCGCCGAACTTCAGCGCGGCCGCCCGCCCGATGCCCGACGAGGCCCCGGTGATCAGGACGACCTTCTTGCGCACCACCCGGCGAAGGGCGCTGACCCCGTCGGGGTCACCGATCCGGGTCGCCCGGGACAGGAGCCCGCGCGAACTGATCGGGGTGGCGCCGAACGAGTTCGCACGTCGTACGAACGAGCGGGTGATCCCGCGCGGGGTCAGTTCCATGACGACACCATGCTGCCCGCGCCAGGACCGGGGCAAGCTCTCGTGTCGCTGATCACGTCCGCTTCACGCGGGCGAGGAGATCTGCTCCGCCGGCTCGACCGTCACCCCCGGGACCGGGATGAATGAGCGCCCGACCAGGAGCACGCCGTCGTCCGAGGCCACCCGCACCTGCCGGACCGCGCGCGGCGGGACCTCGTAGACCGCCGTCACCAGCCGCCGCGGCCGCATCTCCGCCGCAAGCCGGCGTCGCGCCTGGACCTGGGCCTGCATCAGCGCCCGCCCGAACACCTGCGCGCCGGTGACGAACCCGATGTCGACGACGCCACCACCGGGGCGGTACCAGGGCCGGAACCCGAGCGAGGCGATCAGCTGGTGCACGCCGACGGCCACTCCCGCGGACGGGGCCCGGAAGACCACCTCCCCACCGTCCGACACGATGGCCGCCGAGTCGAGGAGGCCGGCGAGCAGTTCACGCCGCTGCTCCTGACTCGCCCGCAGGTAGGACATCGGCACGTGCTTGTCGTCGAGGACCTTGAGCTCGCGCAGCCGGGTGCCGAGATCGGCACCGCGGCGGATGCTGCCCGGGACCGCGACCCAGTGCTGGCCGGGAATGCCCGAGGTGAACACCCGGACGCCCACGTCGGTCAGCCGCCGGACGAGCTCCGGCCCTGCCCCGCGGATGGCCGGCTGGTTCGGCAGGCCCGCACCGAGCCAGACCCCGAAGAGGTAGGGGTCGATCGGCAACTTCTTGCGCGGCAGCTGCAGCGCGGGCGCCACCCGGACGCCGTACGCCGCCGAACCGTGCGTGGCGACGCCGTCAGCGAGCTCGGCGGTGGCCCGGCGCAGCGGAACACCGGCCGCGCGAGGCAGGTCCCGGCGCTCGGTCAGCAGCCGCTGCTCGTCGTCGGCCACGATCCGCTCACCGGTCGAGAACTCGATCTCGTAGCACGCCCGGGCGCGGAACTCCGCTGAGGTGTGCACGACCGCCACCGGGATGCCCTCGGATCCGAACACAGTGCATCCCGGCTGCAGTTCCGCGACGGTGGTCATGCCGTGCGGCGTCGCCACCTCGGTGTCGAGGTCGAGCGCGCCGACGTGCCGTCCTCCGGGGACCGGCGGGAGTGTGCGCCTAGGCAAGCCGGTGCCCAGGAGAGGAGACCGACAGGAGGGCGGCGACGCTGTAGATCATCGGGGCACCGTCGTTGGTGGCGTCGTCGACCTCGCGCTCCCGCTCGGCAGCGACGAGAGCCGCCAGGCCGTTGGGGAACGGGCCGGAATAGCTCACGACACCGGTCTCGCTGTCGCGGCAGATCAGGATGTGCGATCGATCGATCTCCTCCCGCGCAGCCGCACCCACGGTACGAGCGACGAAATCATGGACCGCCTCCAGCGCCATGTCGTCACGCCATGTCCGGTCCTCTTCGCCGCTGAACATCCGACCTCCCGTTGACTCGGTCTACCTCTTCCCCAGCAGAGACCCCGAAGGCGTCGATCCGTCACGCGATATCGCGAACGAACCTGACGTGCGGTCCGATCTGGGCCGTTCGTCCCGCGGTGTCCGGTCCTGCCGCCGACTCACCGACCTTCGGGCCATTGCGGCACGAGCACCGGCGTTCCATCCTCGGAAGAGCGACCGACGCAACCCGAAGGAGCACACGATGGAGTGGATCAAGCCGGGCGACGCGGAGTACGACTCGGAACGCGCTCTCTTCAACGCCATGATCGACAAGCGCCCCGCGCTCATCGCCAAGTGCGCCACCGCCGCGGACGTCGTCGCGGCCCTGGAGCGCGCGCAGGCCGACAGCCTCGGGGTCGCCGTACGGTCCGGTGGTCACTCGGTGGCCGGCATGTCCACCGTCGATGACGGCCTGGTGGTCGACGTCCGGCCGATGAAGGGGATCGAGGTCGACGCCGGTGCGCGGACGGCCCGGGTCGGCGGCGGCGTGACCTGGGGCGAGCTCGACGCGGCCACCCAGGCCCACGGCCTGGCGGTGACCGGCGGTCGCGTCTCCACGACCGGGGTCAGCGGGTTCACCCTCGGCGGTGGCTCGGGCTGGCTGGAGCGCAGCCTGGGTCTCGCCTGCGACAACCTCCGCGCGGTCGAGCTCGTCACCGTGGACGGGCGGGAGGTCCGCGCGGACGCGCAGACCAACTCCGAGCTGCTCTGGGCGAGCCGCGGCGGCGGTGGCAACTTCGGCGTCGTCACGGCACTCGAGTTCGACCTGCACCCGGTCGGACCCGAGCTGATCGCCGGCCTGATGATGTGGCCTGCTGACGCGGCGACCGAGATCGCCCGTGCGTTCCGCGACTGGGCGGACGACGCGCCGAACGAACTCGGCAGCGGCGTGGTGATGCTGAACGCCCCTCCCGAGGAGTTCGTGCCGGAGTCCCTGCAACTGCAACCGGTCGTCGGCGTCGCGATCTGCTGGAACGGCGACCAGGCTGCCGGGCTGGAGGCAGCGGCGACGATGCGCGACCTGGGTCCCGTGGTCGACCTCGTCGGCCCGATGCCGTACCCGGTGTTCAACTCGATGCTCGACGATCCTCCGGGGATGCGGCAGTACTGGTCGGCCGAGTACCACGCGGCGATGCCCGACGCCGCCCTCGACATCTGGATCAAGTACGGCCACAGCCGACCGTCGCCGACCACCCAGCAGCTGTTGCTGCCGTGGGGCGGTGCCGTCCGGGAGCGGGAGAAGGAGAGCGCCCTGGCCAACCGCTCCTCGACCTGGATCAGCCACCCGTTCGGGACCTGGGAGGACCCGGCGGCCGACGACGCGCACCGTGCGTGGGTGAAGGACTTCGGCACCGACATCAGGCCGCACGCCAACGGCGGTGTGTACCTCAACTTCATCGGCGACGAGGGCGGCAACCGCGTCGTCGCCGCGTTCGGCGAGGAGAACTACCGGCGACTGCAACAGGTCAAGGCCGAGTACGACCCCACCAATTCACTGCGCGGCAACCAGAACATCGTCCCGGCCTGACCGCGCTCAGATCAGGTACAGCCGCCGGGCGACCGAGAGCGCATCGGTCCGACACGTGACGCCCAGCTTGGCGTACAGGCTGGAGACGTGCGTCTTGACCGTGTTCAGACTGACGTAGAGGGCTGATGCGACGTCGGCGTAGGTGGCGCCGCGGGCGAGTTCCCGGAGGACCTCGAGCTCGCGAGGACTGAGCTGGGAGCGCACGACGTCGTCGTCGTCCGGCTCCTCGGCATCGGGAGCGACTCCCGTTGCGAAGAACTCCCAGACCGTCGGCCGGTCGGCGATCTCCCGGAGCACCTCGGCGCCCCATGCCGACGGCCGGACCGCCTGCAGCGCGGTCAGGACGGCAGCGATCGGGCTGCCGTGCCGGCTCCAGCCCAGGAACGGGACCAGGTGGCGCCGGTCCTCGGTGGCGGTGAGGGCGGACTCGAGACAGTCCAGCGCCGTCGCCTGGTCGGCTCGCGCGGCGGCGAGCTGGGCGCGGCAGGCGAACGCCATCGCGACCGTGTCCGACCGCCGACGACCTGGGGCCGCTGCTGCCGCCTCCAGCTGTTCCTCGGCCTGGCGCAGCCGGCCGTCGAGGTCGGCGCGCAGGCCCAGCGCCAGTGCACTCTCGCCGTGGGCATCGACCTCGATCAGCTGAGCGGCGAGCGATCCGAGCTCTTCACCGTCTCGTCGCATCAGGGCGATCAGGACCCGGTCGGACAGAGCGACCAGCTGCAGGTGTGCGGGCAGGTCCGGGACCGCCCAGGGCGGCTCCACGAGCCGTTGTGCTTGCGCGAGCTCACGTCGGGCGGTCAGGACCGCGGCATCCGCGTGCCGGGCCCAGAACTCGGCGAGCAGGTCCGGTCCTGCCGCGGAGCCTCGCTCGCGGACCAAAGAGGTTTCCTCGACGCTGATCGGGAGACAGCCGAGCGCGACGATCCGCTGCACGAGCATGGCCCGGTCGCGGACTGCCAGCGCTCCGGGAAAACCTGGATGCAGGTCGAGCAGCTCGATCGCCGCGGTCGCCTGGTCCATCGCGTTCTGCTCCCGGCCGCGCATGAACTCGGTCAGGGCGAGGTGGGAGAGGGCCTTCGCTCGCAGGCCGTGCCAGGAGCGCGCCCGGGCGAGCATGGCGGCTTCGGTCAGGTCACGCTCTGCAGCCTCCAGATCTCCGCGCCAGTTCTCGGCGATGCCGAGCTCGAGCGAGAGCAGCAGCCGGACCTCCTCGCGGTCCACAGCGACGGCGAGCCCGTCGAGCGCGGCCCGGCCGGCGGCGATCGCCTCGGGCACCGGCTCCAGACCGGTCCGGGACCGGAGCAGCAGGGCGCACGCCGCGTCGGCACGAGCGCGGTCGTCCTCGCCGCCGCGCTCGGAGAGCACCCGTGCCGACCAGTGCCCGGCACCCTCGCAGTCCCCTGCCAACCAGCGTTCCAGGGCGAGCGGCCACCAGGTCCGCGGCTGGCGCTGGACGACGTCGGCGTGGCGACGCTCGAACGCGCGGACCGACCGGTGGGCGGCACTCGCGACCAGTTCCAGTGGATGGTCGGCGAGGAGCTCCGCGGCGGCGTCCGGGTCACCGGCGAACGCGAACCGCCGGAACGCGGCGATGACGTCACCGCGGCCGATATCGGCGCGGGCCGCCGCGGCGACCGCTGCCCGGGCCCGGCGGACGTCGTCGCCGCCGGCGAGGTGCAGCAGGCGGATCACCTCGCGCAACATCGGATGGATCCGGTAGTCGGACTCCGATCCGGCCGCTGCTCCGGCCTCCGGGCCGGGCTCCGGCCGGTCGACCCTGGTCACCAGCAGGCCGACGTCGGCGAGGCGTGCCAGCGTCTCCCCGACGGACGGATCACCGGTGAGCGCGACCGCGACGGAGGGGCTGACCGTCTCCTCGCTGCCCGTGCAGAGCAGCACATGCCGCTCGGCATCCGACAGGGCGGCGAAGGCCGGGGAGGCGACCCCGGTGGCGACCGTCGCGTTCCGCCCGTGATCCCGGGCCGCGGCGTGAACGTCAGCGGCGGCGCCGATCGCCCGGGAGACCAGGACCGTCGCGGCACACCAGCCCTCGGTCTCCTCGAGCACCGCGTCGAGCACGTCATCGGCCCCCGAACGGGCATGCGCGGCCACCAGGATCGCCGCCTCGTCCCTGGTCAGCCGGAGGACATCGCCGCGGATGATGGTGAGGTGCCCGAGCAACCCGGGTCCGAGCTTCTCGATCGGGAGGTCCCACGGCGTCAGCAGGATGATCCGGATCCGGTCCGGGGTGCGCGCGAGCAGGTCGTTGATCACCGCGAGCGACCGGGTCGGAAGCAGATGCGCGTCGTCGATCACAACGAGTCGTGGTCGGCCGCCGCTGGCGGATTCGGGCCCGGCGATCGCGTCGCGGAGCACGGCCGGCGTCATCAGCGCCGATGCGTTCAGCCACGCGGCGTCGGGCTCGTCCTTCTGCGCCCAGAGCCAGCCCGCCACGCCCAGGCTCTTGCCCGCCCCCGCCGGCCCGGTCACCACCGTCAGCGCCCCCTGGGCGGCGTCATCGAGGAGCCGCCACAAGAGCGTGCGCTCGACGTAGACCCGCGGCGTGCGCGGTCGACCTGCGGCCCGCTTTCCGGTCCGCCCGGTTCCACCGACCACCCGGTCCGGTGTTCCTGACACCAACGTCATGCCGATTGCCTCCCCGCCGAGCACCCGGTCCACGGTCGTCCGACCCCTCCGGATCGGACTCCTCGCCCGTCGAGGCTACTGCGACGAGCCGCCCGGGCACCAGAGGTGCGCCGGGCGGCTCGTACGGGTGGGTCAGTCGTCGCCGAGAAGGACCGCCAGGCCCCAGATGATGGCAACGTTGAGCGCGATGATGACGATCGCCCAGACCGGGTAGACCGGCAACCACATGAATTGGGTGAACGCCGAGATCACCGCGAGCACGATGCCGGCGACCCGTGCCCAGGTGCTGCCGTTGATCAGGCCGACGGCGACCAGGATGGCGATGATGCCGACGATCAGGTGCCACCAGCCCCAGGCCGTGGCGTCGAACTTCCAGACGTAGTCGCCGACGATCGCGAAGCGCTCGTCGTTGGCGATCGCTGCGATGCCCTCGATGGCCTGGAAGATGCCGAGCATCATCAACAGAGACGCCGCGAAGATCGCTGCGCCGGATGCCCAGGCGAGCTTGGAGTCGCTGGACGATCCGCCAGGCGCTCCCGATGCTGTGCTCATTGTGAGTCCTCCTTCGTGCGGCCGAGGTCGGCCTTCGCTTGAAGCTACGAGCGCCGGCCGGCAAGTGCCTCACCTGAATCTCGTGATGTATCCGGCGCCGGTCCGGGCCTACCGTCGAGGCACGAGGAAATGCGCTCATCGCCCCCGGCCACCTCCTGGGGGCAGTCGTCGTGGAGGGCGTGTTCGACCTCGCGAACAAGGGACACGCCCATGACCAAGCTCATGATCCGGGTGGCTGCGGAGATCAGCGACGACATGATCTCCGCGTTCCCGCAACTCCACCCGACGGTGCAGCAGCCGCACACCACCCTGACCGGCGACATCGCCGATCAGCAGGAGCTCCAGGGCGTGCTCAACTGGCTGGCCTCGCTGGGCATCGACGTCCTCGAGGTCGTGACGATCCCCGACTGAGGCGCCCCGGTCAGTCCGCGGTCAGTCCCTGGAGGAAGAGCGCCTCGGCGACGGCCAGCCGCTCCAGCTCGGACGGGTCGACGCTCTCGTTGGGAGCGTGGATCAGGCACAGCGGCTCCTCGACGCCCATCAGGATCAGCTCGGCCTCCGGGTACGTGTCCGCGAAGACGTTGCACAACGGGATCGAGCCGCCCTGCCCGAGGTGCACCGGCTCCTCCCCTCCGTACGCCGCCTGCATCGCGGCCAGCATCGCCGCGTACGCCGGGCCGTCGGTGTCGGCCCGGAACGGCTGGCCGAGCGCTTCGGTCTCCACCCGGACGCGCACTCCCCAGGGCGCGGCGCCCTCGATCTGCGCGGTGAGTGCCGCCAGTGCCTGGGCCGGCTCGGTACCCGGCGGGATCCTCAGGTTCAGGCGCGCGCTGGTCCTCGGGACGATCGCCGCGGCCGACCCGACCACCGGTGGGCAGTCGATGCCGAGGATCGTGACCGCCGGTCGCGCCCAGAGCTGGTCGGAGACCGTCCCCGAACCGATCAGCCGGACGCCGTCCAGGACGCCGGCGTCATCGTTGAACGCCTCCGGCGGGTACGGCGCTCCCGGCCAGGTCCGCGTGCCGTCGAGCCCGGCGATCGTGGTGTCGCCGGCCGAGTCACGCAGCGTCGCGAGGATCTCGACCAGGGCGGCCAGCGCATCGGGCGCGGCGCCGCCGAACATGCCGGAGTGCACCTCTGACTCGAGTGCCTCCACGTGCACGACCACGTTGACCATGCCGCGCAGACTGACGGTCACCGCCGGCTTGCCGACCGCGGCGTTGCCGGTGTCGCAGACCAGGATCACGTCGGCCGCGAGCAGGTCGGCGTTCTTCGGCACGAAGTCCTCCAGGCCGCCGGTCCCCTGTTCCTCGCTGCCCTCGACGACCAGTTTGAGATTGACCGGGACCTGATCACCGAGCGCCCGCAACGCGAGCAGGTGCATCAGGATGTTGCCCTTGCAGTCGGCCGCACCTCTGCCGTACCAGCGGCCGTCGACCTCGGTGAGCGTGAACGGCTCGGTGTCCCAGGCATCGTCGTCGAGCGGGGGCTGCACGTCGTAGTGGGCGTACAGGAGCACTGTCGGCGCGCCGTCCGTCCCGCACGGCCGGGACCCGACCACGGCCATGCTGCCGTCGGAGGTCGGGGCCAGGTGCGCGTCGGTGAATCCCTCTGCGGCGAAGGCGTCCAGCACCCACTGGGCGGCTCGCGCGCATTCCTCCGGCGGGTACTGCCGCGGATCGGCCACGGACGGGATCGCGACCAGCGCGGCCAGTTCCTCCCGGGCGCGGGGCATCAGGTCGGCTACTGCCGCCTGGATCTGCTCCAGGTCCTTGCGCGCCACCGGGCCCTCAATCCTTGATGGTGTCGTCGAACTCGAGGTCGTCGACGAACTCCTGGAAGTCCTCGAGTTCGTCGGGACAGTAGACGCTGATCACCAGCAGTTGTCCGGCAGCCACACGATCATCGGCCACGATCGGGCGGGCGCCCGGGCCGGCGGCACCGTTGAACAGCATGCCGCGGAAGACCGACCTGGTCAGCGCCGACGACGGGTCCTCGCAGAGCGCGCCGCCGTCATCACCGAGCACCCCCACGATCTGGTCCTTGTCCGGGGCCTCGTAGCCGGCCTCCTCGATGGCGGCGATCAGTTGGTCGGCCTTCTCGCTCGCCTCCGCGTTCACCTTCTGACCGCGGTAGGAGACGAGGCCGATGATGACCAGGGCCACGACCACGACGCCGACGATGCCGTACAGAATGGTGCGGTCCTTCGCGGAGGAGATGTCCTCGTACTGACTCACGGCAGACTCCCTTCCTCGTCCTCCGCAGCCGCGACCTTCCACGACGGCTTGCGGAACCGGTAGAAGAGGAACGGCACCAGGAGGCCCAGGCCGAGGGCGCCGCCGCCGACGATCGCGACGTACAGGAACGTGCTGTCGCCGCCGAACTGCGAGGACGGGACGAACCCGATGAGCAGGGCGGCCAACGACGAGATGAACCCGACGACGCAGAGCAGGCCGAGGGCCGGCGCCCTGAACCCGCGTGGATGGTCAGGTCGGGAGCGTCGAAGCCTCATCGCCGCGACGAACATCAGCAGGTACATGATCAGGTAGACCTGCGTGGTGATCACCGAGAAGATCCAGTAGGCGCTGGAGACGTTCGGGATGAGCGCGTAGCCGAGCGCGATCACGGTGGTGACCGCACCCTGGACGACCAGGATGTTCTGCTGCACGCCGTGCTTGTTCAGCTGCTGCAGGTACGGCGGCAGATAGCCCTCCTGGCGCGAGATCATCAGCAGGCCCTTCGAGGGCCCGGCCAGCCAGGTGAGCATGCCGCCGAGTGACGCCGCCACCAGCATCACGCCGAAGATCGGCGTCAGCCACTGGAGGCTGAAGTGCGCGAAGATGGCGTCGAAGGCCTGCATCACGCCCGCCGTCAGCGAGAGCTCCTCGGCCGGGACGATCCAGCTGATCGCCAGCGCGGGCAGGATGAAGATCAGCAGCACCATCCCCATCGCCAGGAACATCGACTTCGGGAACTCCTTGGCCGGCTTCTTCAGCGAGCCGACGTGCACCGCGTTCATCTCCATGCCCGAGTAGGACAGGAAGTTGTTGACGATCAGCACGAGGCTGGAGAGTCCCGCCCAGGCCGGCAGCAGGTGATCGGCGTCCATCGGCGCCGCCGACTCGTTGCCCTGGCCGAGGAAGACCATGCCGAGCACGACCAGGAAGACACCGGGGATCAGCGTGCCGATGATCAGTCCGCCGCTGGCCAGGCCCGCGATGCCCTTGGTGCCGCGCGAGGAGACCCACACACCGGACCAGTAGACGACGACGATCACGCACGCTGTCCACACGCCGCTGGAGGCCAGCGCGGGGTTGATGACATAGGCCAGCGTGCTGGCCACGAAGCCCAGCAGGCTCGGGTAGTAGAAGATCGTCATCGCGAACTGGCACCAGACCGCGAGGAAGCCCATCGGCTTCGAGATGCCCTCGGAGACCCAGTTGTAGACGCCGCCCTTCCAGCCCGAGGCGAGCTCGGCGGAGACCAGCGAGGTCGGGATCAGGAAGACGATCGCCGGCAGTATGTAGAGGAAGACACAGGCCAGGCCGTAGACCGCCATCGTCGGCGCAGCCCGCAGGCTCGCGACCGACGACGTCGTCATCATCGCCAGGGCGACCCAGGAGATCCAGTTCACCGCGGGCGCTGACATGCGCGCCGCCGGCACCGCCGCAGACCCGGCCGGAACATCCATCGCGCTCACAGGTCGCCCCTTACGTCCGGCGCGCGGGCGCCGTCGGTCGAATCGGATTCGCTGCCGCCCCGTCCCGCTGGACAAGACCGGGCAATTCGAATCGTGACACCCTGTCGAGCTTCGGGCCCTCACCCGTTCCGGGCGAGTTCCCACCCGGCCGACGCGATGCATGGTGGACCCGTGAGCGACGAGGTGCGACCGACACGCACCCGGCGGTTCTGGTCGCGGTTGGCGCAGTTCGCGACCGCCGAAGCCGGGGAGGCTCCGGAGCCGGTTCCGGACCAGCCGCCCGAGCACGTCCTGGATCTCCTGCGCCGGCTCGGCGTGGCCCTCTGCCAGGCCGGTGAGGCCGTCGACCGGGTCGGGGCCATCCTCGAAGACGTCGCTGCCGCCTACGACGCCCGGCACGTCCGGTTCTTCGTGCTCCCCACCGGTGTCTTCGTGCGCCTCGAAGTCGGGGACGGCGCCACCATCGACTTCGCGCCGGGCTCTGCCGAACAGCTCCGCCTCGACCAGGTCGACGCGCTCTACCGCCTGATCGACGAGATCCGCCGGCGCGAGATCGGCGCCGACGCCGCCCGGGCGCGCCTCGACGAACTGCTCGCATCGACTGCGCGCTTCGGGCCGGTCATGACCATCCTGGGTTCGGCGGTCCTCACCGTCGGGCTCGGGCTGATCCTCAACCCGACCGCCTCCGCGCTGCCGGCGTACCCGGTCCTCGGCGTGCTCTGCGGGATCCTCGCCTGGTTGTCCCTGAGGAGCGAGGCACTCGCGCTCATCCTCACAGTGGCGACGGCATTCACCGTGAGCTGGGCCGCCTTCCGTTTCGCCGGACCGCTCCTGGACGCTCCGGCACTGGACATCGTGATCCCCTCGCTCGTCACCCTGCTGCCCGGGGCAGCGCTGACGATCGCCACGATCGAACTCTCCTCGGGCTCGATCATCTCCGGGTCGACCCGGCTGGTGTTCGGCCTCGAGCGCCTGCTGTTGCTCACCTTCGGCATCGCCATGGGCGCGCAGGTCGCCGGCCTGACCACGGATCCGATCGCCGACCCCGAGGCGATCGGCCGCTGGGGTCCCTGGGTCGGGGTGCTCTTCCTCGGGATCGGCCACTACCTGTACGCCTCCGCGCCGCGCCGGACGCTGGGCTGGATGCTGCTGACTCTCTACATCGCCTACGGAGCCCAGGTGCTGTCCGGGGAAGTGCTCGGGTCTTTGGGATCGTGCTTCGTCGCCGGGGCCGTGATCGTCCCGGTCGCCTACGCCGTCCAGGCGCAGCGCAACGGCCCGCCCGCGCAGGTCATGTTCCTGCCGGCCTTCTGGCTCCTGGTGCCGGGCGCACTCGGCCT
>JAKFBZ010000137.1:0-3981 GCA_036676945.1 Marmoricola sp.
GGCCGTCGCCGCGCAGAAGCTCAACACCGACATCGTCGTCTCCGCCGACGTGCCGCCGACGCTGCTGATCCACGCCAAGGACGACCCGATCGATCCGGTCCACTACTCGCTGGTGTACGCGCGGGAACTGCGCAAGGCCGGCGCCGCCGTGCAGCTCAACCTCTACGCCACCGGCGGGCACGCGTTCGGCGTCAGGAAACAGGGCAAGGACACCGACCGGTGGATGGAGGATGCGATGGGGTGGCTGCGCGGGATCGGGATGCGCTGACAGGACGCGCAGCCTCCAAGGATGTTCGATCCGACGCTGGCCCACTCCTTCTGGACGGACGCTGGCCCGCGCCACCCCCCCCCCAATCCCGGGTCCTTCGTCCTGACCAATGGCTGCCCAAAGAGCGCAGCCGCACTAACGCCGACATCCTTATTGACCCGCATCACCCTACAAAGTGCACGACATCGAGGGGTGACCCCGCTAGCATTCCGCGCATTCTGTTCCGGGGAACCTCGATGCTTATCTCCTCCGGTGGCCGCAGCGCCGCTTCGATCCTGTTTGCGTTCGGGGTCGCCTCGATTCTCGGCCTGGCGGCCTCGCCCGCGGCGGCCGACGTCTGGTCGCACTGCTACACGCCCACCAACGGCACCGCTCAGTGTTTCGACTCGCTGGCGCTGGCCGAAGCGGCGATGCGCGCCGACCACGACGAAGGCGAACTGCTGGTCCAGGACTACATTTCCGCCACCGGTTCCGGAGCTTCCGCCTACCAGCGCACCCACTATCGCGTGCCGGACCAGCCGCCGGAGTCTTACAGCGCACCCGCGTATTTCGTCGGGAACGGAGCTTATTGCGCCGAGCGGAGCAGCTACGACCCGACGGGCTGCGCGACGGAGGCAGGCGCGACCGAAGGGTGGTTCCAGTCGCTGAAGAGCACTTCCAGCTGCACGATGCCGGATACCTACTACTTCCTGGGCCAGCACGAAACCCCCTACCACCGGACTTCGAATCCGTCCGGCGGCTATTCGGCGGCCGTTTCCTACGGGTCGGGCGAGGGCGGTGGCGGTCATGCACGCACGATGGAGATCGACGCGACCTGCCCCAGCGGTCCGACGCACTACTCGTACGTGGTAGCCAAGCAAGCCCGGCTTTACTGCAAGAACACGCCCTACTGGACCGCCGCCGGCGCGTATGCGCCCGGCCATGCGCCCAACAGCACCTATGCCGAAGTCGATGAATCGCAGGTCTGCCGTTATCGCGGGTCGAAGCCGAACATCACTTCGAAACTCATGCAGGTCGCCTGCCCCTCGGGCAACTGCCATCCGATGTATCCGGGCACCGGCGACAAGGCGCGGTTCGAAACCGACCTGGTCTTCGCCGGAAGGCCGTTCGTCCGCACCTACCACTCCCTGATGGCGGGTCCGCAGGCGACGATGGCCCAGGGCTGGCGCCACAGCTACAGCGACGTCCGGATCGGGACGACACCCCGGCGCTTCCTGCGCGACGACGGCTATATCGACACCTTCGATGCGGTCGGCAGCGGCCTGTACCGCTCGAAGTCCGATCCGAACCGGACCCTGCGCGAGTCGGGCGGGCTGGGCTACATCACCGAGGCGGACGGATTCGTCAAGGTCTTCAATGGCGCACGGTTGATCCGGGCCTACCATCCGGCGCAGCCGCAGTACGCGATGGAATTCACCTACGACGGCAACGGGCGCCTCGCCACGATCACCGATGCCCAGGGTCGCACGCTGACGCTGGTGTACTCGTATGCCGGGATCGTGATGGCGGTCCAGACCAGTGGCGGCGAGGACGTGATCTACGGCTATGACGCCGTCGGCAACCTCGCGACGGTCACCTACGCCGACGGCACGCAGCGGCGCTATCACTATGGCGAAGCGGGCTACGCCTCGCCGATCCAGATCCACCACCTGACCGGCATCACCGACGAGAACGGCGACCGCTACGCGACGTTCGGCTACGACAGCCGCGGCCGCGCCATCCTGAGCCAGCTGCATACTGGCGACCCGTCCTCGCCGACGGACTCGCGCACGACGATGAGCTACGCGGGCGAGTACACGGTGACGCTGACCCGGGCGGCCGGCGAAGTGGTCACCTACGGCATTCTGCCGGGGACGCAGCGCCGCACCCAGACGCTGGCCGAAGGCGACGGCACCACCACGAACGGCTACGACACCAGCGAACGGCTGACGCAGCGAACCAGCAAGGCCGGTGTCGTCACCACCTACGGCTACGCCACGACCTACATGAACAGCATCACCGAGGCCGTCGGCACGCCGGAAGAGCGCCGACGCCTCATCGAACGGGACGGCAACCAGCAGGTCGTCTCCTCGACGGTGCAACGCAAGCAGGCGGGAAGTTTCGTCACCGAAGCGGTGGTCAAGTCACCGACCGACGCCAACGGGCGAGCGACCGCGACCTGCGTGGTCGATCCGGATTCGGCCAACGCGGCGTACGTCTGCGGCAGCCAGGCGGACGCACCGTCCGGGGTCCGGCAGACGTCGTTCACCTACTGCACGGCGACCGACGTCACGGCCGCCAACAGCACCTGCCCGATTCTGGGCCTGCTGAAAACCGTGAATGGACCGCTGGCCGGCGCTGCCGACACCACGACCTATGAATACCGCGCGGCCACCGACCTCACGGGCTGCGGCACCCAGGCCGGCTTCTGCCACCGCAAGGGCGACCTGTGGCGGATCACCGACGGCTTCGGACGCGAAACCCTCATCCAGCGCTACGACCTCGGCGGGCGCGTGGAGCAGGTTCGCGATTCCAATGCGGTGGTCGCCGACTTCACGTACGACCCCCGCGGCCGCATGACGGCCCGTTCGGTACGCGGCCCCGACGCGACCACGGAAGCCGACGACGCGATCACCCGCCTGGAGTACGACGACGTCGGCGAAGTGAAGAAGGTCACCCCGCCCGACGGCGCGTACCTCGCCTTCGACTACGACCACGCGCATCGCCTGACCGGCATCGAAGACGCGCTCGGCAACACGATCACCTACCGCCTCGATGGCGCCGGCAACCGATTCGAGGAAGAGACCCGGGACGTCGGCGGCGTGCTGCGCCAGACCCTCGCCCGTGTGTTCAACCAGCTCGGCGACCTGCAGACCGCCGCCGACGCCTACGCCAACCCGACCGACTTCACCTACGACGCGGCCGGCCGGGTCGATACCGTCACCGATGCGCTGGGCCGCACCAGCGACAACGACTACGACGCGCTGGGCCGCCTGCGCCAGAGCATCGCCAACGTCGCCGGCAGCGGCGGCGAGCGGGCGGTGTCGATGTTCGACTACGACGCGCTCGACCGCCTCACCGCGGTGGTCGACCCGAAGGGCCTGACCACGCAGTACGTCTACGACGGCCTGGGCAACCTGGCGCAGCTGCAGAACCCCGACACCGGCACCACCAGCTACGGCCACGACGCCGCCGGCAACCGCACCAGCACGCTCGACGCGCGCGGCATCGCCACGGCCTACGTCTACGACCGCCTGAACCGGCTGACGCTGATCGACGTGCCGACCGCCGGCCAGGACGTCACGCTCGACTACGACACGCTGCCGGCGGCCTGCCAGGCGGAGGAAACCTTCAGCATCGGCCGCCTGTCTGCGATCACCGACCCCAGCGGCAGCACCACCTACTGCCACGACCGCCGCGGCAACATCGTGCGCAAGGTGCAGGCGGTGACCGGCGGCCCGTCCGGCACGGTCGGCTATTCGTACAACACCGCCGACCGCCTGGTCGCGATGACCTACCCCAGCGGCGCGACCGTCGCCTTCGGCCGCGACGCCAACGGCCGCATCAACGGCATCGTCGCCCAGCCGACGCCGGGCAGCGCCCCGGTCACGCTGGTGTCGGCCGTCGAGTACGCGCCGTTCGGCCCGCTGAGCCGGCTGACGTTCGGCAACGGCCGCCAGCTCGACCGCGCCCATGACCTGAACTACGGCATCGACGCGGTCACCGACAGCGCC
>JAKFBZ010000138.1:0-14594 GCA_036676945.1 Marmoricola sp.
TACTTCGTGCCCGGGTTCATCACCGACGAGACCCAGACGACCGCGGCCACCGCGGCCAACGGCCTCGACATCGTCGGCAACTCGGTGGTGACGCTGCACGTCTACACCTTCAACCGCGAGGCGCTGCCGCCGATCGAGGACTCCGACACGGTCGACTACAACCCGGAGATCGGCGGCGGGATCGTCCGCCTGGTGCGCTGAAGTGTCCGGTTGGGGACTTTGGTACTGGTCTACCCGAAACTAGACCAAAAGGGACATTCGGTACCTTTTTCGCTAGTCTCGCTTATCGAAGGGAGGCTTCCGATGTCGAAGTGGGATTCGAGGAAGCAGGACCAGCGGGGCGCCGCGGTCGTCGAGACAGCGTTGTGCCTGTGTTTCCTGGTGCTGCCGTTGGTCTTCGGGACCATCGGTTACGCGTACATGTTGTCCTTCCGCCAGACGGTCTCACAGAGCGCCGCCGAAGGGGCCCGGGCTGCGGCAGTGGCTCCGATCGGCACCTCGGAGGTCGCGCGGAAGACCGCCGCCTACAAGGCCGTCGACGCGTCGATGTCCACGGGCGTGGGCGGTCTGAAATGCGGGGTCAACCACCTGGTCTGCGACGCGGTCCTGGTCGTGAACTGCGGTGACGGCTCTGCGGGCAACTGCATGAAGGTCACCGTGACCTACCCGTACCGCGAGCACTCCCTGATCCCCTCGATCCCCGGTCTGGGCTTCGTGCTGCCGAGCCAGGTGACGTACTCGGCGATGGCTCAGGTCAGCTGATGTCGCGACTGCGGTCCTGGGTGGGCAACCGGGAACGACGGAGGCGCGACGAGCAGGGCGTGATCGCGATCATGGTCGCGCTGATCACCTGCTTCACCGTGATCCCGCTGGCGGCGTACGCCGTCGACATCGGCGTCCAGCGCGTGGCCCGGCGCGACGCGCAAGCGGTCGCCGACCTGGTCGCGCTCGACCTGGCGCGCCAGCTCGACGGGCGCAACTACGGCCAGCTGCAGAGCGGCCTGCAGGCGCTGGCAGACAAGAGCGCAGCCCGGAATGCCGGTGGTGACGGGGTGGCCACCGTTGTTCCGGAGCTCGGGACTCTGGACAAGACCAAGTGGACCTCGGATCCGAGCAACTACTTCACGCCGATCACGTCGAGCACGGCAGTCCCGAACGCGGTCCGGGTGCGTGTCTCCGACACGGTCAACTTCTCGATTCACGGCGGCAAGGGCGGCGTCGTACGGACCGCAATCGGCACCACCCAGTCCTCGGCCTGCTTCACGGTCGGCTCGTTCGCGCTGAACCTGGACTCGTCGAAGTCGGCGCTCCTGAACATCCTGGTCAACGACGCACTGAACCTGAGCGCGATCGGCTACCAGGGGCTCGCCAACGCCAACGTGACCCTGGGCCAGCTCGCCGCGGAGCTCGGCGCCGGGTCGACCGACGGACTGCTGAACCTCACCGACCTCTCGCTCGGCGACCTCTACCTCGCCTCCGCGAAGGCGCTGCAGAAGGCCGGCGGCGAGACCGCGGACATCGACCTGCTCAACCAGTTGGCGACCGCGAACATCGGCTCGCTGCCGCACATCAAGTTCTCCGACCTGATCGATCTCGAAGCCGGCAACAACGCAGCCCTCGGCACGTCGATCAACCTGCTCAACATCGTCGCCGGCGGCGCCCTGGTCGCGAACGGGACCCATGCGCTGGCAGTTCCCAGCTTGACGGTCGGCGTGCCGAGCATCACCGGCGTCACCACGAGTCTGAAGGTGATCCAGAAGCCGGTCTACCACTGCTCGGCGAACCCGGTGAAGACCAGCCAGATCGACCTCGCGGTGGACGTCACGGTGGCCAACCTGAACATCCTGCTCTTCCAGGCGGTGACCACGGTGAAGCTCAATCTGAACATCGCCGAGGCGACCGCGACGCGGACCAATGCCTTCTGCGGCAACCCGGAAGGCATCGACGTGGCGGTGGCCTCAGGACTCGCCTCCCTGAGCCTGGTCCCGAACATCGACCTGAAGCTGCTCGGGCTGAGCATCGCCAGGGTCAGCGGTTCAGTGGGCACTGTTGCCCCGGCAGCGACCAACACGGTCCAGTTCCGGCATCCGCCGGACCCTTACCCGACGGTGAAGTCGATCGGGTCGAACGCGATCCTGCCGAACCTGGATCTGGCCAGCCTCAACTTCACGCTTCTCGGAGTGCTGCCGCTGGGGGTCTCCCAGGCCGGGATCCTCAGCGCGGTGCTCAGCACGATCGTCACGCCGATCCTCAACCCGCTGATCGGCGTCCTCAACACCGCGCTGCTCACTCCGCTGACGAGCCTGCTCGGCGTCAAGCTCGGCGGTGCCGATCTGCTCTTCGAGCAGCCGCCGACGTGCAACAACCCGGTGCTCGCCGGCTGACGAGCACCGCCCCAGTCCCGTACCCGGGGGACCGACCGCAGACAGACCCGTTCTGGGAGCGGGTTTCCCACAGCGCGATCGTCCCCCGGGTGCGTACGTCGTCCAGGCCGGGTTGTCTCCTCCCAGGAGGCAACCATGACCAAGACGGCACGACCGAACACGCACCTCGGGGACTACGGCGAGCGGCTCGCTGCCCGGCACCTGGTCGCCGGCGGGATGACGCTGCTGGAGCGCAACTGGCGCTGTGACCAGGGTGAGCTGGACCTGGTCCTGCGCGACGGGGACGTGCTGGTGTTCTGCGAGGTCAAGACCCGGCGCGACCAACGACACGGGCATCCGCTGGAGGCCATCGGCGCGATCAAGACCGAGCGGCTGCACCGGCTCGCCGCACTCTGGCAGGAGAAGCGTGGCGTGCGCCCCGCCGAGGTCCGCCTGGACGCGGTCGGCGTACTGCTCCCGCTGCGGGGCACGCCGGTGGTGGAGCACGTCCGGGGGATCGGCTGATGTACGCGACCGTCCGCACCGTCTCTCTCGCCGGCGCCGTCGGGCACGTCGTCGACGTCCAGGTCGACGTCAGCCAGGGCACGGTACAGACGAACGTGGTCGGCCGCCCGGACGCCGCGATCAACGAAGCCAGGGAACGCTGCCGCGCTGCCGTCCACAACAGCGGCCACACCTGGCCGGTGACCCGCCGCGTCACGATCCTGTTGTCGCCGGCCGATCTGCCCAAGCGCGGACCTCATTTCGACCTGGCCATCGCGGTCGGCGTGGTCGCGGCCTGCGCGGACGATTTCCCGAAAACGGGCCTCGACGGTGCGGTCCTGCTCGGTGAGCTCAGCCTGGACGGGAGGGTCCGTTGCGTCCCCGGGGTTCTGCCCATGGTGATGGCCGCGGCTGCGCGGGGGATCAGCCGGGTCCTTGTCCCCGAGCCCCAGGTCGAGGAGGCTGCGCTGGTCCGTGGCGTCGACGTCCTCGGGGTCCGCTCCCTGGCACAGGCGATCGCGCTGGTCCGTGGCGACCAGCCGGTGCCGGAGGCGCCGCCGGTGGAGCCGCTCACCGGCGAGCGGCTGCTCTCCTGGCGTGGCCAGGAGCGCCTCGATGACATCGACCTCTCCGACGTGATCGGGATGCAGGACGCCCGCTACGCCCTCGAGGTCGCCGCAGCCGGCGGCCACCACTTGCTGTTGATGGGACCGAAGGGTGCGGGCAAGACCACGCTCGCCGAGCGCATCCCGACGATCCTTCCCGACCTGGACCGCGACCAGGCCCTCGAGCTGACCGCGATCCACTCGCTGTGCGGCCGGCTCCCGGCCGGAGCGGCGATCCTGACCAGGCCGCCGTTCCGGGCTCCGCACCACACCGCGTCCCGGGCGGGGATCCTCGGCGGCGGATCCGGGCGGGTGCGTCCGGGCGAGGTGAGCAAGGCGCATCACGGGATCCTCTTCCTCGACGAGTTCCCGTTGCTGCCCAACGACATCATCGAAGCGCTCCGTCAGCCGCTGGAGAGCGGTGAGATCACGATCGCCCGCGGTGACGACGAGGCGACCTTCCCTGCCGGAGGCATGCTGGTGCTGGCGGCGAACCCGTGTCCGTGCGGGGAGTACTCGCCGTTCTCCCGTGATCACCGCTGTGAATGCTCGGAGGTCAAGCGCCGCGAGTACCGGCGCCGGCTGGCCGGACCGATCGCCGACCGGATCGACATCACCCGGTTCGTGACGCCTCCGGCGCGGCACGAGTGCGACGACCCGCTGGACCGGCGCGAGGGCTCAGCCCCAGTCCTCGGCCGCGTCGTCGAGGCGCGGCGCCGGCAGTCCGAACGGCTCGCCGGTACCGGCTGGCGGCTGAACGCACTGGTGCCCGGTCCGGACCTGCGCACCAGGTGGCCGCTGACACCGGACGCCACCCGGCGCCTGGACGCGGAGGTGTACGCCGGCGGTCTGACCCGTCGCGGTGGGACCCGGGTGCACCGCCTCGCCTGGACCGTCGCCGACCTGCGCGGCGTCGACCGGCCTGACGTCGCCGAGCTGGAGGTGGCCCTGAGGCTGCGCTCGGCCCAGCCGCTCGCTGCGACCACCCTCAGCGAGCGATGAGTCCCGCCTCCGTGCGCCGCGCGCGGGCGACCCTGAGCCGCATCGGCGAGCCCGGGGACCTGCGACTGACCCACCTGGTCGGCGAGCTCGGCCCGGCCACGGTCCTGCGCGAGCTACGGGAGCGCAACCGGCACGGCGCGCTGCACGAGGCGCTCGCTGAGCGGCTCGCCACCGCCGACCCGGTCCACGACCTCGCCCGGGCCGCCGACCGGGGGATCCGGTTCGTCACCCCCGAGGACGAGGAGTGGCCGGCCGGCCTGGCGGATCTCGCGCACGCGTCGCCACTGCACGAACGCGGCGGTGTCCCGGTCGGCCTCTGGGTGCGCGGACGGTTGCGGCTCGACGAAGCTGTCGCCGGCGCGGTGTCGGTGGTGGGTTCGAGGTCCGCGACGTCGTACGGGACGAGCGTCGCCGGAGAGATCGGGGCGACGGTCGTCGACGGTGCGCATCCGGTCGTGTCGGGGGCCGCCTTCGGGATCGACCAGGCGGCCCATCGCGGCGCGCTGGCCGCGGGGGGTCCGACGGTCGCGGTGCTGGCGTGCGGTGTGGACCGTGCCTATCCCGCTGCGCATCGCGAACTGCTGGAGTACGTGGCCGACCGGGGCCTGATCGTCTCCGAGGCGGCACCCGGGTGCGCGCCGACGCGGGTGCGTTTCCTGGCTCGCAACCGGCTGATCGCGGCGCTCTCGGTGGGGACGGTCGTCGTCGAGGCAGCCGTACGCAGTGGCGCGCTCAACACCGCGCACTGGGCCGCTGGTCTCAGCCGGGTGCTGATGGGTGTGCCCGGGCCGGTCACCAGCGCGCAGTCCGAGGGGGTCCACCAGATGGTCCGGACCCGTGACGCGTTGCTGGTCACCGGCGGCAGGGACGTGCTCGAGGCCGTCGGTGGAGCCGGCGAGCACCTGGGCGAGCGACCGCAGGCCCCGCAGGAGGCGCGTGACCGGCTCACCATGGAGCAACGGGTGGTGCTGGACGCGGTGCCCCGCCACCAGGGCGCCGGTGCCCGCAGCATCGCGCGCGCCGCCGGGACAGCCCCGCACCGGGCGACAGCTGTGCTCGCCGAGCTGAAGGACGCCGGCTGGGTCGATCAGGACGGCGGGAGATGGCGGCAGCGCTCCACGGACTGACCGGGGCGCTCGTCGCGCGCCTGCGCCGGACCTGGTCCTCCCGTCCGTAGGCTGGCCCGATGGCGGAGCTGTCCGAGGAGTTCGCGGGCGCGCTGGCGGCGTACGAGCGGCACCTGCGCTCGGAGCGGAACCTGTCCGAGCACACGATCCGGGCCTACATCGGCGACGTCGTCGGGATGCTCGAGCACGCGAGCCTGATGGGGTGCACGCGGTTCGACGACGTCGACATCCGGACGCTGCGCAGCTGGCTGGCCAAGCAGCAGACGCTCGGCAAGGCCCGCACGACGATGGCGCGGCGGGCCACGGCCGTCCGGGTCTTCACCGGCTGGGTGCAGCGGACCGGGCGCAGCGTGAACGATCCCGGGGCGCTCCTCGGGAGCCCGAAGGCGCACAAGCCGCTCCCGCCGGCACTGGACGTGGCGCAGGCGCGGGCGCTGCTCGAGACCGCTGCCGTGCAGGCCGATGACGGCAGTCCGGTCGGGATCCGCGACGTGGCGATCCTCGAACTGCTCTACGCCACCGGTATCCGGGTCGGCGAGTTGTGCGGCACCGATGTGGACGACCTCGATCGCGGACGGCGCGTGGTGCGGGTGTTCGGCAAGGGCCGCAAGGAGCGCACCGTCCCCTACGGTCTGCCGGCCGACCGTGCGATCGGGGAGTGGCTCGACCGCGGCCGCCCGCTCTTGTTCGCCTCCGGTGCGGGGGGAGCGCTCTTCCTCGGCGCGCGCGGGGCCAGGATCGATCAGCGCGCGGTCCGCTCGATGGTCCACCGGCGCCTCGCGGACGTCCCCGGAGCACCGGACCTCGGCCCGCACGGGCTCCGGCACACCGCGGCGACCCACCTGCTCGAGGGCGGCGCCGATCTACGCACCGTCCAGGAACTGCTGGGGCACGCGTCGCTGGCGACGACCCAGATCTACACGCACGTCACCACCGAACGCCTGCGGAGCGCCTACCGGCTGGCTCATCCGAGGGCGTGAGCGGCAGCAACCTGACCGGGGCGGCACCGAGCAGCGTGAGCGGATCGAGGTACTGGTCGCCTTCGCGCAGGCCCCAGTGCAGGCACGCCCGGGGAGCGCAGTGGCTCGCACCCGGCTCGAGCACGCCGATCTGCTGCCCGCCCTCCACCCCGTCGCCGGCCCGCACCCACGCGGCCACCGGCTCGTACGTCGTCCGCCGCGCCCCGTGGGAGACGACCACGACGCCGCGGCCGGCGATCACGCCGGCGAACGAGACCGTGCCGCTGAGTGCGGAGCGGACCGGTGCGCCCGGACTGCCGAGGAGGTCGACGCCGCGATGTCCGGCGCCCCAGGTGACGTCCGGAGGCTCGAACCCGGCGACGAGCTGACCCGGCTGGAGCGGGCGGACAGCCGGTCCCGGATCCGGTGGTCCGGAAGCAGGCGTCGGGACCGGTCCGAGGCCGGTCAGGGCGAGCACACCGAGCACTGCGAGAAGTGAGTTCATCGGCTGACCTTCCCGCGGGGCCGGCGCCGTGAACCAGACGCATCCGGCCGGCCTGTGGAGCAGCGTGCCGACCCTGCACCTGGGGAGGGTCCGGCGTTTCGACAGCACGGCGGACGCCGGTTAGACTTCCCTCAGCAACCCACCTGGGTTGACTTCGCACGCCCGCACTCCGTGCCGCCCTCCTCCTGGGAGGACGGAACCACGCGGGTGAGGACCTTCAGTCCCGCTCGACCCCGGTCGACGAGTCAGGGCCTCACGCAGGCGTCAGGGCAGGCCCCAACGTTCCACCAGGGGCAGGCACGAACTGAAAACCGGACCGTGTGCGTCAGCATGCGCACGATCCACAACAGGAAGCAGAAACCGGCATGGCCGTCGTCACAATGCGCCAGCTCCTCGAGAGCGGCGTCCACTTCGGGCACCAGACCCGTCGCTGGAACCCGAAGATGAAGCGCTTCATCATGACCGAGCGCAATGGCATCTACATCATCGACCTCCAGCAGTCGCTGTCGTACATCGACACCAGCTACGCGTTCATCAAGGACACCGTGGCCAAGGGCGGCACCATCATGTTCATCGGGACCAAGAAGCAGGCGCAGGAGTCGATCGCCGAGCAGGCGACCCGCGTCGGCATGCCCTACGTCAACCAGCGTTGGCTCGGCGGCATGCTCACCAACTTCCAGACCATGAGCCAGCGGATCAACCGCCTCAAGGAGCTCGACGACGTCGACTTCGACACCGTCGCCGGTTCCGGTCGCACCAAGAAGGAGCTCCTGCAGATGAAGCGGGAGCACATCAAGCTCGACAAGACCCTCGGCGGCATCCGCGAGATGGGCCGGACCCCGTCCGCCGTCTGGATCGTCGACACCAACAAGGAGCACCTCGCCGTCGAAGAGGCGCGCAAGCTCCGGATCCCGATCATCGCGATCCTCGACTCCAACTGCGACCCGGACCTGGTCGACTACCCGATCCCGGGCAACGACGACGCGATCCGCGCTGTCGGCCTGCTGACCCGCGTGGTCGCCGACGCCGTCGCCGACGGTCTCATCGCCCGCTCGGGTGCGAAGACCGAGGGCGACGCCCCGATCGGCGCCGACGAGCCGCTGGCCGACTGGGAGCGCGCGCTGCTCGAGGGCGACAAGCCCGCCGAGGCCGCTGCTGAGGCGCCGGCCGCTGAGGCGCCCGCCGCTGAGGCTCCGGCCGCTGAGGAGGCTGCTGTCGAGGCGCCCGCCGCCGAAGAGGCTGCCGTCGAGGCGCCGGCCGAGGCGCCTGCCGCCGACGAGGCCCCGGCCGCCGAGGCTGTCGAGACCACTGAAGAGACGAAGGAGGCCTGAGAGTGGCGATCTCCGCTGCTGACGTCAAGAAGCTCCGTGAGCTGACCGGCGCAGGCATGATGGACTGCAAGAAGGCGCTCGAGGAGGCCGAGGGCGACTTCGACAAGGCCAGTGAGCTGCTCCGCATCAAGCTCGGCAAGAAGGCCGCCGAGCGCGGTGCCGAGCGCGAGGCAACGGCCGGCCTGGTCGCCCACTCCGGTGGCGCCCTGGTCGAGCTGAAGAGCGAGACGGACTTCGTCGCGAAGAACGAGGCGTTCATCTCCGCCGCCCAGAAGATCGCCGACGCCGCTGCCGCGGCCCAGGCGGCCGACACCGACGCCCTCAAGGCGGTCGAGCTCGACGGCAAGACCGTCGGCGAGGTCGTCGAGGACCTCGCGGTCACGATCGGCGAGAAGATCGAGCTCGGTCAGGTCGCCTACTTCGGTGGCCAGTCGGTCGTCTACCTGCACAAGCGTGCGGCCGACCTGCCGCCCGCCGTCGGCGTACTCGTCGAGTACGAAGGCGACAGCTCCGACGCCGCTCGCGGCGCCGCGATGCAGATCGCCGCGATGAAGCCGAAGTACGTCTCCCGTGACGAGGTCCCCGCGGACCTGGTCGACAAGGAGCGCGAGATCGGTGCCGCCATCGCTCGCGAGGAAGGCAAGCCCGAAGCCGCGATCGAGAAGATCGCCGAGGGTCGCCTGAACGGCTTCTTCAAGGACGTCGCTCTGCTCGACCAGCCGTCGGTGACCGACTCCAAGAAGTCGGTCAAGGCGGTCCTGGACGAGGCCGGCATCACCGTGAAGCGGTTCGCTCGCTTCGAAGTGGGTGCCTGAACGCCCTAGCGCGATAACCTGCGCCAGACATCAACGAGGAGGCCGGTCCGATGAGCATCACGACGATCATCGGACCGGCCTTCTCGCATGGACACGACACACGCTGCCCGGCGAGGGAGAACAGATGACGTACAAGCGGGTCCTGCTCAAGCTCTCCGGCGAGGTCTTCGGCGGCGGCAAGGTCGGCGTCGACCCCGATGTGGTCGCCGGCATCGCCCGTGAGATCGCCTCGGTGCAGCGCACCGGCGTCCAGGTGGCCGTCGTCACCGGCGGCGGGAACTTCTTCCGCGGCGCCGAACTCCAGCAGCGCGGCATGGACCGGGCCCGCGCGGACTACATGGGCATGCTCGGCATCGTGATGAACTGCCTCGCCCTCCAGGACTTCCTGGAGAAGGAGGGCATCGAGACCAGGGTGCAGACCGCGATCACCATGGGTCAGGTCGCCGAGCCCTACATCCCGCGACGTGCGATTCGGCACCTCGAGAAGGGCCGGGTCGTGATCTTCGGCGCCGGCGCCGGGATGCCGTACTTCTCGACCGACACGGTCGCGGCGCAACGCGCGCTGGAGACCAAGTGCGAGGTCGTGCTGATGGGCAAGAACGGCGTGGACGGCGTCTACTCGGCCGACCCGCGCAAGGACCCGACCGCGGTCAAGTACGACCAGGTCAGCTTCAACGAGGTGTTGCAGCGCGGCCTCAAGGTCGCGGACGCCACGGCGTTCGCGATGTGCATGGAGAACGAGCTCCCGATGATCGTGTTCGGGATGGAGCCCGAGGGCAACATCCTCAGGGTCGTCCAAGGTGAGAAGATCGGCACGCTGGTGACCAGCGCAGGTGCCACGGACAAGGAGACGCAGTGATCAACGAGACCCTCAACGAGGCCGACCAGAAGATGGCGAAGGCGGTCGGCGTGACCCGTGAGGAGTTCGCCGCGATCCGCGCCGGTCGGGCCAACCCGAGCATGTTCGCCAAGCTCGTCGCCGAGTACTACGGCACGCCGACGCCGATCCAGCAGCTCGCGTCGTTCGCCTCCCAGGACGCGCGCACGATCATCGTGACGCCGTACGACATGGGTGCGCTCGACAACATCGAGAAGGCGATCCGTGAGTCCGACCTCGGCGTGAACCCGTCGAACGACGGCAAGTCGATCCGGTGCGCGTTCCCGGAGCTGACCGAGGAGCGCCGCAAGGACTACATCAAGGTCGCGAAGACCAAGGCCGAGGAAGGCAAGGTCAGCGTCCGCAACATCCGGCGCAACGCCAAGCAGGACCTCGAGAAGCTCGAGAAGGACGGCGACGCCGGCAAGGACGACGTCAACGGCGCCGAGAAGCGGCTCGACGGTCTCACCAAGAAGTACACCGACGAGATCGACGAACTCCTCAAGAACAAGGAAGCCGAGCTGCTCGAAGTCTGAGCGACTCCACACTCACCGATGACTTCCACCGAGGCAGCTGGGCCTAATCCTGTTCCCGCGCCGCAGGACCACGGCCGGGCCGGCCGGGATCTGCCGAAGGCCGTGCTGTCGGGCGTCCTCCTGCTCCTCCTGATCGCCGGCTCGCTGTTCTTCTGGAAGACCGCGTTCATGTTCGTGGTCGCGGGGGCGGTCGTGGTCGCGGTCTGGGAGCTGCAGCGGGGGCTCTCGGCCAAGGACATCGACATCCCCGAGCAGCCGGTGATGGTCGGCGGCGTCGTGATGGTCTGGGTCGCCTACTTCTGGGGCGCCCCGGCGCTCGTCACCGCGACCGCGGTGACCTCGCTGGTGATCATGCTCTGGCTGCTCCGCCGCGGCGTGGACGGGTTCGTCAAGAACGCCACCGCGGCGGTCTTCACGCTGATCTACGTGCCGTTCCTCGGTTCGTTCGTCGCGCTGATGCTGGCCGAGGGCGGTGACTGGAAGACGACCGATCACTTCGACGACGGCGTCCGCGGGATCTGCGTGTTCATCCTGGTCACCATTGCCAGCGACATCGGTGGCTACATCGCCGGCGTCCTGTTCGGCAAGCACCCGATGGCCCCGGTGATCTCGCCGAAGAAGTCGTGGGAGGGTTTCGCGGGCTCGCTCGTCGCGTGCGTCGGGGTCGGTGTCGCCCTGGTGGTCTGGTGGCTCGACGGCGACTGGTGGGTCGGCGTCCTGCTCGGCCTGATCGCGGTCGTGATGGCCACGCTCGGCGACCTCGTCGAGTCGGTGATGAAACGCGACCTCGGGATCAAGGACATGAGCCAGATCATCCCCGGCCACGGCGGCCTGATGGACCGGCTCGACTCGCTGCTGGCGACGATCGCCCCGATCTGGCTGCTGCTCCACTACCTCGTCTTCAACTGATCCGGATTCCGTGGAACCGGGGACGGAGCCGCGGCGTCGTAGAGCCATGGTGATCGCACGGACGATGACGGTTCTCTGCCTGCTCGCGGCCCTGACGGCCTGCGGAGACGACGGTGGTGCGAAGGGCACTCCCCGGTCCGGGAGCGCGGACCCGGACGGTAGGACCTACGTCGTCACCAGCGTCACCCAGGACGGTGAGCCGTACCGCCTGGTCCGCGACACCGAGATCAGGCTCCGCTTCGCCGACGGCAACCTCACCCTCACCGCCGGCTGCAACACGATGAGCGGCGGCTACACGCTGGACGGCTCCCGGATGACGGTGAAGCCCCTCGCGATGACCGAGATGGGCTGCGACCAGGACCGGATGGAGCAGGACTCCTGGCTCGCGGGGCTCTTCGAGCGGCCGGTGCAGTTCAACGACGGCTCGGACGCCGCAGTGATCAGCGGCGGTACCGTGCTGGCGCTCGCGGACCGGCGTACGGTCTCACCGGACCTGCCGCTGGCCGGGACCGACTGGGTGCTGAACGGCACCTCCGAGGGCGACGCCGCCTCCTCGGTGCCGAGCGGGACGCAACCACCGACGCTTCGGATCACCGACGCCGGCCAGGCGCAGGTCTTCGACGGATGCAACCGCGGCAGCGGGCCGGCCGAGGTGGACGACGACAGCATCCGGTTCGGGCCGCGGATGACCACCCTGTCGGCCTGCTCCGACCAGATGATCGACGCGTTCGTGAACGCGGTCCTGGACGGCGAGACGTCCTACACGATCGAGGAGCGGTCCCTGACGATCAGCAACGGCGACCGGAGTCTCACCTTCGTGGCGCCTGCCCGCTGATCCGGTGATTCGGTGATCCCTCTCCCGGGTGGGAGAATCGACCGGTCATGACAGAGCCCATCAAGACCCTCCCGCTCGTCTTCGAGGAGCCCAAGGGGCGCGGCAAGCCGCCGCGTCACCTCGCCGACCTCACTCCGGCCGAGCGCAAGGAGCGGCTCGAGGAGCTCGGTCTCCCCGGCTTCCGGGCCAAGCAGCTCTCCACCCACTACTTCGGACGGCTGGTCGACGACCCCGCCGAGATGACCGACCTGCCTGCCGGCCAGCGCGACGGCCTCGTCGCCGGTCTGCTTCCCGAGCTGATGACCCCGCTCAAGGTGATGGAGGCCGACAAGGGCACCACCCGCAAGACGCTCTGGAAGCTGTTCGACGGGTCCCTGGTCGAGTCGGTGCTGATGCGGTACCCGGGCCGGACCACGATGTGCGTCTCCAGTCAGGCCGGGTGCGGGATGGCCTGTCCGTTCTGCGCCACCGGCCAGGGCGGACTGCAGCGCAACATGAGCACCGCCGAGATCGTCGAACAGGTCCTCGCCGGCGCGCGGAGCCTGGCCCGCGGCGAGGTCCCCGGGGGCCCCGGTCGCGTCTCGAACGTCGTCTTCATGGGCATGGGCGAGCCGATGGCCAACTACAACGCCGTGATCGGTGCCGTCCGCCGGCTGACCGATCCGACGCCCGACGGGCTCGGCATGTCCGCCCGCGGCATCACCGTGAGCACGGTCGGGCTGGTGCCGCGGATGAAGCAGCTCGCCGACGAGGGCATCCCGGTGACGCTGGCGCTCAGCCTGCACGCGCCGGACGACGAACTGCGCAACGAACTCGTCCCGATCAACACCCGCTTCTCGGTCGCCGAGACGGTCGAGGCGGCGTGGGACTACGCGCGGAAGACCAAGCGCCGGGTCTCGATCGAGTACGCCATGATGCGCGGGATCAACGACCAGGCCTGGCGCGCCGATCTGCTCGGCGACGTCCTGAACTCGTACGGCGACTGGGGCTGGGTGCACGTGAACCTGATCCCGCTCAACCCGACCCCCGGGTCCAAGTGGACCGCGAGCGACCCGGCCGACGAGCGCGAGTTCGTCCGCCGCCTCGAGGCCAAGGGCATCCCCACCACGGTCCGCGACACCCGCGGCAGCGAGATCGACGGGGCCTGCGGTCAGCTGGCCGCGGTCGACGTCTAGCTGTGATGTCCAGGGACGTTGTTTCGTGACACGGCCCTGAGTTGCTGGAAGGCGAAGGCCTCCGGTTGTGAAGTGGAGATGTCTAGTAACCGCTTCGCACCCAGGAGGCCTTCGTGTCCCACGCTAACGCTGCATTGACCCCGAAAGCGCGACTACGCCTGGCTCGGCTGATCGTGGAGGACGGTTGGAAGCCGTCGGAGGCGGCCAAGATGTTCATGGTTTCGACCGTGACTGCCCGCAAGTGGGCGGCGCGGCTGCGGGCCGAGGGGCCGGCCGGGATGGTCGACCGGTCGAGCCGCCCACGTCGTTGCCCGCACCTGACCCCAGCGCCGGTGCGGCGTCAGATCTTGGAGCTGCGGTGGCGCCACCGGCTCGGGCCAGTGCAGATCGGCGGCCAGCTCGGCGTCCCCGCTTCGACGGTCCACGCGGTCTTGGTCCGGGCCGGGGTGAGTCGGCTGTCGCGGATCGACCGGGTCACCGGTGAACCGATCCGGCGCTACGAGCACCCACATCCGGGCGCGATGATCCACGTCGACGTCACCAAGTTCGGCAACATCCCCGATGGCGGTGGTTGGCGATATCTGGGTCGCCAGGCCGGCAAGAAGAACTCCCAGAGCACCGCCCGCACGCGGACCGGTTACACCTCGACCAGGCATCCCGACATCGGCATCGGCTATCTGCACACGGTGATCGACGACCACTCTCGGGTCGTCTACGTCGAGATCTGTGACAACGAGAAGGGTGCTACCGCGGCCGCGGTGCTCCAGCGCGCAGTCTCCTGGTTTGCCGACCGGGGCGTCGCCGTCGAACGTGTCTTGTCCGACAACGGCGCCTGCTACCGATCCAACGTCTGGGCCGAGACTTGCGCCGAGCTCGGCATCAGCCACAAGAGAACGCGTCCCTATCGGCCTCAGACCAACGGCAAGAGCGAGCGCTTCCACCGCACCCTCGCCGACGGCTGGGCCTATGCCCGGTTTTACGACTCAGAGTCCGAACGCCGAGCAACCCTGCCAGCCTGGATCCACTTCTACAATCATCACCGGATCCACTC
>JAKFBZ010000139.1:0-1544 GCA_036676945.1 Marmoricola sp.
CGACGAGCAGTGGGACGCCGACATCGCCGTGAACCTCAGTGGCGCGTTCCACCTGTCCCAGGCGGCGATCCCGCACCTGCTGGCGACGGGCGGCAACATCGTCAACGTCGCGTCGGTGGCCGGCGTGATCGGCGAGGCGTACTCGGCGGCGTACACGGCCGCCAAGCACGGCATCGTCGGGCTCACCAAGGCGTTGGCGATCGAGTATCTGAAGACGCCGTTGCGGGTGAACTGCGTGTGCCCCGGTGGGATGGACACCCCGCAGGCACAGACCATCAGCGTCCCCGACGATGCGGACTGGGAGCTGATCATGCGGGTGGCGGCGACGCGAGGGTTGATGGATGCCGACAGCGTCGCGGCGGTGATCGCCTTCCTGGCCTCGGACGATGCGTCCTCGATCCACGGCAGCATCCAGCTGGTCGACCACGGCCACCTCGCCGGCTGACCCTTCGCGGGGCTCAGCGGTGCGTCAGGCGGAACACCTTGATGAGGCGGTCGGTGCGCTGCTCGTACTTCGTGAAGTTCGGCCACGTCTCGAGCATGTGCGGCCACGCTGCCGCGCGCTCGTCGCCCTCGAGTCGGCGCACCACCATCGGCGTGTCCCGCCGCCGGAAGCGCACCATCACCTCAGCGGTGGCCTCGATGTTCTTGACCCACATCGGTTCCCTGGGGCCGCCGAAGTTCGAGCCGGCGATCAGGATGTCCCGGCCGTGCGGCACGCACAGCAGCGGAGTGCTGCGCGGGATCCCGCTCCTGCGTCCGGGGACCATGAGCACCAGGTTGGGGACCCCGGCGATGTCGAGCAGGGTGAGGCGCCCTCGGGTCAGCCGTTGGATGAGCATGTCCACCCACATGATCTGCGGCAGGTAGCGCGGCAGCCACGGGATCGAGCCGACCCGGATGGCGAGTGGAGTGAGCAGACCCATGCCGGAAGACTACGACGCTCCGTAGACCGGTTCCGGGTTTCCGCCCTCGGCGATGAGCTCCCTCAGTGCGGATCCGACTTCGGCGGTCTCCCACCGACGGCCGGCATCCCGCTTCGGACCATGGGTCCAGCCCTGCTCGAGGCAGATCTGGCCGCCCTCGATCTCGACGACCCGGCCGGTGACATCGCCGGCCTCGACCGACGCGAGCCAGGCGACCACGGGCGAGTTGTCCTCGGGCTCGGGCATCGCCGAGGTGTCGAACGCGCCCTCGGTCATCCGCGTCCGGGCCACCGGCGCGATTGCGTTGACCGTGACGCCGTACCGGCCGAGCTCCGCGGCGGCGACCAGGGTCATACCGGCGATGCCGGCCTTGGCTGCCGAGTAGGTGGTCTGGCCGATCGAGCCCTGAAGCCCCGCACCGGAGGAGGTGTTGATGACGCGGGCTGCGCGCGTACGCCCTTCCTTCGACTCGTTGCGCCAGTACGCTCCGGCGTGCCGCAGCGGTGCGAAGTGCCCCTTGAGGTGCACCCGGATGACCGAGTCCCACTCCTCCTCGGAGGTGTTCACCAGCATCCGGTCGCGGACGAAGCCGGCGTTGTTGACCAGGATGTCGAGGCC
>JAKFBZ010000140.1:0-40980 GCA_036676945.1 Marmoricola sp.
GTGGCCGCGCTGCTCCGCCTGCAGGCGAGGCGGATCGAGTCGGTCAGCGGCCGGGACGCCCTGGAGGAGGCGGTGCGCCGGGTCGGCGCGATCGCCGTGGTGCACGAGACGCTGAGCCAGAGCTTCGAGGAGGCGGTCGCGTTCGACGTCGTCGCCGACCAGCTGATCGGCCTGGTCAGCGAGGTCGGCGCCCACGAAGGCTCGGTCGTCCTGCGCCGGACCGGTTCGTTCGGCACCGTCGCCTCGGACGCGGCCACCCCGCTCGCGATGGTGCTCACCGAGGTGCTCCAGAACGCGATGGAGCACGGCTTCCCCGACGGCCGGTCAGGCACGGTCACGGTGGTACCCGAGGCGTCCGAGGGAGCCCTGCGGGTACGGATCGACGACGACGGGATCGGCCTGCCGGCAGGCTTCGACCCGGCGGCCACGACCAGCCTCGGCCTGTCGATCGTGCGGACGCTCGTCGGTGAACTCGGCGGCACCCTCACCCTGGGCGGTCGCCCGGGCGGGGGTACGTCGGTGGAGTTCTCGGTGAGTTCCGTCGGTGGACGCGGCTGAATCAGCCCGTCGGGTCCCGGATCAGGCGGTGCGCACGCGGGCCCGGGCGTTGCGGCGCTTCAGCGCGCGTCGCTCGTCCTCGCTGAGTCCACCCCAGACGCCGTGATCCTGCCCCGCTTCGAGCGCCCACGCGAGGCACTGCTCGCGCACGTCGCAACGGCGGCACACCTGCTTGGCTTCCTCGATCTGGAGGATGGCCGGCCCGGTGTTGCCGATGGGGAAGAACAGCTCTGGGTCTTCGTCGAGACACGCAGAGCGGTGGCGCCAATCCATGGCGTGGAACTCCTGTTCTGGAGGGTGTGTGAACGCGTTCACTAGGTCGGACCGAGCTCCGGGCCGATCGGGTCCGGAACAGGGGGCTGCAGCTGCGCGAAGGACGACTCGTCCGCGTTACAGGCGCAGTTACCTCCTCATGCTGGCAACTTCCGGGCACGGATACAAGACCCAGCGGAGGTCACGTTGGTCACAAACGCGGCATTCGCCCCCACCGGGCACAAGACCCGAGATCGCCGCCGACTACCCTGCGAGGCGTGGAATCTGGATCTCAGCCCGGGCCCGGCCGGGACGACGCGGCGCCGACCTGGTCGCGCCACGGAGCACCGGCCCCGCTCGTGGTCGCTGCGGGTCTGGTGCTGGTCGAGGGCATCGTGGCGACGATCTACGGCGTCGCCGAGCTCCTGCACCTCACGTCGGCCCGGCTGACGATGGGCCTGACCACGGCCGCCTTCTTCCTGGCCGTCGGTGTCGGTCTGGCCGCCTGTTCCTGGGGTCTGAGCAGGATCCGCAGCTGGGCCCGGGGACCGGTGCTGCTCGCGCAGCTGATGGCGCTCGGGCTGGCGTGGAACTTCCGCGACGGGGACACCTGGCCGGTCTCGGTCGCGCTCGCCGTGCCGGCCGTGATCGTGCTGGCCGGGATCCTGCACCCGGAGTCCCTCGCGGCCCTCGAGGATTCGGACCGGTCGACGGATCGCCGCTAGTCGATCGACGAGCGCAGCCGGCTCAGCGTCCGGGTGAGCAGCCGCGAGACGTGCATCTGCGAGATCCCGACCTCCTCGGCGATCTGCGACTGGGTCTTCTGCTGGAAGAACCGCAGCACCAGGATCTGCCGCTCGCGCGGGGGCAGCTCTTCGAGCAGCGGCCGCAACGACTCCCGGATCTCGACGTGCTCGAGTTCGGCGTCGTCCTCGCCGAGCGAGTCGAGCATGGATCCGGTGACGCCGTCACTGCCGTCCGTCGAGTCCAGGGAGAGGGTGGCGTAGGCGTGCGAGGACTCGATGCCCTCGAGCACGTCCTCGATCTCCACGCCGAGCAGCTCGGCGATCTCCCGCGGGGTCGGCGAGCGGCCCAGCTGCTGGCTCAGCTCGGCGGTGGCCGTCGCGATCGACATCCGCAGTTCCTGGAGCCGGCGGGGGACCCGGATCGCCCATCCCTTGTCGCGGAAGTGGCGCTTGATCTCGCCGAGGATCGTCGGCGTCGCGTACGTCGAGAACTCCACGCCGCGGTCGGTGTCGAACCGGTCGACGGCCTTGATCAGGCCGATCGTGCCGACCTGGACCAGGTCCTCCAGCGGCTCGCCCCGGTTGCCGAAGCGGCGGGCGCAGTGCTCGACCAGAGGCAGGTGCAGTTCGATCAAGGTGGCGCGCGCCCGGGCCCGCTCCTCGCCCTCGGGAGCAGCGAGCAGCAACGCGAAGAGCGCACTGCTGCGCTCCCGCGGCGTCAAGAGCTCGCGTTCGTCGTCGGTCATCTCAGGCAGGCTGACCCGCTGGATCCCGGACCAGCGACAGGGCGACGGTGACCCGTCCGTCCGCCGCCGTCGCGTGGACGTCGCTCGCCGTCGTGGTGAGCACCTGCCAGGCGAAGCTGGCCGGGTCCGGCGGCTCGGAAACGGTCGAGTCGGCGCTGACCTCGACGTCGATCCGGTCCGCACTCAACCGGAAGCCCGCTCGCAGGCTCCCGTCGGGCGCTGCCCTGGACAGCACCATCGCGCACGCCTCACCGACGGCCATGCGCAGGTCCTCGACGTCGTCGAGAGTGAAATCGAGTCGGGCGGCGATGCCGGCCGTGGCCATCCTGACGACGGCGACATAGGCGGTCTCCGCCGGCACGCGGACTTCGGCATCAGGCTGCATGGCCTGAGCTTAGGCCGTCACCGGGTCGCAGGGTCGTCGAGCGGCGTACTGTGGCGGCAGTTGCTCATGCGCCTGTCCGTTCCGACCAGGCCGTTCGTGGGCCGCGGAGAGGGCACCATGACCGACCGTTCGGTCCCGAGTCGCAACCCGAGTCGCAACCCCAACCGCTGGCCGGTCGCGGCAGGTCCGCTCCGGCTGGTGCTCGAGGACGTCTTCGGGCCGGACAAGGTCGACGGTTGGTGGCACCCGTACGGGACCGATCTCAGCCGCGAGGGCTCGCACCTGATCAACGCCTTCCCCAAGCAGCGCGGCCGGATCGACCGGATCGCCTGCTCGCCCGGCGGCTGGGACGAAGAGGTCACCTTCGTGTTCACCGAGTACGGGCGGATCCCGATCGGGACCCTCCCGGCCGAGTACCGGGGCGTCGCGCTGTGCCGCCTGGTCGGAGGTCCGATCATCCGGATCCAGATCATGCGGGACCAGTTCAAGCACCCCTCGGTCCGCTGAGGTCGATCGGCCGGGAATACCGAACGGGACCGACCCTGGTGGGTCGATCCCGCTCGTTGCTTGGCCTAGCTGCGCGTGTGGTCACCGCAGACGGTCGCGCCTTCGCAAGCTCAGGCGTTCTTCGTGTCGGTTCCGTCCTCGCTGGCTCGGACGGACTCCAGACTCGAACGCCTTCACTTCGTTCAGGCGTTCTTCGTGTCGGTTCCGTCCTCGCTAGCTCGGACGGACTCCAGACTCGAACGCCTTCACTTCGTTCAGGCGTTCTTCGTCGCCCAGAAGATCTCAGCGATCTCGTCGATCTTGGCGAGCAGCTCGTCGGCCGCCGCGGCGTCCAGGCTGCCCTTGGTGCCACCGGCACCGGCGAGCTTGGTGGCCTCGTTGACCAGCGTGTGCAGCTGGGGGTACTTCTCGAAGTGCGGCGGCTTGAAGTAGTCGGTCCACAGCACCCACAGGTGGTGCTTGACCAGCTCGGAGCGCTGCTCCTTGATGACCAGTGCACGGGTGCGGAAGTCGGGGTCGTCGTTGTCGGCGACCTTGGCGATCAGGGCCTTGATCGACTCGGCCTCGATGCGTGCCTGTGCCGGGTCGTACACACCGCACGGCAGATCGCAGTGGGCGGAAACCTCGACGGTGGGAGCGAACAGTCGCGCGAACATCCTCGGTCCTCTCTGGTGGATCACTGGGAAACAGCGGGGGATTCAGCTCGTCGTTACCCGGGTGCGGCGGAGTGACACTCCCCGGCACGCCGAGAACACTGCGAGACTACTCCGCGTGCAACCGCGTCGTCGTTGGGGTCTCGCCCGAGTGCGAGGGGACTCGATGCTGCCGACGCTGCGGCCCGATGACCGGGTGCTGGTCGACTACCGGCGTACGCCGTCCGCGGGCGACGTGGTGGTCGCGCGGTTCCCCGACGGCACCCTGGTGGTCAAGCGCGCGGTGGAGCCGCGGACGGTGGGGGACCGGCCGGCCTGGTACCTGCTCAGCGATCATCCCGAGGCGGCCGGGGCGACGGACTCGCGGCACCGCGGCCCGATCCCTGCAGCGGAGGTGCTGGGTGTCGCCCGGTTGCGGTGGTGGCCTCGTCCGGGCCGCCTCCGGCGACGTGTCTGATACGCCACATTCGCGTTCCGGCCCTGGGGCGTTCAACGACTCTGTGAGACGATGAACGCCGGGTCACCCCCTCGGTCTGGCACTCCTCCGACTCACGCAAGGTCGGCGTCGAGCAGCTTCAGCGCCTTCCCCCTTGTCGTGAAGCGACTGCTTCCTGATGTCACGAGAGAGCCAACCTCATGGTTGCATTTGACCAAATGCCTGATCTGGAGAATCCCCGCGCCAACGACCCCGTCTTCGAGCTGCACGCCGGCGGCAAGATGGAGATCGCCTCGACCGTGGCGCTGAACGGTCCCGCGGAACTCTCCCTGGCCTACACACCGGGAGTCGCCCGCGTCTGCGAGGCGATCGCGGAGGACCCGTCGATCTACGGTGACTACACCTGGACCGCCAACACCGTCGCCGTCGTCACCGACGGCACCGCCGTCCTCGGGCTCGGTGACATCGGGCCCCGCGCCGCGATGCCGGTGATGGAGGGCAAGGCCGTCCTGTTCAAGCAGTTCGGCGGCATCGACGCCATCCCGATCTGCCTGGACACCACCGATGTCGACGAGATCGTCGAGACGGTCGTGCGACTGGCGCCGAGCTTCGGCGGCATCAACCTCGAGGACATCTCCGCCCCGCGGTGCTTCGAGGTGGAGGAGCGGCTCAAGCAGCGGCTGGACATCCCCGTCTTCCACGACGACCAGCACGGCACCGCCGTGGTGGTCCTCGCCGCGCTGGAGAACGCGATGAAGCTCACCGGCAAGTACCACGACACCGTGCGCATCGTCGTCTCCGGTGCGGGGGCGGCCGGCGTCGCGGTGACCCGGATCCTGCTCGCCGCGGGCTACCGCGACATCGCGGTCCTGGACCGCGCCGGTGTCCTGCACCGCGACCGCACCGACATGAACTCCAGCAAGCGCGCGCTGGCCGCCGAGACCGCCGACACCACGGGCCGCTGGGGCTCCCTGGCCGCGGTGATGGACGGCGCCGACTGCTACATCGGGCTCTCCGGCGGGTCCGTGCCCGAGGACGTCGTCGCCTCGATGGCCGACGAGCCGATCATCTTCGGCCTGGCGAACCCGACCCCGGAGGTGCACCCGGACCTCGCGCACAAGTACGCGCGGGTGGTCGCGACCGGTCGTTCGGACTTCCCGAACCAGATCAACAACGTGCTCGCCTTCCCCGGCATCTTCCGCGGGGCGTTCGATGCCCGCGCCACCGCGATCACCGAAGGCATGAAGCTCGCGGCGGCCCAGTCGCTGGCCGCGATCGTCGGGGACGACCTGCGTGAGGACTTCATCATCCCGTCGCCGTTCGACCCGCGGGTCGGCCCGACGGTGGCGAGCGCCGTCTCCGAGGCGGCGCGGCGAGACGGCGTAGCGCGCCGCTGAGCGACGACATCCGCGGCACCTGGCTGCGTTGTCGTCGCTCGAAGTCCGCTCCGCTGCGCTCCGCCTGAGGACTCCTTCGCTCCTCCGCCTTGCCATGCACCACGTCTGACGCCGCTCAGACTCCTCGATAGGGTCGTCGTATGTTCGCTGTCTACGCCGAGAAGTTCTCCACCGACGACCCCCTGTCCGGGCTGGTGATCGGGGAGCGTCCCGACCCGGAGGTCCCGGCCGGCTGGGCGAAGGTGACCGTCAAGGCCGCTTCGCTCAACCACCACGACCTGTGGTCGCTGCGCGGCGTGGGCCTGCGCGAGGAGTCGTTGCCGATGATCCTGGGCTGCGACGCCGCGGGGTACGACGAGGACGGCAACGAGGTGGTCGTGCACGCGGTCATCAACGACCCGTCCTGGACCGGCGACCAGACGCTCGACCCGAAGCGCTCGCTGCTCTCCGAGCGGTACCAGGGGACCTTCGCCGACTCGGTCGTCGTACCGAAGGCGAACGTGATCCCCAAGCCGGCTTCGCTCTCCTTCGCCGAGGCCGCCACGCTGCCGACGGCCTGGCTGACGGCGTACCGGATGCTGTTCACCCAGGGCGGTCTCAAGGCCGGCGACACGGTCCTCGTCCAGGGCGCCGGCGGCGGAGTGGCGACCGCGCTGATCATCCTGGCCCGCGCGGCGGGCCTGAAGGTGCTGGCGACCAGTCGCGACGAGTCCAAGCGGGCGCGGGCGCTCGAGATCGGGGCCCACGAGGTCTTCGAGTCCGGAGCCCGGCTGCCGGTCAAGGTCGACGCCGTGATGGAGACCGTGGGCCGGGCGACCTGGTCGCACTCGATCCGCGCGCTGCGTCCCGGCGGTGCGATCGTCATCTCCGGGACCACCTCGGGCCCGAACCTCGACGACGCCGAACTGACCCGGATCTTCTTCCTGCAGCTGCGGGTGATCGGCTCCACGATGGGTACGTCAGCCGAGCTCGCCAGCCTTGTCACCATGCTCGACGCCACCGGTGTCCGCCCGCTGATCGACCGGGAGGTCCCGATGGAGTCCGCGCGCGACGGCTTCGCCGCGATGGCCGAGGGCGACGTCTTCGGCAAGATCGTCCTGACCCGCTGACATGGGCGTCCACCTCGTCACCGGTGCAGCCTCCGGGATCGGCGCGGATCTGGCCGATCGCCTCGCCGAGCGCGGCGACCGGGTGATCAGGGTGACCAGGGAGGTGGTCGACCTGGCCGACGCGGACGCCGTCCGCCAGTGGGCCGAGGCGCTCGACGAGCCGCGGCTCGACTCGATCTGCCACGTCGCCGGGACCGTGGACCTGGGCACGGTGGCCGGTCTCGACCTGGGCGCCTGGCGCCGTCAGCTGGACGTGAACCTGACCGCGCCGGCAGTCCTCACCGCGGTCCTGCTCCCGGCGCTGCGGGCGGCGCGCGGGACGGTGGTCTTCGTGAACTCCTCGGCCGGACTGGTCGCGAACGCGACCTGGTCGGCGTACGCCGCCTCCAAGTTCGGGCTGCGGGCCCTCGCCGACTCGCTGCGCGCCGAGGAGGCCGAGCACGGGGTCAGGGTCTGCACGATCTACCCGAGCCGCACCGCGACGCCGATGCAGGAGAAGGTGCACGAGCAGGAGGGACGGACGTACGACGCCTCCCGCTGGATCCGCCCGGAGACCGTGACCGCGTCGGTCCTGCACGTCCTCGATCTGCCGCCGGACGCCACCATCCCGGAGATCGTGGTCCGTCCCCGCTGAGCGAGCGGCGCAAGCGATTTTCGGCAACGGTCCAGACCGAAAAACCGGTCGAGGAATGTCGGTGCCCTCTCGTAGGTTCTTTTCACGTTGCCGGTGTCGTAATCGCTGATCCCCGTTCGTCGTAGGTATGAGAACGGATCTCGGGCGGGCGCTGGTCGGCCGCCTCGACGAACGAAGGATTCCCCCCAATGCATTCCACCGCACCTGCCGCTGCCGGCGGCGCTCGCACCAGCCCGGCCGACATGGCCGTGCTCCGGTGGCTGGTAGCCGCCACGTTCATCGTGATCCTCAACGAGACGATCATGATCAACGCGATCCCCGACCTGAAGGAGCACTTCGGCGTCGGCAACGGGGCGGCCCAGTGGCTCACCACGGCGTTCATGCTCACGATGGCGGTCGTCATCCCGGTCACCGGCTGGTTCCTGCAGCGCGTGACCACCCGGCAGGCGTTCGCGCTGGCGATGATCGTCTTCTGCTCCGGCACGCTCCTCGCCGCCGTCACGCCCACGTCGATGTTCTGGCTGCTGATCGTGGCCCGGGTCATCCAGGCCGCGGGCACCGCGGTGATGATGCCGCTGCTGATGACCACCTTGATGAACGTCGTCCCCGAGACAGACCGCGGCCGGGTGATGGGCAACGTGACCCTGGCGATGTCGGTCGCCCCCGCGCTCGGTCCCGCAGTGTCGGGCCTGATCCTCTCGTCGTTCTCGTGGCGATGGATGTTCCTGCTGGTGCTTCCGATCGCCGCGTTGATCGGTGCAGCCGGGCTCTCCCGCCTGAAGAACGTCGGTGAGCCCACGGCGGGCTCGATCGACATCCCCAGCGTCGTGGCATCGGCGATCGGCTTCGGCAGCCTGGTCTACGGGCTCAGCCTGATCGGCAAGGACGACGCCCCGGTCTCGCCGTTCCTCCTGATCGGCGGCGGAGCCGTCGTCCTGGCGCTGTTCGTCTGGCGTCAGCTCAGCCTGCAGCGCAGCGGTGAACCGCTGCTGGACCTGCGCACCCTGACGCACCGCACCTACGCGATCTCCCTGGTGCTGATGGCGCTGGCGTTCATGGGGTTCCTGGGCTCGATGCTGCTGGTCCCGCTGTACCTGCAGGACGTGCGCGGACTGACCCCGCTGCAGACCGGTCTGCTGATGATGCCGGGCGGTCTGGCGATGGGTCTGCTCGGCCCGCGCGTCGGCAAGGTGTTCGACAACGTCGGCGGCCGGCCGCTGGTGATCCCGGGGTCGATCGGCATCACGATCGCGCTCGGTCTGTTCACGCAGATCGACACCGGGACGCCGTACGCGCTCATCCTCGGTGCGCACATCCTGCTGATGGTCGGCCTCGCCTGCGTGTTCACGCCGGTCTTCACCCTCGGCCTCGGTGCGGTGCCGCCGCAGCTGTACTCGCACGCCAGCTCGTTGCTGGGCACCCTCCAGCAGGTCGCCGGCGCGATGGGCGCCGCAGTGTCGGTGGCGGTGCTCACCGCGCGCTCCGACTCGCTGTCCGAGGCCGGGGCCTCTGATCTCGGCGCCTACGTCGGCGGGATGCAATGGGCCTTCGGGCTGAGCGCGATCCTGTCGATCGGGGTGATCGTGCTGGCAGTGATGCTGCCCGGTCGCCTGCCCGCGCCCGAGGAGGACACCTGGGACTCGGACGGTCGTTCCGTGGACGACCTCGACGGGCTGGCGGACCCGGTCGGCGCCTGAGCGCCACGAGCACTGCCTGAAGGAAACGGTCCCGCGGGGGCGACGTCAGTCGCTTCCGCGGGACTTCCAGTTCAGGGCGCCGACGATCATCATCAGCAGCTGGGTCCGGGCCCGGTGCTGGATCTCGGCGAGTTCGCGCGGCTCGGCGCGCAGGATCTCCTCCGACGTGGTGATCATCGCCCCGACGATCAGGTTCGACAGGATCCGCAGGTCGTCCGCAGACCAGTGATCCATCGGGAGCCGGGCGAGGTCGGTGGCGAGTTCGCGCTCGAAGAAGGCGAACTGGCGCCGCACGGCTTCCCGGACGACCGCGGAGCCCCCGGACTTCTCGCGCGCGATGAACCCGAAGTGCGCGCGCTGCTCGGTGACGTGCTCGATCAGCACGGCCACCGAGCTGTCGACGATCTGGGCCAGTGAGGGCGTGCCCTGGCGGACATCGCGGATCATCGCGCGCAGGGAGGCGAAGGACTCCTCGACCAGTGCGAGTCCGAGCTGGTCGATCGAGTCGAAATGCCGGTAGAAGGCGGTCGGCACGATGCCGACCTCTTTGGCGACCTGTCGCAGCGAGAGTCCGGCGAGGCCGGTGTCCTCGGTCAACCGGAGCGCGGCGTCGAGGATCGCCCGGCGGGTACGTTCCTTCTTCTCGCTGCGCGACTCCGCTGCCTCGGAAATGCTCACGGGGCTCAGGGTACCGACCCTCCGGGTCGTACCCATTGGTGCACGAGTGTTCACCGTGGCGGGCGTCACGTAGCCGTTCGCTTGACCGTGTTCGGGGGCTGCCGTCATAGTTTCAGTGTACGCATGTTCACTGAAAGGAGGCCACTGATGAGCATCACCACCAAACTTCTCGGCTCCAAGGCTGTTGCAGCGATGACCGCACCGCACGGTGTGGACCGCTACCTCGAGATGTTCAACCCGATGTGGGCTGCCACCGAGGTTCGAGCCCGCGTCGTGTCCATCCACCGTGAGAACCCGGACGCCGCGGGCTCCGCCCCGGTCGCCACCCTCACGCTGCAGCCGACCAGCACCTGGCGCGGCCACCGCGCCGGCCAGTACGTCCAGGTCGGCGTGGAGATGCCGGGCAGTGCCCGCCGGATGACCCGTTGCTTCTCGATCTCCTCGGCCGCTTCGCTCCCGGGCGAGCGCTTCACGCTCACGGTCCGCGCCAACGACGAGGGCCAGGTCAGCAAGTTCCTGGTCAACGAGGCCCGGCCCGGCCAGATGCTGCACCTGAGCCAGGCCGACGGCGACTTCACGATCCACGAGAGTGCCGCGACGCCGACCAACAACCACCTGCTGATGATCTCCGGCGGCTCGGGCATCACTCCGGTGATGTCCCAGATCCGCACCCTGCTGCGCGACGGGTATGACGGCCGTGCGAACCGCAAGGTCACGTTCCTGCACTACGCCAGGTCGGCCGAGGACCAGATCTTCGCCGAGGAGCTGGCTGCGATCGCGGCAGCCGACAACCACATCGACGTCCACCTGCGCTACGGGGACCAGACCTTCAGCGAGTTCGAACTGCGCCGGCTGGTCCCGGACTACAAGAACACCGACACCTGGGCCTGTGGTCCCGGCGGTCTGATCGAGCTGGTCTCCGCGGCGTACGGCGACGACAACGCCCGGCTCCGGGTCGAGTTCTTCAAGCCGCCGGCCTTCTCGACCGGCGCCGCCGGGGGAGATGTCTCGTTCACCCGGTCCGGCGAGAGTGCCGAGAACACCGGCGCCACCCTGCTGGAGCAGGCGGAAGCCCTCGGTCTCAAGCCCGAGTTCGGCTGCCGGATGGGCATCTGCTTCTCCTGCGTCAAGACCAAGACCGACGGCACCGTCCGCAACGTCCTCACCGGCGAGCAGTCCTCGCTGCCTGACGAGGAAGTCCGGATCTGTGTCTCCGCCCCTGTCGGCGACTGCTCCGTCGACCTCTGACCCGCACTTCTGACACCCAGGGAGAAATCATGACCATCACCGACATCAAGCCCCAGACCAAGAAGAAGTCCACCGTCCGCGCGTCGGACCCGAAGAACCCGAACCTGACTCCCGAGCAGCTCGAGGAGTTCGGCAACGAACTGGACGCGCTGCGCCAGGAAGTCCTCGGGAAGCTCGGCAAGGAGGACGCCGACTACATCCGGATGATCGTCAAGCGTCAGCAGCAGTTCGAGATCGCCGGCCGTGCGCTCTTCTACCTGCCGCCGGCGTGGCCGCTCGCGGTCGCCGCGCTCAGCGTCTCCAAGATCCTGGAGAACATGGAGATCGGCCACAACGTGATGCACGGCCAGTACGACTGGATGGGCGACCCGAAGCTGAACTCCCGGATCTACGACTGGGACACGATGGCCCCGGGCGAGAACTGGAAGTACGGCCACAACTACATCCACCACACGTACACCAACATCCTCGGCAAGGACCGTGACATCGGCTACGGGATCCTGCGGATGGACGAGGACCAGAAGTGGCGCCCCTACTACCTGGGCAACCCGCTGTACGCCGTCCTGCTGATGCTGCTCTTCGAAGAGGGCGTCGCCGTGCACGACCTCGAGGTCGACCGGATCATGGCCGGGGAGCGCACCTGGGAGGAGACCAAGAAGGTCGGCAAGCCGATCCTGAAGAAGGTCGGCAAGCAGACCTTCAAGGACTACCTGCTGTTCCCGGCGCTGACCGGGCCGTTCTTCGTGAGCACCCTGGTCGGCAACGCGGTGGCCAATGTCGTCCGCAACATCTGGACCTTCAACATCATCTTCTGCGGTCATTTCCCGGCGGGCGTCGCGACGTTCACCGAGGAGGAGTGCGAGAACGAGTCCCGCGGCCACTGGTACTACCGGCAGCTGCTCGGGTCGGCGAACATCACCGGCGGCAAGCTCTTCCACATCATGTCCGGCAACCTGTCGCACCAGATCGAGCACCACCTGTTCCCGGACATCCCGGCGCGCCGGTACCCGGAGCTCTCGGTCGAGGTGAAGGCGCTCTGCGAGAAGTACGGGATCGAGTACAACACCGGTGGGCTGACCCACCAGCTCTGGACGGTGGCCAAGAAGATCGTCCGGCTGTCGTTCCCCAACTCCAAGCGCAAGCCGGAGCAGGCTCCCTCGGTGAACCTCGACGACGCGGTCGCCGCCTGAGATGGGACTCACGTTGCCGTCAGACCTCAAGTTCCCCAGACTTGGCGCCATGAGGGACAACATCAGCAAGTCCGAGATCCGTAAGGACGCCATCCAGGATGGTGTCGAGGCGACCACACATGCGGTCGGACAGGCGACGAACATCGTCATCGGCGCCGTCTCGGAGATCGCGAAGACCGTCGGCGGACTGGCCACGGACCTCTTCGAGATCCGCGAGGCCGCCAAGCGTGCCGGCCATGACAGTGCGCCGTCCGCTCCGCAGTCGGTGCCTACTTCTGGGCCGACCCCTGGTCCGGTCACCGACGAGACCGCCTGACGCCTTTTCTTGACCGACACCCTTGACCTTGCACCGTGGTGCAGGGTCGAGGGTGTCGTCATGAACACCGACACCACTGCTGCCAACCGCCTCCTCGCACGCCGCGTCGTCCTCGCGTCGGCGGCCTACGACCTGGTGATGACCGCCGGCTTCGCCACCCCCTGGACCGCCCGGATCGCGCTCGACGGCATCGCCGGGCTGCACGACCGCCTCGGGCTCTCCGGGACCGTGCCCGATGCGGGTGATCCGTTCACGATGCTGTTCGCGAACCTGCTCGGCAGCATCGTGGTCGTCTGGAGCGTCGTCCGGCTGCTGCGGCCCACGCCGTTCCTCGGCGCCGCCGACACCGTCGGCCGGTTGCTCTTCTCGCTGTGGTTCGGCTACGCGCTCGGCGCCGGGGCCTCGACGATCCTGATCGGCTTCCTGGTGCTGGAGATCGGCTGGGGCGTCGTCCAGGGCGCCGCCGTGTCCCGGCCGTTGCGCGCCACCATGCGCGCGGGGCGTCGTACGCTCGCGGCATGCTGATCTCCGAGCTCGCCGCGTCGGCGGGAGTCAAGGTCTCCTCGATCCGGTTCTACGAGCGCCGAGGCATCCTGGTCAGTCCCGGTCGCACCCGTGGGGGCTACCGCGAGTACGAGCAGGCCGACGTCGACCGCGTCCGCTACCTCAAGCGCGGCCAGGAGCTCGGGTTCACTCTGGCCGAGCTCAGCGGACTGCTCGGGGTGAGCGGGGTCGCGGGACCGATCTCGGGGGAGATCGCGGCGCTCGGCAACGCGAAGCTCTCCGAGATCGACGAGCGCATCGAGGACCTGCAACGGGTGCGCGGCGCGCTCGCCGGGCTGCTGGCGGCTCAGTGCATCGAGCCGGACGTGCCGTGTCCGATCATCGACGCGCTGGCGTCGTCCGCGTCGTTCGACGGCTCCGACGTCCGAGGGCTCAGCCGAACGACATCGTGAAGTCGGCCTGCCGGAACGAGGCGATCGAGCGCTTGCCGGCGAGCCAGCCGAGGGCGCCGTCCGGGTTGAAGTCCCAGTGGGCGCGGCACGGAGCGGCCTTCGAGGAGCCGACCAGGGCCGCGGTGACTTCCTCGCCGTTCTCCCGCTGCTGCCAGGTGTTGCCCTTGAACGGCAGCCGGACCATCGCCCGGGAGACGTCGGTGAACCGTGCTGCCGCGATCGGTACGCCGTCCAGCGAGGCGGTCCAGCGCGCCTTGGTCATCGGGCCCTTGGTGCTCACGTCGAGGGTGAAGTCGCACAGGTCCTTGGGGATCGCCCAGAGGTCGCGGCCGCCGTGCACGGACTGGATCGAGTCGACCCAGATGTCGGTGATGTTGACGGCCTTGTTGTAGGGCCGGGCGACCAGGATCTCGCCGTACGTCAGCGGGCTCGGCTCCTCGTAGTTCACCAGCGCGACGCCGTAGACGCCGGGCTCGCGGTCGGGGTGGTCGCCCTCGCGGACCTTGAACAGGGACAGCCAGAGCTGGCCGGTCATCGTCCAGGGCGCTTCGGGATAGGTGATGTCGCCGGAGGTGGGGGAGGAGATCCACTGCTGAGCCGTCATGGCGGCATCCTAAGTCACGTTCTGACAGGGCGACCTGTCAGAGTCGAGGCTTGGTCTCGGCCGACCACGACCAGACCGAGGTGTCGTAGGCATCCTCTGCCTTCCGGTCATCGCTCGATCCGCCGATGACGTAGACCCTGTCGGTGACCCACGCCGCGGGGCCGGGCCGTTCGGGAGCACCTTCCGGACGCGGCACCTTGCGCCAGGTCTGAGTGGTGTCGTCGTAGACCCAGCCCTCCGCAGCGACCATGTCGCCGCCGATCGCATCGACGGGCCAGCCCCCGGTCAGGTACTCCGGCGCTTCCGGCAGTCGGCTCCAGGTCCCGGTCGCCGGGTCGAGGCGACCGCCGAACGGGATGTACCGGCCGTAGTCACCCGGCGGGTCACCGCCACCGTTCGTGGCGTCGAGCGCGACCGCGATCATCAGCCGGCCGGTCCACGACCAGCGGCCGCCGCCGAGCATGTCCGTGGCGTCGGGAAGCCGGGTCCACCCCTTCTTCGCGTCGTACCGCGCGGCGATCAGGTACGTCGGGTTCGCGCCGCCGCCCGGGTTCGGGACCAACGCGTGTGCGGTCAGGACCAGGCCGGCCGTCGTCGCGGTGATCCCGCGGTCGAACGTCTTGCCGAGCGGGTCCGGTGGCAGCGCCGACCAGCGACCGGTGCGGACGTCGTACACGAGGTCCGGCCGGACGCCCTGCTCGTCGCTGCCGGAGACCAGCAGCAGACGCGCGCCGTCGGCCTCCAGGTCGTACCAGGGGGAGACCTTGCTCAGCGTCCGCCAGTGGTCGCGCCCGAGGTCGTAGTCGAGCAGTGCTCGGTCGACCCGGATGAAGACGTGGCCGCCCGCGACCACGCCGCGCGTGTAAGCAGGGATGGACCGCGGTGCAGGCGCGATCTCCTTCCAGGTGCCGGTGGCGGGATCCAGGATGGCGCCGTCACGGGCGGCCTCCACGCGGGCGCAGTCCGCGTTGGGAGGGCAGGGGTCCCCGATGTCGCCACCGACGACGACGATGCCGTGCCCGGTGCTGACCACCACCGGCCCCGAGCGCGGTGAGAGCGGCAGGTCGGCGAGCTGCTTCCAGCCCGCCGGCTGGTCGTGCGGATCGGGAGACTGGCTCACCGTGACGCCGTCGGCGCAGCCGGTCAGGGCGACAGCGAGAAGGAGGGCGAGGACGCGGCGCATAGTCCTCGGACGCCACCGAGCTCCAGCCGGTTCCTGCTCAGTCGTCGTCCGGGTCGTCAGCCCGTGCCAGCCAGGTCGCGAACCGCTCGACGGCGTCCTCGAAGTCCGGCTGGACGTCGACGAACGTGCGCATCTGGTCGGCGAGCCAGGCCAGGGTGACCTCTTCGTCACCCCGGCGCTTCTCGAGCTCCTCGATGCCGCGATCGGTGAAGTACATCCGGTCTCCTACGTACTGCGTCTCGACAGGCTGGACGACCGACTAGGCGAAGGCCTGGTCCATCAGGTCCTTCTGCTCCTCCACGTGCCTCGAGTGCTGGCCGACGGACGGCGAGGACGACTCGTTCCGGGAGATCAGCTGCACCTCCTGGTCGAGCTGGCCGAACAGGTTGAGCCGGAAATGCGGGGCCGGCCCCATGTTCGCGGGCTCGTCCTGCACCCAGCGCACGCTGCGCAGGTTCGGGAACCTGCTCAGCTCGGCGCGGAGCTCCTCGAGCGGGCGCGGGTAGAGCTGCTCGATCCGGACGATCGCCGTGGTCGGGTCCTCACCCTGGCGCTTGCCGCGCTCGACCATCAGGTCCCAGGTGATCCGGCCGCTGCACAGCAGTACCGTCGTCACCCTGTCCGGGTCCGCGACCGAGTCCCCGATGACCGGTGCGAACGAGCCCTGGGTGAACGCCTCGGGCTGTGACGCGGCTTCCTTGCGCTTGAGCATCGACTTCGGGGTGAAGATGATCAGCGGCTTGTGCTCCTCGCCGAGCGCGTGCCGGCGGAGCAGGTGGAAGTGGCTCGCCGGAGTGGACGGCTGGGCGACCACGAACGCCTCGTCGGCGGCCATCTGCAGGAACCGCTCGATCCGCGCGGAGGAGTGATCCGGCCCCTGGCCCTCGTAGCCGTGCGGGAGCAGCAGGACGACGCCCGACTGCTGGCCCCACTTGGTCTGCCCCGCGGTGATGTACTCGTCGGTGACGATCTGGGCGCCGTTGACGAAGTCGCCGAACTGCGCCTCCCAGAGCACGAGTGCGTCCGGGCGCGCGACCGAGTAGCCGTACTCGAAGCCGAGGGCGGCGTACTCGCTGAGCAGCGAGTCGTAGACGTGGAACGGCGCCTGGTCCTCGGTGAGGTTGGCCAGCGGGGTCCACTCGTTGGCGTTCTTCCGGTCGATGATCGTCGCGAACCGCTGCACGAAGGTGCCTCGGCGCGAGTCCTGACCGGCCAGGCGGACCGGACGGCCCTCCATCAGCAGAGAACCGAACGCGATCATCTCGCCGGTGCCCCAGTCGATCGGGCCCTCGTTGATCGCGGCCGCCCGGCGCTGCAGCTGCGGCAGCACCTTCGGGTGCACGGTGAAGCCGTCGGGCGGGGTGACGTACGCGTCAGAGATCCGCTTCATCGTCTCGACCGAGATCGCCGTGGCCGCCTCGCCGGTGGCGAGCTTGTCCGGGTAGTCCGGCACGGTCGTCCAGGAGTCCGGTTTGGTGTCGGCCTCCCGCACCTCGGTGAAGACCCGCTCGAGCTGCTGCTGGTAGTTCGCCAGCACCTGCTCGGCCTCCTCGACCGTGATGTCGCCACGACCGATCAGGGACTCGGTGTAGAGCTTGCGGACCGAGCGCTTCTGCTCGATCAGGTCGTACATCAGCGGCTGCGTGTACGACGGGTCGTCGCCCTCGTTGTGGCCGCGCCGTCGGTAGCAGACGAGGTCGATGACGACGTCCTTGTTGAAGGCCTGGCGGTACTCGAACGCGAGCCGGGCGACCCGGATGCAGGCCTCCGGGTCGTCGCCGTTCACGTGGAAGATCGGCGCCTGGACCATCCGGGCGACATCGGTGCAGTAGAGCGACGACCGCGACGACGCCGGCGAGGTGGTGAAGCCGACCTGGTTGTTGACGACCACGTGGATCGTCCCGCCGGTGCGGTAGCCGCGGAGCTGGGAGAGGTTGAGGGTCTCCGCCACCACGCCCTGGCCGGCGAACGCGGCGTCACCGTGCACGAGCAGCGGCAGCACCGGGTACTCGGCGCCCCGGTTGAGCACGTCCTGCTTGGCGCGGGCGATGCCCTCGAGGATCGGGTCGACGGTCTCCAGGTGGGAGGGGTTCGCGGCGATCGAGACCTTGATCTTGTCGCCCGAGCCGGCGACGAACTCGCCCTCGGCGCCCAGGTGGTACTTCACGTCGCCGGAGCCCTGGACCGTGCGCGGGTCGATGTTGCCCTCGAACTCGCGGAAGATCTGGTTGTAGGACTTGCCGACGATGTTGGCCAGCATGTTCAGCCGGCCGCGGTGGGCCATCCCGATCGTGACCTCGTCGAGGGAGGCCTCCGCGGCTGCCTCGCAGATCTCGTCGACCAGCGGGATGGTGGTCTCGCCGCCCTCGAGGCTGAACCGCTTCTGCCCGACGAACTTGGTCTGCAGGAACGTCTCGAAGGCCTCGGCCTGGTTGAGCTTGAGGAGGATCCGCAGCTGCTCCTCGCGCGGGGGCTTCTGGTGCGGCTGCTCGACGCGCTCCTGGATCCAGCGACGCTGCTCCGGGTCCTGGATGTGCATGTACTCGATGCCGACCGTGCGGCAGTAGGAGTCGCGCAGGATCCCGAGCACGTTGCGCAGCTTCATGAAGCGACGCTCGCCACCGAACTCGCCGGTCGCGAACTCGCGGTCGAGGTCCCACAGGGTCAGGCCGTGCGACTCGACCTCGAGGTCGGGGTGACTGCGCTGCTTGTACTCCAGCGGGTCGGTGTCGGCCATCATGTGGCCGCGGACCCGGTACGAGTGGATCAGCTCGAGGATGCGGGCCTGCTTGCTGACGTCCTCGTCGTGGCTGTGCGAGACGTCGACGGCCCAGCGGATCGGCTCGTAGGGGATGCGCAGACTGCGGAAGATGGCGTCGTAGAAGCCGTCCTCGCCGAGCAGCAGCTTGTGCACCCGGCCCAGGAACTCGCCCGACTGGGCGCCCTGGATGACCCGGTGGTCGTACGTCGACGTCATCGTCATGATCCGGCTGATGGCGTTGCGGGTGATGGTCTCCTCGGAGGCGCCCTGGGCCTCCGGCGGGTAGTCCATCGAGCCGACGCCGATGATCGCGGCCTGCCCCTGCATCAGCCGGGGGACCGAGTTGTTGGTGCCGAGGCCGCCGACGTTGGTGAGGCTGAGCGTCGTACCGGAGTAGTCCTCCATCGTCAGCTTGTTGTCCTTGGCCTTGCGCACGATCTCCTCGTACGCCGTCCAGAAGTGCGCGAAGTCCATGGACTCGCAGCCCTTGATCGACGGCGCCACCAGCTGACGGGTGCCGTCGGGCTTCTGCTGGTCGATGGCCAGGCCGAGGTTGATGTGCCGCGGGGTGACCATCGTCGGCTTGCCGTCGATCTCGGCGTAGGTGTTGTTCATGTCCGGCAGCGACTTGATCGCCTGGACGATCGCGTACCCGATCAGGTGGGTGAAGGAGACCTTGCCGCCGCGGGCGCGCTTGAGGTGGTTGTTGATGACGATGCGGTTGTCCCAGAGCAGCTTGACCGGGATGTTGCGCACGCTGGTCGCGGTCGGGACCGCGAGCGAGAGGTCCATGTTCTTCGCGGTCGCGGCGGCGATGCCGCGCAGCACCGTGTGCTTCGGCTCGTCGGAGATCTCGGCGGCGGCCGGCTTGGACGGCTCCTTGGGGACCGGAGCGGCGGCGGCCTGGGTGGCGACCGGCAGCGCGGTGGTGCGTGCGGCCGGGTCGACCGCCGCGGACGGCGTCGGGGCCACCGAGGGCGTCACGACGGGTGTGGGCGCAGAAGTCGGCGCAGATGTCGGCACCGGGGCCGGCGCAGGAGTGGGTGCCGTGGCAGGGACCGTGACAGCGGCGTCAGCCGGAGCGGCGGCAGCGGGTGCGGCGCCGTTCCTGTTCGCGAAGAAGGCGACCCAGTCCGGATCGACGCTCGCCGGATCCTTCTGGTACTGCTCGTACATCTCGTCGACGAGCCATTCGTTGGCTCCGAACTCTGCGCCTTCAGTGGGCTCTGGCACGGCCGTGTTTCGCCTCTTCCGATGCTGTGCGTGTGATCGGCGCCCCGCATGACGCCGTGGACAAATCTAGTCCGCGAGACACGGCGATGCAGCCCACAGGATGAGAGTTTGGTCTCGGTCCTTATTCCGGACAGCCGCCGACGCCGTTGACGTCGCCGTCGTGGACGAGCGGGCCAGCGCTCGCCGGACCGCTGTGGAAGGCGTACGCCGAGCAGTAGTAGAAGCTCAGATTGCTGTCCCGGTCCAGCGTGACCGGCGCCCAGACACCCTTGCCGCGCGGCTCGAGATAGCGCAGCGAGGTACCCACCAGACGGGAGTCGTCGCCGGTGTGCTTGAGGTAGCGGTCGAGCCACGCCTGGACGTAGACGCTGGACAGCGCCTGACCGTACCGGCTGGCCGGCAGCACGTACGGGATGTCGGTGTACTCGAGGTGCGTGGAGGACCGCGGCACCACCAGCATCGAGTCGACGCCGGCGGCCTCCCAGTCGTCGTACCCGGTGACCCGCTCACGCGTCGGCACGGGGAGCCCGGGTGCGGGGAGCAGCCCGCTGCCCGCGCTGAGCGCGTACGGCGAGACAGTGAAGCCGTACTCGGACTGGATGGCCAGTGCCGGCACGACCGGGACGTTCGCGTCGCCGGGCGCCACCGCCGAGAAGGCGCTCGGGTCGCCGGCGCCCTGGAGCTTGTCGAGCGCCACCACGGCCGCGACCCGGGGATCGGTGCCCTGGATCCGGGACACCGCCGCTGCTCCCATCGAGTGCCCGATGATCGCGATCCTCGACGTACGCCCCGGGGTGACGGTGTCCGGGTCCGGGGTGCGGTCGACCTGGCCGAGGTAGGGGTTGGCCGGGGAGAGGAAGAAGTCGAGCGCGTCGGTGGTGCCGGTGGTGAAGTTCGCGATCTGCTGGAACGGCACACCGGGACAGCCGAGCATGTTGCCGTCGACCGGTGCGGCGAACGGGTTGCAGAACGGGAAGATTCCGCCGGTCGTGTGCGGAAGCGTCTCGCTGGTCCCCTGGCCCTGGACGTCGTAGGTGAGGACCACGTAGCCGCGCTCGGCGAGGTCCTGGGCCAGCCAGACGTACATCCCCTCGGAGCCCTGGACCGATCCGGGAGTGATCACCACGCCCGGGTACGGGCCGACCAGGGCCGCCCCCGTGTACGGGTCCTTGGCGCCGGCCTTCGGCGCGTAGACGGTGCCGCGGAGCAGGGCGCCGTACCGGTTGACGAAGGAGACCTGCTCGGACCGGCCGCGCGTGCCGTTCCAGCCGGCGCGCAGCGGGTTGCCGACGTTCCAGCCCGGGACGAGCTGGCCGGCGCTGAGCACCGGACGGGTGGGGGTCGCCGCCTGGGCGAGCAGCTGCATCGCGGACAGGACCGTGGCTTCCTTGATCAGCGCCGGCAGGTAGTTCGGGTTCGCGAGCTGCCCGCCGGGACCGGTCACCCGTCCGTAGGCGTCGACGATGTTCTGCAGGTCGCGCAGCACGTACGCGGGCGTGTTCGGGGCCGGCTGGTCCACGGCGACCGCCGGAGTGAGTGCGGTCGAGCCCAAGGTCAAGCCCAAGGTCAGCATGAGGGCGGCGAGGAGCGCGCGCGAGGCGGCGCGGAGGGGGCGCATGAACCCCCAACGAGCCACGGAGCGTCGTGCTACGCCCTCGGCCGAGATTTTGACAGGACGTTCTGGCAGATCTTCCTATCGCCGGGCGAGGGCGTGCGCGACGAGCGCGTTCGCGTGTCCGTGGCCCAGGCCGTGCTCGGCCTTGAGCCAGCCGACGAGCTCCATGTGCCGGGTGAGCGGGCTGCCCTGGATCACCTCGACCCAGGCCTCGATCGACCGGCCGTACTTCCGCTCGATCGACGGGAAATAGGAGGCCGGCCCCCTGGCCTGCTCGGATCGCTGCTCGGTCATCGTTGTTCCTTCCGTCCGGGGATCTCACCCGTACGACGAACGAGCCGGCCCGTTCTCGACAGGTCGGCGCGAGAAATCCTCAGTCCGGCCGGACCGCCACGACCGCGCGGTGGTCCGACGGGGTGTGGAGCAGCCTGACCGTGGTCGCCGGGCCCGGACCGTGCACGTCGTCGAGCTTGCGGGTGCGGGTGCCGATGGTGCCGGGAGCGTCCTCGCGGCCCTCCCAGGCCGAGGTGAGCCCGGCAAGGCGCAGGCCGTCGAAGTTGGAGTCGCCGACGGCGTACACGGTGTGACCGGCGCGCTGGTAGTCGGCGATGAGCCGCTCCAGGCGCCCCACCTCCTGCCGGTGCCGCGCCTCGAGCAGCGGTCGGTCCTCGATGTAGCGGGCCTTCCGTTCGACGCCCGGCGCGAGGTGGTAGCTCATCATCGCGACGGTGCCGTCGTCTCGACGATCGCGGAAGACGCCGATCGTGACCAGCCGCGGCGGCTCGGTGGCGAGGAACCGGTCCGGGCGGTCGGAGCGGCCGATCCCGCTGAGCAGGACCGCGTCCGCAGACACGAGGTCGTACCGGTCGGCACGGGCGCCGACCACGTTGCCGCAGGCCAGCGAACTGACCCAGTGGAAGGCCGGCGGTCGCGGCCGGGGGAGCGCGACCCGGAAGCCGGGCACCGTCCGCACCGTCCCGGTCTCGCGCAGGATCAGGGCGCGGTTGGCGTACCACTCCTGCAGCCCGATCAGGTCGGGCTCCTCGTCGATCACCTGGCGCAGCGCCTCACGGGCGTCGCGCCAGCCGAGCTTGTAGAGGATGTTCGCGGAGACGACGGTGGTCGGCATGGGACAAGTGTGCCCGGGTGATCTGGACCAGTGCCCCGAAGCTGAGCCGAGACGAACAGTTCCTGCCGAGCGGCGCGACCGCCGAACTCCAGTAAGGGCGCCTCCGGCAGGATTCGAACCTGCGACACCTGGTACCGGAAACCAGTGCTCTATCCCCTGAGCTACGGAGGCAATGCGCTGCGGAGCCGAGCCCTGCAGCGCGATCACGAACACTACCGGGCATATCTCGTGCGAAGGAAACCGGTACCCGCCGATACGCTTGCCCGGTGAATCCCGAGCAACTCTCCGCCACCATCGTCGCCGCCCTGACCTCGCTCAGCGAGGCGGGCCGCCTGACCCTGCCTGACGGGGTCCCGGCGACGGTCGTGGTCGAGCGGCCGCGGAGCAAGGAGCACGGTGACTACGCCACCAATGTCGCGCTCCAGCTGGGCAAGAAGGCCGGGCTCAATCCGCGTGAATTCGCCGGGCTGCTCGCCGAGGAGCTCGGCAAGGCCGACGGGATCGCGAAGGTCGACATCGCCGGTCCGGGATTCCTCAACATCACGGTCGAAGCCGCCGCCCAGGGCCAGGTCGCCGCCGACATCGTCGCGGCAGGCGACGACTTCGGCAGTTCGGACGCTTTCGCCGGCGAGAAGATCAACCTCGAGTTCGTCTCGGCCAACCCGACCGGCCCGATCCACATCGGCGGCGTCCGCTGGGCCGCCGTCGGTGACGCGCTCGGCCGGATCTTCGCCAAGACCGGGGCCGAGGTCACCCGGGAGTACTACTTCAACGACCACGGCGGCCAGATCGACCGGTTCTCCGGCTCGCTGCTCGCCGCCGCGCAGGGCAGGCCGGTCCCCGAGGACGGGTACGGCGGCGCCTACATCGACGAGATCGCCAAGAACGTGCTCGAGCAGCGCCCGGACGTGCTGGACCTCCCGGACGACGAAGCCCAGGAAGTGTTCCGCGCGATCGGGGTCGACCTGATGTTCGCCGAGATCAAGCAGAGCCTGCACGACTTCGGCGTCGACTTCGACGTCTACTTCCACGAGGACGACCTGCACACCAGCGGCGCGGTCACCAAGGCCGTCGACCGGCTCACCGAGCTGGGCAACACCTACGAGAAGGACGGCGCCATCTGGTTGCGCACCGAGAAGTTCGGTGACGACAAGGACCGGGTGATCATCAAGTCCGACGGGAAGGGCGCCTATCTCTCCGGAGACCTGGCCTACTACCTCGACAAGCGCAGCCGCGGGTTCGACCGCTGCTTCATCATGCTCGGCGCCGACCACCACGGGTACGTCGGCCGGATGATGGCGATGTGCGCGGCTTTCGGTGACACCCCGCACGTCAACCTGGAGATCCTGATCGGCCAGATGGTCAACCTGCTCCGTGACGGCCAGCCGATGCGGATGTCCAAGCGGGCGGGCACCGTCGTCACGATCGACGACCTGGTGGAGGCGATCGGGGTGGACGCGGCGCGGTACGCCCTGGCCCGGTACTCCTCGGACTCCAACATCGACCTCGACCTCGACCTCTGGGCCAGGCAGTCCAACGACAACCCGGTGTTCACGGTGCAGTACGCACACGCCCGGATCGCCAGCCTGCTCCGCAACGCGGCCGACCTGGACGTCGTGGCCGAGTCTCATCCTGAGTTGCTCACCCACGAGAAGGAGGGCGAGCTGCTCCGGGCGCTGGCCGAGTTCCCCCGCGTCGTCACGAGCGCGGCCGAGCTGCGTCACCCGCACCGGATCGCCCGCTACCTCGAGGAGCTGGCCGGGAAGTACCACCGGTTCTACGACAACTGCCGGGTGCTGCCGATGGGTGACGAGGAGACCGGCGACCTGCACCGGGCCCGGTTGCTCCTCGTCCAGGCCACCCGGGTCGTGCTGGCCAACGGTCTCGACCTGCTCGGCGTCTCCGCCCCGGAACGGATGTAAGGCCGGCCATGCGCGCACACGAAGCCGGCTGGGCACATGCCGTCGAATCCGTCCGCGGGCCGGCATGGCTGCGCGAACCCGCCGATCTCAACGCGCTGGTCCCGCAGCTCTGGTCGACGACCGCGCGCAAGGTCGACGGCGTGCTCGAGGTCGGTGGCGTCCGGCTGACCGATCTGGTCGCCGAGCACGGCTCTCCGGCGTACGTGCTGGACGAAGCAGACTTCCGCTCCCGTGCGCGGGCTTTCCGGACCGCCTTCAGCGACTACGACGTCTTCTACGCCGGCAAGGCCTTCCTCTGCACGACGGTCGCCCGCTGGGTGGTCGAGGAGGGGCTTCACCTCGACGTCTGTTCCGGTGGCGAGCTCGCCGTGGCCGAGCGCGCCGGGGTGCCCGCCGAGCGGATCGGGCTGCACGGCAACAACAAGTCGCTCGCCGAGCTGACCCGGGCCGTCGAGCTCGGCGTGGGCCGGATCATCGTCGACTCCTTCCACGAGATCGACCGGCTGGCCACCATCACGCGAGAGCTCGGCCGGACCGCGCGGGTGCTGATCCGGGTCACGGCCGGCGTCGAGGCGCACACCCACGAGTACATCGCCACCGCGCACGAGGACCAGAAGTTCGGGTTCTCGATCAGCAGCGGCGACGCCCTGGACGCCGCGAAGCAGATCACCGCGACGCCGGGTCTGGAGCTGCTCGGCCTGCACAGCCACATCGGCTCGCAGATCTTCGACTCCTCCGGCTTCGAGGTCGCCGCCCGCCGGGTGCTCGCCCTGCACGCGCAGATCTCCGACGAGGTCGGCGTGGTGATGCCGGAGATGGACCTCGGCGGCGGGTTCGGGATCGCCTACACGACCCAGGACGACCCCTCCGACGCGGCGCAGCTGGCGATCGAGCTGACCAAGATCGTCACCGAGGAGTCCAAGGCACGCGGCGTGGCAGTGCCGCGGCTCTCCATCGAACCGGGCCGGGCGATCGTCGGCCCGGCGATGTGCACCGTCTACGAGGTCGGCACCGTGAAGGCGGTCGAACTCGACGGCGGTGCGGTGCGCACCTATGTCAGCGTCGACGGCGGGATGAGCGACAACATCCGCACCGCCCTGTACGACGCGGATTACGCCTGCACCCTGGCGAGCCGGCACTCCGAGGCGCCGGCACTGCTCTCCCGGGTGGTCGGTAAGCACTGCGAAGCCGGCGACATCGTGGTCAAGGACGAGTTCCTGCCCGGCGACGTGGCTCCCGGCGACCTGGTCGCGGTCCCGGGCACCGGCGCCTACTGCCGCTCGATGGCCAGCAACTACAACCACGCGCTCCGGCCGCCGGTCGTCGCCGTGAAGGACGGGGTCTCCCGCGTGGTGGTCCGTCGGGAGACCGAGGACGACCTGTTGAGACTCGACCTCGGCGCCGGCGCCGGAATGGAAGACTGAGCCGCGATGAGTACCCCAGGAAACTCTGCGGAGTCGGACAAGCCCGTCCGCGTGGCCCTGCTGGGCTGCGGGGTCGTGGGCACCCAGGTGGCCCGGCTGATCGGCGAACAGGCCGATGATCTGGCTGCTCGCGTCGGCGCTCCGGTCGAGCTGGCCGGGATCGCCGTGCGCCGTCTCGGCCTGGACCGTGACGCCGACCTGCCGGCCGACCTGTTCACCACGGACGCCGAGGCGCTGGTGACCCGCGACGACGTGGACGTCGTGGTGGAGGTGATCGGCGGCATCGAGCCGGCCCGCACCCTCATCCTGGCCGCGCTCGAGTCCGGGTCCTCGGTCGTCACCGCCAACAAGGCGCTGCTCGCCGAGGACGGCCCGACGCTCTACGCCGCGGCCGAGAAGGCCGGCCGCGACCTCTACTACGAGGCCGCCGTCGCCGGTGCGATCCCGATCCTGCGCCCGCTGCGCGAGTCGCTGGCCGGTGACAAGGTCACCCGGGTCCTCGGCATCGTCAACGGGACCACGAACTTCATCCTCGACAAGATGGACAGCTCCGGCGCCGGCTTCACCGAGGCGCTCGAGGAGGCCCAGGCGCTCGGGTACGCCGAAGCGGACCCCACCGCCGACGTCGAGGGCTTCGACGCTGCGGCCAAGGCGGCGATCCTGGCCAGCCTCGCGTTCCACACCCGGGTCACCGCGGCCGACGTCTACCGCGAGGGCATCGCCGAGGTGACCGCGAGCGACGTCGCCTCGGCGCGGGAGATGGGCTGCGTCGTCAAGCTGCTCGCCATCTGCGCGCTCGAGGAGGGACCGTCCGGCACGGCCGTCTCCGCCCGGGTGCACCCGGCGATGATCCCGCGCTCGCACCCGCTGGCCAGTGTCCGTGAGGCGTACAACGCGGTCTTCGTGGAGAGCGAAGCGGCCGGCCAGCTGATGTTCTACGGGCCCGGAGCCGGCGGAGCGCCGACGGCGAGCGCCGTGCTCGGCGACCTGGTCACCGTGGCCCGCAACCGCATCGCGGACGTCCGTGGCGCCGGCGAGTCCGCGTACGCCGACCTCCCGATCCTGCCGATGGGGCGCACCGAGACCCGCTACCACGTGCAGATCGATGTCGACGACAAGGCGGGCGTGCTCGCCGCGGTCGCGCAGGCGTTCGCCGAGCACGACGTCTCGATCCAGACCGTCCGGCAGGAGGGGCGCGGCGACGACGCCCAGCTGGTCGTCGTCACCCACACCGCGAACGACGCCGACCTGGCCGGTTGTGTCGAGACCATCCAGCGGATGGCGTTCGTCCGCGAGGTCTCCTCGGTGATGCGCGTCGAAGGAGCCCAGGAATGAGCCACCAGTGGCTGGGGGTGATCGAGGAGTACCGCGACCGTCTCGACCTGCCGCCGAACACCCCCACGATCACGCTGCGCGAGGGCGGCACCCCGATGGTGCACTCGGACTGGCTCTCCGGCCTCCTCGGCGCCGAGGTCTGGCTCAAGGTGGAGGGGAACAACCCCACCGGCTCGTTCAAGGACCGCGGCATGACCGTCGCGCTCTCGGTGGCGGTCGGCGAGGGTGCGAAGGCTGTCGTCTGCGCGTCGACCGGCAACACCTCGGCATCGATGGCCGCGTACGCCGCCAAGGCCGGCATCAAGCCGCTGGTGCTGGTGCCGCAGGGCAAGATCTCCGCAGGCAAGCTCGCCCAGGCGATCGTCCACGGTGCCCAGGTGATCATGGTCCGGGGCAACTTCGACGACTGCCTCCGGATCTCCCGGTCACTGGCCGAGGAGTACCCGGTCGCCCTGGTCAACTCGGTGAACCCGATGCGCCTCGAGGGCCAGAAGACGGGCTCGTTCGAGATCGTCGACTTCCTCGGTGACGCCCCGGACGTGCACGTGCTGCCGACCGGCAACGCCGGCAACATCTCGGCGTACTGGAAGGGCTACAAGGAGTACCTCGCCTCCGGGGACTCCACCCGGACCCCGGTGATGCGCGGCTGGCAGGCGGCCGGTGCCGCGCCGCTGGTGATCGGTCACCCGGTGCCCGACCCGGAGACGGTCGCCTCCGCGATCCGGATCGGCAACCCGGCTTCCTGGGACCTGGCGATGGCCGCTGCCAGCGAGTCCGGCGGCCTGTTCCGCAAGGCCACCGACGACCAGATCCTCTCCGCGCAGCGCGACCTCGCGGCCCGGGACGGCGTCTTCGTCGAGCCCGCCTCGGCGGCCGGCATCGCCGGTCTGCTGATCGAGCACGCGGAAGGTGCCGACCTGCGCGGGAAGACCGTCGTCGTGACGGTCACCGGTCACGGTCTGAAAGACATCGACACCGCGCTGTCCACCTTCACCGACCTCGTCGACACCGTGGTGGACGCCGACGTCGTCGCAGCCGCGCGCGCGGCCGGCCTCGAGTAATGAGCGACCCGCTCGACGGGCACTGGCGCTCGGGCCCGGTCTCGGTCGCGGTCCCGGCGACGAGTGCGAACCTCGGACCCGGTTTCGACTGCCTCGGCCTGGCGCTCGACCGTCACGACGTCCTGACCGGTGAGGTCGTCGCGGACGGACTGGCGATCGAGATCGCCGGGGAAGGCGCCGACCGGCTGCCGCGCGACGAACGCCACCTGGTGGTGCGCGCGATGCGGATCGCGTTCGACGCAGCGGGCGCGCAACCGCCCGGACTGCGACTGCACTTCGAGAACGCGATCCCGCAGTCCCGCGGGCTGGGCTCGTCATCGGCGGCGATCGTCGGCGGGCTCGGACTCGCGCGCGCCCTGCTCGCCGACGCCTCGGTCCTCGACGACGCGACCCTGCTCCGTCTCGCGAACGAGATCGAGGGTCATCCCGACAACGTCGCGCCGGCGCTCCTCGGCGGGTTCGTGGTCTGCGGACAGACCGGCGGCGCCGACGTGGTCTCCGCCGACCGGGAGGTGTGGGCGGTCCGTCCCGCACTCGACCCGTCGATCCGTGCGGTCGTCTTCGTGCCGCCCGACGGCGTGAGCACCGAGGTCGCCCGCGGACTGCTCCCGGCCGAGATCGCGCACGCCGACGCTTCGGCGAACACCGGCCGGGCGGCGCTGCTGGTCGCCGCCCTCGCCGGTGAGACCGACCAATTGCTGCGTGGCACCGAGGACCGGTTGCACCAGGAATTCCGGGCTCCGGCGATGCCGGCGTCCTACGACCTGGTCGCCCGGCTGCGTGCCGACGGGCATGCCGCGGTGATCTCCGGTGCCGGCCCGACCGTGCTGGTGCTGACCGCCGGGGAGACGGCTCCGCTGCTCGACCGCTGCCCTGACGGGTGGCTCGGCGCGGTGCACGACGTGGACCACCACGGTGTCCGGGTTGTGGCACCGTGACCGCTTCTGCGGTGCTAGCCTGAGTTCAGCGTCCAGTGAGATCACGCCGCTCACCACCTGACAGCGAGACACCCTGACGCACTTCTTTCCGATCGGAATCCTGCCCGGACACCTGCACGCCGTGTCGGCACCCGGGCCCGGATCGGGCAACCGCAACCGGCCTCGCCATCGGCGTACGGCCCAGTTACTGGGGAAGGACCCCGAATGACCGAAACCACCGACACCTCCGCAGCACCCGAGGCAGCCGGCAGCGGCTCCTCCGCGCGCGCCGGGGGAGGGCTCTCCAGCATGCTGCTGCCGGAGCTCAAGCAGGTGGCTGGCGGCCTGGGCATCAAGGCCACCGGTCTGAAGAAGGCTGATCTGATCGCTGCCATCAAGGCGGCCCAGAGTGGTGGCCAGAGTGGTGGCCAGAGTGGCGGCCAGGGCGGCGGCCGTGGCGGCCAGCGCGACCGTTCCCGTGGCGAGGCGCCCGCGAGCGAGGCTCCCGCGGCCGAGCAGGCGGGAAACGAGACCCCGCGCCAGGACCGGAACCAGGACCGGAACCAGGACCGCGAGGACCGGGGCGACGGCCGCGAGGGCGGCCAGGACGCCCAGAAGGATGCCCAGAAGGACGGGCAGAAGGACACCCAGCAGGACGGGCAGCAGGACGGGCAGCAGGACGGGCAGCAGGGTGGCGGCAACCGCAACCGCAACCAGGACCGGAACCAGGGCGGCCAGAAGAACCAGGGCGGCCAGGGCAACCAGGACCGCAACCAGGGCAACCAGGACCGCAACCAGGGCAACCAGGACCGCAACCAGAGTGGCCAGAAGAACCAGGGCGACCAGGGCGGTCAGCACGGCGACGGCGACGAGGCCGGCAGCCGGCGCAACCGCCGCCGCCGCGGTCGCGACCGCGACCGGGTCGCGCCCCAGGCGGGTGGCAGCCCCGCCGTCGGCAGCAACCGCGGCAACCGCAACGAGCCGGACCTGCAGATCCTCGAGGACGACGTCCTCGCACCGTGCGCCGGCATCCTGGACGTCCTCGACAACTACGCGTTCGTGCGCACCAGCGGCTACCTGCCCGGCACCGACGACGTGTACGTCTCGCTGTCGATGGTCCGCAAGTACGGCCTCCGTCGCGGCGACGCGATCGTCGGCCAGGTGCGCCAGCCCCGTGAGGGCGAGCGCAAGGAGAAGTTCAACCCGCTGGTCAAGCTGGACGGCGTCAACGGCGGCGACCCCGAGGAGTCGAAGGGACGCGTCGAGTTCGCCAAGCTGACCCCGCTCTACCCGTCGGAGCGGCTGCGCCTGGAGACCACCTCCACCAACATGATCGGCCGGGTGATCGACATCGCCGCGCCGATCGGCAAGGGCCAGCGCGGCCTGATCGTCTCGCCGTCCAAGGCCGGCAAGACGATGATCATGCAGTCGATCGCGAACTCGATCACCACCAACAACCCCGAGTGCCACCTGATGGTGGTCCTCGTCGACGAGCGTCCCGAAGAGGTCACCGACTTCGAGCGCTCGGTCAAGGGCGAGGTGATCAGCTCGACCTTCGATCGTCCCGCCACCGACCACACCACCGTCGCCGAGCTCGCCATCGAGCGCGCCAAGCGTCTCGTCGAGCTCGGTCACGACGTGGTGGTGCTGCTCGACGGCATCACCCGCCTGGGGCGCGCCTACAACCTGGCGGCGCCCGCCAGCGGCCGGATCCTGTCCGGCGGCGTCGACTCCGCGGCGCTCTACCCGCCGAAGCGGTTCTTCGGCGCGGCCCGGAACATCGAGGACGGCGGCTCGCTGACCATCCTCGCCACCGCGCTGATCGAGAGCGGCTCGAAGATGGACGAGGTGATCTTCGAGGAGTTCAAGGGCACCGGCAACATGGAGATCCGGCTGCGCCGCGACTTCGCCGACAAGCGGATCTTCCCGGCGATCGACGCCGTCCAGTCCGGGACGCGTCGCGAGGAGCTCCTGATGAGCAAGGAGGAGCTCGCGATCGTCTGGAAACTGCGCCGGGTGCTCTCCGCACTCGACGGGCAGCAGGCGCTCGAACTGCTCCTGGAGCGGCTCAAGAAGTCGCAGAACAACCTCGAATTCCTGATGCAGGTCCAGAAGACCACGCCGACGCCGGGCAACCAGGAGAGCTGAGGGGTTTGTCCGGTCTCGGGACCAACGTCTTGAATCGGGTCGCGCGGCGGCACGATCTCGTTATGCTGATCGCCGGTCCGGGTTCATCCAGGGCTCGTAGGACCAACAGGGGACAAGCAAGGGGGCTCGCCGTATGGCGCGCATCGTGATTGCCGACGACGACGCGGACATCCGCGAGCTCGTCGTGTTCAAGTTGAGGCACGCCGGGCACGACGTGCTGCCCGTGGCCGACGGCGCTGCCGCCGTGGAGGCCTGCCTGGCGGACAAGCCGGACCTGCTCATCCTCGACGTGATGATGCCCGGGATGAGCGGCCTCGAAGCTGCCCGGACACTGCGCGAGAACCCGGCGATGGCGGGCGTGCCGATCATCATGCTGACCGCGCGGGCCCAGGAGTCCGACGTCGAACAGGGCTTCGACGCCGGCGCCGACGATTACGTGGTCAAGCCCTTCAGCCCGCGCGAGCTCGCGTCGCGCGTGGCCGCCGTCCTCGGCGAGGGAAGCTAGCTCGTACCCGCTCGCCGGCCGGAACAACCGGGCGGGGGCTGTTGTTGTGCCGTGTGCTGGTTCCGCCCGATTTCGCGCTGGCGGTCGGTGCTGGCACAATCATTGGTTGGCTCCGGTTCACGTCAGTACTCATTGACGACCCGGCGGCCGAGAGACCGAGAGGAACCGGAATGAAGAGCGACATCCACCCGAACTACGTGCTGACCGAGGTCACCTGCACCTGCGGCAACAAGTTCGAGACCAAGAGCACCGCGCCTGAAGGCAAGCTCCACGCCGACGTGTGCTCGAACTGCCACCCGTTCTACACGGGCAAGCAGAAGATCCTCGACACCGGTGGCCGCGTGGCCCGCTTCGAGGCCCGTTACGCCAAGAAGGCTGACGACAAGAAGTAGCTTCCCTGAACGCCGGTCCCGCAGTTGCTGCGGTGGCCGGCGTTCTGCTTGTCCTGAGGAAGTCGCTCTGCGACCGTCACGAAGGGCTTGTCCATTGTCGTCGCCAACGAGGAGCGGGATGTTCGAAGCAGTCGAGGGGCTGATCGCGGAGCACGCCGAGCTCGAGAACGCGCTCGCCGACCCCGAGGTCCACTCCGACCAGGCCCGGGCGCGCAAGCTCAACCAGCGCTACGCCGAGCTGTCGTCGATCGTGCGCACCTACCGGGAGTGGCAGCAGCTGGGCGACGACGCCGGCGCGGCCCGCGAGCTCGCCGCCGAGGACCCGGACTCCCAGGAGGTCTTCCTGGCCGAGGCCGACGACTTCGCCGCGCGCCAGATCGCGACCGGGGAGCGGCTGCGCCAGCTGCTCATCCCGCGCGAGGCCTCCGACAGCAAGGACGCGCTGCTCGAGGTGAAGTCCGGCGAGGGCGGCGAGGAATCCGCCCTGTTCGCCGGCGACCTGCTCCGGATGTACACCCGGTACGCCGAGACCCGGGGCTGGAAGACCGAGATCCTCGATGCCAACGAGTCCGACCTCGGCGGCTACAAGTCGGTCACCGTCGCGGTGAAGGCCAAGGGGACTCCCGCGCCCGGCGAGGCGCCGTACGCCCTGCTCAAGTTCGAGGGCGGCGTGCACCGGGTCCAGCGGGTGCCGGTCACCGAGAGCCAGGGCCGGGTGCACACCTCGGCCGCGGGCGTCCTGGTGCTGCCGGAAGCCGAGCAGGTCGACGTCTCGATCAACGACAACGACCTGCGCATCGACGTCTTCCGCTCGAGCGGCCCCGGCGGCCAGAGCGTGAACACGACCGACTCGGCCGTCCGGATCACGCACCTGCCGACCGGGATCGTGGTCAGCTGCCAGAACGAGAAGTCGCAGTTGCAGAACCGGGAGCAGGCGATGCGCATCCTCCGCGCCCGGCTGCTCGCCGCCGCGGAGGAGTCCGCGATGGCGGAGGCCAGTGACGCCCGCCGCTCCCAGGTGCGCACGGTCGACCGCTCGGAGCGGATCCGCACGTACAACTACCCGGAGAACCGGATCTCCGACCACCGCACCGGCTACAAGTCCTACAACCTGGACCAAGTCCTCGACGGCGCGCTCGAGCCGGTGATCGAATCGTGCGTCCAGGCCGACATGGCTGCCCGCCTCGACGCCTTGGGCGACTGACCGCACCCCGGAGGTTGAGCTTGTCGAAACCTGGTGACGTGATCGTCGAGGCGACTGCGACCCTGAAGGCTGCCGGCGTGCCCAGCCCGCGTAACGACGCCGAGATCCTGCTCGCGCACGTCCTCGGCGTCCCGCGAGGCAGCCTGGCCTTCCACGGCGAGGTCGAGGCCGACGCGCAGGCGAGCTTCGGGGAGCTCGTGGCGCGCCGGGCCGAGCGGCTCCCGCTGCAGCACCTCACCGGCAGCGCCGGGTTCCGGTACGTCGACCTGGCCGTCGGGCCCGGAGCCTTCGTGCCCCGTCCGGAGACCGAGCTGCTCGCCGGCTGGGCGATCGGGGAGGCGCAGAAGGTCGAGGGCCGGCCGCCGGTGGTCGTCGATCTCTGCACCGGGTCGGGCGCGATCGCCCGGAGCGTCATCGACGAGGCGCCGTACGCGACCGTGCACGCCGTCGAACTCGATCCGGGAGCGCACCGCTGGGCCGAGGAGAACCTGTCGGGCACGGGAGTCGAACTCCGCCTGGGCGACATGGCCGACGCCTTCACCGAGCTGGACGGCACCGTCGACGTGGTGGTCTGCAACCCGCCGTACATCCCGCTCGAGGCGTGGGAGAGCGTGGCGCCCGAGGCCCGCGACCACGACCCGCATCTGGCGCTCTTCTCCGGTGACGACGGTCTGGTCGCGATGCGGGTCCTCGAGCAGGTCGCGGCCCGGCTGCTCCGCCCGGGCGGTGTCGTCGGCGCCGAGCACGCGGACCTCCAGGGGGAGTCGGCCCCGGCCGTCTTCGCCGCCACCGGGCGCTGGTCCGACGTACGGGACCATCTCGATCTGGCAGGTCGTCCGCGTTACCTGACGGCACGGCTGGCACGATGAGGGCTGTGCCCACCCGCTACGACGCCACCGACCCCGACCAGCGCGAGGCCGGCATCGCCGCGGCCGCCGTCGCGGTCCGGGCCGGAGAACTGATCGTCCTGCCGACCGACACCGTGTACGGCGTGGGCGCCGACGCGTTCGACCCGGCCGCCGTGACCCGACTCCTCGCGGCGAAGGGCCGTGGCCGCGAGATGCCACCGCCGGTGCTGGTCGCCTCGGCGGAGACCCTCGACGCGCTCGCCAGCGGGCTTCCCGCCTGGGCCCGGGTCCTGGTGGAGCACTACTGGCCGGGCCCGCTCACGATCGTGGTCCGCGAGCAGGCCTCGCTGCAGTGGGACCTGGGCGAGACCCGGGGCACGGTGGCGGTGCGGATGCCGCACGACCCGGTCGCCCTCGAGCTGCTGAGCCGCACCGGACCGCTCGCGGTGAGCTCGGCCAACATCACCGGCGAACCGGCGGCGACCGATGCCGACCGGGCCGCGGCCATGCTGGCCGACAAGGTGAGCGTCATCCTCGACGGCGGTCCGACCACGGACGACCGCCCCTCCACGATCGTCGACTGCACCGGCGAGCAGCCGCGGGTCCTGCGGGTCGGGGCGATCCCGGTGACCGAGCTGCGCACGGTGCTGGCCGGAAGCGCGGTCCCGCTCGACGATCTCAGCGGCGCCGACGAGGCCGCGGATGCCGAGGCCGAGGCCTTCGACGTGTTCACCGCGTTCGACGAGGAGCCGGCCGAGGGTGCGCCGACAGGCGACGGGGAAGGTCCGACCACAGGTGCGTGAGTACCTCCTCGTCTTCCTGTCCGCGGTGGTCGCGTCGTACCTGCTCTGTGTCTTCGCCCGCGAACTCGCCATGAAATGGGGCGCGGTCGCCCAGGTCCGCGACCGGGACGTGCACGCGATCCCGATCCCGTACTTCGGGGGAGTGGCCATGCTCGGCGGGCTCGGCGCCGGTCTCCTGGTCGCCCATCAGCTGCCGTTCCTGAGCGGGTCCCAGCCGCAGGTGTTCCACGACGCCGGGGTGGTGCTGACCGGCGGCGCGATGATCTGCGCCGTCGGCGTCCTCGACGACATCTTCGAGCTCGACGCGCTGACGAAGCTGGGCGGCCAGATCGTCGCCGCCGGCTACCTGGTGCTCAACGGGGTGCAGTTGTACTCGCTGGTCCTTCCCGGCGTCGGACAGCTCGTGCTCGACCCGACCCAGGCGATGCTGTTCTCGCTGGTGCTGATCGTCGGCACGGTCAACGCGATCAACTTCGTCGACGGCCTCGACGGGCTCGCCGGCGGGATGGTCTGCATCGGGGCGATGGCCTTCTTCGTCTTCTCCTACAAGCTCGCCGACACCAACAACGAGACGCTGGCGATCACCGCGGCGATGCTCTGCGCCGCGCTCGCCGGAGCGTGCGTCGGCTTCCTGCCGCACAACTTCTATCCCGCCCGGATCTTCATGGGCGACTCCGGGTCGATGCTGCTCGGCCTGGTGCTGTCGGGCTCGACGCTGACCCTGACCGGCCAGTTCGCGGCCGTGCAGCTCAACCCGGCGGGGGAGTACAGCACCGGGAACGGCCTGATCTTCCTGCTGCCGATCCTGCTGCCGATCTCGATGCTGATCGTCCCGTTCGTCGACCTCGTGCTCGCCGTCGTCCGGCGTACCCGACGCGGGCAGGCGTTCTACCAGCCGGACAAGGAGCACCTGCACCACCGGCTCCTCGAGTTCGGTCACAGCCAGCGCCGGGCGGTGCTGATCATGTGGCTGTGGGCGGCGCTGATCGCCTTCGGTGCCGTGCTGATCAGCCTGTTCGCGAACCCGTTCACCGTGCTGCTCATCGGCGCGTGGGCGGTGATGACGGTGGTGCTGACGTTCGTCGTACCGCGGCTGCAGCGTCCGGGCACACCGGTCTGATCCCGGTCAGGGGGCCGGATTTGGTCGCCCCCAGAGCTTGTGCTACTTTTCACAAGCAACCCCCCGCCGCCCCTTGACGACCACCACCGAGGCCGCCATGACGACGAACACCGCACCGCTGGAGAGGACTCCTCGAGTCCTGCTCGCGGGTGTGCTCGGGGCGCTCCTCACCACGGTGGTCACGGTCGCTCTGGCGGCACTGTTCGCCGACGCCGCCGCGGTCCGCTCCGCGCTGCTCGGCGGCGCGATGGTGCTCCTGTTCTTCGCGTTCGGGTCGGTCTCGGTCGGGATCGCCGCCCGGATCGCGCCTGGCACGGCCATGCTGGTCGCGCTGGTGACCTACACGTTCCAGGTGGTCCTGGTCGCGCTGGTCTTCGCCGGTCTGACCAAGGCCGACGCCTTCGAATCCGACCTCAGCGCCGGCTGGCTCGCCGCCGGGCTGATCGCGGGCACCTTCGCCTGGATGGCGGCCCAGATCATCACGACTCTGCGGACGCCGATCGCACCCTGGGAAGGGCCCGCGTCCGACGGTGCCGAGGGCGGTCCGGCCGCCCCGGTCTCAACCGAGGAGGCGGGTGCGGCATGAACTTCCACGGCTGCTATTGTCCGACGCGCGATGTCCCAGCCGGATCCAGCGCACGACTCACCCGACGAAACACCCGAAGCGAAGCCGCAAGGGGGCGACCCCTGGCACGCGTTCGGCTACCTCAGCTCGGGTGTGCTGATGTACGGGTTCCTCGGGTGGCTCGCAGATCGCTGGCTGGGCACCTCGTTCCTGGTGGTCATCGGAATCCTGTTCGGGACGGGACTCGGTTTGTACCTGACCATCAACCGGTTCGATGCGCTGCCGCGCCGGCCCAAGACTCGAGACGACGAGAAGTAGGAGTACTCAGGTGAGCATTGCAGGGATCTTCGTCCCGGCCGAGGAGTTCGTGCCCCCGGGCCCGGGCAGCTTCGACCTGCCTGCCGTCTTCACGATCGGCTCGCTCGAGGTCACCAAGCCGATGCTCCAGACCGCGCTCGCCGCGATCCTCGTCTTCGGATTCCTGTACGCCGCCGCTCGCAAGCGCAGCATGGTCCCGAGCCGCCTCCAGTTCGCCGGCGAGGAGGCCTACTCGGCCGTCCGCAACGGCATGGCCCGCGACGTCATCGGCAGCCACGACTTCAAGCCCTACGTGCCGTACCTGGTCACCGTCTTCTTCTTCCTCCTGGTGAACAACCTGTTCGCCTCGATCCCGTTCATCCAGTTCCCGACGTTCAGCCGGGTGAGCATGGCCTACGCGCTCGCCGGTCTGAGCTGGCTGGTCTACAACGCGGTCGGCATCAAGAAGCACGGCTTCAGCGGCTACCTGAAGCTCCAGTGCGTGCCGGCCGGGATCAAGGGGCCGATCCTGGCGCTCCTGATCCCGCTCGAGTTCATGTCGAACCTGGTCATCCGCCCGGTCACGCTGGCTCTTCGTCTGTTCTGCAACATGTTCGCCGGCCACCTGCTGCTGATCCTCTTCGCCACCGGCGGTCACTACATGCTGGTCCACGGTGAGGGTCTCGTGAGGCCGGTCGGCATCCTCGCCTGGGTCCTCGCGATCGCGATCTCGTTCCTGGAGATCCTGGTCCAGTTCCTGCAGGCCTACGTCTTCACCCTGCTCAACGCCATGTACATCTCAGGTGCGCTCGCCGACGAGCACTGAGACGCAAGTCCGCTCCACCCGCTCCACCACACGTAGTTCCAAGAGAAGAAATACTGAAAGGACAAGCCAATGGATGGCTCCTTGAACATGATCGGTTACGGCCTGGCCGCTGTCGGCCCGGGCGTCGGTATCGGTCTGATCTTCGCCGCTTACATCAACGGCGTTGCTCGTCAGCCCGAGGCGCAGGCTCGCCTCCAGTCGATCGCGATCCTGGGCTTCGCGCTCGCTGAGGCGCTCGCGATCATCGGTATCGCGCTCGCGTTCGTGCTCTGACCCACTCCGACTGACGAAGGATCACGACCATGACGTCGTATCTGATTCCTCTGGCTGCTGAGGGGGAGGCGCACGCGCCGAGCCCGCTCGCGGTCGAGTGGGTCGAGGTCGCCATCGCCCTCGTCGTATTCGGCCTCCTCTTCCTCGCCATCAAGAAGTACGTCGTTCCGAACTTCGAGAAGACGTTCGAGGAGCGGACCACTGCGATCGAGGGTGGACTGCAGGCGGCCGAGAGCAAGCAGGCCGAGGCTGACGCCAAGCTGGCCGAGCTCGAGAAGCAGCTCGCCGACGCTCGCCACGAAGCCGCACGCATCCGCGAGGAAGCGCGCGAGCAGGGGGCGCAGATCGTCGCCGAGCTCCGGGAGCAGGCCCAGGCCGAGGCTTCCCGGATCGTCGAGCACGGCAAGACCCAGATCGAGGCCGAGCGCCAGCAGGCGGTCACCTCGCTCCGTGCCGAGGTGGGCACTCTTGCCACCTCGCTCGCGGGTCGCATCGTGGGCGAGAGCCTGGACGACGACGAGCGCTCCTCGCGTGTCGTCGATCGCTTCCTGGCTGAGCTCGAGGGAGCCAACTGATGATGCTGCGAGGCGCATCGGCTGAGGCCCGGGCGGGACTGCGCGAGAAGCTGGACGCAGCCGCCGGGACGGACCTCACCGCGCTCGGTGAGGACCTCCTCGGCGCCGCTGCCGTGTTCCGGGCCGAGCCCGGACTGCGGCGGGTCGCCACCGACCAGTCGGTCGACTCCTCGGCCAAGGCAGGGCTGGTCCGCTCGGTCTTCGACGGCAAGCTGTCCGCCGCCGGCCTGGACCTGGTCGCCGACGCCGTCACCCGGCGCTGGACGACCACGCGGGACCTGGCCGACGTGCTCGAGGACCTCGGCGTGGTCGCGGTCGTGAAGTCGGCAGGTGCGGACGCCGTACGTCTGGCCGACGAGCTCTTCGCGATCAGCCAGCTGGTCGGCGAGAACGCCGACCTGCGCGGTGCCCTCTCCGAGCCGGCCCGTTCGACGGCCGACAAGGTGGCGCTGCTCCGCGGCCTGCTCGACGGCAAGGCTCTTCCGTCCGCCCTGCGGCTGGCCGAGCTCTCGCTGAACGGCAGCCACCGCACCGTGGCCGTCGCCCTGGCCGAGTACCAGAAGATCGCCGCAGCGGTGAAGGACGAGAGCGTCGCCAAGGTGAGGGTCGCCCGCGACCTGTCCGACGCCGACCGCAGCCGGCTCCAGGACGCACTGACCCGTCAGTACGGCCGGCCGGTGCACCTGAACGTCAGCGTCGAGCCCGAGCTCGTCGGTGGGATGCGCGTGGAGATCGGTGACGACGTCATCGACGGCAGCGTGGCCAGCCGGCTCGACGACGCCCGCCGCCGGCTCGCCGGTTAGAAGAACGACAGCGAGCCGCGACCGGCTCGACCCAGAACGCAAACGTTGAAGCACAAGAGAGTAGGGACCAGGAAATGACGGAGCTTTCGATCCGTCCGGACGAGATCCGGGACGCGCTGCAGCGCTTCGTGGCGGACTACAAGCCTGAAGCCGCAAGCAAGGAAGAGGTCGGCACCGTTGCCGAGGCGGCGGACGGTATCGCCCGCGTGTCGGGCCTGCCCTCGTGCATGGCGAACGAGCTCCTGGAGTTCGAGGACGGCACCCAGGGCATCGCCCTGAACCTCGACACCCGCGAGATCGGCGTCGTCGTGCTCGGTGACTTCGACAAGATCGAGGAAGGCCAGACGGTCCGCCGTACCGGCGAGATCCTCTCGGTCCCCGTCGGTGACGGCTACCTCGGCCGCGTCGTCGACCCGCTCGGTACGCCGATCGACGGACTCGGCGAGATCGAGACCACCGGTCGTCGCGCGCTGGAGCTCCAGGCTCCGACCGTGATGCAGCGCAAGTCGGTGCACGAGCCGCTCGCCACCGGCATCAAGGCGATCGACGCGATGACCCCGATCGGCCGTGGACAGCGTCAGCTGATCATCGGCGACCGCGCCACCGGCAAGACCACGGTCGCGATCGACACGATCATCAACCAGAAGCAGAACTGGGAGTCCGGCGACCCGGCCAAGCAGGTCCGCTGCATCTACGTCGCCATCGGCCAGAAGGGCTCGACCATCGCCTCCGTGCGTGGCGCGCTCGAAGAGGCCGGCGCGCTGGAGTACACGACGATCGTGGCGTCCCCGGCGTCCGACTCGGCGGGCTTCAAGTACCTCGCGCCGTACACCGGCTCGGCCATCGGCCAGGAGTGGATGTACGACGGCAAGCACGTCCTCATCGTCTTCGACGACCTGACCAAGCAGGCCGAGGCCTACCGCGCCGTGTCGCTGCTGCTGCGTCGCCCGCCGGGCCGTGAGGCCTACCCGGGTGACGTCTTCTACCTGCACAGCCGCCTGCTCGAGCGGTGCGCGAAGCTCTCCGACGAGCTCGGCGCGGGTTCGATGACCGGTCTGCCGATCATCGAGACCAAGGCCAACGACGTCTCGGCCTACATCCCGACCAACGTCATCTCGATCACCGACGGCCAGATCTTCCTGCAGTCCGACCTGTTCGCGTCCAACCAGCGCCCGGCGATCGACGTCGGTGTGTCGGTGTCCCGCGTGGGTGGTGCGGCGATGACCAAGGCCATGAAGGCCGTCACCGGGTCGCTCAAGGTCGACCTGGCCCAGTTCCGGGCCATGGAGGCGTTCGCGATGTTCGCCTCGGACCTCGACGCCGCGTCCCGCCAGCAGCTCGACCGCGGCCAGCGCCTGATGGCGCTCCTCAAGCAGCCGGCCTACTCGCCGTACCCGCTCGAGGAGATGACCGTCTCGCTGTGGATCGGCACCACCGGTCGCCTCGACCGGGTGCCGGCCGACGACGTGCTGCGGTTCGAGCGCGAGTTCCTCGACTACCTGCGTCGCTCGCACGACGGCATCCTGTCGGCGATCCGCGAGTCGCAGAAGTTCGAGGACGACACCGCCTCCTCGCTGGAGGACGCCTACGACTCCTTCCTCGACCAGTTCGAGACCTCGGAAGGCGGTTCCATCAAGCCCGGCAACGAGCCCGAGGCGGAGGCGCTGGAGGACGAGGACCAGGAGCAGATCGTCAAGCAGAAGCGGGGTTGAGCCATGGCTCTCTCGGTGCGTGAGTACCGTGCGCGGATCAAGTCGACGGAGTCGATGAAGAAGATCACGCGCGCCATGGAGCTGATCGCTGCGTCCCGCATCATCAAGGCGCAGCAGCGGGCCCAGTCGGCCGCTCCCTACGCCCGCGAGCTCACCAGGGCCGTGTCGGCAGTGGCGACGTACTCCAACGTCGACCACCCGATGACGCGGGAGCCGG
>JAKFBZ010000141.1:0-2355 GCA_036676945.1 Marmoricola sp.
GCTTCATCTTCGCGCCTTCTGTGGTTCGGGAGTCTGGGGCCCGACTGGCCCACCGTGACAGTATTACTGTCAGCATCCGGGCGCCAGGGTACGGCGATGTGACGTACGCCCCTCTCGGCGGTAGCCGCACTGAAATAGCGTTGTCCGGCCGCGTCTCGACAGGCGCGACGTCCGGACGGGCTATCTGTTCCAGGAGTTCCAGAGTTCGGCGTAGGACCCGCCCGCGGCGACCAGGTCGTCGTGGGAGCCGAATTCGGTGATCCTGCCGTCCTCGACGACCGCGACCCGGTCCGCGTCGTGCGCCGAGAACAGTCGGTGCGCGATCGCGATCACGGTGCGGCCCTCCAGGACCGCGGCCAGGGAGCGCTCCAGGTGGCGGGCCGCGCGCGGGTCGATCAGCGACGTGGCCTCGTCGAGCACCAGCGTGTGCGGGTCGGCCAGCACCAGGCGCGCGAGCGCGACCTGCTGGGCCTGGGCCGGGGTGAGGTCCGAGCCGCCGGAGCCGACCAACGTGTCCAGGCCCTGCGGCAGGGCGCGCACCCACTCCTCGGCGTCGACGGACTCGAGCGCGGCATACAGGCGCTCGTCGGTCGCGTCCCCGTCGAGAGCGAGCGCGAGGTTGTCGCGCATCGTGCCGACGAAGACGTGGTGCTCCTGGGTGACCAGGGCGACGTGCCCGCGCAGCTCGTCGAGCGGCAGCTCGGTCAGCCCGACCTCGCCGACGGTGACCGATCCGGTCCGCGGGGGATGGATCCCGGCGAGGAGCCGGCCGAACGTGGACTTGCCGGCGCCGGACGGTCCGACCATCGCGATCCGCTCACCGATCCCGACCGAGAGGTCGACGCCGTGCAGGACGTCGCGGCCCTCGGTGTAGCTGAAGCGCACGTCGGCGGCGTCGATCTTCTCGTCGGCGGGGACCCTGCCGGTGGCGACCCGGTCGTCGGGCACCTCGGCGATGCCGAGCAGCCGGGCGAGCGACGCGGAACCGACCTGGATCTCGTCGAGGATCGCGACGATCCGGTCGACGGGGTCGATCAGGGCCTGCACGTACAGGGTCGCCGCCGTGACGTCGCCGAGACTCACCTCGCCGCGGATGTAGAGCCAGCCGCCGAGCAGCAAGGTGGCCACCGTCGGGATCAGGTACGCGGTCTCGACCGTCGGGAAGAAGCGGGTCCGCAGGGACAACGTGTACCGCTCGGCACGGAAGGACTCCGCGATGTCGGCGTCGATCCGGTCGATCCGGGACTGCTGGAGGCCGAGCGCCTCCACGGTCCGGGCACCCTCGACGGTCTCGGTGAGCGAGGAGTTGATGACCGAGTAGGTCTCGCCCTCCCAGAGGTAGCCGTCCTTCGCGCGGGCCAGGTACCAGCGCATCGCTATCGCCAGCGGCGGTACGCCGAGCAGACAGGGCAGCAGCACCCACCAGCCGACCAGCACGGCGCCGATCAGGGTGGCCCCGGCGGTGATCACCGCGATCGTCCACTCCGGGATCGCCCAGCGCACCGACCAGCCGAGCTGCTCGACGTCGCGGGACGTCCGGGTGAGCAGGTCGCCGCTGCCGGCCAGCTCCACCGTCCCGATCGGCAGGTCGAGCGAGTTGTCGACGAAGTCCTCGCGCAGCTCGGCCAGCAACTGCTCGCCGAACACCTGCGACCGCAACCGGGCGAAGCGGGTCAGCACGGTCTGGACGATCACGAACCCGCCCAGGAGCAGGGCGATCCGGTCGACGTGGGCGACCGTGGTCCCGTCGTGCACGGCCTGGACGAGGTCGCCGAGCAGGCGCGGCGCGGCCAGCCCGGCGCCGGCCGCGAGCACGTGCAGCGCGAGCGCGGCGAGGATCGGCCGCGGGTGTCGGCGGAAGAGGTCGCGCAGGTACCGGCGTACGTCGGCCTTGTCCGCGACCGGGAGGGCGTCGTTCATGCGCCCACCCCCGCTGTCTCGTCGGCTTCTTCGCGGGTCACCACAGCCCGGTACGGCGGGCAGCCGGACATCAGATCGTCATGGGTGCCCGTGGCCACGACCCGGCCGTCCTCGACGAAGGCGACGACGTCGGCCCCGGCGAGCATCAGCGGGCTCGATGTGGTCACCACCGTGGTGCGCCCGCGGCGGGCGGTGCCCAGCAGGCCGGCGATCCTGGCCTCGGTGTGTGCGTCCACCGCGGAGGTCGGCTCGACCAGGATCAGCACCTCGGGGTCGCCGGCCAGCGCGCGTGCGAGCACGAGCCGTTGCCGTTGGCCGCCGGAGAACGAGCGGCCCTTCTCGGTCACGACGCTGTCCAGTCCTGCGGGCAGGGCTTCCAGGACATCGCCGGCGGCAGCGATCCGGAGCGCTTCGGCGACCGCGTGGGCCGGTGCG